>QCBK01000007.1 GCA_003281635.1 Prochlorococcus sp. AG-347-G22
GGGTACAGCAAGCATTATTAAAAATGCTTGAAGGAACAATTGCTAATGTGCCACCTCAAGGCGGAAGAAAACATCCCTATCATGACTGCATCCAAATTGATACGAGTCAAATACTATTTATTTGTGGGGGAGCTTTTATAGGTTTAGAAGATATCGTTCAAAAGCGTATGGGTAAACACTCTATAGGATTTACCGCCAATTCAGATCAAAACAAAGTTGATACAAAAAAAATAGTAGACCCAAGAGATTCCCTGAAAAATTTAGAATTAGATGACTTAGTGAAATATGGCCTAATTCCAGAATTTATTGGAAGAATTCCGGTTTGTGCTGTATTAGATCGTCTTACTAAAGAAACTTTAGAATCTATTTTGACTCAACCAAGAGATGCATTAGTAAAGCAATTCAAAACTTTGCTAAGTATGGATAATGTTGAATTATCATTTGAGCCTGATTCTGTTGAAGCGATAGCAAATGAAGCATACAAAAGAAAAACAGGTGCAAGAGCATTAAGATCAATAATTGAAGAGCTAATGCTAGACATAATGTACACTTTGCCTTCTGAAGAAAATGTAAAAGAATTCACTATTACGAAAAAAATGGTAGATAATTTGTTCTCATCTAAAATTGTTAAACTACCTTCAGGATCAAAAAGAATCATTAAAGAGTCTGCATAAAATTAGAGTTTAATTTTTTTAATTAAATCCCTATTGTTTCTAAATTAATGAAAAATAAATGCCAAATATACATAAGCCTTTTCATCAAAAATATAGACCAAACAACTTAGACGAACTGGTTGGGCAAAAATTTATATCTATTACACTCAAACAAGCTCTATTAACGAAAAAAATTGCTCCTGCATATCTTTTTAATGGTCCAAGAGGCACTGGAAAAACATCAAGTGCAAGAATATTTGCAAAATCTCTAAATTGCCAGGCATTCGACCAACCTACAATAACTCCTTGTTGTAAATGTGACTTATGTAGACAAATTACAGATGGATGCGCTCTTGATATTATCGAGATTGACGCAGCATCAAATACAGGAGTAGAAAATATAAGAGACATTATAGAAAAAGCGAGATTTGCACCTACTCAAGCAAGATGGAAAGTCTATGTAATTGATGAATGTCATATGCTTTCAACGGCAGCTTCAAATGCTTTACTAAAAACTATTGAAGAACCGCCCTCAAGAGTGGTATTTATTCTTGCAACGACAAATCCTGAGAGAGTATTAAATACAATAAAAAGTAGATGCCAAAAGTTTGATTTTAGAAGAATAAGCCCTAGTGATATTTTTCAACATTTATCAGAAATCGCCGAAAAAGAATCTATTCAGTACGAGGTTCAGGCGTTAAAAATGATTGCAAAAAGGTCTAATGGAGGTATGAGAGATGCACAAAGCCTCCTTGAACAATTAAATCTTTTACCAGAAGGGATAACAATTAATAATATCCAAAACCTCCTAGGGGAAGTATCAGAAAGCGAATTAACAAATCTGATCAAATCATTGGTTGAGAATAATCCAGAGTCATTAATTGATACCTGCAACAAATTATATGATGCCGGAAACGAACCTCTTCAAATAATTATAGGATTATTGAATATAACAAGAGATCTACTATTACACACTACTAATAATAAATATTCAGATCTTTATTATACGTCTGATGAATTTCGAGATGAGTTAGATAAAATATCAAAAACAATAAATAAATCAACAATAATTAATTGGCATAATAATCTGAGAAATATTGAATATCAAATCAAATCAAGTGATAATCCAAGGCTTTGGTTTGAAATACATTTAACTGGTCTTCTTGATAGTCAAGAGATAAATAGTTTTGAAAATAAACAAGAAAGTAAAAATAATAAGACTGATGAGAAGAATGAAAGTAGAAAAAATATTCCAATTAATAAAGAAAATATTTCAGATGAGATTCCAAAACCAAGTATTCAAGAAGAGATAACTCACAGGGAATTGATCGAAAAAAAAGACGAAAAATTAGAAAAATTTGAAGTTTTTGAAAAAGAAAGTATTGAAAATATTTCTGAAAATAACCAAAATAATCCTCGATCAAATTTAAATGATAAATGGGAATTAATTCTTTCTAAGGTAGAGTTACCATCAACAAGAATGTTACTTTCACAACAAGCCGAACTTGAAAGTTTTGATTCGGAGAAAATCACAATTGCATTATCTCCAAACTGGGAAAGTATGATAAAAAGCAGAAAAGTAATAATTGAAAATACTGTTAAAAAGATTTTTGGAGATAGAATAATACTTAATTTTTCAACCAAACAATTAAATAAAAGTAACCCAACAAACACTCCAGAAATAACCCAAAATAAAGTAAATAATTTCCGACCAATAAAAAAAATAGAACCAAAAACTAATTCGTCAACAAAAATATCTAACGAGGAAACTTATGATGATAGTTCAAAAAACTTAGCAAATTTTTTTAATGGAGAAATTATAGATCTTGATGAATAGATTAAACTCCAGTATGAAGAGTCTTTCGCCAGAGTATCTTTTTGGGAAAAATAGACATCTTTATAGTTACCCAAGGGATTACTAAAAACCAATGTGATAAATAAAAAACCGATACAAAGACCATCAAAAAATTGCTTTTTTGCAATACGGGTACTTCACTTTTACAAGAAGAACCGTACCAAAAAGCAATTCCAGATAACATAAAAGCTGTAAATGAAATAGGCCAGTAAATTGGTGAATCTAAAAAAGAAATACTGAAAACTAGATCAAAAATAGAAATGATTGGTAATGCATATTGCAAGATGAAAAAGTAAGTTAAATCAAATTTCTGCAAATAATCAATTTTATTAGTAAATAATTGATCTCCATAATCGAAGAATCTTTGCAGCCCCCCCTCTGCCCATCTTTGCCTTTGTGCTAATAAAGCATTTAAATTCTCAACTGCCTCCTCCATTACTGGAGGATCCCATAAAATTCCAATTCTAGATTTTGATAATAATAATCTTAAACTCAAATCAAGATCATCTGTAACTGTATCTTCATTAAAAGAACCACATGCTAATAATGTTTCTTTCTTAATTAATTGACCATTTCCCCTTAATTCGGAAACTCCAGCAACTGATAATCTTCCATATTGAAAGATTGCATCCATAGCCATCTCCATTGACTGACAGGAAGTTAAAAAATTCTTACTTACATTTGTTACTGATTTTCTTAGTTGAACTGCAGACCAATTACCCTCTTCTACAAAACTAAATAACCTTATCAAAGAATCTTGTTTTAATTCAGCATCAGCATCCAAAACTAATAACCATTCACCATGGGTAAATTTCAAGGCATAATTCAAAGCTCCTGACTTTCCTCCTCCGGCATTTGGAGAACGACTTATGACTTTTAGTTTGTCATATTGTCTAGATAATCGATCTAAAATTAAAGGCGTCTTATCAGAACTACCATCATCGATTATGTAAATATTTAATTTATTTGTTGGATAATCTAAATTAAATAATCTTTCAACTAATCTTGATATGACATTCTCTTCATCTCTAGCTGCGACTAAAATATCAAGCACAGGTAAATCTTTATTGCTTATTCTTCTGCTTGCAGTATTTAAAACGTTATTCCTTTTGAAATTTCTAGAAATAACTATTAAACCGTAAAAAACAATCACAAAAGAAAGAGTCAATATTATGTAGGAGAAATTTTCGATATTGTTAGCGTGAGGAATAAAAGCTACTAAAAAACAAGCACTAAAAAATATAAACGACTTCAATCTTCGATTTTTATAAAAACCCTTACTCATAAAAGTAAATTATTAATTACTTAACTTCCATTGAGACAATATCTCAAATTTTTTTAGTTTTACATTTCGATAGTAATGATTCAATATTTGTTCATAAGAGAATCCTAATTTAGCCATTTCAATTGCTCCTGACTGAGATAAACCTACACCATGACCGAAGCCTCCTCCTCTCAAAAGCCATAAATCATCATTTAATTTATTAATAGTAAACAAATTACTAGGTATAAAATTTAATACTCGCCGAATATCATCTTTAACAAGAACAATAGATTTATTACCCTTGTCAGTTTGTATTTCCAATTTTGTCACTCTGCCACTAGACCCACGTTCAATAGAATTTAAATCCAAAACATCTTCATTAATATTTATAAGTTTGTTTTTAATCAACTTTTCTTTAATTTCAAGATTAGAAATTTTCTTATTCCATCGAAAAAGAGAATGATTACTCCCGTAAAACTGTTCTTTATCAAAATCTAAAAAATTATTTAAGTAAGATGCATTTGTAATTGGAAGTTTAAAAATTTTATTTAATGATTTAGAACCATCAATGATTGAATTTAAATAAGAATAATCTTGAATTTGCCAAGACTCGCCTGCAGTAGCAGATACTCCACCATTAGAACCATGGTAAAAAGCATTTATTGGTTGATTTTCATGAGTGAGAATTAAATTTGAAGTTTCGTCTATGGCTTTTTGTACGTTTTTATAAGAAATTTCAGAAGGCTTATAAACTTGACATTGAGTGCTTATACATAAATGAAATTTATCCATATTAAATCTATCAGAATTAAATATGCCCCAAGTTCTTGCAATAACTGCTTGAGCCTTGAGTGCTTCTAAGGGAGAATTCGGTCCAATTTCATATGGCAAAACACCTGCCAAATAGTCATCAAATTCAATTCTTTGAACTAAGGTCCAAGTTCCATATAAATCCTTTATTAAATAAAAATTTTTGCCAAAATTAACACCATTTATTTTTATTTTCTCTTCAGAATAAATATATATAGGACCTTCAAGTTGCATACCGCTGTGGTCATTTCTAAGAACAGGAGTAATTTGAAAATTTTTTATTTTTCTGAAAATCTTATTTTTTAATTCAAACTCTGGCAGATTATCTTGAAATGGAATCCATACTTCCCAATTTTTAGGGTAGGCTACAGTCGTCTCAAATCCTTTATCTCTTAGTTTCTCTGATTGTTTTTTTGCAGATTCATAGCTAGCAAAAGGACCAAAAACAATTCTTTCAATTGTTTTTGGATTTTTGACGGGAATATCCGCCCAAGTAATATTTATCTGTTTTGATTTATGTTTAATACCGTTGGACGATATCAAGTTTAAAAAACCTTTATTAGCTGTAAAGTTTATATTCTTTTTCTCCGAAAAACTATCATTCTCCCCGCCTAAATATTGCTTTAAACCAATTAAAAATTTTCCTTTTTTAATTTCATTATGGAGTTCAATCTTTAGCAATTCTTCTCCTTTTGCATTTGAAATAAATTTAGTGTTTATTATTAAAAGAGAAATACCGCCTAAAAATAAGTTTAAAAAGGCAAATTTAAGTTTCATAAATTAGAACTTTCCTTATCAATTAAAAACTTTAATTTGCACCAATGCGTATAAAGGTTTAGATTATCCTAATTAAACACATTTGACTTAAATGTCTAAACTTAAAACTCGTAAATCTGCTGCCAAAAGATTTAAAGCTACTGCGACAGGTAAATTCATGAGAAGAAGAGCTTTCCATAATCATTTACTTGATCATAAAAGCTCAAAATTAAAAAGACATCTATCAACAAAAGCCGTAGTTGATGAAAGAGATGCTGATAATGTAAGATTAATGATTCCATACGCATAAATTTTTAACCAATTTTTATTAGATATTCATGGCACGGGTAAAAAGAGGCAACATAGCCAGAAAAAGAAGAAACAAAATCTTAAATCTTGCAAAAGGTTTTAGAGGTGGCAACAAAAATCTTTTCAGAACGGCAAACCAAAGAGTGATGAAAGCTCTTTGTAATGCTTATAGGGATAGAAGAAGAAGAAAAAGAGATTTTAGAAGACTTTGGATCTCTAGAATTAACGCATCTGCGAGAATTAATGGAACAAACTATAGCAAGTTAATAAATGGGATGAAAAATGCAGAAATTATCATCAACAGAAAAATGCTTGCTCAATTAGCTTTAAACGATCCTAAGTGTTTTGAAAAAATTGTTTCTTCCGTTAGTAAGTAGAAAAAAGAATATAATCTAGAAAAGTAATTATAAATAATGGAAATATCTTCCTTTCAATCTTATTTAATAATTCTTTTTGTTGTATTAATAATAATTTCTATTTTTGTATTCAGGCAATTTCTAAAAACAAGAAGTGAAGAATTAAATTTAGTAAAATTCGAGCAGAAAGGTTTAGATTCTCTCACTCTAGCTACAGAATTATATGAATTTGGGTCTATTCAGATAAAAAAAAGATTATATTCTGAAGCTACTAAAACTTTTTTAAAAGCCATTGAAAATTATGAAAATGAACCTGATGAAGCCAAAGCGATAATAAATAATGCTTTAGGATTTTCTTATGCTGCTCAAAATGAATTTAAGAAAGCAATTAAACACTATAAATCTGCAATAAAATCACTTCCAGAATATCCTATAGCCCTAAATAACCTCGCATCAGCACAACAGCGTTTACTTGAGTACGACTTGGCATATGAAACTTATCAAAAGGTTTTGGTGATAGATCCAAAAAACAAAACCGCAATTAAAAAAAGTAAGGAGTTAGAAAAAAGAAACAATTATGAACCTTATAAAGGTATTAAAGATAAGGGATTCTAAATATGGAAAATTATTCTTCTTTACTAATTAGTGGAAAACAATTTTCCAGTAGATTAATGGTTGGTACTGGCAAATACAAATCTACTCAAGATATGGTGGAAAGTTTGTCAAATTCTGAAACGGAAATTATAACCGTCGCTATTAGAAGAATTAAAAATGATCAGACCGGAGAAAATTTACTCGAAAAGATCAACTGGGAAAAATACTGGATGCTTCCTAATACAGCTGGTTGTGTTAATTCAGATGAGGCAGTCAGAATAGCAATTTTAGGTAGAGAACTTGCAAAATTATCTGGTCAAGAAGAAAATAATTTTGTAAAGTTAGAAGTTATTCCTGACAAAAAGTATTTGCTACCAGATCCAATAGAAACTCTTAAAGCAGCCGAGATTTTAATAAAAAAGGGTTTCGCTGTACTACCTTATATCAATGCAGATCCTATTCTTGCAAAAAGATTAGAAGAAATAGGTTGTGCAACAGTAATGCCATTGGGATCTCCCATAGGCTCCGGGCAAGGTTTGTTAAATTTATCAAATATAAGGATTATTATTGAGAATGCAAAAGTGCCAGTAATAATTGACGCAGGAATTGGGGTCCCTAGTGAAGCTTCTCAAGCTATGGAAATTGGAGCTGATGGTGTCTTAATCAATAGTGCAATAGCACAAGCTGCAAATCCTCCTCTAATGGCTCAAGCGATAAATTATAGTGTGAAAGCTGGCAGGCAAGCTTTTCTGGCAGGAAGAATTAAAAAACAAGACTTTGCAGTAGCAAGTTCGCCGGAAAAAAATATATCTATCTAATTCTCTAAATTAAGAAAAGTTTAAAAAGAAAGTAAAAACTTTATTATTTGCTTTTTATTTATCTTATTAAGAAAGAAGATTTGAAACTATTTACAATGTTTTTTCGCAAAGTGGAAGCACGCTGTAGTAATTTAATAAATATATTATGAATCTTTTAATTCTGGAGTTCTGAGTGAAAGTTATTGTTCTAGGTGGAGATGGTTTTTGCGGTTGGCCTTGTGCGGTGAATTTAGCAGAGCAAAATCATGATGTAATTATTGTCGACAATTTAAGTCGTAGAAAAATTGATATTGATCTAGAGGTAGAGTCTTTAACTCCAATTTCTTCAATAACAGAACGACTTTCTGCATGGGAAGAGACTGGAGGCAAGCCTATGAGATTTCTTAACATGGATATCTCTAAGCAATATCAAAAATTACTCAATTTGCTCATTGATGAAAAACCAGATTCCGTGATCCATTTTGCAGAACAAAGAGCAGCACCATACTCGATGAAATCGAGTTTTACCAAAAGATATACAGTAGATAATAATGTTAATGGCACCCACAACCTACTTGCGGCGATAGTAGAGAGTAATTTAGATATTCATGTTGTTCATTTAGGAACAATGGGAGTCTACGGATATGGATCACATAGAGGTGCAACAATTCCAGAAGGTTATCTAAAAGTTGAAGTTCCACAACCTGATGGAAGCCGCTTTGAAGAAGAAATATTACACCCTGCAAGCCCAGGTAGTGTCTACCATATGACTAAAACTTTAGATCAATTATTATTTCTTTACTACAACAAAAATGATCTTGTAAGGATCACTGATCTACATCAAGGCATTGTTTGGGGAACAAATACAGAAGCAACTTTAAAAGATCCTAGATTGACAAACCGATTTGACTATGACGGAGATTATGGAACTGTTTTAAACAGATTTCTAATGCAAGCTGCAATTGGATATCCATTAAGTGTTCATGGAACAGGAGGGCAAACAAGAGCATTTATACATATAAAAGATTCTGTAAAATGCGTACAACTTGCTCTTGAAAATCCTCCAAAATCTGGAGAAAGAGTCAAAATCTTTAATCAAATGACTGAGAGTCATCAAGTTGGAGAACTAGCTAAAAAAGTTGCTTCTCTAACTGGAGCTGATATCAATTATTTACCAAATCCAAGGAATGAAGCAGTAGAAAATGATCTAATTGTTGATAATAAATGCTTTATAGAACTAGGTTTAAACCCAACTACTCTTGATAATGGCTTATTAGAAGAAGTTGTTGAAGTTGCTAAAAAATACTCCAATAGATGTGATCTTAATCGCATACCTTGTGTTTCATCCTGGACAAAAAAACAAGCTGAGGCTATAAAGACTAATTAAAATTTTTGAAATAGATACCTTAAGAAAGTGAAAATTGCATTGTTTACTGAAACTTTTTTACCTAAAGTTGACGGCATAGTCACAAGACTGACTAAAACAATTGAATTTTTAATAAAAAATGGTGATGAAGTTATAATTTTTTGTCCAGAGGGGTGTCCAGAATCATATATGGGAGCAACTGTAGTGGGAGTTGCTGCAATGCCATTACCCTTATATCCAGAGTTGAAGCTTGGTTTGCCAGGTCCTGCAGTCTCAGATAAGTTAGAAAAATTTAATCCAGATTTGATACATGTTGTTAATCCAGCTGTACTTGGCTTAGGTGGTATATGGTTGGCGAAAACTAATAATATTCCTTTAATTGCTAGCTACCATACTCATCTTCCGAAATATCTGGAACATTACGGTATGGGTATGCTAGAGCCACTTTTGTGGGAATTACTTAAAGCAGCTCATAATCAAGCCTTGTTAAATTTGTGTACTTCCACCGCTATGGTTAATGAATTAAAAGATAAAGGTATTCAAAGGACAGCTCTTTGGCAAAGAGGAGTAGATACTTACAGCTTCAGACCAGATTTAAGAAGTGAGAAAATGAGAGATAAATTATTTGGAAAATATAAAGATGCTAATTATTTATTGATTTATGTAGGAAGATTATCAGCAGAAAAACAAATTGAGAGAATTAAACCAGTCTTAGAAAGTATCCCTAATGCATGTCTAGCACTTGTTGGTGACGGACCGTATAGAAACCAGCTTGAAAAAATCTTCGAAAATACCAAGACTAATTTCATAGGATATTTATCTGGTGATGAACTTGCTAGCGCCTATGCCTCTGGAGATATATTTTTATTTCCCTCTAGTACAGAAACACTTGGTTTAGTTTTACTAGAGGCAATGGCTGCAGGATGTCCAGTTATCGGAGCCAACAAGGGGGGGATTCCAGATATAATTAGCGATGGGATTAATGGTTGTTTATATGATCCAGATGAAAAAGATAATGGGATACAAAGTTTGATTGAAGCAACAAAAAAAATTCTAGAGAATGAAGATAAAAGAGAAATTATGAGAAAAGAGGCACGAAAAGAAGCAGAAAAATGGGATTGGAATCAAGCAACGTTACAACTGCAAAATTATTATTCAGATACGCTCGAAGCAATAGATTAAATTTAATTTAAATTATTATGCTACGTGTGGGGGCGTAGGATTACTATATGAACTTAAAGGAAGTATTAGAGTAGCTATATTTTGATTCTTTTCAGGCCTTTTTTTCTTTGAGAATTTTTTACCAAAAGGTACTCTTATAACATTAGTCCCCTCAATAGAACAAATATTTGAGTTATCTCCAGAAAAATTATTTACAAAATTTGGTAAGTTGACGTTTTTAACTGGCAGTTGCTTAACATTACCAGATTTAAAATCATTGGTCATAGCTTCAAATACCCCAAAAAATTTGATGCTCGATTATTTTAGTAAAAAAATTTAAAAAAATTCTATAAGAAAATATTAAATTTTTATTCACATTGATAATAACTAAGTAAATACAGGGACGCTAGTCCTTTAAGCACATTTTTTTTCTTCTAAAGTCTCATCTTGATTTACATTGCAAGAACAAATTAAATTGCGATCGCCATATGCATTATTGATCCTAGAAACTGAAGACCAAAACTTAATAGTTGTTGGAGTTTTATAAGGGAAAGAAGCCTTTTCTTTTGAATAAGGATATTGCCAATTATCAGCAATTAACTCTTTCAGCGTATGAGGAGCATTACTTATTACATTATTATTTTTTAATTCATGATTATTTTCTATTTCACTGATTTCTTCTCCAATCAATAACATAGCCTCACAAAATCTATCTACTTCTACCAAACTTTCACTTTCAGTAGGCTCTATCATCATGGTCTCTGGAACAGGCCAACTAATAGTTGGGGCATGAAAACTATAATCAATTAATCGTTTAGCTAAATCATTGACACTCAATCCAGTTTTGGATTTTAAATCTCTAAAATCTAAAATACATTCATGTGCGACAAAATTATTTTTTCCTTTATAGAGAATCTTGAATTTATGTTTTAAGGTATGCGCAATATAATTTGCAGATAAAATTGCGTGCGAAGTTGCTTTCCTTAACCCACTAAGACCTGCCATTTTTATATACATCCAACTTATTGGAAGAATACTTGCACTTCCATACTTAGCAGAGGATACGAAATTAAAACTATTAGATAAAGTATTATCCATTAAAGAATGAGTAGGAAGGTATGGGCTTAAAGTTTCTGATGCAGCAACTGGACCTACTCCTGGGCCACCACCTCCATGTGGAATGCAAAATGTTTTATGTAAATTCAAATGACAAACATCAACGCCATAGTTGCCAGGTTTGCATAATCCAACCTGAGCGTTCAAATTTGCTCCATCTAAATAGACAAATCCTCCAACAGAATGAATTAAATCACATATCTTTCTGATTTGTAATTCAAAAACTCCATGAGTAGAGGGATAAGTCAACATAAGTGCCCCTATTTGGTTATCAAATTTCTTGACCTTGATTGACAAATCTTGATAATCAATATTTCCTTCGTCATCACATTCAACAGTTAATACCTCAAAACCTGCCATAACTGCACTAGCAGGATTTGTTCCATGAGCACTTTTTGGAATTAAACATTTTTTTCTTAACAGTTCACCCTTTGATTCAAAATAAGAATTTATTGCCAATAAACCTGCAAACTCCCCTTGAGAGCCTGCATTTGGTTGAAAAGAAACTGATTTTAAACCAACAATCTCACTTATCCATTTTTCTAGGTCAGATATAATTTTTGAATAGCCTTTAGTTTGATCTGGTGGGGAAAAAGGATGAATGGAAGATAAGTTAGCCCAAGAGACTGGATTTAACTCTGCTGCAGAATTTAACTTCATGGTACAGCTTCCCAATGGCATCATCCCATCTACCAAAGAAAAATCTTTTTCTGCAAGTCGGAATATATATCTCATTAATTCAGTTTCACTTTGGTAACTTGTGAATATATCTTGCTGCATCCATGCACTAGATCTCAAAGCTATGCTTTCAAGATGAAATTCTTTATCTAATTTTATATGCTCTAAATCTTCTTCTTTTTCTACAAGATTTGCTATGAAAGTCAAAATATCTTTTATTTCTTTTTCATTACTAAGCTCATCTAAAGATATCCCAAAGCCAGTTGAATTTTCAATAGTTGATCCCAACGGCAAAATTCTTAAGTTGTAGCCATTTTTTAAAGCTTCATTATGGATACTCTGGGAGTGCTCAGAATAAACATCAACACTATCGAATCTAATCCCATCAGGAATATCAAAACCTAAAACAGCTAAACTTGATTCTAAATTTATTCTCAACTCAACTAATCTCTTAGCAATTTGCGTTAATCCAGAGGGTCCATGATAAATAGCATAAAAAGAAGAAATTATGGCTAACAAAGATTGAGCAGTACAAATATTACTAGTGGCCTTTTCTCTTCTAATATGTTGCTCTCTTGTTTGCAATGCTAGTCTTAGTGACTTTTCTCCATTTTTAGATAGAGTTTGCCCAACTATTCTTCCGGGTATCAGCCTTTTATATTTTTCGCTACAAGCAAAATATGCTGCATGGGGGCCACCAAAACCCATTGGAACACCAAATCTTTGCATACTCCCCACTGCTAAATCAACACCAAATTCAGAAATTGGTTTAATCAAAACTTGTGCTAGTGGATCAATACATGCCGTGACAATAATTTCTGATCTATGTGCTTGGGATATTAAGAATGTAGGATCATATAATTGTCCATTTTTACCAGGTAATTGCAACAACATTCCAAAAACATCATCATGATTAGAAAAGTTGCTTTGAGTAAAGCGTTTTAAGGCTATTCCCAAAGGTTTTGCTCTGGTTTGTAGAACATTAAAAGTATGATCAAAAACATTTGACTCCACTAAGTACACGTTTGAAGATTTATTTTTTCTTGCGGAAAAACTCATTGCCATGGCTTCTGCTGCAGCAGTACCCTCATCCAACAAAGATGCATTGGCGACGGGGAATCCTGTTAGTTCACAAACAATAGTCTGAAAATTAAATAAAGCTTCTAATCTTCCTTGTGCAATTTCTGCTTGATATGGAGTATAAGACGTGTACCACCTTGGATTTTCAAGAACATGTCTTTGGATTACTTTAGGCATATGATTGTCATAATAACCAAGACCTATAAGTGATCTCATTTTAATATTTTTATTCGCAATCTCTTCTAATTCGTTTAAAGCCTCAATTTCTGAACAACCTTGGGGCAATATTTCTGAAGATTGATCTTTAAGCTGAATATCTTCAGGAATAACTTGATTTATAAATTGATCAATATTATTAAAACCAAGCTTGTTCAGCATAATTCCTTCATCATTATCTCCTAACCCAAGATGCCTATGTGTAAACAAATCAGACCCAAATTTGGATGTCATATTAAAATATTTTTCTTTAAAATAGCTCTTTTTAAAAAGTTTGCCTTATTTTGGTACAACCTTTGATTGATATTCCTCAGATGTCATCAAATCAGCAATTGATGCTTTTGATTCTGGTTTCAAAATGACTAACCAACCGTCTCCAATCGGATCATTCTGTAAAAGCTCAGGGTTCTCAATAACACTTTCATTTACAGATACTATTTTCCCTGAAAAAGGCAGATAGACTTCCTCTACGGCCTTAACTGATTCTATTGTTCCAAAAGTCTCGCCTTTCGCTAAAGTCGCCCCTTCATCAGCTAATTCAACAAAAACAATATCTCCTAATTGATCTATAGCGAATTCACTAACTCCAATTTTTAATAATCCATTTTCTTCCAAGACATATTCATGAGTATCAGCATAGCTAAGGTTGTCCGGAAACTTGTAAGACATGATTAAGTAGATAAAGGAAGTAGAGAATCCTTTGAAATTAATTTTTCCTCCAATAGTTCAGATAATAATCGAATTAATGCAATTTTGATATGAGCTATGTGAGAACCACCTTGAACAAAAATATTGTAAGGATCTCTTAAAGGGGCATCGGCAGAAAATTCACTTGTACTACCTTCAATAAAGGTACCTCCTGCCATTAATAATTTTGAATCATATCCATCCATTGATGATGGGACAACATTCAGAAAAGAATCTACTGGTGAAGAATTTTGAAAAGATTGACAAACTTTTTGTACCAAATCAGGATTATTCAATCTTACTGACTGAATAAGATCAGATCTATAAGTTGCTGGCTCTGGCAAAACCTTAAATCCCAAATTTTTAAAGACTGCTGCAACCATATCAGCACCTTTTAGTGATTCGTGAACAATTTGTGGTGCTAAAAACAATCCCTGCAAAATTAATCTTCCTAGTCCAAAATTTATTCCTGCAGAAGAACCAATACCTGGTGAGGTTAATCTAGAACACGCCATCTCAACCAACTCTGAATCTCCTGCAACGTACCCACCAGTAGGAACGATTGTTCCTCCCAAATTTTTAATCAATGATCCAGCAATTATATTTGCCCCTTTAGAAATTGGTTCACTATCTTCAACAAGCTCCCCATAACAGTTATCAACAAAACATATACAATTAGGATCGAGGGAATGAATAAGACTACAAATTTTCTCTATCTGATGATTCGTAAGAGACTTTCTCCAACTATATCCACAACTTTTTTGTAAAAATACTAATTTGCATGAATTTTTTTCAAAAAAATGAACAATTTTTTCTTCAAAAGAATCAAAATTTTCGCAGATATTTATTTGCTTATATTCAATATTAAAGTCTTTAAGTGAGCCTTTTCCTCCTCCTCTTATTCCTATGACTTCTTCCAAAGTGTCATATGGTTGTCCTGTAAGAGATAACATTACATCTCCAGGTCGAAGAATTCCAAATAAGACAGAACTTATTGCATGCGTTCCACTTACAAATTGCATCCTTACAGCAGCCTTTTCAGCAAGAAACAATCTTGCAAAAACCGCATCAATTTTTTCTCTAGATATATCATCATGACCACTACCAGAAGATTGTTTGAAATGACTAGTAGAAACTTTTTCTTCCTTAAAAATGGTCAAAATATTTTCTAATTTCTGGAAAACCTGATTGGACCTTTCTTGGAAAACATTACTTAAACTCTCTTCGACAGAAAAAACAGCGTTTTCAGCCAATTTTAAGTTATTATCAAGAGTCATTTATTATGAAAATTCATGTTATTTTCAGAAGCTAAATTTCTTAATTCTGCGAGGAAAGCATTAGGTCCCCTACCATGAAAATAAGAAAGTTTTTTTGAAGCCTCATATAAATCAAGAAGTTCTCCATCTAATTCTTCAGCCGTATAATCTCTAATTCCTGCAATTACCTCAGCAAAACGTTCTCTACGGGCAGATTTATTAACAGCATAGGCTTCCATTACCTGCATTTTACATGATCTCCAAGCCTTATTCTGACAAAAATGCACTGAAAGAGCATCACTTAAAGCAGAAGCTTCTTCATCTTCTATGTACCAGTCAAAAGATGAAGGTAGAGGTTTTAATCCTGAAAATATCTCGAATAACTCCCCGGCCGACAATGGATTACCAGAATCATTTTTTAGGGGTAATGCAGACTCTTCCAAAGATTTCCATAATTCTGGGTAATCACTTTCAAAACGATCCCTGATTTTTTCAATACCTTGATCAAGAATCGTATTAACTTGAGCTAAAGCAAGAAAAACTTCAGGGCCTGGCGAAGATAACTTCCCATTCCTAAGATTAGAAATTTGCGAATTATGAACTTTACCTAAATCAAGAACTTCTGAAAGTAGTGGCAATACTCTGTGAGACCAACCATTTCTTTCATGCCAAAGGTGTATCAAATGAGCCATAGCCCTTCGACCTCTAGATAATTTATCGCGATATCCGAGACTCACAGATAATTAAACTTATCAATAGTATAGTATGATAATATTACATATCGGTAATTTTGAAAATAGTATTTCAATATCATGAATTCAGTAATTTTCCAAGAAACAGCAAAATTAAAAAAACCTGTTCCAGCTGAAAAAGTCATAGAACTTTCAGAAAAATTACTGGAACCTTCCAGTCATTCAAAAAGATATCCTCCAAGACTACATAAAACGTGGGGAACAATAGCTTTTATGGTTGCAATACATATTCTTTCTCTTGTAGCTATACAACCAAAATTTTGGAGTCTCCCTGCAGTCACTTCATTATTATTTTTTTACTGGGTAACTGCTTGTTTAGGGGTCACCCTTGGATATCACAGATTGTTATCACACAGATCGTTCATTGTACCAAGATGGTTAGAAAGATTTTTTGCTACCTGTGGAGCTATAAGTTGCCAGCATGGACCAATAGATTGGGTAGGTTTACATAGGCACCATCACTCTTTTTCAGATACTGAAGTAGATCATCACAATAGTAAAAAGGGGTTTTGGTGGAGTCATATGGGTTGGATGTTTAAAGACGTAGAAGCACTGAAAGCTGTTCCAAAACTAAGTGCAGATTTAATCAAAGATCCATACTATAGATTTTTAAATAAATATTTTTTAATCTTACAAATTCCTATTGGACTTTCATTGTACGCAATAGGTCAAAAATTAGGAGTTGGAGGATGGGCTCTAGTCCTTTGGGGAATTCCATTGAGACTTGTAGTTGTTTATCATGTAACTTGGCTAGTAAACTCCGCTACGCATTGTTGGGGTAAAGCACCATTTGAAAGTGGTGACTCATCAAAAAACAATGCATGGGTTGCTGCATTAACATTTGGAGAAGGTTGGCATAATAACCATCATGCATTTCCTAATTCCGCAAAACAAGGATTATTTAAAGGTCAGATAGACATAACATGGGAACATATTAAGATTCTTGCCAAATTTGGTTTTGCAAAAAAAGTAAAGTTACCCTCTAGGTCTTATTATTAAATATATTGTTCAATATTTTCATGGCTAAAAGAGTACAAGTCGCATTAACTGAATCAATCGCATCACTTGGTAAAGAAGGAGATCTAGTTGATGTAGCACCAGGATACGCAAGAAATTTTTTATTACCTTATGGCAAGGCAACGAATGTAACACCAGCAGTCCTCAAACAAATTGAGAGGAAGAAGGAAAAAGAAAAAATCGCTGCTGATAAATTAAAGCAAGAAGCTTTAGCTTTCCAAACTGCATTATCTACAATAGGTAGGTTCACTATCAAAAAACAGGTTGGAGAAGATGGTGTCCTTTTTGGAACGGTTACCAATGGGGATGTTGCAGAAGCGATAGAAGCGGCAACAAAAAAAGAAATTGATAGAAGAAACATTACTGTTCCTGATATTCATAATTTAGGTTCCTTTACTGCAAAAATAAAATTACATCCAGAAGTAAATGCAGAAGTTAATATTGAAGTAACAAGTTAATCAATTTGTTGCATTATTTTGAAAAGTAGCCAGAGTATATATCTAAGCAATTAAAGATATGGTTTCCGTACCTTTTCCAAATAATGGGCAAAATAAAAACTTTAAAAAGGATTTTAATAGTGAAAACTCTGGATTAGTACCTCCCCAAAACGTTCAAGCAGAGGAAGCTGTTCTTGGGGGCATACTTCTTGATCCAGACGCGATCGGAAGAATTGCAGACTTACTTAAACCTGAAGCTTTTTATATAAATGCCCATCAAGAGATTTATAGAACAGCATTAATGTTACATACCCAAGGTAAACCAACTGATTTAACGTCAATGAGTGCTTGGTTAGCAGATAATGGATCACTAGAAAAAATTGGAGGAAATAGCAAACTGGTAGAACTAGTTGAAAATGTTTCCTCTACAGCTTCCATAGAACAAGTTGCTAATTTAATTAACGACAAATTCATGAGAAGGCAACTTATCAGATCTGGGAATGAAGTGGTTCAACTAGGTTTTGATCAAACTCAAGATACTAATGAAGTTCTAGATAAAGCAGAGCAAAAAATATTTGAGATCAGCCAAGAAAAACCTTCAAAAGGCCTGACTCAAGCAGCTGAAATCCTTACAAGTACTTTCAATGAAATAGAGTCAAGGTCATTAGGTACTTCAGTAGCTGGTATTCCAGTAAATTTCTACGACCTTGATGCGATGACTCAAGGTTTTCAAAGAAGTGATTTAATAATTGTTGCTGGAAGACCTTCAATGGGAAAAACTTCAATAGTTCTTAATCTGGCTAAAAATGTTGCACAATCTCAAGATTTACCTGTGTGTGTATTTAGCCTTGAAATGAGTAAAGAACAGTTGACATATAGACTACTCTCTATGGAAGTGGGAATCGAAAGTGGAAGGCTAAGAACAGGAAGATTACAGCAAGATGAATGGCCATTACTCGGAGAAGGTATCAATTCATTAGGTCAATTACCAATATTTATAGATGACAAGCCTAACTTAAGTGTTCTAGAGATGAGATCTCTTTGCAGAAGATTAATAGCTGAACAAAAAAAAGAACTTGGATTAATTGTGATTGATTATCTGCAGTTGATGGAAGGATCAACCCCTGATAATCGAGTGCAAGAACTTTCCCGAATAACAAGAGGTCTTAAAAGCATGGCCAGAGAATTAAAAGTACCAGTAGTAGCTTTATCTCAGCTTAGTAGAGGGGTTGAGTCTAGAACAAATAAAAGACCAATGTTAAGCGATCTAAGAGAATCAGGATCTATTGAACAAGACGCAGATTTAGTATTAATGATTTATAGAGATGAATACTATAATCCGGAGACTGAAGATAGAGGAATTACAGAAATTATTGTCACTAAACATAGAAATGGACCCGTAGGAACTGTTAAATTATTATTTGAACCTCAATTTACGAGATTTAGGAATTTAGCTAATTAAATCGCTCCTAAAATGCATGATAATCACTTAACAAATGAATCTTTTGACGTCATCGTTATTGGAGGAGGACATGCAGGATGCGAAGCAGCTATAACAACAGCAAAATTAGGATTTTCTACAGCCTTATTTACAATCAATTTAGATAGGATTGCATGGCAACCTTGCAACCCTGCAGTTGGGGGGCCGGCAAAAAGTCAGTTGGTACATGAAGTTGATGCATTAGGTGGAATTATTGGTAAATTAGCTGATGAAACAGCTATACAAAAAAGAATATTAAATGCAAGTAGAGGCCCAGCTGTATGGGCATTAAGAGCTCAAACAGATAAAAGAGAATACTCAAAAAAGATGATTGAAATACTACAAAATACAGATAATTTATCTTTAAAAGAAGCAATGATTACTGAACTGGATATTGCAAAAACTGAAGAAATTGGATTGAACTCAAAAAAAATCTTAAAAAAAAGAATAAAGGGTGTAAGGACTTTCTTTGGTAGTTATTACTCAGCTAGATCAGTTATCATCACAGCTGGCACGTTCTTAGAAGGAAGAATATGGATAGGAAATAAATCAATGTCAGCTGGTAGGTCGGGCGAACAAGCAGCAAAAGGACTTACTCAAAATTTACACGAAATTGGTATCAAAACAGAACGTTTAAAAACGGGAACTCCAGCAAGAGTTGATAAAAGAAGTATCATTTTTGATGAATTAGATATACAACCAAGTACTGCAGCAGATAAATATTTTTCGTTTGACCCAGATATAAAAAATAATATGCCCCAAGTTAGTTGTCACATCACAAGAACAACTACCAAAACACATCAACTAATTCGAGATAATTTACATTTAACTCCCATTTACGGCGGTTTTATTGATAGTAAGGGGCCAAGATATTGTCCTTCTATTGAAGATAAAATCGTTAAATTTGCTGATAAAGAATCACATCAAATTTTCTTAGAACCAGAAGGAATTAATACTCCTGAAATATATGTGCAAGGATTTTCTACAGGTTTACCCGAAAATATTCAATTAGAACTTTTAAGAACCTTACCTGGATTAAGTGAATGTAAAATGTTGCGTCCAGCATATGCTGTGGAGTATGACTATATACCTGCAACACAGCTCCAAACATCACTAGAAACGAAAGAAATTGAATATTTATTTAGCGCTGGACAAATTAATGGGACTACTGGTTATGAAGAAGCAGCAGCACAAGGGTTAGTTGCAGGAGTCAATGCTACAAGAAAACTAAACAAAAAAGATCCAATAATCTTTACCAGAGAAAGCAGTTATATAGGCACAATGATCAATGATTTAATTACCAAAGATCTCAAAGAACCATACAGAGTTCTCACTAGCAGGAGTGAATATAGGTTGACCCTTAGGGGAGATAATGCAGATAGGCGATTAACCCCATTAGGTTATGAAATAGGGTTAATTGATGAGAAAAGATGGTCGGTCTATCAGGAAAAAATGAAACTCCTTGAAGAAGAGAAATTAAGATTAAAAAACACTCGATTAAAAAACACAGATGAAATATCAAAAAAACTAGAATTAGCCACGGGATCAAAAATCAAAGGCTCAATAACTTTGAAAGAACTCTTAAAAAGACCAAACTTTCATTATTCAGATTTAATTAAATATAATTTGACTAAAAAAAATATAGCTTCTTCAATACAAGAAGGTGTTGAAATAGATATTAAATACGAGGGTTATCTTAAAAGACAAAAAAACAACATTGAACAAATAAATCGTCAAAGCTGTAAATCTCTGCCTCTAGAAATAAATTATGAAAAGATAGATACATTATCCTTAGAAGCTAGAGAAAATTTGAATAAGATAAAGCCAAAAAATTTTGGTGATGCTTCAAAAATTCCTGGGGTTAGCAAAGCTGATTTAACTGCTTTACTTGTTTGGCTAAAAATAAGAGAGATAAAAAAAGATAAGGCAAATATTTTTGCTAAAAAAAAGTTATCATCTTAAAAGCACTCCGTCAGAGCACTGAATAATAAACTTTTTAACTCTCCAAAAATTTTATGGGAAGAAAAAGCCTCTAATTTTTTAGTGAAGAATTCACTACCAAAAATATCTGGTCCATGGAAATTAATGCTGCTTGGGGACGGAAGTCCAACTAGACATCTGCAGCTTTTAACTAATCAAGAGACAAAAATTAAATTAATTTCAATGCAATTAGATCCTCTATCCACTAAAGAAGGCCCTAAAGAATTGAATCAGTTAAATGGCCCTTTAATTAGAAGACAGGTATGGATCAAAAGCAATAATAAAAACCTAGCATGGGCAGAAAGTTGGTGGAATGCAGATCAAGTGAATGAAAATTTAAAAGCCAAAGAAGAGCCAATTTGGAAGAATTTGACACAAGACAGATCAGAATTATTTAGAGAAGTTGATCATATTTCACTTGTCAATGCAAAATGGTTAGAAGATCAATTTTGCGTTAAAGGTCCATTCTGGTCAAGAAATTACAGATTTTTTCGAGACAGAAAACCCTTAACAATTATAAGGGAGGTTTTCAATCCAAATTTAGAAACTTTACTGGGTTATTCAGGAATTAAAGAATTTACCAAACTATACTCTTCTTCTTCTTGATCTGGGAAGATTTCTTGATTTTGATTGAACTTGTTGGATTGATTGATCTCTCGAAGTATTATTCTCATTTTCTGAAGCTCTTTGCCATCTTTCAACTTTGAAATCCATTTCATCTGGCCAATCTTCATCCTTACTCTCTTTCACATAGGGTAATTTTTTTTGCTCAATTGTCTGTAAATTTTTTGGTTGCCTTAAAGATATTGCTTCTAAAGGTCTTTTTGAATACTTTGTAGTAGATTCATAAGAATTTGATTCTCTGGAAAATGTCTTAATATCGCTTTGATCATCATAAAAATTCTCATCATTCCAATCATCATTTTCTTCATCAAAAAATAAATCCACTTTTTTAGATACCCATCTCCCTACTTTTTTAACACTCTTACTTGTTATTCCTTGAAAATCTGAGTTCCTTCTTTTACCTGGCCTAGCACCAGATACTCCATCAACGAATTGTCTTCCAGTTTCAAAAATTTTATCAACTTGTTTATCAACAATATTTCTATCAAAACTATTTCTAAGATTTCTAATTCTCCTTGAATCCATAAATTATTGTTCTTTTTAAATTATAAATTACATTAAAAAAATAAATAATTCCAAAGATAGAAACAAAAACACATCTAATTATTTCTAATCAAACAAAATTAGACACTTTTTATTCCATGATCCATTGAAGAAATTTACACAACATTTTTTACAGGCTATATTCTTTATTCTTTTTCTGTAGAAAAATTTCTCACCACAATTTTGACAAGTTCCTATGTATTTTAATTCTCTCCTTTCAATAGGAAATGAGTGCCTTACAGAAATTTGAAAATTCTTCTCTTTCTCATTAATTTCATTCATCTTTTCTAAGAAATTTGGACCATGTATCTCATTTTTTTTTAATATCCTATCTACCCATGCATGAATCATTTCATGACATAAAGTACTGTTTATTTCACTATTAGATAATTTACTCAAAATAGGTTTCGATAAGATAATTTCAGAATCTAAAAGACCATTAATTCTTTTTCTTTTATAAAAACCAGCAGTAGTTTTTAATCTATTATCACTCCATCTAACTTTTACTAATGGTTGATTATTAACCGCTAGAGAATTTTCAAAATATTGGCTATTAAATTTATGAAATAAAGGTAAAAGAGGAATTACAGGCATTATGGATTAAAATTAGTATTATTTTGACAAAAAAAGCCATCAAAAACGATTTCTTTTCTTAAAGTAATAAAAAACTTAAATCAACATGGATGCAACACTAGTTAAAGATATCGGAATTAAAGCATTATTAGTTGGCGGAGCTGTACTAGTTTCTTTTTGGACTTTTAATGCAGTCAAATTAGTTATAAGCGCCAGAGGAATTAATCCATTAGTAAGAAAGTTTTTTGATCAAATAGCTGCTGGCAGAATTGATGCAGCGTATGGTTTAACTACAAAAACTTATAAAACTCATGTGAAGCGCCAAGACTTTCTTAAATTTTTAGCTAGTTTAAACCTCAATAAATATAGAAATTTAAAATCAGGAAGACCTAGAGTCCAAGAAGATCAAATCATAATAACTTTGAATTTAAAATCAGAAGATAAACAAGATGAGCTCCCATTAGATTTTACTTTCGCAAAAACTGACAATGATTGGAAAATAGACAGAATAGCAAAAGTGAATTAATAATTTCTTGTGAGGCAAAAAGAATTGTTTAAAGAAGAGATAATACATCAACTAGAATTACGCCCAAGTAGATTAGATAAAGAGAAAATCATCTCAGAAGCAATGAAAGATGGTTTAGACGATTTTTTTGAGGGCATCCGTATGGCACTTGATCCATTGGTAACTTTTGGTGTAAAAATTGTTCCTGAAAAAGAAAATGAAAAAAGTCAAAATTTTTTATGGAAAGATTTTAGGGAATTAGCAAATAAGCTTATTCAAAGAGAACTTACTGGTCACGCTGCTCGCGATGCAATTATTACGGCTATGGAATCTGCCACAAAAGAAGAGTGGAATGGATTTTATAGACGAGTTTTAATTAAAGATCTTAGATGTGGTGTATCTGAAAAAACAATCAACAAGATAGCCAAGAAATTTCCCAAATATGCGATTCCTATTTTTTCTTGTCCTTTAGCTCATGACAGTGCAAATCATGAAAAAAAAATGATAGGAAAAAAGCAAATTGAAATCAAATTAGATGGTGTGCGCGTCTTAACTATTATCAGAAAAAATAAAGTAGAAATGTTTTCTCGTAATGGGAAACAATTCCATAATTTTGGTCATATTATCTCAGAAATAGAAAACGTCTTAAAAGAAGATCCTGTACCTCATGACTTAGTCCTAGATGGTGAAGTAATGAGCGCTAACTTTCAGGATTTAATGAAACAGGTTCATAGAAAAGATGGCAAACAAACAAAAGACGCAGTTCTACATCTATTTGACTTATGTCCCCTTGAAGACTTCCAAAAAGGGCGATGGAACACTAGTCAAACAGCAAGAAGCTTATTAGTAAAAGAATGGGTAGCAAAACATTCTTTACTTCTTAGACATATAAAAACACTTGACTGGGAAAATGTAGACCTAGACACAAATGAGGGACAGAAAAGATTTGTAGAGCTGAATAAATCTGCTGTGGAGGGTGGATATGAAGGAGTAATGATTAAAGATCCTGATGCAATGTATGAATGTAAAAGAACACACAGTTGGTTAAAAGCAAAACCTTTCATTGAAGTCACTTTAAAGGTTGTATCTGTTGAGGAAGGCACAGGTCGCAATAAAGGTAGACTAGGAGCTGTACTAGTAGAAGGTGAAGATGATGGGCATGAATACAGTCTTAGTTGTGGAAGCGGATTTAGTGATATCCAACGTGAAGAATATTGGTCAAAACGGAATCAACTGATTGGTCAACTTGTAGAAATCAGAGCTGATGCTAAAACTAAATCTAAGGATGCGGTGGCTTTTAGTCTGAGGTTTCCTAGATTCAAATGCTTTAGAGGATTTAAAGCTGGAGAAAAAGTTTAAATTTTAAAAAATAATATTCCACAAAGTAGTCTATGAAAAATTTGGTTTTTAAGTAAAAAAACTAAAAATCTTGGCTATAAAATGTAAGAATAATCATCAGGACTTTTAGAGAGACTTATGACAAAGAAAACAGTTTTCAACTTCATAAAAACACCTTGTGGACAAGCAAAATATGTCGAATTAGAAGCCAACAAAACTCTACTAGGTAAATTTAGACTTTTGTGGTTTATCTTAATTGCATCTATTAGAGATTGGAATATTAAAGAGTAAATTCTTAGGATTTTTCAAAATATTCCCTGGAATATTTAGCTGAGAAATATACAACTAAAAAAGTTGAAATAATTCCAACAATAGTCATATATAAATTATTTGGTGATTGAACATTTTTTAGCTCCTGGATATTTTTTGCCAAACTACCTATTGAGCAATAAAGAAAAGTTCCTGGAATTATTCCAAAAAGACCAATAGCGAAATCTCGAAATTTAACATTATTCAAACCATAAAAATAATTAAGAATACTGAAGGGAAATATCGGAGATAATCTTGCTAAAAAAATTAATTTAAGTCCGCCTTTTTCTACTACTTTTTCCATAACACTTAATTTTGGATAACGACTAAAAAGATTTTTTAGCTTTTTTGCAAAAAAACTTTTTGATACAAAAAAAGCAACTGATGCTCCTAAGGAAGCGGAGAAAAAAACGATAATTGATCCTAAATATGAACCATATAAAAAACCTGATAATAAAGATAACCAAGAAGCTGGGAGTATTAATAAAACAATTAAAATATAAATGCAAACAAACGAAAATATCCCAATTCCAGTATTAAAAAAAAAAGACAAATTATAAATATTTTCAAGAAATATATTCATTCTCAATTCAAAAGCTCGAGTTTTTTAGTAATTCTCTCCATTTGTACCGATCCCTCATTTAATTTAAATCTACATTCATCAACAATATCTTTTGGAGCCTTATCAACGAAATTTTTATTAGATAATCTCTTATTTAAATTATCTAATTCAATAGTCACCTTTTTTAAATCCTTGTTTAGCCTTTCCTTTAATGCATCTATATTTACAAAATCCTGAAAAGGTAAGTAAACCTCTAAGTCACTAATTATCCCAGAAAAAGATTTAGCAAACTCTTTTTTATCAACAGCATTAGGTTTAAAAATAAATACTTCAGAAGACTTAGTTAAGGTTTGAATATCATCAACTAAATTTTTTAGAAAATCACTCAATTCATCATTATCTGAAATCAAGTAAACAGGAACTTTTTCTGATGGCTTGAGGCCTAATTCAGCTCTCAAATTTCTAATCAATCTAATAATTTCAAAGAGTTGTTGAAAGGAATTATCAAGCTTATTATCAACAAATTTATTTTCTTGGGTTGGCCATTTTTGAAGAGATAATAATTCTTTATCTGATTTAAGTTGCAGTACATGCCAAAGTTCTTCAGTAATGTGCGGCATAAAAGGATGAATCATCACCAAAATATCATTGAGGACTTTTATTAAAACCTTTTCAGATATTTTTCTATTATTAGTTTCTTTATTATTAAACCTTTGTTTAGCAAATTCTACATACCAGTCACAAAAATCATTCCACGTAAATTCATATAGAAGTTTCGCAGATTCTCCCAATTTATATTCTTTCAATAAAGAAGCGACTTTTATATTTACCTGATTCAATTTCGATAAAATCCACTTATCACATAACTCTAAAGAAGGTTCATCACTCTCATTAAGCGAATCATTATTGTTAGAAGTTTTATTAATTAACACAAATTTAGTTGCATTCCACAATTTATTCGCAAAATTTCTTGAAGCTTCAACAGTTGAAGAGGTATCTTTTTTTCTATCAAAATCAAGTCGGATATCTTGTCCAGCTCCTGCAACTTCTCGAATTAAAGCAAATCGCAGAGCATCAGAACCATATTTATCAATTAATAGTATTGGATCAATACCATTACCTGAACTTTTACTCATTTTTTTATTGTTTTCATCTCGAACTAGACCATGAATATAAACATCCTTAAAAGGAATATTATTCGTAAAAGTATTCCCCATCATTGTCATTCTGGCCACCCAGAAGAAAATAATATCGAAACCAGTAACGAGAACATTATTTGGATACCATTTTTTAAAATCCGGATCATTTGTATTGGGCCAACCAAGGGTTGAGAAAGGCCATAAACCACTTGAAAACCATGTATCTAAAACATCTTTATCACGAACCAATTTAATATTTGATCCAAATTTTTTATTAGCTTCGATTAAGGCATCCTCTTCATTTCTTGCAACGATATATGGAGTATTTTGTTCTATTGAGTCTTGAGATTCATCTAAAACATACCAGGCTGGTATTTGGTGCCCCCACCACAATTGCCGGCTGATACACCAATCATTAATATTTTCTAACCAATCCTTATAAACTTTCTCCCAGCGTGGAGGAATAAACGATGGTTTTTTAGAATCAATTTCATTAAGACATCCTTGTGATATTTCATCCATTTTCAAAAACCATTGAGTTGACAGTAAAGGTTCGATTGGCACCTTACCTCTATCAGAAAAAGGAACAGTATGTTTATAATCTTCTATCTTTGTCAAAAGGCCTAAGTTATCCAATTCTTTGATAATTTTCTTTCTAGCCTCATATCTATCTAAATTTTGAAAAATACCTGCATTAATATTTAAAGTGCCATCTTTGTTCATTACATTAATCTGTTTTAAATTATGCCTTTTTCCTATTGCAAAATCATTTGGATCATGTGCTGGAGTAACCTTCACACAACCCGTACCAAAATCTTTATCAACATGTGAATCAGCGATAATAGGTATTTCTCTATCAACGAAAGGAACTTTTACTTTGACACCAATAAATTCTTTATATCTATCATCATCAGGATTAACTGCCACAGCAGTATCACCCAAAAGAGTTTCTGGTCTTGTTGTTGCAACTTCTAAGTACTTATCTAACTGTTCACCACTTTCAGAAATTAAAGGGTATTTAAAATGCCATAAATGACCATTTACTTCTTGCATTTCAACTTCAAGATCACTTACGGCAGATTGAGATTCAGGGCACCAATTAACCAAATATTCGCCTCTATAAATAAAATTCTTTTTATAGAGAATATTAAAAGCCTCAATAACTGCTTCATTTAATTTTTGATCAAGGGTAAATCTTTCTCTAGTCCAGTCAACTGAATATCCTATCCTTTTTAATTGAGAAACTATTCTTCCACCACTTTGTTCTTTCCAGTTCCATGCTCTTTTAAGAAATTGATCTCTTCCGATATCCTCGCTTGTTTTGCCTTCACTTTTTAATTGTTTTTCGAGAATAGTTTGAACAGCTATTGAAGCATGATCAGTTCCCGGTAAACACAAAACATTCTTACCTAAAAGTCTTTGAAAACGTACAACAACATCTATCAAAGCAGTATTAAATGCATGCCCCATATGCAAAGATCCAGTTACATTTGGCGGCGGAATAACTACACAAAAAGGCTCCCCATCATCCTCAGGGTTAGGACTAAACGCCTTTAGACTTTCCCATTTTTCTTGCCACTTTTTCTCTACTTCAAAAGGTGAATAATTCTCTAAAGATAATTGATCATTCATCTCTGTCATGTGCAAATTTTATTTCAATAAACTTTTTGTCTATTTTATCTTGAGAGCAGCTAATTATTGAAAATAATATTAGTTTGCAAAAAAAGACACATCTATTCTACAAAAGTTTGAAACCAGAACCACAAGAACAACGTTTTGCATTTTTTGGTGTTGAAATAAGAAATCCACCACCGCTCAAATCACCGTAATAATCTAATTTTAAATCTTTCAGTAAATTAAACTTTTTTACATCCGCGTATAAAGTTACTCCTTCAGTTCTTGAAATAGGGGATCCATTAGATGTACCTGGCCTTAATTTAATGTGCATCCATCCTTCGGAACAATTTTTATCCTCTACCAAATCAATCGACATTTCTCCTGGAGAACCTCCAAAAGAAGCTTGCCTAGATAGTTCTGAAGCAGCACTTTGACTGATTGAAAGATTGACGATATCAGTCATTATAAAAATAATAAATGGGCGATCCAGGGTTCGAACCAGGGACATCCTGCTTGTAAGGCAGGCGCTCTACCGCTGAGCTAATCGCCCTTATGATAAATCATTCTAATGGATGAAGTTGAAATATTTATACTAAGTATTTAAATATTTCATGATTAAGGCAAAATTGAATTAATAAAATTTATCCTATGTCCTCAAAAAATAGATATAACTTGCAAAAAAATTCTGATTTAAAGACTTTGGATAGCTTTAAACTTTTAATATCTAATGTCAAATCATTGAAAGATAAAACTTGGGGATGCCCATGGCAGAAAATGCAGTCTCATAAATCATTGATCCCATTTTTAAATGAAGAAAGTAGTGAATTTATAGATGCGATATATGAAAAAAATGCCGACAACATCTGTGAAGAGTTAGGAGATCTTTTATTACAAGTAATGCTTCATTCTGAAATTGGTTACGAAAACAAAGAATTTGAACTAAATGATGTTATAAAAAATCTAAACAAGAAAATTATTGATAGACATCCATATATTTTTGACAAAAAAGAAAAAGTATCTTTAGAAAAATCCCAACAGATTTGGGAAAATATTAAAAATTCAGAAAAAAAAATCCCTCAAATTGAATCATCGATTAGTAAAAATTTAAATTTGAAAATCAAAAATTTACCGCCAATAGTTGGAACAGATAAAATCACAAATGTTGTTAAAGAATATGGTTTTAAATGGGAGAGTACCGATCAGATTTTTGAAAAGTTAGAAGAAGAGATTAATGAATTAAAGGAAGCAATTAAAAGTAAAAATGATTCAGACATAAAAAATGAATTTGGAGATGTTTACTTTACCCTTATTAATCTCTCAAACTTTTTAAAAATAAATCCTGAATCAGCTCTTCAAAAAACTAATAAAAAATTTTTAGACAGATTTTCAATCATTGAACATCATGCAGGAGATAATATTAGAAAACAAACCCCTAAAGATTTTCAACGGCTTTGGCAAATAGCCAAGCAAATACTTAAAAGAAAAAATTCTTAAAAAGCTTATGACTCATATTTCAACATGGATAGATGAATATCATAAAGGCTCAAGATTCGGCCTAAATGGTGACATTTTAATTAAAAAAAAATCAAAATATCAGGAAATTCTTATTATCGAAAATGAATATTATGGCAGAGCTTTAATGCTAGATGGCTGTTGGATGACATCATTAAAAGACGAGAAATATTATCATGAGTGTCTAGTTCATCCAGCATTAAGTAGCGTTAACGAAAAATCTAATGTACTTATTATTGGAGGAGGAGACGGTGGCACTGCAAGAGAATGCGTTAAATACTCTAAAATATCAAAAATTGATCTGGTAGAGATTGATGAGGAAGTAATCAAAATATCAAAAAAATTTTTAAAAGAAATTGGAGGAGAAGCATGGAACGATAATAGATTAAAGATTCATATTGATGATGGTGTTCAATGGGTAAAAAAAACAAGAGATAATTTTTACGACGTTATATTTATAGATTGCTCAGATCCGTCAGAATTTTCAAATTTATTATTTTCAGATTCTTTTTATGAAGAATGTAAAAGAATACTAACACCAGAGGGGATATTAGCAACGCAAAGCGAATCTCCTGAATCCTTCAAAAATATTCACATAAATATTTTGAAAAGCCTAAAAAATATATTTAAAGTTTCTGAAACTATGTATTCCTTTGTGCCTATATATCCAAGCGGAATTTGGAGTTGGACATTCGCTTCTTCAGAAGATCTTAATTTATCAAAGCAAAATTATTATGAGGCCCTAAAAATAGAAAAAGGATGTGAAATTTGGAATTTAAATTTTCAAAATGCAGCATTCAAAATGATGCCAAATAAAATTGTAAAAGAACTAGATTCATAAGATGAAAAAAAATATATTTGATAACGAAAATGCAATTTATATGGGAGCAAAAAGAAGTCCTGAGAATTGCTCAATTGGTATATTTGGAGTTAATTATGACGGGACATGTTCGTTTAAACCAGGTGCAAGATTTGGTCCAGAAGCAATAAGACAAGTCAGTTCTTGTTTAGAAACATATTGTCCAAAAATAAAAAAAGACTTAGAGGATATTATGTATGTTGATTTTGGATCAATACTAATTGCTAATAATGACTCAAAGTCCGTTATTGAAACGGTTAAAACAGCAACTAATTATTTAATTAGTGAAAGCCTAAGCCCAATTATGCTTGGAGGCGAACACTCCATAACAAGAGGTGCTATTGAAGCATTAGTAAAAAAATATCCAGATTTGATATTAGTTCAACTTGATGCTCACGCAGATTTAAGAGAATCATATATGGGAAATAAACATAGTCATGCTTGTACTATGAAAAGATGCTTGGAAGTGCTGCCTGAAAAGAAAATTTTGCAAATAGGAATTAGAAGTGGGACTAAGGAAGAATTTGAAATTATGCATGACAACAATCAATTAGTTAACTTTTGTCCAGGCGGAAATTCAAATGATTTAAAACAAGCTCTTCTACCATACGCTAAGTCTCCAATCTATTTAACAATAGATTTAGATTGGTTTGATCCCAGTTTATTAGCAGGGACGGGCACTCCAGAACCGGGAGGATTTTTTTGGAATGATTTTGAAGAAATACTGAAAACTTTAAAAGAATTTAGAATTGTGGCTTCAGATATTGTGGAATTATCTCCAGAAATTGATAAAAGCGGAGTAAGTAGCATAGTTGCAGCCAAAGTACTTAGAAGCTTAATTTTGTCATTAGAAAATATGCAATAAAAAATTTCTAAACTACAGTGTAAAAATACTAAATACAAACAAAATATTCCATGGATTTGCTAAAAAGTCCTCTTTATTCAAAATATGTTGAATCCAATGCAAAATTAGTAGATTTTGCAGGTTGGGAAATGCCCATATCATTTTCAGGATTAATTAAAGAGCATGAATCAGTTAGATCTTCAGCAGGATTATTTGATATTTCTCACATGGGTGTGATTTCTATCAAGGGAATCAATCCAAAGGATTATATTCAAAAACTTTTTCCTACTAATTTATACTCCTTTTCTGAAGGTCAGGGGCTTTATACAGTAATGCTTAATGATAAAGGAGGCATAATAGATGACTTAATAATTTATGACCTTGGTATACAAGAAAATGACACATCAGAATTATTGTTAATAGTTAATGCAAGTAGATATGAAGAAGATTTTCAGTGGATAAAAAATAATTTAAATAAATATGAAATTTCGATAAAAAACTTTAAAAAAGACAAAGTACTTTTAGCACTACAAGGAAAAAACTCATTCGATTTATTTGAAGAATGGATTGAATCTTCGATCTCACATATTCCTAACTTTGGATGCGAATATAAAATTTTTGAGCATATTTCGTCTAAAGAAAAAATTTTCTTTTCAAAAACAGGATATACAGGGGAAAATGGTCTAGAAATACTTTTATCTAAAAAAGCAGCAATTAATTTATGGGATTTCTCAATTTCCAAAAATGTTGCACCTTGTGGTTTAGGAGCTAGAGATACTCTTAGACTTGAAGCAGGCATGCATCTTTATGGTCAAGACATAAATGAAGAAACTTCTCCATATGAAGCGGGGTTAGGCTGGCTAGTACATCTAGAAAATAATCACGAATTCTTTGGAAGAGGATTTCTTGAAGAGCAGTCAAGATTAGGTATTCAAAAAAAGTTAGTTGGTCTCTCTATAGAAGGCAAAGCAATAGGAAGAAAAGGTTGCGCAGTTTTTAAAGGTGAAGAAAATATTGGGACTATCACAAGCGGCAGTTGGTCTCCAACTAAACAACAAGCTATAGCTTTTGCATACATCAATACTTCGCATGCCTTAATAAATAATGAAGTTCAAATATTAATAAGAGGCAAAAAATTCAAAGGGGTCGTAACAAAAAGAGCGTTTTATAAAAGAAATTATTAACTAAATTTACCCTAAAGGAATTATTATAAGTTATTGATAAATAAATCATACTTTGATGAGAAACAAAATTTGCAAAGAACTCAATAATACAGATATTGGTAAGTTAGTTAATTTATGCGGATGGGTAGATAGAAGAAGAGATCATGGAGGTGTAATTTTTATTGATTTAAGAGACCATAGTGGATTCCTTCAAATAACAATTAACCCCGATGATGGTGCAGATCTTTTTAAACAGGCAGAAACTCTAAGAAATGAGACAGTAATAATGGTTAGCGGAATTATTAATGAAAGGCCCAAAGATTCCATAAATACAAATTTAAGTACTGGAGAGTTAGAGCTTAAGGTTAAAGATTTGCAAATTCTCAACCAAATTAAAAAAAACTTACCTTTTCCAGTGTCTATACATGATTATGAAAATACAAAAGAGGAACTCAGATTAAAATATAGATACCTTGATTTAAGAAGGGGAAAATTACTAGAAAATTTAAAAACAAGACATAAGATTATTAAAGTTGCAAGAGAATTTCTTGATAATTTTGGATTTACAGAAGTAGAGACCCCATTACTTACAAAGTCAACTCCAGAAGGCGCTCGCGATTTTCTTGTTCCTGCACGTCTTTCAAATGGAGAATTTTTTGCTTTACCTCAATCACCACAACTATTTAAACAACTTTTAATGGTTGGAGGCATGGACAAGTATTATCAAATCGCAAAATGTTTCCGTGATGAAGACTTAAGGGCAGATAGACAGCCAGAGTTTACTCAATTAGATATTGAGATGAGCTTTATTAGTGAAGAAGAAATAATTTCTTTTAATGAAAGTCTCATAAAAAAAATATGGAAAGAAGTATTAAATATTAATTTTAATAATGCTTTTCCAAGAATGTCATGGCAGGCAGCAATGGATAATTACGGCACTGATAGGCCAGATACCAGATATCAAATGTTATTAAAAGATTTAGGAGGAGTATTAGGTGATATTGGATTTAATATTTTCACCAAGGCAATTAAGTCTGGAGGTTATATAAAATCCATAACAGTTAAAGGAGGTAATTCAAGTATTAGCAACGTAAGAATAAAACCAGGAGGTGATATCTTCCAAGTAGCGCAAGATGCAGGAGCTGGTGGTTTGGCGTTTATAAGAGTCAAAGGAGATGAGCTTGAGACTATTGGGGCAATTAAAAATAATCTAAGTGAAGAGCATATAGCTGATATTTTAAAAATCACAGAAGCAAAAGATGGAGACTTAATCCTCTTAGGAGCTGGAGATAAACAAATTGTCAATCAGTCATTAGATAGGGTTAGACAATATATCGCAAAAGACTTAAATCTCGTTGATAAAAGTAAATGGAATTTCTTATGGGTAACTGACTTCCCCATGTTTGAGAGAAATGAAGAGGAAAATAGATATGAAGCTTTACATCATCCTTTTTGTTCTCCAAAAAATATCAAATCTACAGATTCTGAAAACTTGAAAAAAGAAATAGAGAGCTCTACAGCAAATGCTTACGACCTAGTTCTCAATGGATTAGAGTTAGGAGGTGGCTCTTTACGTATTCATGAAGCGAACTTACAAAGAGAGGTTCTAAAAACGGTAGGACTTACTGATAAAGAGATTGATGAAAAATTTGGATTTTTAATAGAAGCCTTAGAAATGGGTGCTCCTCCTCATGGTGGAATAGCATTTGGATTAGATCGTATTACCATGCTGATCATTGGTGCAGATTCAATCAGAGAAACCATTGCTTTTCCAAAAAATCAACAGGCTAAATGTCTCCTCACAAATGCACCTTCAAATGTCTCTGAATCACAATTAAAAGAACTAGATATTGAAATAACAATTGATGAATAAGAATATATATGGATGTTCTAAAAGTTTTTTGTTTAAATAAAATATAAGGAGGCTGTGCTTAATTAAAAATATTTAATGTCAAAGTTTGTATTCGTCACCGGAGGAGTAGTTTCTAGCATTGGTAAAGGAATTGTAGCTGCAAGCTTAGGAAGATTATTAAAGTCTAGGGGATATAGTGTTTCAATATTAAAACTAGATCCATATCTAAATGTTGATCCAGGAACAATGAGCCCTTTCCAACATGGAGAAGTATTTGTAACTGAAGATGGGGCTGAAACCGATCTAGATTTAGGTCACTATGAAAGATTTACTGATACTGCAATGACTAGATTAAATAGTGTGACTACGGGATCTATCTATCAAGCAGTTATCAATAAAGAAAGAAGAGGTAGTTATAACGGTGGAACTGTGCAAGTAATACCTCACATAACGGGAGAAATAAGAGAAAGAATTCATAGAGTAGCCGCCAACAGTAATGCAGATATTATTATTACTGAAATTGGTGGAACAGTTGGTGATATTGAATCTCTACCTTTTTTAGAGGCAATAAGAGAATTCAAAAATGATGTCAATAGGAACGATGTGGCATACATACACGTAACATTACTTCCTTACATCAAAACCTCTGGCGAAATAAAAACTAAACCAACGCAACATTCAGTGAAAGAATTGAGATCAATTGGAATTCAGCCAGATTTACTTGTATGCCGAAGTGATCAATCTATCAATGAAGCTCTTAAAAAGAAGCTTAGTGGTTTTTGCGGTGTCAGTATGAACTCTGTAATTGAAGCTTTAGACGCAGACAGTATTTATTCTGTACCTCTTTCTTTAAAAAAAGAAGGTTTATGCAAAGAAACCCTGAAGTATTTAGACCTTGAAGATAAAAAATGTGATCTGAAAAATTGGGAACAACTAATACACAACCTAAGAAATCCTGGAGCTCCAATCAAAGTTGCTTTAGTAGGAAAATACATTGAACTTGGAGATGCATATTTATCCGTTGTTGAAGCTTTAAGACATGCATGCATTGAACAAAAGGCTTTATTAGATTTACATTGGGTAAGTGCTGAAATGATAGAAAAAAATTCAGCAGCAACTTACTTAAATGAAGTTGATGCAATTGTCGTGCCTGGGGGATTTGGCAATAGAGGAGTAAATGGAAAAATTTCGGCTATAAAATTTGCAAGAGAAAATAAAATTCCATTTTTAGGTTTGTGCCTTGGGATGCAATGTGCAGTTATAGAGTGGGCCAGGAATATAGCTAATCTTACAGATGCATCTAGTTCAGAACTAGACCCAAACACTCCCAATCCAGTGATACATTTATTACCAGAACAGGAAGATGTAGTTGATTTAGGTGGGACAATGAGACTTGGAGTTTATCCATGTAGATTGACAAAAAATACAACTGGAAAAAACTTATATGATGAAGATGTTATTTATGAGAGACATCGACATAGATACGAATTTAATAATTACTACAAACAAAGTTTTTTAGATTCTGGATACAAAATTAGTGGTACATCACCAGATGGCAGATTAGTTGAATTAATTGAGTTAGAAAATCATCCATACTTCTTAGCATGTCAATATCATCCTGAGTTTTTATCAAGACCTGGCAAACCTCATCCTTTATTTAAGGGTTTAATAAAAGCCTCTCAAGATAAGTTAACTCAATCAAATTAATATTCTTTATTTTTTTGAATGAAAATGACAAATTATTTACCCCTAGTCGAACAATTTCATTCATTACAAGGTGAAGGTTATCACGCTGGGAAAAGTGCTTTTTTTGTAAGGTTAGCCGGATGTAAAGTTGGATGTTCATGGTGCGATACCAAGAATTCATGGGACGAGAAAAAACACCCTTCTATATCAATTGAAAAAATAGTAGATCACATAAAAATTGCCAGAGAAAAAGGAGCATCTTTTTGCGTTATTACAGGTGGAGAACCTTTACAACATAACTTAGATAATTTCTGCAAAGCCATAAAAAAAATGACGATGGGAGAAGAACGAACGCCAATGAAGATTCATATTGAGACAAGTGGAGTTAATTCGATATCAGGAAGCTATGACTGGATTACTCTATCTCCTAAAAGACACTCACCTCCAAAAAATTATTTTTTAAAAAAATGTAATGAAATCAAAATAATCATAAATGAAATAGAAGATATTGAATTTGCTATTCAAATAAAAAAAGAAACTTTAAAACAATTTCAACTCTCTCAAAGCGAAGATGGCTTAAAAAAAGAAGATAAAATTTTTTATTTACAGCCAGCATGGAACAATGCGAATGGTTTTTCTCTTGCTATCGATTTCGTAAAAAATAACCCAGATTGGCAATTGAGCCTTCAAACTCACAAATACTTAAAAATTAATTGAAATCATATGCCTATTAAAAATAAATCGATAGTAGTTTTATTATCTGGAGGTTTAGATTCTTCTACAGTTACTGGTATCGCCAAAAAATCCGAAGCTAAAATTTTTGGCCTTTCATTTGACTACGGTCAACGTCATAAAAAAGAATTAAATTCTGCGTCAATTATTGCAAAACACTTTGATATCGAAGAATTTAAAATCATTAAGCTTGACTTATCTTTATGGGGAGGCTCGTCATTAACTGATACTCAAAAAAATATTCCAATAGAAGGAGTACAAACTAATAAAATCCCTAATACTTATGTTCCTGGAAGAAATACTATATTTATTTCCGTTGCACTAAGTTATGCCGAAGCAATAGATGCTGATTTTATAGGATTAGGAGTTAATGCACTAGATTATTCTGGTTATCCAGATTGTAGACCTGACTACATTAAAAAATTTCAAGAGTTAGCAGATTTAGCCAATAAAAGAGGAAGAGAAAATAATCCAATAAAACTTTGGACACCACTATTAGATTTAAATAAAGAGGAAATTATTAAATTAGCTTTTGATTATCATGTCCCTTTAGATAAAACATGGAGTTGTTATTCGGGTAATTCAAAACCATGCGGTAAGTGTGATAGCTGCAGAATTAGAAATGCCGCTTATGAAAAATGGCTCAATAACAATAATAAAAAATGAAAATAAAAAAAATAATTATAAAAAAATGGATAGATCCAGCACTGATTACGCATCATCTAACAAAAAAATTCGGAGATAAAGGATTAGCTTGGCTAGATAGTGATGGCAAAGAAAATGGAGAATGGTCAATAATAGGAATTAAACCTAAAAAAATAATCCAATCAAGAGATATCAATAACTTAGACAAAACTAATAATCCATTTAACAATTTAAGAAATATTGAAGAAGGATTTTGGATCGGATGGTTAAGTTATGAAGCTGGAGTTTTTGTAGAACCCAAAAACCCATGGCGAAAATCTAATATGGCAACTTTATGGATTGCATCATATGATCCAATCATTAAATGTAATCTCATAAAACAAGAAATAATTATAGAAGGCACAAACTCATCTGAACTGATGAATTATAAAAACATAATCAACAATATTAAAAATATTGAAGAAGAAAATATTATTAAAACAAATTTGAATTTTGATTTTTCAAAAATCAATTTGGAGGAAATGGCTGAAAAATTTCAGAAAAATATTCTAAAATTGAAAAAATTAATTTCCTTAGGGGATATATTTCAAGCAAACTTAACAACTAAATGCGAAATTGAATCTTCCAAAAACTATAATCCTTTAGATATTTATTTGAAAATCAGAAGGAAATTAAGAGCACCCTTTGGAGGAATAATAATAAATAATGATAATTATAAAGAGGCTGTATTATCTACCTCGCCAGAAAGATTTATAAAAATAGATAATAAAAATTTTGTAGAATCAAGACCAATCAAAGGAACTAGATCCAGAGATAAGGATTTAAATCAAGACGCGCTTAATGCTATCGATTTAATAACGAACGAAAAAGATAGAGCCGAAAATATTATGATTGTTGACCTAATAAGGAATGATTTAAGTAAAGTTTGCGAAACAGGAAGTATTGTAGTTCCAGAAATATTAAAACTTGAAAGTTTCTTAAAAGTTCATCATCTAACTTCAGTAATCAGAGGCAAATTAAAAAAAGACAAGAACTGGATTGATTTACTAAAAGCTTGTTGGCCTGGGGGCTCTATAACTGGAGCACCTAAATTAAGATCATGCCAGAGACTTTTTGAATTAGAAGAATGTGAACGCGGACCATACTGTGGCTCATTTTTGAAGCTTGATTGGAATGGAGAGTTTGACAGCAATATACTAATAAGATCATTTTTAATTAAGGACAAAAAAATCAATATATATGCTGGTTGCGGAATAGTTATTGACTCAAATCCTGAAGAGGAAACTGATGAACTAAAGTGGAAACTTTTACCATTAATTGATTCACTTAAATGATTGAAACATTAGGCTGGCACAAGGATCAATGGTTGGATATTGATAGAATATTTATTGCTGCAAATAATAGAGGATTAAAATTTGCTGATGGTTTATTTGAAACCATTTTGATAAAAGAAAACAAACCTATTCTTTTTGATGAACATCTGAAAAGATTAGAAAAAAGTAGCAAGATTTTAAATATTAATCTCAAAATAAATAGATTAACTTTAAGACAACTTATTAATGAGGGAATTAAAAAGTTATCGCTTAAAAATGATCAATTTGCATCAGTCAGAATAAACTATAGTCGAGGAACTAATGAAGGTCGAAAACTAACAATTGATAGCACTTCAGAGACAAAAGATTTGGATAATTTATGGCTTGAGTTCTATAGAATCAAACCAAATTTTAATCCGATAAGCGTTTGCATTAGTCAAACGGAAAAAATAAATGAATTCAGTCTTATAAGTAAATGCAAAACATTTTCATATAATCAGGCAATACAAGTTTTGACAGAAGCTAATGAAAAATCATTTGATGATTCTATCCTTTTGAATACTTCAGGAGAACTTTGTTGTGGAAGTACATTTAATCTTCTAATTAAAAGAAATAATCAATGGATAACTCCTAGAAAAGAGAGCGGCTGTTTAGAAGGGATTATGGTTTCTGAAGCTTTAAAATTGAAAATTGTAAAAGAAGAATTAATTCCTCCAGAATTTCAAATTGATGACATAATTGTTGCAATTAATAGCTTATCTTGCAGACAAATTAATCAAGTTAATGATTTAAAGCTTAAACCTAAATTCGATCCAATTTACTTTTGGGATTTATTATATAGTTGAACTTTATTAATATCTGGTAAATCGACATCAGATACTTTAGTTATATTGTTATTAACCTTAAATTCAACAATTTTTCCAATAATGATAATTGATGGAGATAAAAATTCTTTATCTTTGATTTTATCTGGAAGATTATCTAATTTCTCTATCAAACATTTTTGATTTTTTAAAGTAGCTTCTTGAATAACAGCGCATTTAGTACTCTTATCTAATCCACCTAAAATTAATTCTTCCACAATAAATTCAATATTCTTTATACCCATAAAAATTACTAAGCTATCTGATGATTTAGCTAAATCTCTCCAATTCACTGTCTTTTTTTCCTTATCTACACGCTCATGTCCAGTGACAAAAGTTACGGAACTCGCAGCATCTCTATGGGTTAGTGGAATACCAAAATATGTGGGGGCAGCTATCCCAGAAGTAATACCAGGAACGATTTCAACTGAAATTCCATTTTTTTCTAAAATAGATACCTCTTCACCACCTCTAGAAAAAACGAATGGATCTCCCCCTTTAAGCCTTACGACATTTTTGCCTTCTTTTGCCAATTTCAAAATAAGAGCATTAGTTTCAGCCTGAGGTACAGAACACTTCCCAGCTCTTTTGCCTACATGGAAAATTTCTGCATTTTTTCCTGCCTCTTTTGTTATTTCATCAGGAATTAAAGCATCATGAACTAATGCATCACAATTTTTTATTAGGCGTAAAGCTTTAAGAGTTAAAAGCTCAGGGTCACCAGGACCAGCTCCAACTAAATAAACAATGCCTGGCACAATAATCTCCATTAACAAGTATGGTAGTAAAAGTTAATCGCAATGAAGGTAAATATTATGAAAAAAAGTTTATTAAAACCAAATAAAAAATTTACTCTCCTTAGTGCGTTTACCACTCTTCTAAATGATCGTTTAAGTGAAAGTATTCTGTTGCCTATATTACCCTCTTTTGTTTTACTTTTTGATTCTAAAGCAAGTACATATGGTTTATTATCATGCACTTATCAATTAGCTCAATTTACAGCTTCTCCTTTTATAGGACTTATGAGTGATAGATATGGAAGAAGACCTGTTACTCTTTTTTGTATTACTGGTTCAGTAATAGGTATATCAATATTATCTTTTACAGTTCTTTTTAATTGGTCAAATTCAATAGCCTCTATCCCGTTATTTTTATTATTTTTAGCGAGACTAATTGATGGTTTAAGTGGGGGGACTGCAGCTACTGCAACAACAATTCTTGCAGATATTTCAAGCCCTGAAAAAAGAGCAAAAACATTTGGGCTTATTGGTGTAGCTTTTGGTTTAAGTTTTTTCTTAGGTAATATTTTTGTTGTAATTTTTGCAAGAAATACAAATAATAATTTTATTGTTCCAGTTTTGATAGCCTCAATCATTCCAATAATAAATTTTCTCCTTGTATTTTTTTACTTACCAGAAACCAAGCCTAATAGTGACTCAAGTAAATCAAAAAATATTTTAAAAAACCCTTTAAAAGCTCTATTTACAGTTTTCAAAGAAGAAAAAATTAAAAAATTATCATTAGCTTTTTTTATTTACTTTATTGCTTTTACTGGATTGACAAATATTCTGATATTTTTCCTTCAAGAATCTTTAAACTGGACAACGAAAGCATCAAGTGGAACTCTTGTTGTAGTAGGTATCATTGCAATTATCGTTCAGGGAGGATTAATTGGGCCTCTGGTAAAGCAATTTGGCGAAATGCGATTAACACTAGTCGGATCAGGCTTTATTCTTGTGGCATGTGCTCTTTTAATAACTGCTCCAAAAGAAAATGCGACAATTAATATTTATTCAGCTGTTTCATTTTTAGCCGTTGGGGCAGGGTTAATTACGCCCACGTTAAGAGCACTAATATCTAAGAAATTAGAAATTGATAAACAAGGGTCAATTTTAAGTAACCTTCAGGGTCTACAGAGTCTTGGAGGAGTTTTAGGAATTGCAATGGCCGGAAGGGTTTATGATAGTTTTGGCCCTAAATCGCCTTTCATAGCTGGTTCCGTTATCTTACTTTTCATGATATACCTTATTGCAGAGGGTAAAAATAATAATTCTTTTAAAAATCAAAAATTAAAAGTTTTTTAATGAAAAGCCAGGCTGATGTTTTTATTAATAGAGAATTAAGTTGGATTGAATTCAATAAAAGAGTACTACTTACTGGAATGGAAAAGGAGTACAAAATTCTAGATAAAGTAAAATTTTGTTCAATTTTTAGTAATAATCTTGATGAGTTTTTTATGGTAAGAGTAGCTTCATTAAAGGCTCAAGTTGAAGCAGAAATTACTAAAAAAAGTATTGATGGACTTACCCCTAAAGAGCAATTAAAAAAAATCAATAATGAAATAAAAAAGTTAACTATTCTCCAAGAAAACTATGTAAATAATGAATTAAAAAATGAATTAAAAGAAAAAGGTGTAATTTTAAAAAAATATAAGGACCTAAGTGAAAATCAGAGAAATTGGTGTAATAACTTCTTTACAACATCTATTTTCCCTTTATTAACTCCATTAGTTGTTGATCCGGCACATCCATTTCCATTTATAAGTAATTTAAGTCTAAATTTAGCAGCTTTAATAAAGGATGAGGAGGATTCTAAAAATCAGTTTGTCAGAGTAAAAATACCAACAAAAAATATACCCCGATTTATACGAATTCCCAATGAAATTAATCAACTTAGTGGTGAAAATTCTCACTATTTCATAAGTGTTGAAGATTTAATTGGGAATAATATCAATACTTTATTTAACGGAATGGAATGTATAAATTACTCCTTTTTTAGAGTGACAAGAGATGCAGATTTAGAATTAAAAGAACTTGAAGCTGATGATCTACTTTTAGCTGTTGAACAAAGTTTGCAAAAAAGAAGATTAGGGGGAGACGTAGTTAGATTAGAAGTAGATTCAGATATGCCAGAAAATATTCTAAAGTTACTTATTGAAAGTATCTCAATACAGAAAGAATATATATACTTTTGCAAAAGTTTATTAGGTCTAGACGATTTAAATCAGCTTACAAAAATTGATAGAGATGATTTAAAAGAAAATCTACTAGTTGGAAAAACTCACCCAGAATTAAAGCATTTAGATTTGCCTCCTAACAAAAACCCTAATTCTATTTTCAAGATACTTAGAAAAAAAAATATTCTGCTTCATCATCCCTATGACTTATTTAAAACTTCAGTTGAAGAATTTATAAACAGAGCAGCAGATGATCCACTTGTGATGGCTATAAAAATTACTTTATATCGAGTTTCCCAAGATTCCCCTATCATTGAAGCTTTAATGAGAGCTGCAGAGAATGGGAAAGAAGTAATGACTCTTGTTGAACTAAAAGCAAGATTTGATGAAGACAATAATATTCAATGGGCAAAACAACTTGAACAAGCTGGAATTCATGTTGTATATGGAATCATCGGATTTAAAACACATACAAAAATTGCCTTAGTAGTAAGAAAAGAGAAAGGACGATTAAGGAATTATTTCCATATTGGAACAGGCAATTATAACTCTAATACTTCAAAGTTTTATACAGATTTAGGATTACTTTCAACGGATCCTGATATAGCATCTGATTTACTTGAGTTATTTAACTACTTATCTGGTTTTTCTAAACAAAAAAGTTATCAAAAGTTATTAGTTTCTCCCTCATCGATGAGAGAGAAATTTATATTTCTGATAAAGAGAGAAATTAATAATGCAGAGGCAGGCAAAAAAGCCGAAATAATCGCAAAAATGAATTCTTTAGTAGACCCAGAAATAATTAAACTGCTTTATTTAGCTTCAGAATCAGGTGTAAAAATTAGCCTAATCATAAGAGGGATTTGTTGCCTATATCCCCAAAGAAAAAATTTAAGTGAAAATATTAAAGTTATAAGCATTATTGGCCATTTTCTTGAACACTCAAGAATTTTTTGGTTTTGTAATAACGGGGATAATGAGGTTTTTATAGGGAGTGCAGATTGGATGAGAAGAAATCTTGATAGAAGAATAGAAGCTGTTACTCCTATAGAGGATTATGAATTAAAATCTAAAATATACACGCTTTTGCAAACTTACATTAAAGATAATTACTTTTCTTGGATAATGAAAGATGATGGTTCATATTCGAAATATGAATTAGATTCATCGCATAATCGTTCGCAAATTGACCTCATAGAAAAATAAAATTAATATTGATTTTTACAACATTTAAAAAAATACTTAATATTTTAAATTTTTTTTATTTTTTATAAAATCATTTCATATCAAGGGATTTCAAGAAATAAGCTTTTAAAAAAAAATTTTTGTCTTTAAAATTTCAACGTAAAAGTAGTTTTTATTTCAATTTCAGTGCTAGCTTTTTAAAAAATCCATTATTTAGGAGGCCAGGGTGATGGGGATCCCTCTGGAATCTGCGAAAAGCTCTTCAGATAATAATTTTGATGAGCCAAGATTACCAAACACTGCGGGAAAGTCTCGCAAATCAAAATCCAGTCTTACGGCAAAACAAAGCCAAAAAAAATCTGGCCGGCTCGCTTCAGATTCTATTGGCTATTACTTAAGTAGCATTGGAAGAGTCCCTCTTTTGACTCCAGCAGAGGAAATAGAGTTAGCTCATCATGTTCAGAACATGAAAAAGTTGCTACAAATTCCTGAAGCTGATAGAACCCAACGAAATCTTTATCAAATTAAGATTGGCAAAAGAGCAAGAGATAGAATGATGGCAGCTAATCTAAGGCTTGTTGTCTCTGTTGCAAAAAAATACCAAAACCAAGGGCTTGAATTATTAGATCTTGTCCAGGAAGGGGCTATTGGCCTTGAAAGAGCTGTAGATAAATTTGATCCTGCTATGGGATATAAATTCTCAACTTATGCTTACTGGTGGATTAGACAAGGAATGACGAGGGCAATTGATAACAGTGCTAGAACCATCCGTTTGCCTATTCACATAAGTGAAAAACTATCCAAAATGAGAAGAGTCTCTAGAGAATTATCACATAAATTTGGCAGACAACCTACAAGATTGGAAATGGCAACTGAGATGGGAATTGATCAAAAAGATTTGGAAGATTTAATTTCTCAAAGTGCTCCTTGCGCCTCCCTAGATGCACATGCAAGAGGGGAAGAAGACAGAAGTACTCTTGGTGAACTCATACCTGATCCAAACTGTGAAGAGCCTATGGAAGGTATGGACAGAACTATTCAAAAAGAGCATTTAGGAACTTGGCTTTCTCAATTAAATGAAAGAGAGCAAAAAATCATGAAGCTCAGATTTGGGCTAGATGGAGAAGAACCATTAACACTCGCAGAAATTGGAAGACAAATTAATGTTTCACGAGAAAGAGTAAGGCAACTAGAAGCTAAAGCAATATTAAAGCTTCGAGTAATGACAACTCATCAAAAAGCAGCTTAACCAAATTGATAAAATTTACAATAATTTTATTATATTTATTTTCAATATTTTTAATATCAATAGTTTTTAAAAAATATAATGAAGATAGCAGAGAAATCGTCAGAAAAATAATACATATCGGAATAGGACCTTTAATACCAATTGCTCAATTTTTAAAAATTAATCAAAGCTCTGCTCTAATTTTTACAGGAATTGTTTCATTGATGGTTTTCATCAATTACAACTATAAATTATTTCCAACAATTGAGGATGTTGAGAGAAAAAGTTATGGGACATTATTTTATTGTCTAAGTTTATTTATTTTGATTTATCTTTTCTGGGATAAAGATCCATATTCACTAATTAATGGATTTTTCATAATGACTTTTGGTGATGGATTAGCTGGATTAATAGGAAAAAGCTTTAACTCAAAGAGTTGGATTATTTTTAAACAAAAAAAATCTTTATATGGAACCATAACAATGTTTTTAACAAGTTTGATAGTAGTTTGCTCAATAGGATACTCTCAACAAAATAGTCTAAATTTAAATTATTTTACAATAGCTTTTATTGCGACTTTGCTCGAACAATTTAGTGTTCTAGGAATAGATAATTTCATTGTTCCAATCTCTTCAGCATTATTATTTAATTTTTTAATAACTAGCTAAGTGAATCGTATAAAATAGCGATTAATTCTTTTGTTGTTTCTATATTTATACATGCATCTGTAATGCTTCTGCCAAACTGGAGATCTTCTTTTTTTAAAAGTTTTTGATTTCCTTCCTTCAAATGACTTTCAAGCATAACTCCTAAAATATTTTTTTCACCATTACTAATTTGAGAAGCTACATTTTTTAGCACTTCCGACTGTTTTCGGAAATCTTTATTGGAATTTCCATGACTACAATCAATCATCACTTTATAGGGAAGATTACACTGCCTCAATTCTGCTGAAATTCTTTGTACATGATCACTTTCGAAATTTGGGCCTTTTGAACCGCCCCTTAAAACTATATGTCCATCTGGATTTCCTGTAGTATTAACTATAGAAGCCATCCCATTTTTATTTACACCTAAGAAGTGATGGGATTTTGAAGCTGACTGCATTGCATTAATTGCAGTAGCAAAAGAACCATCCGTTCCATTTTTAAAGCCTATAGGCATTGATAATCCTGATGCCATTTCTCTGTGAGTTTGACTTTCTGTAGTACGCGCACCTATGGCTGTCCAACTTATTAAATCAGCAATGTATTGAGGAACAATTGGATCTAATAATTCTGTAGCAGAAGGTATGCCGCGAGTTGCTAAATATGAAAGCAAACTTCTTGCCCTTCTTAAACCAGTATTAATATCATAAGAGTCATCTAGATGGGGATCATTTATCAATCCCTTCCAACCAATAGTTGTTCTTGGTTTTTCAAAATATACTCTCATAATTATTTCTAATTTATCTTTATACATTTCTCGGAATTTTTGAATATATTTTGAATATTCCTTTGCAGCCTCAAGATCATGAATTGAACATGGACCCACAATGACTAAAAGCTTCTGATCATTATGATGCAAAATATTTTGTATCGATCTTCTTGTTTTAGATACTGTATTAGCAGAGTCGTGATCTAAAGGTATATCATTATGTAATCTGCTTGGAGGTATTAATGGACGTGTTTCAAGAACATGTAAATCTGATGTCTTTTCTAAAGCTGAATTATTTGATGATGTCGTCATTGATTAATTAAGAAGTTTGAATATTTAAAAAAGCATTTATGAATACTCTCCTTTTCAATATTAAAAATAACAATAGATTAGGCATTAAACCTTACTAATGAAGAATTTGGAAACATTGCTAAAAGATTATGCAGATCATGTAGCTGATAGAGCTGCAAAAGGTATCCCTCCTTTACCTTTAAATGCTGAACAAACAAATTGTATTACAGAATTATTAGAACAAGATAGTACTTACGATTCATCTTATTTACTTGATTTACTAATAAATAGAGTACCCCCAGGAGTTGATGAGGCTGCTTACGTAAAAGCAAGCTGGCTTACGGCTATTGTTAATTCCGAAAAATATTGTAAATCAATTAATCCCGAAAAAGCAATTGAAATACTTGGAACAATGATAGGCGGATACAATGTAAATTCTTTGGTTGAAATACTTAAAGGAGAAAATAGTTTACTCGCAAAAAAAGCGGCAGAAGTTTTAAAAAATATTATTCTTGTTTACGACTCGGCAAATGAAATTTATGAATTATCTCAAAATAATATTTATGCAAAAGAAGTTGTAAATAGTTGGGCAAATGCAGAATGGTTCATAAATAAAAAAGTTCTGGAAAAAGAGATTACTTGTTTAGTATTTAAAGTTGACGGTGAGACAAACACAGATGACTTATCTCCAGCTGTACATGCAACTACACGCCCAGATATTCCAATGCATGCATTAGCTATGTTGGAATTTAAAAAACCTGATGGACTAAAGATTCTTGATAATTTAAAAAAACAAAATTTACCAATAGCTTATGTTGGAGATGTTGTTGGAACAGGAAGTTCTAGAAAATCTGCTATAAATTCACTCATTTGGCATATAGGGGAAGATATCGCTTTTGTTCCCAACAAAAAAACAGGTGGAATAATAATTGGCAGCAAAATAGCTCCAATTTTCTTCAACACTGCACAAGATTCAGGAGCTTTACCTATAGAAGCTGACGTATCTCAAATGAAAACAGGAGATATTATTAAAATATATCCCTATAAAGGCATTATTAAAAAAATTGAAAAAGATTCAAATGCTGAAGAATTAATAAGCAAATTCGAGTTGTATCCATCAACTCTCACTGATGAAATTCAAGCTGGCGGAAGAATTAATCTTATGATTGGAAGATCACTTACGGACAAAATTAGAAACAAATTAGATTATCAACCATGTGAAATATTTACTAGACCACAAAATCCAACTGAAAGTAGTGCCGGATTTACTCAAGCTCAAAAAATAGTAGGCAAAGCGTGCGGTTTAGATGGAGTTAGGCCAGGAATGACTTGCGAGCCAATTATGACCACAGTTGGTAGTCAAGATACTACTGGGCCAATGACTAGAGATGAATTAAAAGAACTAGCTTGTTTAGGATTTACTGCAGATTTAGTAATGCAAAGTTTTTGTCATACAGCTGCATATCCTAAACCAGTCGATCTACTTACTCATAAAGAATTACCTGATTTTATATCTCAAAGAGGTGGAGTAGCTCTTAAGCCCGGAGACGGCATCATTCATAGCTGGCTTAACAGAATGCTGCTCCCTGATACTGTTGGCACAGGTGGAGATAGTCATACAAGATTTCCTCTTGGCATTTCATTTCCTGGAGGCTCGGGCATTGTTGCATTTGCCGCTGCAATAGGATCAATGCCATTAAATATGCCGGAATCTGTGCTGGTTAAATTTAAGGGAGAATTATTACCAGGAATTACTCTTAGAGATTTAGTTAATGCGATCCCTCTCTTCGCAATTAAAAAAGGACTATTAACTGTTGAGAAAGAAAATAAGAAAAATATATTCAACGGGAAAATTATGGAAATTGAGGGATTGCCAAACCTAAAACTTGAACAAGCTTTTGAACTTACTGATGCTACTGCAGAACGCTCATGCGCCGGTAGCACAATACTTTTGTCCCAAGAAACTGTTCAAGAATATTTAAAAAGCAATATTTGCCTGCTAGAAAAAATGATCGAGAGCAATTATGAAGATTCTAAATCGATTTCAAGAAGAATAAATGATATGAAGAATTGGTTAAAAAAACCATCATTAATTCAACCAGATTCAAACGCTCAGTATGAAGAAATTATTGAAATTGATTTAGCAAAAGTAACACAACCTATAGTTGCTTGCCCTAATGATCCAGATAATGTAAAAGAAATCACTGATGTTGCAAATACAAATATTGACGAGGTTTTTATAGGTTCTTGCATGACAAATATTGGTCATTACAGGGCAGCTGCAAAAGTTCTTGAAGGAGTACAAAATTTAAAAGCTAAATTATGGATTTGTCCACCAACAAAGATGGATGAAGAAACTCTAAAAGCTGAAGGCTACTACAAAATATTTGAAGATTGTGGTGCAAGATTAGAGTTGCCAGGCTGTTCTTTATGTATGGGAAATCAAGCTAGAGTTGATGAAGGTTCTGTGGTATTTTCTACCAGTACAAGAAATTTTGACAATAGACTTGGCAAGAATGCGCAAGTATTTTTAGGGAGTGCAGAATTGGCAGCAGTTTGTGCACTGCTTGGGAAAATACCTGAAATAGAAGAATATCAGGATATTACTAAAAATAAAATTAATCCATATTCAGATGAACTTTATCGCTATCTTCAATTTGATGAAATACACGATTTCAGCTTGACAAAATAATCATGGGCCATGCCAAACTTTATAAAAGATAATATTCAAAAAACAAGTAATAATTCTTCTCGTAGCATCAAAAAATTATTAAAACAAAGATCTCTAGTAGTTGCATTTTCGCTCTTATTAACAGGTCTAGGGGCTTCAATTACAAGCATATCTTTTAAAACTGGAATCTATTTTATTAATAATTGGAGATTAGAGTTATTAGACCAATTCCCATCTATTGCGGTCTTACCTATTTTTGGAGCTCTAGGAGGAGCTATTGCAGGATATTTGATCAAAAATATAGCACCTGCAGCAAAAGGTTCAGGTGTCAGTCAAATCATGGGTTTTTTAAGACATAAAAAAGTTCCAATGAATTTAAAAGTGGGATTAATAAAGCTCATATCAGGAATTATTGCGATTGGTAGTGGATTCCCTTTGGGTCCAGAAGGTCCATCAGTTCAAATGGGAGGATCTGTAGCTTGGCAAATGGCCAAGTGGCTCAAAGCTCCTACAGCTTTCAGAAGAGTAATAGTAGCAGCAGGTGGTGGTGCTGGGATAGCTGCAGTATTTAGCGCTCCAATAGGAGGATTTATCTATGCAATAGAGGAGTTATTAAACTCTGCTAGACCAGTAATTTTATTATTAGTGGTAATTACAACTTTTATTGCAGATTCATCTGCTGATATTATTCAAGCCTTGGGTCTAGATCCTAAAGCAGGAGGCTTTGATTTTAACCTCGGATTTTTGATTCAAAAAGAATATAACCCATCAGTTTTTTTCTTACCTGTAGATTTTATTTACTTAGTTTTACTAGGAATAATTATTGGGATATTTGCAGAATTGTACAGCAGATATGTTTTGTTGATGCAAAATCTTGGGAAAAAGTGGTATAAAAATAAATTTGTTTTAAAAATGAGTATCTGTGGACTTATTTTAGGAAGTATCTACTCTTTTTTACCCAGTACATTTCATAATTTAGATGAATTACAAAAGATAATAGCTGAACAAAATACAAGTATTGGAATTGCTTTATTAGCAGTTTTAGTACTATTTATCACGACAGGTTTAGCAGCGGCATCTGGAGCTCCTGGAGGACTATTCTATCCAATGCTCACTTTAGGAGGGTCAATCGGACTAATAATGGGGGGCTGGGTGGAAATTGCTACAGGACATGCACCAAGTACATACATTTTTGCAGGAATGGGAGCTTTTGTAGCAGGATGTTCGCGAACGCCAATAACAGCAATGTTTTTAGCTTTTGCTTTAACAAAAAATTTATTAATAATGAAACCTGTATTAATCAGCTGCATTGCCAGTTTCTTGATAGCAAGAGCTTTTAATGAAGAATCAATTTATGAAAGACAAATACAAATAGAATTAGAAGACTAACAACCTATCTTCAATCAAAAACAGCAGTTTTGCGGTTATAAACAAATACTTGATGATTTAGATGTAATCTAACTGCTCTCGCTAAAGCTATTCTCTCAATATCTCTTCCTTTTCTAATCAAATCATCAACTTCATCCCTATGACTTACATTAACTGTACATTGCTCTATTATCGGGCCTTCATCAAGATCTTCAGTAACATAGTGAGCAGTAGCACCGATTAATTTAACACCCCTCTTCCATGCTCTATGATATGGTTGCCCGCCCTTAAATGCAGGTAAGAAAGAATGATGAATATTTATTATTGAAGAAAACTTTTTTAAAAAAGAGTCACTCAAAATTTGCATATATTTGGCTAATACAACAAGATCAATGTCATATTCTTTTAGTAAATTTAAAAATTGATCTTCAACAATAGTTTTATCAGTTTTAAAGGTATCAATATAAACAAATTTTGCATTAAAGTCATTTGCAATATTTTCAAGATGAGAATGATTTGAAATTATTAGAGGAACTTTCATTTTGAGTTCTCCATTTCTTACTCGCCAAAGTAAATCAATCAAACAATGATTTTGTTTACTCACGAAAATAGCAACATTTGGGATTTCATCAGAATAATTTACGTTAAATTGTCCATTTACTTTATCTGCAATTTTTTCAAATTCTTTATAAACTTCATCCCTATTAAAAGATTCATTATTAGTATTCCATTCAATTCGACTAAGAAACAAACCTGCATCTTGATCTGTATGATGATCAGAATGTTTTATGTTGCCACCGTAATTTGAAATCCAACTTGTAAGTAAACTTACAAGGCCAGGACGATCGGGACAAACAATTTTGAATATAATTGAAGGATGTTCCAAAAATCTTTAACTATTAAGTCAAATGATAAAGTATATCTAATATATCAATGAAAAGCTTAAAAGAAAATTTTCAAAAAGCAAACATAGTTATTATTGGATCAGGGATTATTGGAAAATTTAACGCCTTAGAATTATCAGAATTAGGTTTTCAGGTAACGATAATAGATCCAACTCAACTCCAAAATAGTAGCAGTGCAGCTTTAGGCTTACTAATGGGTAATATGTATCAAAAAAGAAGAGGTAGAGGCTGGGACCTCAGGAAACAAAGCATTGAATTATGGCCACAATGGATTACGTTCCTACAAAAATTTAATTATGAATTAAATATCGAAAAACCATTAATACAACTAACTACTAATGAAGAAAAGTTTAAAAAATTGGAGAAATTTGTTTATGAAAATAATGATCCAACGTTACTAATTTTAGAAAGAGACTCAATATTAATCAAGAATATAAATAAAACCTTCCAAACAAAAAATATAAGGGGAATGATCTCCTTCAAAGATGGAAGAATAAATGCTTTATCATTACTTCAAACATTGGATAAATATCTAAAACATGAGAAAGTAAATTATTTACAAGGAGAAATAATAAAAATAAGAAAATTAAACAATCAATGGATTTCTACAACAAAGAATAATGAAAATATCAAATCTGACATTGTTGTTTTGTGTAATTCACTAAAAGCGGTTGATTTAATAGATAGGCGATCTCACAACATCAAATTAAAGCCTGTTTTAGGTCAAGCTATGGAAATTGAGATTAATGATCCAGAAATTGATTTGTTATCACTGCCAAAACAATTCAATATAAATGGTAAAAATATAATTCCAAAAACAAAAAATAAGCTAATTATTGGATCAACTGATGAATATAGTACTAAGCCAGAAAAAAATACATTCGAAAAACTTACAAATTTTCTCGATAAAAAACCAAATTGGCTGAAGAAAGGAAAAATTTCTAAAAAGTGGTATGGAATTAGATCAAGACCAGACGGTGAGCCTTCACCAATAATGAAAAATCTTGAAGATGGACTAATTATATGTACAGGTTTTTATAAAAATGGGATTTTACTGGCTCCCGCTTGTTCTAAATGGGTTGCTAATGAAATTAAAAATTACCTTGACTAATCTTTTGTTTCAGTAAAGTCAGCATCAATTACATCATCTCCACCTTTTTCATTTGAATCACTCTGATCAGGACCGCCTGCTGCGCCAGGTGATGGTGGCTGATTGCCTGGTTGCTGATAAACAGATGAACCAACTGCATAAAGTTCTTGCTGGAGTTCTTCAAGAAGTTTTTTCATTGATTCATAATCTTCTTTTGAAGTTGCTTCTTTTAAAGCATTACTTTTTTCTTCAACTTTAGACTTTGCTGCAGCATCAATTTTGTCCCCTAACTCACCAAGTTGCTTTTCTGTCTGATAGACAAGTGTTTCAGCTTGATTTTTTAAATCAATTTTTTCTCTTTTTTCTTTATCTGCAGATGCATTTGATTCAGCATCTTTTACCATTTTTTCTACTTCATTGTCAGATAGAGTAGAAGCACCAGTGATAGAAATACTTTGCTCTTTACCACTTCCTTTATCTTTAGCAGTAACACTGAGAATTCCATTTGCATCGATATCAAATGTAACTTCAATTTGTGGAACTCCTCTTGGTGCTGACGGTATTCCATCCAATCTAAAGGTTCCTAAGCTTTTGTTATCAGAAGCCATTTCTCTTTCACCCTGTAAAACGTGTATTTCAACATTTGTTTGACCATCTACAGCAGTTGAATATGTTTCGGATTTCTTTGTAGGTACGGTGGTATTCCGATTGATCATTTTTGTCATTACTCCGCCTAGAGTCTCTACACCTAAAGAAAGTGGAGTAACGTCAAGCAACAATATATCTTTAACCTCGCCGGCTAAAACTCCTCCCTGAATTGCAGCTCCAACAGCTACTACCTCATCAGGATTAACGGTTTGATTTGGCTCTTTACCAATTATTTTTTTAACTAGATCTAGAACAGCAGGTATTCTAGATGAGCCTCCGACCATGACAACTTCATCAATTTCACTAGTAGAAATTTTTGCATCGCTTATAGCCCTCTCAACTGGGGTCTTACACCTGTCAATTAAAGAAGCGGCTAGTTCCTCGAACTTTGCTCTAGTAAGGTTCAAATCTAAATGTTTTGGTCCTTCAGGCGTGGCTGTAATAAAAGGTAAATTTATCTCACTTTGCGTAGCATTTGAGAGCTCTATTTTTGCTTTTTCTGCAGCTTCAGTCAATCTTTGCAAAGCTTGCTTATCTTGTCTTAGGTCAATTCCCTCATTTGATTTAAAAGTATTAGCCAAGTGATCTACAATACATCTATCAAAATCATCACCACCTAAATGTGTATCTCCAGATGTAGATAGAACCTCAGTTACTCCATCGCCTGCTTCAATAACTGAGACATCAAATGTTCCGCCCCCTAAATCAAAAACAAGAATTTTTTCATTTTCTTTATCCAAACCATATGCTAACGCGGCAGCGGTTGGCTCGTTAACAATTCTGAGAACTTCTAAACCTGCAATCTTTCCAGCATCTTTCGTAGCCTGTCTCTGTGAATCATTAAAATAAGCTGGAACTGTAATTACAGCTTGTGTAACTTTTTCACCAAGGTATTTACCCGCATCATCTGCTAACTTTCTCAAAACTTGAGAACTCACCTCTTCAGGAGAAAACTGCTTATCCAAAACAGGGCATTTTAATTTGACACTAGAACCAGATTTTTCAACAGAATAACTAACTTCTTTGGATTCTTCATTAACTTCATCAACCCTTCTTCCAACAAATCGTTTTGCTGAATAAAAAGTATTTTCAGGATTCATTACAGCCTGTCTTTTAGCTATTTGTCCAACAAGCTGATCTTGATTTTTTGTGTATGCAACAACTGATGGAGTAGTTCTGAAACCCTCAGCATTTGCTATTACAGTAGGTTTACCACCTTCCATTACGGCAACACAACTATTAGTTGTTCCTAAATCGATTCCTACAACCTTACCCATGGGTAAACTCTTTATATTTGTTATTCTCCATAATCGGTCATTGACGTCATTATTGTTACTCAAAAATGGGGTGTGGTTCCCGAACAGATCATTATTTTAAAAAAAATTCTGAACATGATTTCAAGTAAGACATCTTTTATTGCATTAATCGGCAATCCAGTAAGCCATTCCTTGTCACCGATTATGCAAAATGCTGCATTCCAATATTTAGGCCTAGATTTAATTTATATTGCTATACCTTGCAAAAATGAAGATTTAGAATTAGTTCTGAATTCTTTAAAAAAAATTAATTGCAAAGGTTTAAATATTACAATTCCCCATAAAGAAAAAGTATTTGATCTTTGTAGTGAAATTTCCCCTATTGCAAGCAAACTGAAAGCAATTAATACCCTGAAATTAAATTCTGAAAAAGAATGGAGCGCAACTAATACCGATTTAGAAGGATTTATTTATCCATTAAAAAATTTAAACTTAGAAAAGCAAAAATCAATAGTTCTTGGCTCCGGGGGTGCAGCAAAATCTGTTATTCAAGGTTTAATAAATTTAAATCTTTCAAAAATTTCAGTAATATCACGTAATAAGTCATCACTAGATAACTTAATAAAAAACTTTGAAAATCAAATTGAACTTCATAGCTTTTTAAGTAATGATGATCAAGCTCAAAATTTAATTGAAGAAGCAGATTTAGTTGTAAATACAACGCCAGTAGGAATGAAAACAGCCAAAAATGAAATGAATTTATTGCCATATGGTGAAGATTTTTGGAGATCTCTGAACTCAAAAACAATTGTTTATGATTTAATCTATAATCCTGCTCCAACTCATTTATTGAAATTTAGCGCCAATAAAGGATGCAAGACTATAGATGGTTTGCAAATGCTTGTTGCTCAAGGTTTGAAATCATTATCATTTTGGACAGATGGTTTAGAAGTACCTTTTCATATTATGAACGATGCACTCAAAAATCATCTTTAAAATAGTGCTAATTTTAGAGGAACTGCACATCATGATGTATCGTTAAATATGAACAGACGCTCACGACATCAATTATGTGAGCCAAAGACCTTGTCTGAAACTATGAACCATCAACAATCTTATTACGAAACCATGTATATCCTCCGCCCAGACATTGCGGAAGATGAAGTAGCAAACCACATTGATAAATACAATAAGCTTTTAGAAGAATTTGGCGGTACTATCCTCGATAGTCAAAGTAGAGGCAAAAGAAGATTAGCCTATCAAATAGCAAAACATAGAGAAGGAATTTACGTGCAACTAAGTCATCAAGGAGATGGACAACATATTTTCAAAATCGAAAAAGCAATGAGACTTAGTGAAGATGTTATTAGATACATGACCGTTAAACAAGAAGGTCCTTTGCCAACCCCAAGACCTTCTTCGAAGAGTTCAACTCAAGCAAATGATAAAGAAAATCCAGAAACTAAAATTGAATCTAAGGAAGAGCAACAAAGAGTTAGCGCAACTACTTCAACTTCAGGAATAGATATTGCTGAAACCAAAGAGAATGCAAAATCTTAAATATTAATCTTTTGTTTTTGAATTTAATTCAGCCCATATTTTATTAGACATACCCCACATATAAATAAAACCCTCCGCTAGAGAATGATTAAAAACATCGTCTTTGCTATAAGTTGCCAAATCTTCCCTGTAAAGTGAATTATTTTCCGACATTCTCCCTATAACGATTGCGTTCCCTTTATGAAGTCTAATCTTTACTCTTCCATTAACTGAAGTTTGAGTCGACGAAATAAATGAATCTAAACTATCTTTAAGAGGTCCAAACCAAAAACCTTGATAGACAAGTTGACCCCATTTTTTTTCAACTATTCCTTTAAAGTCGACAACGTCTGGATTTAATGTAATGCTTTCTAATTCTTTGTGAGCTTTTATTAAAAGTAGGAGGCCAGGTGTTTCGTAAATCTCTCTACTTTTAATTCCTACTACTCGATCTTCAATCATATCTATTCTTCCAAAACCATGCTCGCCTGCAAGAAGATTAGCTTTTTTAATAATCTCTAAGGGGGTTAAAGATTCATCATTAATTCCAACGGGGAAACCATTTTTAAAAATAATTTCTATGTCTTGAGAAGAAACAGGTGAATTATCAATAGATGATGTCATTGCAAAAACATCTTCAGGTACTTCTTGCATTGGATCCTCTAAGATGCCGGCTTCAATACTCCTACCAAGTAAATTAACGTCTATTGAATAAGGCGATTTTTTTGATACTGGTGCAGGAATACCAAATTTTTCTCCATACACAATTGCCTCTTCCCTACTCATATTCCATTCCCTAGCAGGAGTAATTATTTTCAAATCAGGACCTAAAGCATTAATTGCTAAATCAAATCGAACTTGATCATTCCCTTTACCAGTGCATCCATGAGCTACAGCATCAGCACGAAACTCTCGAGCAATATTTACAAGATTTTCTGCAATTAAAGGCCTAGCAAGAGCTGTAGATAATGGATATTTATCTAGATATAATGCGTTTGCTCTAATGGCTGGAAAAGCGTATCTCTCAACAAAATTGTTAACTAAATTGCCAATAATTGATTGAGATGCGCCAGAATTTAAAGCTTTTTGCCTAATAAGTTCTAAATCCTCCCCTTGTCCAAGATCTGCCACAAAAGCAACCACTTCTGAAATTCCATATTCATTTTTTAAATATGGAATACAAACGCTTGTATCTACGCCACCAGAATAAGCTAGTACAACTTTTTTTACCTGCTGCATCTAAATTTGCTCCATAAATTTAAATTTTTGACGTAATTAAGAATTTGAAAACTTATTAGAAAGTAATACCATTGTAACTAAAAGAGCTGGACCAAAGACTAGGAGTAAGAGAAGAAAGTTATTAATTATTAAAACATTTGGATTCAAATATCCAATAAGTTTTAACAATCCAGACAAAAACAAGGAAATTATCCAGATAAAAAAGTATTTCAAATTTCCTTTATCAAACAAAGTTTTTCTTGTGCATCATTATGTATTATCTTATATATAGAACACAACCTTTAATGGACTCAAAAGATTTAAAAATTAGATTAGACGATATTTCTGAAGTCAACCCAGCTTTAACTTGCTACCACAGAGATGATCCAGCTCCAGTTTTGCCACTAAGAGATGAACCCGATCTTCTTTCTTGGCTTGAAAATACAGGAAGACTTGTTGCTGAGAAAGACGGGGATTCACAAGAAATTAGTACGATAGAAGAAGAAGAACTTTCAGCGCTTATGGGAGAAAAGGAAGATTATAAAACTGAAGAAGACCCTGTCTTGGAAGATGATTGGGAAGATTAAAGAATTTAACTTTAAATCGTTATTAATATTAAATACTTTTGCTCTATTAGTTACTTCCTTTTTTTTTAATAATCTTATTTTTATAGGAGTATATACACTATTTTTTTTTATTTCTTTCTTCACAACAAAAAATGGTCTAAAAATAATCAGAAGATTAAATTTACTTCAAAATATTAGAACTGAAGGTCCTGCAAAGCACTATAAAAAAAGTAATACTCCAACAATGGGTGGGGTTTTTTTAATAATCCCTTTTTTAATTTTTCTTTTACTGATAACTATAAATTTAGGTTCTCTAAAATTATTTCTTTTATTGCTTACTATTTTTGGTTTCTTTATTACAGGCTTTTTAGATGATTATTTAAGTATTAAAAAAAAAGAAAATACAGGATTAAAAACAAAAGAGAAATTTATTTTACAAAGTATCATCTCTATCATTTTTATATTGATAGCCTATGAAAAAAATTTTATAAATCCATTAATTACGATATCCGACTCTTGGGGAATAAATATGAATACTTTCATATTACCCATTTCTTTTTTAGTACTAGTTGGAATAAGTAATTCAGTAAATTTAACTGATGGACTAGATGGATTAGCAGCTGGATGCAGCGGAATCGTCTTTTATGGATTAGGAACAGAAATATTAATGAAACAACAGCAAGAACTTTATGTTTTTAGTATCTTATGTTATTCAATGTCAGGCATATGCTTTGGATTTCTCAAATACAATAGTTTTCCTGCAAAAATATTTATGGGTGACACAGGATCTTTAAGTATTGGTGCAATTCTGGGTTCTATAGCGATATTAACTAATAGCATTTTTACATTAACTATTTTCTCTGGAATATTTATTATTGAATCTTTATCAGTAATGATTCAAGTAGCATTTTTTAAAATTACAAAAAAATTCTTTCATAAAGGTAAACGCTTATTTTTAATGTCTCCACTGCACCACCATTTTGAACTTAAAGGAATTAAGGAAGAAAAAATAGTTGAAGGTTTTTGGAAAATCAACATTTTACTTATAATTTTAGGTATAGTTTTAAAGATCAATCTTTAAAAAATTTGTTATGAGTTTTTTTACATGGAAAGATAATGGATTAACAAGTGACTGCTCAAGTCTTGAGGCAATGGCATCAAGATTTGAAGAAACTGCTAACTTGATGAAAAAACTATCTAAGAAAGGCTTCAAACTAAAGAAAATTCAAAACAATCAACTCATTCTTCACCCAGATCCTAAAGAGTTTGATCAGTGGGGCTTTATTAGTGAAGAACTTCCTTTTAAACAGCTCTGTTTAATATCAGATGAAGAATAACTATTTAACCTTGAAAATTCTTCTGTGAGTATTGATAAATAATTACGTACATGAGTGTTCCAACTAAAGTGTCTATTAACACCCTCAATTCCATTGCGGCTCCATAATTTCCACTTATTATTATTAGAAATTCCTTTTTCAAGAATAGCTTTCAACTCATTAATATCAGTAACATCTACTAGAAGTCCATTTTCACATTTTGAGCGAATTTCTTTTGGTCCTCCGTCATTTGTTGATATTATTGGCAAACCACATGAGGAGGCCTCGAGAAGAGTTAAACCAAAAGGCTCTGTTAAAGCTGGATTTACAAATACACCCCCTCTACTAGCAGCCCACCTATATAAAGCTGGAATCTGACTTGGAAGATGCTTTTTTGGATAAGCTACCATTCCATACAAATTATATTTATCAATCGTTTCAAAAATATTATGAAATACGTCTTTTTGTTGAGGGTCGAGTTTTGAAGTACTATCTCTACAACCCAAAATCAAAATTAAATTAGTTTTTCTCTTTAATTTTTCAGATCTTCCGTATGCCTCAATCAAAGAAGGAATATTTTTTCTTCGTACAGCTCTAGAAATAGTCAATAATGGAGGTTTAGTGGAATCCTTTAAAAAAGGTTTCATCATAACATCAATTTCTGCTGTTTCTGTTGTCGAATGAATATGGTGAAACTTATTATGGTCAACACCAGGAGGAATTACCCTAGCTTTGTGAGGTGAAAAAGAAGAATATTGAGAATATTGATAGACTGACTCTTGTTTAGTGCTTGTAACAACAATATCTGCAGACTTTAATGCTTTTTCTTCTGCCTCAATCCTTTTACTTATAGAGTAGAGCTTTTCTATTTGATTAGTTTTTAAACCAGTATCAAGCAATTTCCTTTTTTTCTCTCTTCCTAAAGAATGACCAGTAAAAATAAGAGGAACGTTTAAGGTTTTACTTAGTTTAACTCCTACATATCCAGCATCTGCATAATGGGCATGGATGAAATTAGGCTTTTTGTTTTTTTTATAATAAGAAATTAGGCTTTCAGTTAAATCATCTAAATAAGGCCAAAGCAATTCCTTTCTTAGATATTTATTAGGTCCAAATTTGAATCTTAAAATTCTAACTCCAGGTTCTACAAATTCTTCTTCTTGAGAATATTCATTGTCTACTTTAGGGTCGTTTATTAAACGAGTAACTAAATCCACTTGATCAACTTCCGAAGTATTAGCCAAACTTTTAATTAACTCTAAAACGTATTGGGTTTGCCCTCCTGTATCTGCATCCCTGCCTAACTCCAGATTTTTAGATCGTATAAGACCATGTAAATGTAAATGTAAAAATTTCAACCTCATCTAGCAAACCCTCCGATCAACGGCCTTTAATACAAATAAACTGAATTTTCTAAGGAAATATTAAGAAAGCATTATGATTTTAAATTCTTTTAATTAAAAAGTTAAAGAAAAGCAGTCATAGATTAGATTTTATGCTCCTCTGAGGGAGAATATTGTTTCGCAGAAAAATTAAAATACAAAGAAATACAACAAGGATTTTCTTATTTCAGAACCTTTTTAAGATATTTTGCTGTATAACTTGTAGGATTTTTAGCTACATCCTCAGGAATACCTTCTGCAATAATTTCCCCGCCTTTATCTCCTCCATCAGGTCCTAAATCTATAATCCAATCTGAACATCTAATAACATCTAAATTATGTTCAATAACAATTACTGAATTACCTTTATCTACCAAACGTTGTATAACATCCATTAATTTATGCACATCATAAAAACTTAACCCCGTAGTTGGTTCATCAATCAAATATAGAGTTTTTCCAGTAGCCCTTTTTGATAATTCCGTAGCTAACTTAACTCTTTGAGCTTCACCACCAGATAACGTAGGAGCTGGTTGGCCTAATTTGACATAACCTAAGCCGACATCAACCAATGTTGATAATCTATCAGAAGCTTGAGGTATAGCAGAGAAAGTGTCTGCAGCTTGTTCAACAGTCATCTCTAAAACATCAGATATATTAAAACCTTTATATTTGACTTGTAGAGTTTCCCTATTAAAACGAGCTCCTTTACATACTTCACATTGAACATACACATCAGGTAAAAAATTCATTTCAATAACATTGACTCCCTGTCCTTTACAAGCTTCGCATCTTCCACCTTTCACGTTAAAGCTAAATTGACCAGCCTGATATCCTCTTGCTTTTGCTTCTACTGTGGAAGTAAATATCTGCCTTATAGGGTCAAAAGCACCAGTATATGTAGCAGGATTTGATCTTGGAGTTCTTCCTATTGGAGATTGATCAATTACGATAACTTTATCAATCGCTTTTATACCCTTTAACTCTTTTACACCTTGAGGAAAAGGGACTTTTAATCCTAGAGAATGACATAAAGCAGGATGAAGTAATTCATTTATCAAGGTGCTCTTCCCACTTCCACTCACACCAGTTACAGAAACTAATCTTCCCAAAGGAAATTCCACAGAGATATTTTTTAAATTATTTTTTGAACAATTATTCAAAATTAAACTTTTTTTTACAGATGATCTGCGTTCTTTTGGAGTAGGAATAGACTTCCTGCCACTGAGATAAGCTCCAGTTAATGACCTTTCTGAATTTAAGACATCTTGATATGATCCTTTAGCAATAATTTCCCCACCATAAACACCTGCCCCTGGACCAATATCTACTAAATAATCTGCGGATTTCATAGTATCTTCATCATGTTCAACCACAACCAAAGTATTTCCCAAGTCTCTTAAGCTTTTTAATGTTTCTAATAATCTGTCATTGTCTCTCTGATGCAAACCAATACTTGGTTCATCTAATACATATAAAACGCCTGTAAGACCTGCACCTATTTGTGTAGCCAATCTAATACGCTGAGCCTCACCACCAGACAAAGTCATAGCTGGCCTATCTAAAGTCAAATAATCTAAACCTACATTAATTAAAAACTTCAAACGTAAACGAATCTCTTTTAAAACCAATTCACCTATCTGCTTTTGTTTTTCTGATAAAGATATATTTTCCTTCTTTGTATTACTTAAACCCATGATGCGCTCTACATGATTTAGTGTTTCAGAAACGCTTATAGAAGTTAAGTCAGTAATATTGTATGGACCAAGTTTAACGGCCAAAGCTTCAGGTCTTAATCTTTTTCCGGAACATGTCTTACAGGGAACTAACTCTAGGTACTTTTCTAATTTTTGTTTAACTGATTCTCCATTGGCTTCATTCAATTGCCTTTCTAATATTGGTAAAATTCCCTCAAAAGGTCTTTCAAAACCACTAGAAGTTTTAAAACGGCTGTCAGCTTGAATTAGTATTGGTTTATCTGATCCTAAAAGTAGAACATTTTTTTGCAAATCACTTAAATCTTTCCAAGGAGTTTTTAATTCAAAACCATAGGCTTGTCCGACGGAATAAAGTAAAGAGAAGTAATAAGTATTATCTTTTTCACTCCAAGGAGCTATTGCAGCATAAACTGGCAGTGTTTTATCAGGTATAACTCTATCCGCAGTAAATTTTTTTAAATAACCAATCCCATGACAATCTGGACAAGCCCCATACGGGCTATTAAAAGAAAATAATCTAGGAGAAAGTTCTTCAACAATTGAGCCATGTACAGGACATGCATAATTTTCTGAGTAAAGTTTTTCTCTTTCCAAGTTAGAAGGTAAGTTTTCTCCTTTTTTTGGAACAACTTCTACTATTGCTAAGCCATCACCTCTTTTAAGACAAGTTTGTAGAGAATCATTTAATCTTTCTTGTATTCCTTCTCTTGCAATTAATCTATCGACTACTACTTCAATATTATGAATTTGATTTTTATCTAATTCTATACTATCAGCAAGTTCTCTTACCTCTCCATTGATTCTTACCCTAGCGAATCCTTCAGCAGCTAAACCACTTATTAATTTTGTATGTGTTCCTTTCTTACCTCTCACCACAGGAGCCAACAATTGATACCTTGTTCCTTCTGGTAAAAGAAGAATTTGATCAACCATTTCATCAATTGTTTGCGGCGCAATTGGAATCCCGCAGTGGTGACAATGCGGTTCACCAGCACGACCAAACAATAATCTTAAATAATCTTGTATCTCTGTTACTGTTCCAACTGTTGATCGAGGATTATGGCTTGTAGATTTTTGATCAATTGAGATAGCAGGTGATAGACCTTCAATATTATCAACATCTGGTTTATCTACTTGACCCAAAAATTGCCTTGCGTATGCCGACAGACTCTCAACATATCTTCTTTGACCTTCTGCAAAAATAGTATCAAAAGCCAGAGAACTTTTACCACTTCCACTCACACCTGTAAAAACTATAAACTTATTTCTGGGTAGAGAAAGATCAATATTTTTTAAATTATGCTGACGAGCTCCCCTAATATTAATTGAGTTATCTTCTTCAAAACTACTATCAAATGTATTAACCATGTTTAAATCTAATTATGATTTAAAAAGATTATTATAATAGAATTTTTTTTATTTTAAGCAGCTTGGCGGTCAAGAAGTCTAGAAGCATATTCGTTTACTTCGCAAGAACCTCCACCTATCAGTTCAATTAATTCATTTTTTCTTTGATTTTTTGTAGTTAGTTTTGCAATTGAGGTATAAGTTATTCCATTAATTACGTTTTTGTTAACTTTAAAATGAGCCAACCCATTTGCAGCTAAGAAAGGCTGATGTGTAATACATAAAACTTGTTGATTTTTAGAAATTTCTTTTATCAACTCAACCAAAGAAAATAGAGATTTTCCACTTAAACCACTATCAATTTCGTCTAAAAAAAAAGTATTTGGTTTTTTAGAAATACTAGATTTAATAGCCAACAGGAATCTTGACATTTCTCCGCCAGAAATAACATTTGATAGTGGAGCAAGCTTCTGATCAGGATTAGCTGAAAACAAAAAATTTATATTGTCAGTTCCATCGCGAGAAGGATTACATTCAGAAAATTGAACTGAAAAATTTGCATTTTCTAAGCCTAGATTGCTTAAAATCGACATTACTGAATTCTGTAGCTGTTTAGCAATTTTTTTTCTTTCAGTAGATTGAATAACAAATAAAGAATTTAAATTACTCTGTAAATTCTCAATTTGAGCTTTAATTCTACAAATATCATTACCTTGATCGTTTTGTTGAAAATATGTCTTTAATTGATCACGCTTTTCAATTAATTGAGGTAAGTCCAATGAAAAAGTTCTCTCTAAGTTTTTTAAAAAAAATAATCTTTTTTGTATTTCTGGAAGATTAGATTCATAATTTTCTGTATCTTGCAGATATGAGTTCAAATCAAAAATTAAATCTTCAACATGAGCGTGAATATTTAATAACTTCTCTCTAAATTTTTGAATCTTTAAATCGAAATTTGCTGTTTTATTTAAAATCTTTATTGATTGATTTATCAAAAAAGTTACTGACAATTCATCATGATTGAAATTATTTAAATTTTCTAATGATGATTTAATTGAATTATTAATTTCGAGATTATTGACTAGTTTATTTTCTAACAACTCTAATTCTAAAATTTCTTCACTTGAATTTAGATCAGCCTCTTCTAAACTCTTTAACATGTGTTTAATTGCCAAGTTTTCTTCTCTTTGATTTCTAGAAAGTTCTATTTTTTTATCCATTAATCCTTCTAAGACTTTAATTTCTCCCCAAATACTTTTTATCCTATCGCTAGTATCTCTTAATTCTTGGGAACATAGGTCATCAATAATTAATCTTCTTTTATCTAAAGAATCAAAGATAAAAGTATCAGATTGACCTGCAAAATCAATTAATAATCCTCCAAGTTTTTCTAATGATTGTCTATTAATTGATAAATTATTAAGGCTATATTTTGATAAAATTTTATTATTTTTTTTATAAGATTTTCTTTTAATATGTAGTTCTGAAGAAGTGATTTCAAAACCATTTCTAATTAACCAATTATTAATTTGGGTAGAAGAAGAAAACATCGCCTCGATAACGCAAAAATCTTTTTCTGGACGTATTAAATGCTTTAGAGGTATATTAGTTCCACCAAATAAGGCATTTAGAGAGTCCAAAATTAATGATTTTCCTGAACCTGAATCTCCAGTTATGATATTCAAACCTTTTTCGAAATTAATTTCTATAATTTCAATTAAGGCAATATTTTCTATTTTTAGTTGTATTAACATGATAAATCTTCCATATAAAAAAATTAACTTCTTTTTTAAAAAAATAAAGGGTTTAATTATATAAAGTTATGAAAGAAGAGTTTACTGATTTTATTGAGGTATCTGGACTCTTAAATTATGATCCAGATACAATTTCTCAAATTTACAAAAAAAATCCTAAAAGACTTTTAAAAAGACTTTGGCAAACACTAATACCTATTTTTGCTTATATCTTTTCCGTTGGTTGGGATAAATTAACTGGAAGATTAAAAAATGAACGGCAAGCAAGATTTAGAGCAAGAGAATTAACAAATTTGTTAGTAGAACTTGGACCAGCATTTGTTAAAGCAGGACAAGCTTTATCAACAAGACCAGATATAATTCCAGGGGTTCTTCTAGAAGAATTATCTGAATTACAAGATCAGCTTCCTGGGTTTGATGGGGATAAAGCTATGGAGTTAATTGAAGAAGATTTAGGAAATAAAATAGATGAGATTTTTTTAGAAATTGATAAGGAACCAATTTCTGCTGCTTCTTTAGGTCAAGTTCATAAAGCAAAATTAAAAAATGAAGAAGTAGTTGCAATAAAAGTACAACGGCCAGGTTTAAGAGAACAAATAACCTTAGATCTATATATTGTTAGAAATATTGCTTATTGGCTAAAAAACAATATCGGATTAATAAGAAGTGATCTAGTAGCTTTGATTGATGAATTAGGTAAAAGAGTTTTTGAAGAGATGGATTATCTTAACGAAGCTGCAAATGCAGAAAAATTTAGGGATATGCATAAACATAATAAAATGATTGCCGTACCAAAAATTTATAAAGAAATAACTTCAAGAAGAGTTTTAGCAATGGAATGGATAGATGGTACAAAATTAACAAATTTAGAAGATGTAAAAAAATTAGGCATTAACCCAGATGAAATGATTGATATTGGGGTGCAATGTAGTTTAGAACAGCTTTTAGAACATGGTTTTTTTCATGCAGACCCTCATCCAGGTAATTTATTAGCCTTAGAAGATGGAAGATTATGTTATCTAGATTTTGGAATGATGAGCGAGGTTTCCAAAGAATCTAGGTCAGGATTAATTCAAGCAGTCGTTCATTTAGTAAATAAAAACTTCGATAAATTGTCTCAAGATTTCGTAAAATTGGGATTTTTATCAGAAGAAGTTAATTTAGAACCAATTGTTCCAGCATTTCAAGATGTTTTCATTAACGCCGTTGAACAAGGGGTTTCGAAAATGGATTTTAAGAGCGTTACAGATGATATGTCTGGTGTTATGTATAAATTTCCTTTCAGACTACCCCCATATTATGCGCTTATAATCAGATCATTACTTACATTAGAAGGAATAGCTTTAAGCGTAGATCCAAACTTCAAAATATTAGGCGCAGCTTATCCATATTTTGCAAGAAGATTAATGGAAGACCCTGATCCACAATTGAGGGAAAGTCTTAAAGAAATGCTTTTTGATAATAAAAAATTTAAATGGGATCGTTTAGAAGATCTCCTATCTAACGCTGCAAAGCAAACAAATCTCGATTTGGAAAAACTTTTAGACGAAGTTATAAATCTTCTCTTTTCTCCAAATGGAGGATTTCTTCGAAATGAGATAGTTGAAGGTTTAACAAATCAGATAGATTTACTTAGTCTAAAAATATTGAAAAGTTTGAATAACTATCTCCCACAATCAATTAAATTAAATACTATCAAAGAAAATAATAACTTAAGTGACCTTATAATGTATGTAGAGCCATTGAGGAACTTTTTAGAGATTTTGCAAAAAGTGCCCGGGTATTCAAGTGACATTTTTCTAAAAAGGGTTCCAAGACTTATAAATGAGCCCTATACAAAAGAAATGGGTATAGAAATTGCAAAAAAAGTAACTGAAAAAGGAGTAGTAAGACTTGTTAAGATTGCCGCTGGTGCAAATATATAAATGAAATTTAGTAAATTTTTAATATTTAAAATATTTTTTATTTTAGTAATTTCTCCCATGTTTTTTAATGTTCCAAAAGCTAATGCTGCTGAAGAAATTAAAATCACTTACAGTATATTTTCTAGAACAATTAAAGTAAATTCTTTAAAAACATTTGCCAAAGAAGGTAAATCCACAAAAAAATTAAAAGGAATTTTAAAAGCAACCGGATCTCCCGATAAAGAAATTAGAGCAGTTTTAAACAAAGATTTTGAAGTTCCTATTACCATTGCGAGCAAACTGGTATATTCTGAAATAGGAAATGTTTTTCTAACAAGACTTTCATCTATTATCCATCCACCTAGAGCAACTGATGAAAGGACAGGCATGTTGGCCCTTAGAGCAAGCGTAATTCAAGGAATTAATATAGGAAATGGAAAAATAAATCTAATAAATTTTTTTGAAGGATATCCAACTAAAACTGTAATTTTAGATGTCAGCGCTTTGAGCAAAGTTATGAATAAAGTAGAATCGATTTCAGAATTATTTACTTTTTTCACCAATTCCCCTCTAGAAAAAATTAAAACAAATTAAACGACTATGGTGTTATTAAATAAAATCAAAAATAAACTGCGTATTAATTACAGAAAAAAAAGATGGCCAGGTCTAATAGAAGCATATAAACAATATCTTCCAGTTACAAAAAAAACTCCTATTATCTCCCTCAATGAAGGAAATACACCATTAATTCTGAGTGAGTCCATTAGCAACTTAATTGGGAATGGAACAAAAGTTTTTTTAAAATATGATGGCCTTAATCCAACAGGATCTTTTAAAGATCGTGGGATGACAATGGCCATTAGCAAAGCAAAAGAAGAAGGCTGTGAAGCAGTAATTTGTGCAAGTACTGGAAATACCTCTGCTGCTGCTGCTGCATATGCTTCAAGAGGAGGATTAAAGCCTTATGTTTTAATCCCAGAAGGATTTGTTGCACAAGGAAAACTTGCGCAAGCGTTAATGTATGGCGCTGAGATAATATCTATTAATGGAAACTTTGATAAGGCTCTTGAAATTGTTAGAGATTTATCCTCAGAACATCCTGTAGAACTTGTTAATTCTATTAATCCGTATCGAATACAAGGACAAAAAACAGCAGCTTTTGAAATAGTTGATGACTTAGGTTATGCTCCAGATTGGCTTTGTATTCCAATGGGTAATGCAGGAAACATAACTGCTTATTGGATGGGATTCAAAGAATATTCAAAACTAAAAAGAAATCTGAAATTACCAACAATGATGGGTTTTCAGTCCGAAGGTTCTGCTCCATTAGTAAAAAATATAATAGTTAAAGATCCAGAAACAATAGCAACTGCAATAAGAATTGGGAATCCTGTAAATAGAGAAAAAGCAAAAAAAGTAAAAAAAGAAAGTAAAGGAGACTTTCAATCAGTTACAGATGAAGAAATAATCAATGCTTATAAAGTTCTTGCCAAAGAGGGAGTATTTTGTGAACCTGCTAGTGCAGCATCAGTTGCTGGACTTATTAAAAATAAAAATAGAATTCAAAAAGAATCAACTATTGTTTGTGTTCTTACTGGAAATGGTTTGAAAGATCCTGATTGCGCCATAAAAAACAATGATGCTGTTTTCAGAAAAAATATTGAACCCTCATTAAAAAATATAACAAAAATTTTGGGATATTAAAATCCAAAAAAAATAGTGTCTGTGGAAATCAATCAAAAACAGACATTGTTTGTTGAAAAATAAATAATAAATAATCTTATTTGTTGAATAAATTTAAACTTTTCGGATAAAGAAAAAACTACTCAACAAATGAAAAAATTTTTTCACATGTTTTATTGCATGTAAACCATGTCAACAAGCTATTTTAATTAAGAATTCCACAGTTCCCACAAGAACTACTACTACTAAGTTTTTTATTTTATTCTTATTTTTAGATTAGAAAGAAGTAAAAAGTCAATTTATTGAATTTAGTTTACGAAAAAAGTATATTGTATTTGTAAAAAGTTCCAAATTCCGATGGAAATTATTTGTAATCAAAATGAACTAAATAATGCTATACAACTAGTGAGCAAAGCAGTTGCTTCAAGACCAACGCATCCAATTCTTGCAAATATACTTTTAACAGCTGACCAAGGAACTAATAAAATTAGCATGACAGGATTTGACCTAAATCTAGGAATTCAAACTTCTTTTGATGGAACTGTTAAAAATAGTGGGGCTATTACTATACCTTCAAAACTTTTATCCGAAATAGTAAACAAACTACCTAATGAAACTCCTGTTTCTTTAAAAGTTGAAGAGAGTTTAGATAATATTTTAATCAAAAGTGACAGAGGTTCTTTTAACCTTAAAGGAATTCCCTCTGATGAATATCCTAAATTACCATTTGTTGAAAGTGGTACTTCTTTGAATATTGATCCTAGTTCTTTTTTAAAAGCTTTAAAATCTACAATTTTTGCTAGTAGTAATGATGATTCAAAACAATTACTCACAGGTGTCAATTTTACATTTAAACCAAATTATTTAGAGTCTGCTTCAACAGATGGTCATAGATTAGCTGTTGCTTTAACAGGCAATGAAGAACATATCAAAAATAAAGAAAACTTATCTGAAAATGATGGTGATTTGTCAGTTACTATTCCAACTAGATCATTGAGAGAAATTGAAAAACTAGTATCTTTGAGAAGTTCAGAAAATTCAATAAAGCTTTTTTATGATAAAGGTCAAGTTGTATTTATTTCTTCTAATCAAATAATTACTACAAGAACTCTAGAAGGTTCTTATCCTAATTATTCACAGTTAATTCCTGATTCTTTTTCCAAAATTCTGAATTTTAATACAAAAAAATTAATTGATGCATTAGAAAGAATTGCTGTTTTGGCTGATCAGCAAAGTAGTGTTGTAAAGATTAAATTAGATAATACAGATTTAGCTTCTATTAGCGCAGATGCCCAAGATATTGGAAATGCAAATGAACTAATACCTGTATCCCATAATGGAGAAAATTTTGATATCGCATTTAATGTTAGATATCTGTTAGAAGGTTTAAAAGTTATTTCTTCTGAAAACGTACTTTTAAAGTGTAATATTGCTACTACTCCAGCTGTTTTTGTGCCAGAAGATAATCTCAATTCTTTTACATATTTAGTTATGCCAGTGCAGGTTCGTTCTTAACTTGAAATTACCTAAAGAAATTTTATTAAGTGAATTATTAAATTATAGTGTTAAGGGTAATATGGCCCTTAATTATGGAAATGGAGAAAATGTTTGGATGCATCCTCCTGTTCATAGAATTTTAGGATGGTACTCTCGTCCTTCAAATTTTGATTTAAAGAGAAATGTTTGGCGATTAAATCAAATTTCTCAAATTATAGATAATGAAATTTATGTCAAAGGCGATCCGGCCATATCCGATTTAGCAACTTTAAATAGGTTTCCAACTTTAATAGAAGCTAATTTGATAAATGTAAATGGATCAAAAATAGGATTTATTGCAGATTTTCTATTTGAAATTAAAACCGGTAAAATTAAATATTACTTAGTTTCTAGATCTAATCCTAAGATTCCAGGTTCTAGTAGATGGAAATTAAATATTGAAAATATTAATGATCAACAACCCGGATTGGTATTTTGTAAAAGTAATTCTTTAGATGATTTATCTTTAATCAAATCAAGTATTAAAAATGAATTTTTGCAAAGAGGGAAAAAAATTATTGATAGATTTGATGATATGAAAAATGTTGCTTCTAATAGACTAGAGGAGTGGCTTGAAGAAGATGAAGATATTAGCCAAAACTTAGATTATAAACAGAAAAGTTTTTATAATGATGATAGAACATCCATACCTCTTAATGAAAAAAAAGAAGATGACCCTTGGATATAGATAATGATAAATCAAGAAAATGATGATCTTTATGATCTTAATGAGTCCCTCAAAGTTGAAAATTTAACACTTAATGACTATGAAGAAATTTGCAAAAGATTAAAGAGAAAACCTAATAGAACGGAATTAGGCATGTTCGGCGTTATGTGGTCTGAACATTGTTGTTATAGAAATTCAAAACCTTTACTTTCTAAATTTCCCACTAAAGGTAAAAATGTTCTAGTTGGGCCTGGAGAGAATGCAGGCGTTATTGATGTTGGAAATAATCAAAAACTTGTTTTTAAAATAGAAAGTCATAATCATCCTTCTGCTATTGAACCTTTTCAAGGTGCTGCAACTGGTGTAGGAGGCATTTTGAGAGATATATTTACCATGGGTGCGAGGCCAATTGCAGTATTAAATTCATTGAGATTCGGAAACCTTGATAGATCATCAAATGTTGATTTACTGCGAGGTGTTGTATCCGGTATTGCCCATTATGGGAATTGTGTCGGTGTACCGACTGTTGGAGGTGAAATTGACTTCGATGATAGTTATTCGGGCAATCCTTTAGTGAATGTTATGGCTTTAGGACTTTTAGAGACTAATGAAATCGTTTGTTCTGGAGCCCAAAATATAGGATCACCAGTATTATATGTTGGTAATACCACTGGCAGAGATGGAGTTGGTGGTGCTAGTTTTGCTAGTTCAGAATTAACTACAACTTCTTTGGATGATAGACCAGCAGTTCAGGTAGGTGATCCATTTATTGAGAAAAGTCTTATCGAAGCCTGTTTGGATGCTTTCAAAACAGGAGATGTAATTGCAGCTCAAGATATGGGTGCTGCAGGTTTAACATGCAGTAGTGCAGAAATGGCTGCAAATGGAAAATTAGGTATATCTATTGATTTAGATTTGGTTCCTTCTAGAGAAGATAATATGTCTCCATACCAATATTTATTATCAGAATCGCAAGAAAGAATGTTGCTCGTCGTTAAAGAAGAAAAAATTAACGATCTGATTAAAAAATTTAATAAGTGGGGATTATATGCCAATGTAATTGGTCAAGTTATAGGAACTAATGAGGTAATTATTTCTCATAAAGGTAAAATTGTTGCCCAGATACCTACTTCTGCTTTGTCTGATGATACCCCCGTCAATTTTCACAATGTGATTAATGAGCCACCTGATTATCTTTTAAAGAAATGGGAATGGAAAGAAAATGATTTACCAGACATTTATGAGCAAAAAATATTTTCATTGAAGGAAAATAAGAATTTTTCCTATTCAGAAATCATCTTAAAACTACTCTCTAATCCTTCAATAGCTTCAAAAAAATGGATTTATGGACAATATGATTCACAAGTGCAATCAAATACAGTTTTTAAAACCGGAAAATCAGATGCAGCTGTAATAAGACTAAGGGAACAAAATAAAAAAAATAAAATTAAAAAATTTTCTGGTGTCGCTGCTTCAGTTGACTGTAATAGCAGATGGGTTGCTCTTGATCCTTTTAGAGGAACTATCGCTGCTGTCGCAGAATCCGCTAGAAATGTTAGTTGTGTTGGAGCTGAACCTGTAGCAATTACAAATAATTTAAATTTTTCTTCTCCGGAGAATAAAATAGGATATTGGCAACTCTCATCTTCATGCAATGCAATTGCTGAAGCTTGTAAAGTCTTGGAAACTCCTGTTACAGGAGGTAATGTTTCCTTATACAATGAATCTAAAAATGAAGATAATGTAATTACTCCTATCAATCCTACTCCAGTTATTGGAATGGTTGGAAAGATTGATAATGTCGAAAAAGCTATAAGTAGTGAATGGAAAAATATTGATGATCAAATCTGGTTAATTGGTTCTTATAAATCAGAAACAACAATTGCAGCTAGTTCTTACTTGGAATATTTTCATGGTGAAATCACAGGTCGGCCTCCAAAAATAGATTTGCTGGATGAAAAGTTTTGCCAGAGTTTTTTAAGAGATGCTATTTCAAAAAGTTATGTAGCTTCTTCTCATGATATTAGTGATGGCGGTCTAGCTATAGCTTTGTCAGAGTCTTGTATTTTGTCAGGAAAAGGTGCCACGATAGAATTAAAGAATACTTTAAATAGAGATGATAATTTATTATTTGGAGAGGGAGGTTCTAGAATAATTTTTTCAATCAGCAATATGAAACAAAATGAATGGCTAAATTATTTAAAACAAAATCAAATAAACTGGCCATCTAGCGTTTATGTAAAAAAAATAGGATATGTATCTACTGAAACGTTTAAGATAAAAATTCAAGATAAAAATATCTGCAATATTAGGGTTGAGGAATTATCCGAAAAATTTAATAATAGTATTTCAGATTACTTTTAAATATGAAAAACATTTCTCAACTATTAATCTTTTTAAGACATTAAGTTATGTGCGGAATAGTTGGAATCGTTTCTTCAGATGATGTAAATCAACAAATTTACGATAGTCTTTTGCTTTTGCAGCATAGAGGTCAAGACTCAACAGGTATAGCCACAATGGAAAATACTGTTTTTCATATACATAAGGCTAAAGGCCAAGTTAATACTGCTTATAGAACGAGAGATATGAGGAATTTAATAGGAAAAATTGGATTAGGTCATGTTAGGTATGCAACAAAGGGATCAGCAGAAAGTGTGGAAGAAGCACAGCCTTTTTACGTTAATGCTCCTTATGGAATTGTTTTGATACATAATGGAAATTTGACAAATACCAGAGATTTAGAAAAACAATTATTTAATATTGATAAGCGTCATACAAATTCTTCAAGCGATACTGAAATGTTGTTAAATGTATTTGCGACAGAATTACAAGAACAAATTAATAATCAAGAATTAGAACCTGATATTATTTTTGATGCTGTCAAATCTTTACATAATAGAATCCAGGGATCTTATGCTTCAATTGCATTAATTTCAGGACATGGTTTACTAGCATTTAGAGATCCTTTCGGCATTAGGCCTTTAGTAATAGGAAAAAGACTTTCATTAACCACAAAAAAAGAAGAATGGATGGTTGCTAGTGAATCTCTAGTGCTTGAAAATAACGATTATCAAGTAGTTAGAGATGTAGATCCTGGAGAAGCAATTTTTATTAATCTTAATGGGGAGTTTTATTCTAAACAATGTTCCAAAAATCCAATGTTATTTCCTTGTGCTTTTGAATATGTTTATTTAGCTAGGCCGGATTCAATTATGAATGGAATTTCTGTATACAAAGCTCGTTTAAAGATGGGAGATTACCTGGCAGAAACAATAAAAGAGACAATTCATTCTGGAGATGTTGATGTAGTTATGCCCATTCCTGATTCTTCTCGACCTGCTGCAATGCAAGTTGCAAGACAGTTAGGAATAGAATATAGGGAAGGCTTTTTTAAAAACAGATATGTTGGCCGAACATTCATAATGCCTGGTCAACAGAAACGCAAGAAATCCGTAAGACAAAAATTAAATGCTATGAGTGCAGAATTTAAAAATAAAAATGTATTAATTGTTGATGACTCGATAGTAAGAGGTACTACTTCAAAAGAAATTGTTCAGATGGCTAAAGATGCTGGAGCAAATAAAGTTTTTTTTACATCAGCAGCTCCTCCTGTTCGTTATCCCCATGTTTATGGAATTAATATGCCTAATAGAGATGAATTAATAGCTCATGATAGAACGATAAGTGAAATTGCTGATCATCTTGAAATTGATAATCTTGTTTATCAAAGTGTTGAAAGTTTGCGAAAGTCTATAATAAGCGATTCCCCTATTAAAGATTTAGAAATGAGTTGCTTTACTGGTTCTTATGTAACTGGAACGGTAAATCAAGAGTATTTAAATTGGGTTGAAAATGAATATAAATCTTAGTTGAGAAAGTTTTTAAGTCGGAAACAATTTTCAAGGTATTCATCGTTATCTAATTTTAAAAAATCAATTAAAAAATTTGATTTATTTGATTTGAAATTTAATTTCTTTAGGTCCAATCTAGCAGATTTATTTTTATTAGTTTCAATATCAAGGTAATGGTTACTTGTTATTATTTTTAGGAAGTAATCGTTTTTAAGTTGAGTTTTTTCATTTAAATATCCCAAGCTGCATTCATTTGAGTAATAAATGTCATGGCTATTTATACAAAAGATCTCCCCTTTTTTTGATATTAAAAAAATATTTTCCCCAATATCATAGGTAGAACAAGAAACAATTTTTTCAGTTGGTAATAGTTTTGCAAGTATTAATCCTTGGGATTGTTTGGAAGTTGGTGTTAAAAATTTATTTGATAAATTAAAGTTAAAAATTCTTCCTATTGAGGTTAATATTATTAAATTTTTGTTTTCATTACAAATAAATGAATCGATTGTCTTTAGATTGTTCTTTAATTTTGCAATTGTGAAAGTTCTATTACTTTTTATCATATCCTCATCAAATAAAACTTTTTTAAATCTTCCATCTGAATTTAATATGCATAAATAATTTTTAATTTCTTTTTTAATTGAATGAAAATTTATTATTTCACTAGGATGAATATTTCCAAGAATTTTATTATCTAATTTATAGTCTTTATTAATACCTAATTCCCAATCAATATTAAATACTTTTCCTGTATTTGTGATTCCAATTAACTTTATATTTTTTTCAATATTACATATAAATTTTTGAATATTTTTATTATCTATAATTTTATTTGCAACTTCAAATGATTTCTTATAATTACTTATAATCATCTTTTTTAAATAAAGTCTATTGTCTATATATAACTTAGTTTTTTTACTTATAAATTCCTCTAATATCTGATTATTAAGAGTTTCTAATTCTTCATTTTGATTAATATTTTTTATTAGTTTTGTTTTTCTTACGACATTATATTTCTTCTTTAATATTAAAAATTCTTCAATGAGTAAATCCAGTAATAATTCTCTTTCGTTCAATAATCTTTGAAAATAATTCTTTTTTTCTTCTAATTTTTTTATTTCATCATCAATTTGATTCTTTTCTAGATTTGTTAATTTTCTTAGTGGCATATCCAAAACTGAATTTGCTTGTTTATCACTTAAGAAAAATTTTTCAATTAATTTTGATTTAGCTTCTGCAGAATTTTCTGATTCTTCAATAATTTCAATAACCTTTTTTATATTTTTTGTGGCTTTACGTAAACCTTGAGATATTTCAAGCTTTTCAAGTGTGTTTTTTAGAAAATAAAAAGTTCTTTTTCTAATTGTTTCTTCTCTAAATTCAAGAAAATAGTTAAGATATTTTTTTAGGTTTAATTGTACAGGCTTGCCTTTAATTAAAGCTAAGAATATCGCACCGAAGTTTGTTTGGAGGGTTGTTTTTTTATATAAGTTAGAAATAACAAGTTCGGAATTAGAATCTTTTTTTAGTTCTATTACAATTCGCATTCCATCTCTGTCGCTCTCATCCCTAATATCAGAAATTCCAATAACTTTGCCTGAATTAACAAGTTCTGCGAGTTTTTCAATCCAACCTGCTTTATTAATTTGGTAAGGAAGTTCCGTAATGACTAGAGCGTTCTTTTTTTGTTTCCCTTTCCCTAAATTTATCTCTTCGGTATTTATAACTCCTCTTATAGTTATAGATCCTTTTCCAGTTTCATAAAGTTCTTCTACAGCATGACTATAAATTAATTCTCCACCTGTTGGAAAATCGGGTCCCTTGATAATTTTGGAAAGTTTTTTATCACTTATATCTTTATTTTTTACCAAAGCAACTAAACCATCTACAATTTCACCTAGGTTGTGAGGCGGAATATTTGTTGCCATGCCAACAGCAATACCTGATGAGCCGTTCAACAATAAAAATGGAAGTTGAGCTGGGAGTACATCTGGTTCTTTTTGAGAACCGTCAAAGTTATTTGAAAAGGTTACTGTTTCAGATCCAATTTCTTCAAGAAATCCCTTATGAGCTATTGGAGCTAATCTGGTCTCAGTATATCTCATTGCTGCCGGCGGATCATTATCCACAGATCCAAAGTTTCCATGGCCTTCAAGAGTAGGATATTTAGTTGCGAAATTTTGTACTAGCTTTACTAATGCATCGTATACTGCTTGATCCCCATGAGGATGGTATTTACCAAGTACATCTCCAACAACTCTTGCACACTTTCTGAATGGTTTATCAGGTGTTAAACCTAATTCGTACATTGCAAATATGATTCTTCTTTGTACAGGCTTAAGACCGTCTCTTGCGTCAGGCAATGCACGTCCAACTATGACGCTCATTGCATACTCCAAATAAGAACGTTGCATTTCTTCTTGAAGCGAGATGGAAGTGAAGTTTTTCTTATCCATTAGAGCGCAAAATTGAATAATTTTATTTAACTAAATTAAGACTAATAGGTAAAAAAATATTTACCAGTATTGAACATCAAGATGATTCACTTATTTTGGATTTTGCCAGTATTACATCTTTTTTAAGTTGTTCATTTTGTAGAAGAATTTCTGTAGAGGCTTGTAATTTTTCTCCCCATAACTGTTCTTTTCTATAATCATAATTAACATATTTGGGATCTTTATCTAAAGCTTTTTTTGCTAACTGAATTGCTAATTTATTATCATGGATATTTATACTTGACGCTAGGCCTAGTAATGGTTCAGCATTCTCCTCAATTGAAATTGCACTTTCAAAAAGTTTAATTGAGAGTTTTACATTGTTTATTTCGAAATAAGCTAAACCTTGATTATTGATTGCTTGCCAGAAATCAGGTTTAATTTTTATAGATTTATCAAACAACTTGATAGCTTCTAAATAATTTTTTTCCATTAATAAAATATTTCCGAGTTGAAAAAAAGCTTTGTGGTTATTAGGCTCAATCTTTATTCCTTTTTCCAAAGCATTCTTTGCTTTTTTTTGTTGGGAAATTTTTAAGTAAACATTGCTTTTAGCAAAATATATTTCGCTAGTATTTGAATTAATCTGTTCTGCTTTATTTAAAGAATTTAATGCATTTTTGTATTTTTTGTTAGCTATTTGTGCTTCAGCCAAAATCAACCATAGTTTTTCATCTTTTGCATTTATTTTTACAGCTAATTTGGCTAAGTTAAGACTGTCTTTATATTGACCAAAATAAAGGAGTTGATATGCATTTTTGCCAATATATAAACTTTGCTTTTGTAAATTTTTTATTGTTGGGAAATAATAATAGGGGACTATGGCTCGAACTATTTCTGTTTGAAAAAAGTAAAAGCAGATTAATGAGATCCAGATTGTTTTCTTTAAAAACTTCTTCATATTTTAATTTTTTTATTATTTATATTTGCTTGTATGTTTCTTTTCCACATCCATGGTTTAATTCTTTTTAAAGTAGAACCTCTAAGATGTTCTTTCCACGTTTTATCGTCCCAATTAAGGGACTCAATATTAAGATCTTTAATCCATTCTTTTGGTGTAGTTTCATGATTATTGTTGTATGGAACCGATTTATTCCATGGACAAACATCTTGACAAATATCACATCCTGCAACCCATCCACCTAAATTTTTTTCTATTTTTTTAGGAATAGTTTGATCTCTGTTCTCTATTGTGTGATAGGCAATGCATAAATCTGATTGTATTACAAAGGGTTCCACGATTGCGTTGGTGGGACAATGTTCAATACAAATATCACATTTTCCACAAAGTGATTGATGAGGTTTATCAGGCATTAAATCCTTTGAAAGAATCATAAAACCTAAAGTAAACCAAGAACCATTTTTTTTGCTGATTAAATTACTATTTTTACCTATCCAACCAATCCCTGCCTCCTCTGCCCATGCTTTTTCAAGAAGCGGAGAGGTATCAACACATATTTTCCATTTGCAATCAGGGATTTCTAGGTTGATCCATTTACCAATATTCTTTAATTTTTTGTGAATCACTTTATGATAATCCTCTCCTTGGCTAAATTTAGCTACCTTGAGGAAATTGTTGTTGTTGTTTTGTGAATTAATGTAAGTAAATCCAACGCATAAAACACTTTTTGCATCTTCAAAAAGTGAGTTTATATTTTTTCTTTTTTCTGTTTCCATCCATTTCATATCAGCATGATAATTATTTGATAACCATCTTTCTAATGCATTAGTTCTTAACTTTACCCGCGAACTACCTGGTATAGAGGCTATTCCGGCAATTGTAAAACCTTCAAAAATAGCTCTTTCTTTTAATTTTTTACTTATTTTTTTTTGGTCTTGAATCGTATCAATCATTTTTTTTTCTTTATAGCATTTCTTTTAAAAGTTATTTTCGGAGAATAAACTGATAACTAAAATAGAGATATTAAAGAAAAATATATCTTATCTTGGTAAAAACAGTTAAATTATTAGTAAAGTTAATATAGTTAAAACGTTATTTTGGTTGAATCTAATCAAAATCAAGATTCGAATCTAGGATCTAGGCTTCAACAAGATCTAAAAAATGATCTTATTGCAGGGTTATTAGTTGTAATACCCCTAGCAACAACAATCTGGCTGTCATCATTAGTTAGTAAATTTGTTTTAACGTTAGTTACTTCAATCCCAAAGCAACTAAATCCTTTCATTACTTTAAATCCCTTATTACAAGATTTAATTAATCTTACCTTAGGTTTAACGGTTCCTCTATTAGCTATTTTGCTTATAGGCTTGATGGCAAGAAATTTTGTAGGAAGATGGTTATTAGAGTTTGGAGAGGGTACCTTATCAAAAATTCCAGTAGCTGGAGCGGTTTATAAAACTCTTAAACAATTACTAGAAACTTTCTTAAGTAATAAATCTAATAGATTTAGACGTGTTGTTTTAGTTGAATATCCTCGTGAGGGACTGTATAGTGTAGGCTTTGTAACTGGAGACGTAGGACCTTCTCTACAGCCAGAATTAGATGAAAAGTTACTTAGTGTTTTCATCCCTACAGCACCAAATCCAACTACTGGATGGTACACACTCGTTCCCGAGTCTTCAGTTAAGGATTTGGATATTTCTGTTGAAGATGCTTTTAGAACAATAATTTCTGCTGGGATAGTTAATCCAGATGAGAAAAATAACACCACAAATCCAACCTTTTCAAAATTGTTTTCTCAATTACGAGCTTCCTCTAATACTTCTTCTTAATTGATGCATAATAGATCCCTTTCTAGAGAATTATCTTTAATTTCTCTTGGCCTTATAAAAGATAAAGGTGATTTTAAATTAAATAAATTTCAGATAGAAGAAATTTTTGAATCTGCTTTGGATGCTCTTATAAATCATTGCAGGGAGGAATTAGATAATTGCGAGTCAGAGTTAGAAAATGCTTCACAAAAAATATTAGATAGCGAATTGCAAGAGGGTGTTGATTCCTCTTACTCAAATGTTCGAGATGAGTTAAAAAAATCTCTTACAAAAATTGAAACCGTAATGAATACGCTTTCTGTCACTCTAGATTTTCCAAAATTAATTGTTTCTAGTGGTCAAACAGAAATTAGAGAGGATGTAAATCAAAGGATTTCTAATATAATCAATAATCTTAAAAATATTGATTCAGATATCGATCAAGTAATGGATGGTTGGAGATTAAAAAGATTACCAAGAATTGATAGGGATATTTTGCGTCTAGCTTACGTGGATATCAATTTTTTGAACACACCTGTCGCTGTTGCTTGTGATGAGGCTGTTAATTTAGCTAACAAATATAGTGATTTGCAAGGAAGAAAATTTATTAATGGAGTTTTAAGGAGATTACAAACAATTTAATTTTCATAATTATTTGATATAAATAAATAGTATTTAGAAAAATTAAATTACGTTTTATAGATAATAATGACCAATACTGATTCTGATAATTCTCGCGAATGGGCTGCACAAGCTTATGCTCTTTTAAAAAAAAGACAAGAAGAGCAGAAGCAACAATTAGAGAAACAAGAAGAGCAGAAGCAACAATTAGAGAAACAAGAAGAGCAGAAGCAACAATTAGAGAAACAAGAAGAGCAGAAGCAACAATTAGAGAAACAAGAAGAGCAGAAGCAACAATTGATTGATATTCCTAATAAAGAAAATATTGCTGGACAGTCTTCAACTATTGCCGAACCTGAATTAGGAGAATTTGATGACAATTTTACCTGGTCTGCAATGGTATTAGCTGCTCAAGGAAAAAAAATAAATCAAATATCGATTGATGAAATTGATTGGTTAACTAAATTACGGAGAGGACTAGAAGAAACTCGAAAAGGATTTGTTACTGAATTATTGGATAAATTGGGAGATGATCCTCTTACTCCTGAATCTCTTGATGATTTAGAGACTCTATTAATAAGAGCTGATGTAGGAATTGATTCAACCGATAAAGTTATAAGCTCTCTTAGAACAAAATTAAACGAAGAAGTCGTGGGTGGAGAAGCAGGGATAAAATTCTTGAAGAAGGAATTAAAATTAATTATCGATAAACCAATTAAAAATTCGGGCTCTGATCTTTTAGTTCCCCAAAAGGGGAAGTTAAATGTATGGTTATTAGTAGGAGTTAATGGTGTTGGTAAAACTACTACATTAGGAAAATTAGCATATTTGTCATCAAAAAGTAATTATAAAACTTTAATTGCTGCTGCTGACACTTTTAGAGCGGCTGCAGTAGAACAACTTAAAGTGTGGGGAGATAGGAGTAATGTTGACGTTATATCTAATCAATCAAAAAATGCTGATCCAGCTGCAGTAGTTTTTGATGCAATTAATTCTGCAAAAAAAAGAAATGTTGATTTATTACTTGTCGATACGGCGGGTAGATTGCAAACAAAAAATAATTTGATGGATGAATTAGCAAAAATAAAAAAAATTATTGATAAAAAGGTTCCAGATGCAATTGTTGAATCCTTATTAGTTTTAGATGCAAGTCAGGGGCAAAATGGCTTAAAGCAAGCAAAAAGTTTCGCTAAATCAGCAGATTTAAGTGGAGCAATTATTACTAAATTAGATGGCACCTCTAGAGGAGGAGTCTCTTTAGCTGTATCTGAAGAAGTTAATTTGCCTATAAGGTTTATTGGAGCTGGAGAAGGGATAAAAGATTTGAGGCCATTTAATAGTTATGAATTTGTAGAGGCTATGCTTGCAGATAAATAAATATTTAATTAATTTTTTTTAAAAATTTAAATTTAATGTTAAAACATATTTATCTATTAGATTTGTTTTGACAAATAATCAAAAAGAAAAAATATTTTCGAATAAATTTATTCGAGAATTTTTAGAAAATGAATCTACTGTAACTTTAAAAAATAAACATAAATTTGCTGAAATCGCATCTTCATTAGCATATTATTTAAAATCATTTTCTAATATAAATAAATTACTGGATTACATATGCTTAATTTTTAAACATATTTTTTTTGAACATATAATTTTAATTATCCCTTTGAATTACGAGGGGGAGATATGGCATGAAAATATAAAAATTTCTGCAAACGAAGAATATTTAATAATACAAGAAGAAATTAATAGTTATTTGAATCAATTTCATTTTTCAAAAAATTTTAAATTAAAAGAAATTCTAACTTTTGAAAATGCTTTAAAAAATAATTTTAAAGCATACAAAATTGAAACAAAAAAAATAATATCAAGAGGTAAATGTAGAGGATTTATTTATATTTTCAGCAAGGATATTTCTTTACAGTCGATAACTGAAGATAGTAATTTTAATTTTATTGAAAATTGTCTAGCTGTTGGACTAGAAAATCACTACTTAATAAAAACAAAGAAAAAGCATGAAAACGTAGATAGAGAAATTTCAACTGGTGCTGAAATTCAATCCCAATTACTCCCGGATTATTGCCCAATTATCCACGGTATAGATCTTGCTGCACATTGCAGGCCAGCTCTCCAGCTGGGTGGGGACTACTATGATTTTATGTGCTTAAAGACGAATATTTCTGAAAAAAGAAAAGAAAAAGCAAGATGGGCTTTTGTGATAGGTGATGTAATGGGTAAAGGGATTCCAGCCGGTCTTTTAATGACTATGTTAAGAGGAATGCTACGTGCAGAGGTTCTTACAGGTCTGCCTCCAGATAGAATCTTGCATGATTTGAACCAATTAGCAATAAATGATTTGGATCAATCGCATAGATTTGTGACATTATTTTATTCAGATTATGACCCTAGAACTCAAAAATTGAGATTCGCTAATGCAGCACATAATCCTCCTCTACTTTGGAAAAGTTCAGATCAGAAAATTGTTAAATTAGATGCAGAAGGTCTTGTACTTGGATTACAAAAAGATGCTGAATATCACTGCGGTCAAATCAAGCTTAATCAAAATGATCTAGTGCTTTATTACACAGATGGCGTAATTGACACTTCTAACTCTTTAGGGCAAAGATTTGATGAAGAGAGATTAATTAAAACTCTTACAAAATTATGTAAGCAATCTTATACATCTCAAGAGATTTTAAATAAGATATTTAAAAAGTTAGATGATTTTACTGGGCAAAATAGACATTTGGAAGATGACGCCTCGATAGTTATTTTTCAATTGAAATAGAAATTTTTTGTCACTTATATAAAAAAATGCTTTATTAGAGATACTTAAAGTTACTAATTGATATGGCCAAAGTTTGGAGTAAAAGGTTTGACAATCCTCTTGATCCTTTTATTGAAAAGTTTAATGCCTCAATTGGTTTTGATAGAAAGCTTATTTTAGAAGATTTAGATTGTTCGATTGCTCATGCGAAAATGCTTGGTAAAACAAAAGTTTTATCCTCTTCTGAAGCTTTGCAAATTATTAATGGTCTAGAGTCGATTAAGGTTGAGTATTTGGAGGGAAAATTTTCCCCTGGTCCACCTTCAGAAGATATTCATTATTGTATCGAAGAAAAACTGATAACTTTAATTGGTGAAACTGGAAAAAAATTACATACAGGTAGAAGTAGAAATGATCAAGTTGGTACAGATATTAGATTGTGGCTAAGAAAAGAGATTGATAATACTGAAATTTTGTTAGCTGATTTGCAAAAATCCTTCTTAAATCTTGCGAATAATAATATTTACACCTTAATTCCTGGATATACCCACATGCAAAGAGCTCAGCCCTTATCTTTGGCTCATTATTTATTGGCTTATATAGAAATGCTCCAGAGAGACCGTGAGAGGTTTAAAGAAGTACGCTCAAGAGTTAATATTTCTCCGTTAGGTGCTGCAGCATTAGCTGGAACAAAAATAAAAATAGATAGGCACTTTACAGCTGCAGAATTGGGTTTTGCAAAAATTTATAAAAATAGTATTGATGCTGTAAGTGATAGAGATTTTTGTATAGAGTTTGTTTCTGCATCTGCTTTGTTGATGTCTCATTTAAGTAAAATTTCAGAGGAAATCATTCTATGGGTAACTGATGAATTTTCTTTTGCAAAATTAACAGATAAATGTGCGACTGGAAGTAGCTTAATGCCGCAGAAAAAAAATCCTGACGTTCCAGAGTTGATAAGAGGTAAGACCGGAAGAGTGTACGGTAACCTTCAGGCATTGTTAACTATGGTCAAAGGTGTACCACTCTCGTACAATAAGGATTTTCAAGAAGATAAAGAGCCAATATTTGATACTGCAGAAACAATATCTTCTTGTATTAAAGCAATGACTATTTTAATTAATGAAGGTATTGAATTTAATATTAAAAATCTATCTGATTCTGTAGAAAATGATTTTTCTAATGCTACTGATTTAGCAGATTACTTAGTTGGTAAAGATGTGCCTTTTAGGAGAGCCTATCAAGTTGTTGGTGAAATAGTTAAATATTGTTTGGAGAGAAACATCTTGTTTAAAAATCTCAATATTGATGAATTTAAAAAATTTCATCCCGAATTTGATGAGGATGTGTTTTTGGATCTTAAACCTTTTAATGTTGTTAAATCAAGAAATAGCGAAGGTGGTACAGGTTTTGCTCAGGTAGAAAAAGAGGTAAATAATTGGCAAAAAAAATTGTTACTTTGAATCTCAATTATTTTTCTACAACAAGGTATCCTTTGAAGTAGAATGATGAAGCAACGTTATGAGACTACTATATTGTAGTTTTTTTAAAAGGTAATTTTTCTTTGTCGAGTTTAAAGTGAGTATTTTTGTTGGCAATTTGCCGTTCCGCGCAGAGCGTGAAGATGTTATACAGTTATTTGCCCCTTTTGGTGAAGTTTTAAATTGTTCTCTTCCTTTGGAAAGAGATACTGGAAGGAAAAGAGGTTTCGCATTTATTGAAATGGCAGATGAAGCGATTGAGTTAACAGCTATTGATGGTTTGCAAGGTGCGGAACTTATGGGCAGGCCATTAAGAATTAACA
>QCBK01000008.1 GCA_003281635.1 Prochlorococcus sp. AG-347-G22
CATTATTCCACTTACGAAGAGCCTTTCATTAATTATGATTCTCAAATTTTTGATAGTGAGATTTCAGAAAACAGTACATCTAAAAAAATTATGATTCTAGGAGGAGGTCCAAACAGAATTGGTCAGGGAATCGAATTTGATTACTGTTGTTGTCATGCTTCATATCAAGCTTCTACAAATGGTTATAAAACAATAATGGTTAATAGCAACCCTGAAACTGTATCAACAGATTATGATACCAGCGATATTTTGTATTTTGAACCTTTAACTTTAGAGGATGTACTTAACATCATAGAAGCTGAGAATCCTTATGGTTTGATTGTTCAATTTGGAGGCCAAACCCCACTTAAATTATCATTACCTTTATTTGAATGGCTTAAATCTAATGATGGGGTCAGAACTGGATCAAAAATTCTTGGGACATCTCCAATATCCATAGATTTAGCAGAAGATAGAGAGGAATTTACAAAAATACTTAAAGAATTAAGTATTAGACAACCTTTAAATGGTATTGCACGTAATCAAAATGAAGCAGAAATAGTAGCAAAAAATATAGGGTTCCCTTTGGTTGTAAGACCCTCTTATGTTTTAGGAGGAAGAGCAATGGAAATTGTTAAAGATGAGGATGAATTATCGAGATATATTTCTGAAGCAGTTAAGGTATCGCCTGATCATCCAATTCTTCTTGATCAATATTTGAATAATGCTATTGAGATAGATGTTGATGCTTTGTGTGATTCAAAAGGTTCAGTTGTAATTGCTGGTTTAATGGAACATGTGGAACCTGCAGGAATTCATTCAGGAGACTCAGCTTGTTGTTTGCCATCTATTTCTCTTTCAAAATCCACAATAGAAAATGTAAAGAACTGGACTAAATTAATTGCACAAAGATTAAATGTTATTGGTTTAATTAATTTGCAATTTGCCGTAACAAATGCCAATAACAAAGAAAATAAGGTATTTATTCTTGAAGCAAATCCAAGAGCATCAAGGACAGTACCATTTGTTTCAAAAGCCATAGGTAAACCGGTTGCAAAATTAGCTACCCAGTTAATGCAAGGTTTTACATTAGAAGATGTTAATTTTACCCAAGAATTATCTCCAAAATATCAGGCTGTGAAAGAGGCTGTTTTACCTTTCAAAAGATTTCCTGGATCTGATACATTACTTGGTCCTGAAATGAGATCTACTGGTGAAGTAATGGGTTTAGCTAAGGATTTTGGAATTGCTTATGCCAAGTCGGAATTGGCAGCAGGCAATGGTTTACCTTCAGAAGGAGTAGCTTTTTTGTCAACAAATGATTTAGATAAAAAAAATCTTGAGGAAGTTGCTAGAGAACTTTTGATTTTAGGATTTGAATTAATTGCAACAAAGGGTACAGCTTCATATTTGGTGAATTTAGGAATGAAAGTTGACGAAGTGCTAAAAGTTCATGAAGGCAGACCAAATATCGAGGATCTAATTCGTTCAGGACTAGTTCAATTAATAATTAATACGCCAATCGGCTCTCAGGCTCTACATGATGACGCTTATTTAAGACGTGCTGCTCTGGAATATAATATTCCAACTTTTACAACTATTCCTGGAGCAAAGGCAGCCATTAAAGCTATCAAAGCTTTGCAAAGTAAAAAAATTGATGTTTACTCTCTACAAGAAATCAATAATTATTAGATCTTCACTCTATGGTTTTTAGTTTTTCTCTTAATTGATTAGCTAAAGTATTACGGCTAATTGAAAGTAATTTGAGGGTGTCTTGATGCAATTTAAGTTGTGTTTCAGCTATTTGTAATACTTTTATAGATTCTTTTATTTCATTCGAAAGTTCATTTATTAAATATTTTTTCCCTTCAAAGGTTAAAACTGGATTTGAAGAATCATTTGTGTTTTCGCTCATTGGCTTTTTTTTAATAACTAAAATAGAATTATAGTTTTTTAATCAATTGTTTTTCACATAATTCTTTATAAATTCCAGATTTATTTATTAGATCAATATGTTTTCCCACTTCAATAATTTCGCCTTTATCGAAAACAACTATTTTATTGGCCTCTTGTGTAGTGGCTAATCTATGAGCAATTACAATAACTGTTCTATCTTTCATAGCACTATTAAGTCCTTTTTGTACTTCAGATTCTGATTCTGCATCTAAAGCACTTGTGGCCTCATCTAAAAGAAGAATTGAGGGGTTCCCGAGTATTGCTCTTGCAATTGCTATCCTCTGAATCTGACCACCTGATAAACTTGATCCTCTTTCAGTTATCTCAGTTTCATATTTATCAGGAAGCTTTTGAATGAAGTTGTGAGCGTTTGCTTTTCTTGTAGATTCTATAACTTCTTCTTTGGTGAAATTTCTGCCCATTCTTATTACATCAATAATTTTTCCTGAAAACAAAAAAGGCTGTTGTTGTACTAATGCAATGTTTTTTCTAATATCTTTTGTATTTAATATTTTGAGATTTTTATCATCTATAAAAATCTCTCCATTATTTGGAGTTATAAACTTTAATATCAAAGCCAACATTGTACTTTTACCAGCTCCAGAAGCTCCAACAAATGCTGTGACTTCTCCTCTTTTAATTTCTAAATTGATATTTTTAAGTACTTGATTATCTTTTTTGTAAGCAAAATTAACTTTATTGAAACTTATTTTGCCTTCAAAATTAGAGATCCTTCGTGAATTTCCATTATCATCTTCTACAGGTTCTTGATTTATGTTTTTCAACCTTTTTATTGAGGCTTCTGCCTGTTTATAGTCATTAAAATTTGTACTTACATGGCTTATTGGATCAATAAGCATTAATATTGCTGCAAAAAAACTACTAAATTCTTCGCTTGTTAGAAGGCCTAGATTGATTCTTGCGGCTCCTAAACCTAATATTGCTAATATTCCAAATGCCTCAACAAATCCTACAACTGGATGTTGAAATGCAAGTAGTTTTAATGTTTTATATTTTGCTTTTTTATTTGCACTTAATCTTTTATAAAATCTTTTCTCAATCCAATTTTCTGCAGCAAAAGCTCTTATGGTGGACATTCCATTTATAGATTCACCTATTAAACCTGCTAAATTACTTGTTGATTCTTGACTTTTTTCTGATGCTATTAAAACTCTTCTTCCAAAACTGTTAACCGAAAGAATAATCAATGGTGCTAAAACGAATGTTGATACTGTTAGTGACCAGTCTAAATAAAACATGTAGATTATTACCGTTAACAACTGTAAAGTGCATGGAATAGTATCTTGAGCTGTTTTATAAATAACTTCGCTTACCCTGTCGGCATCTTCTGTAAGTCTATATGTGATGTCCCCGGCTGAAATATTTTCAACAGAATTCATCTTTATTTTTTGAATTCTGCTAAATAAATTTCCTCTCATAACTTCACTAATTTCTAAAGATGGTTTTGCTATGAATACATCCTGTCCAAATTGTGCAGTTTTCTGAACTAAAAATACAAATAAAGACTTAATTATAATGCCAGAAACTTTTGAGAGATCACCTGAGCCAATTGCTGGGATTAAGTTTCCAGCGAAATAAGCTAATAAAGGCCAACATGCTACGTAAATAAGCATGCATATAAAACCCTTGATAAACCTGTTTGAATATGGTCTGACTGATGGTATTAGTCTCAAGATATTATATATTTAATTGCTTATCCTACTTTATCAATATCTTTGGGGATAAAAAACAATGAAATTGGATCAATTCTTAAAATGGAAAAATTTGGTATCTTCTGGTGGCGAAGCAAAAATTTTTATTAAATCCGGTTCTGTAAAGGTTAATGGTTTAATTGAGACTAGGAGAGGAAGGAAGTTAAACAAGGGAGATAAAGTAATATTTCTAAAAAATGAATTAATTTTTGAATAGTTAACTTATTCAACTCACTTTGTATTAGTATATTTTTCTTGGAGATAGTATTTTGAGAAAATCTGTAATTGCTGGTAATTGGAAAATGCACATGACTTGTGCCGAAGCTAAATCCTATTTAGAAGAGTTTATTCCCTTAATAAAAAACATTAAAGACGATCGTAAAGTTGTTATTGCTCCACCTTTTACAGCTATTTCAACCTTTTCGGATCATTCTGATTTTGAATATTTAGATATTTCTAGTCAAAATATTCATTGGGAAGATCAAGGGGCATTTACTGCAGAAATATCTCCAAAAATGCTTCTTGAACATGGTGTCTCATATGCAATCGTTGGACATAGTGAGCCAAGGAAATATTTTAGTGAAAGTGATGAACAAATTAATAAAAGAGCAGTTTTTGCTCAATCTAGTGGACTTACTCCAATAGTTTGTGTTGGTGAAACATTAGAACAAAGAGAGAGAGGGGAAGCTGATAGAGTTATTACTAGACAGGTTGAACAAGGATTAGAAAATGCAGATCCATCTAATTTAATTGTTGCCTATGAACCAATATGGGCTATTGGCACTGGTAAAACATGTGAGGCAGAAGACGCTAATAAGATATGTTCTTTGATTCGGAAATTAATAGGTTTTGATGATGTAATTATTCAATATGGAGGATCTGTTAAACCTAATAATATTGACGAAATTATGTCAATGAGTGATATAGATGGGGTCCTAGTTGGAGGGGCTTCATTAGATCCGAATAGTTTCGCGAGAATTGCAAATTATCAATAAGAAAAATCCATGGCCAAAAGGCTGGGGCCAAAAAACTTCAATTATGGGAGTTATTAATTTAACTCCTGATTCATTTAGTGATGGAGGGGAATTAAACTCTCCAAAAAAAGTTTTAGATCAAGTTACCCATTTCTTGAGCAATGGTGTTGATGTTATTGATCTTGGTGCTCAAAGTACGAGACCTGGGGCTGAAGAAGTTGGATCTAGTATAGAAATAAAAAGATTGATCCCATATCTAAAATTAATAAAATCTGAATTTCCAGATGTTTTAATTTCTATTGATACTTTTAATTCTGAAGTGGCTTACGAAGGTCTTTTAAATGGTGCTAATTGGATAAATGATGTCACGGGAGGAAGAAGAGATATAAAAATTTTGGATGTTGTATCAAAATTCAACTGTCCCTATGTCATAACTCATAGTCGTGGTAATAGTCAAAATATGAATCAGCTCTCCAATTACCAGAATGTGTTGAATGATGTTAAGTGCTCGCTTGATAATTTAATAAAAAATGCTTTAGAAAAAAATATATCTGAAAGAAATATAATATTGGATCCTGGAATTGGTTTTTCAAAGGATATTATTCATAATTTAGAAATCTTGAGAAATTTAGATGTATTTAAAAAATGGAATTTGCCAATTTTGATAGGTGCATCTAGGAAAAGATTTATAGGAGAAATTTTGAATGAGAAAAATCCAAAAGAAAGAGATATAGGAACACTTGCAATAAGTTGTATTTGTTCTCAATTTAATATTGACATTGTGAGAGTTCACAACGTCAAACTAAATTATCAAATCCTGAAAGTAGCTGATAGGATTTACAGAAAATAATAAATTTATTATTCTTTAACTCCTTCAATTTTATCCTCTACCTCTTGGTATAGTTCTTTCAACTGTTCAATATTTTCATCTGAAGTTTCCCAATATCCCCTACCATTGACTTCTAGCAAAGTTCCTACAATTCTTCTGAAACTATTAGGATTAAGATCCATTAACCTTTTCCTCATCTCTTCATCATTTATAAATGTTTCATTAGTTTCTTCATATACAAAATTATCTACTTGACCACTTGTCGCACTCCAACCAAGGGTGTAATTAAGTCTGTTAGAAAGTTCTCTAACTCCTTCATAACCAGATTTGAGCATACCTTCATACCACTTAGGATTTAAAAGTTTTGTCCTTGAATCTAATCTGATGGTTTCTCCAAGTGTTCTGACTTGAGCATTAGAAGTTGTGGTATCTGCTATGAAACTACTTGGTTCTTTTCCGTCATCTCTAAGTGTCTTAATCAATTTTGTTGGATCTGAATCAAAATAATGACTTACATCTGTTAATGAAATCTCTGAGGAATCAAGGTTTTGAAATGTAACATCCGCTGTCTTCATTACTGACTCAAATACATCTCTTTTTTGATTCATCTCACCTGGATTATCAGCATTAAAAGCATATGTTTTGCGTGATAAATACATTTCTTGTAATTCATTTTCTTCCTCCCATGTTGAGTTTTCTACAGCTAAATTAACATTTGAACTGTAGCTTCCACTTGCGTTAGAGAATACTCTCGCTGAAGCTTCTCTGATAGAGGTACCTTCTTTTTCTGCTTGTTCTAGTGAATGTTTCCTTACAAAATTAGATTCCAATGGTTCATCAGCCTCAGCCGCTAATTTAACCGCCTGATCTATTAATGCCATCTGATTTATAAATAGATCTCTAAAAACTCCTGAGCAGTTTACGACAACATCTATTCTTGGCCTACCTAATTCTTCTAAAGGAATTAATTCTAATTTATTGATTCTTCCAACCGAATCTGGTTTCGGTTTTACACCAACAAACCATAAGATTTGAGCAAGTGATTCACCATAAGTTTTGATGTTATCAGTACCCCATAAAACACAAGCAATTGTTTCAGGCCAGGACCCTTGTTCTTCCTTCTGTCTCTCAATTAATTTGTCAACAACCGACTTTGCAGCAGCTACTGCTGCAGTAGTGGGGATTGATTGTGGATCAAGTGCATGGATATTTTTACCACTGGGTAAAACACCTGGATTTCTTATAGGATCTCCACCTGGTCCAGGTAAAACATAATTTCCATCTAATGCCTTAATAAGGCTTTCCATTTCTTTATCAGCGCAGACCTGTTCCAAACAGAAAAGTAAGTAATCAAATAATTTATTTAATTCCTTCTGGTTAACTTCATTAAATCCATTTAAGTTACAAACCCTTAGCCAAGGAGTAGGTAAATTCAAACCAAATACTTTAAGAAAGTCAAACAATTTGGAAAGAAGTGATTTCTCTAAATAAACTCTGCCATCAACAATTTTTAAAGAGTTGACCATCGCAAAAATTGACTCTCTGGCTGTCTTTATGATTTTTTCATTTAGCTCTACAAACTTGAGTTCACCTTTATTATTTCCATCATAAATTTCTTCAATAGTCAGCCCGATGGATTCAGCAAGCAATCCAGGAAGAGATCTTAATCCCTCTTGCTCTCTCTCTAATGATGCAATATTTACAAGAGTTGCAACAGCTTCTTCTGCTGTTGGGGCTTCTCCTATAGTATGAAGACCGCAAGGTAATAATCTACTTTCAATTTCCATCAACTGTTTATAGATATTACCAACAAATAAATCTCTTTCATCTATTGAGAGTTCTTCTACATCTTTTGAAGGGAGCTCAACATCTTTGTCAAGATTACATTGTTTAGAAGTCTCGACTATTGCATTAACTATTTGAATACCCCTACTACTTTCTCTTAATTGTTGATAAGAACCAACAAGTTCACTTAGTTCTTTAAGTCCTTTGTAGAGTCCTGCATTTTCTGCTGGAGGAGTTAGATAGCTAATGGTTGAGGCGTAGCCTCTTCTTTTAGCGATTGTTGCTTCAGAAGGATTATTAGCAGCATAGTAATACAAGTTAGGTAATGATCCAATAAGAGAGTCCGGATAACATGTTTCACTCATGCCCATCTGTTTACCAGGCATAAATTCAAGTGATCCATGAGTTCCAAAATGAAGAACAGCATCAGCTCCCCAGATTTTTTCTACGTAGGTGTAATATGCGGCAAAACCATGATGAGGGCTCGCACTTCTTGAATATAGTAACCTCATTGGATCGCCTTCGTAACCGAATGTAGGTTGAACACCTATAAAAACATTTCCAAAATGTTTTCCATAAATAAGTAAATTTTGACCGTCACTATTTAAGTTTCCAGGAGGTTTACCCCAATTTTCTTCAAGTCTTTGTGAATATGGTGTGAACTCTTCGTATTCTTTTACTGACATTTTATGAGCAATATTTAACTCGGGAGAGCCGTCCATTGCTTCAGGGTTATTAATTACTTTTTCCATTAATTCTTTTGAATTACTTGGAAGTTCATCTATTTGATATCCTTTCGACTTCATTTCAAGAAGAACTCTATAAATTGAACCGAAAACATTTAAGTATGCTGCCGTACCAACATTTCCTTTGTCTGGTGGAAAACTAAATACCGTGATGGCTAATTTTTTGTCCTTTCTTTGCTTAACCCTTAAAGTTGACCATTTTATGGCTCTTTCAGCTATTACATCAACTCGATCTTGGAGCGTATGCGCCTTACCTGTAGCATCATCACGACCTGAGAGAATAATAGGTTCAATAGCACCATCAAGCTCTGGAATTGCAATTTGAAGTGCTACTTGAACTGGGTGTAACCCTAGATCACTATCTTCCCATTCTTGTGTGGTTTGGAAGACTAATGGAAGTGCAACCATATAGGGTCTGTTTAACCTTTTTAGGGCTTCAATAGCTTTAGGATGATCTTGTCTTGCTGGCCCACCAACTAGTGCAAATCCTGTTAGAGATACAACTCCGTCTACTATAGGTTTGTCCTTACTTATGGAATCATAATAAAATTCATTAACTGGTTTAGAAAAATCTAGACCTCCACAGAAAATAGGTAGTACTCTCGCACCTCGGTATTCCAATTCTTGAATAACAGCAACGTAATGAGCATCATCTCCAGTGACGATATGACTCCTTTGCAGCACTAAACCTATTGTTGGAGTTTTGTCATCTTTATGATTTATATCTTTCCTATTATTTTCCCAATTTTGATATTCTTTAAGACTTTCAAACATGCAAGGAGCTAGAGGATGCCAAATTCCTAAATCTGGGAATGTTTCTGGGTCTTGAATTTTGAATTCTTCTATTTGATCTTTTATAATCTCTGAAACAGCATACTTTTCAGAAATCATTAACAAGAAGTTTTTTAAGTTCTCAGTGGTACCACCTAACCAGTACTGAAAACTCAGAATAAATGTTCTAGCATCTTGAGCTTTTTCTACTGGTAGATATTTAAGTATTGAAGGTAGTGTATTTAATAACTTCAACATTGAATCTTGGAAACTTGCTCCATCAGATTCTTTTTTCTTTTTTATTAAATCTCCAATAATACTTTTAGATTGACCTAGTTGGGCCATGCTAAATGAACCTAACTTATTTAATCTCATTACCTCTGGCATGGAGGGAAAAACTATTGATGCTTTTAGTTTGTCTTTAAATGGAGATACTGCATCAACCACTTTTTGAGCAAGGTCCTCAATGAAAATTAGAGAAGCTACGAATATATCTGCATTAGCTATATCTTCTTTGAAATCTTCAAAATTACTATCATTCCTAAGTTCTTCGATGAGATAGCCGCTAAGGTCTATACCTATTGGCCCATTCATTTTATTTATTGACTTTGCAGCTTCCGTTAAGGAATTTTGGTATTGTGGCTCAAGGACAACATAAACTGCTTTTATTACAACTTTGTGTTTGTTATCCTCAACAGGAGATACTCTGCGGTTTGCTGAGCGGACCTGCGTAAACATTGATTTTCTTTAAGTATTTCTACCAGCCTACGAGTGAAAAGACGTTATTGTGTGCAATATAAATAGCGTGTAACAACCTTTAAAAAAAATTTTTTTAAAAAAATGATTGAAAATTCCAAAAAACCCGTACCAGTACTAGTTTCCGGAGCTTTAGGCAGAATGGGTAGCGAAGTTGTTAATACTGTATTAAATTCTACCGATTGTGAACTTGTCGCAGCAGTCGACATAAACGAAAAGAACAATGGCTCAAATATTTCTGAATTATTGAAGGTAAAAAATTGTGATGTTTTTGTTTCAAATGATTTTGAAGGAACTTTATGTTCCGTTAGTCAAAATTATAGAAATGAAAAAATCAAACCTGTTTTGGTTGATTTTACTCATCCTGATTCTGTATATGAAAATACCAGATCAGCAATTGCATATGGGGTATCTCCAGTAGTAGGAACTACAGGTCTAAGCCCTTCGCAAATACAAGATTTGTCTGTTTTTGCTCAGAAAGCATCGGTTGGTTGTGCAATAATTCCCAATTTTTCTGTAGGTATGGTTCTTCTTCAGCAGGCGGCATCTGTAGCTGCAAGGTTTTACGACAATATTGAATTAATTGAGATGCATCATAATCAAAAAGCTGATTCTCCTAGTGGTACATGTATAAAAACTGCAGAAATGATTGAAGAATATCCAAAGGAATTTAATCAGAATTTAGTAAAAGAGTCTGAGTCATTGAAAGGTGTACGCGGTGGGCTCAGAGATTCAGGAATTAATATACATTCTGTACGATTACCAGGATTACTCGCTCATCAATTAGTAATTATGGGATCTCCAGGTGAAACTTACACAATTAAACATGACACTATTGATAGAAAGGCATATATGCCAGGAGTTTTACAGGCTATTAAAAAAATTGGTAATTATGAAACTTTAGTTTACGGACTTGAAAAATTGATTTTTTAAAATGATAATTCCAATTAATTCAAGTCAAATTTCAAAACTTATTCCTGCAGTTGGTACAGGAAGTCAATTTAAGTACGCGTTGGGGAATCCTAGAAAAATTCTTCAAAGAGTAATAGTTTCTTCAATAGGTGGATTTATCTCATTAATTATTAGTTCGACTGGAGATCAAACTAATAATTTCTGGTTGTTCCTATGCGTAGGTTTCTTTTTGTATATCATCTGGGGCCCTATTCTTGAATCAAGTAGAAAAAACTTGCAATTAAGAAAATATAAATTTTTTTCTATATTTGATGGCTATGTATCAGATATTTATAAAACAGAAAAGATTGAAAGTTCAAGAGAACAATCTAATAGGCAAGGTCGATTAGAAGTTATCGAAAACAAAAGGACTTGGCTAGTACTTGAATTAGAAGATGAAGATGGTTACTTGGAAAAGTTAAGTTTTCCTATGGAAAATAAGCACAGTCAAATTAGGGTTGGTTCGAGTATTAGATGTTTAATTACATCTGATAACCGTAATTTTGACAAGGATTTTTATTTGACCGATGCTTGGCTTCCTGAAATTAACCTATGGGTGGGTGAGTACCCTTATTTATTAAGGCCAGCATTTGAGGAAATTTGTTATATTTATTTGAATAGATAGTTGATACTTATATAAGCTAATGAAAAATAAATTCAATTTTAAAATTGTTGGATCCGGTCCCACAGGTTTATTACTTTCAATTGCACTTTCAAAATTTGATTGCAATATTTTTTTAACTGATTTATTAACAAAAGATAGATTAATTGAAAAAGATAAAACTTATGCAATTACTCACTCAACAAGAAAAATCTTATCTAAATTCAGACTTTGGGAAAAATTAGAACCATTTTTATTTGGCTTTGACACCCTTTCAATTTCAGATAGCGTAACATCTGCTTTTACCAATTTATCTACGTCTGACTTAGATGATGATATAAGTTCTGCTGAAAATATTGGCTGGGTAGTTAGACATTCGGATCTCATGAACGTATTTTTTCAAGAGATTGATAATTATGAAAATATTTTTTTTATGACACCAAAGAGATTGTTACGTAGAAAAATATTATTTGATTATCAATTCTTTTCAACAGGAGCAAACTCACTTGATAAAAAATTCTCAGATTTTGTTGATATAAGAAAATCATATGGTCAGTCTTGTTTAACTTTTAAAGTTTCTCTAAGAGGTCATTGTGAAAAGCGCGCTTATGAAATTTTTAGAAAAGAAGGACCCCTTGCATTATTACCTTTAGAAAAAAACTTATATCAAGTGATTTGGACTTCCAGCACATTAAAGGCCACTGAAAGGTTAAATTCTGATAAGAATTTTTTAATGGATAATTTATCAACTATTTTGCCGGATGAATTTAAGTTGGATCAAATAATTGGCGAATTTAATATTTTCCCTGTTTCATTATCTTTAAATTTACCAGTTTTAAATTTTAAAAAATTAGTTTTTGTAGGAGATGCATTTCATACATTTCATCCGGTTGGTGGTCAGGGTCTAAATAGTTGTTGGCGAGATGTTAATACTATTTATGATCTTTTAAATAAAAATACTCGTATTACTAAAATGCAATTGCTATTATTTAAATTTAAGTACTTTTCAAGCAGAGTTTTAGATATTACGGTTACCATTTTCATAACTGACACATTGATATCTATTTTTACTAATAGAAACTTTTTTTTATTCCCAATAAGGAAATTATCATTTGCACTTTTAAATAACTTTCTTTTTATAAGAAAATTAGTCCTCAATCAAATGACTAAATCTCTCATTTACTCTAGTATTAAGTAAAAATAATGAATAATTATATATCTAATGAATTGATAATTTATTTATTTAATGTGGTCGGTTTAGAGGAGTCTTCTATTGAACTTGGTATAAAATTATCTTTAAAAAATAACACTCCATTACCAATTTTATTATGGAGTTACGGAATGCTAACTATAGAAGAACTTGATAAGTTATATTCATTTTTATTTCAAAAAATGGATTAATAATTCTGTTATAATTTTTCCATATTTTATTAAAGAACAATTACAGTTTTAACTAGAGAAAATCAGGTATCAAGAAAATCTATAGAGAAGCTTGATTTATTATTATTAATACTAGAAACTATTGACTTAAATGGTATACAGTCCCTTTACGCATTATCAAATAGACTTAATTTAAATAATTTACTGCCAAATAAAATTACTATCTGGAAATTAAGAAATAACAATCCATTGAGAAAATCTTTTGTAAAGAACAAAATTAGACCTAAGGAATTCGATGCCTTAATTAAAATTACAGTTGAAATGTCTAAATATTTATATCCTTATATCAGAGAGATACTGAAATCTAAAGAAGATATTAAAGAGAATTCAATTATTTGGAATGATTTTAATAAGAGATTTATTGAGTTGATTAAAGAGAGATTTAATGTAGATAGTATGAGAGTGCAAAAGCTTTTAAATCAAGCTGAAAATGATGAAATTATCATAAAATCTTTGCTTACTTTATCTTTTTGCATTTCAAATCAGGGTTTTCAAAAGTTGAAGAAATTTTTATACGATTTTTAAAATGATACAAAATAAATTGTTATTTAATCAATCTTCAGTAAGCCTCGAAATAATCGGATTGCCAGATTATTCAAATAATGAAAATAAAGATCAAATATCTATAATTTCACAATGGAAATTAACCATAGTTGATAAACCACTGATTGAAGGCAAAATTGAACATTTAGGGCCTATTATGAATGCTTTCTATATTTATTCAAATCTTTTAATCAAAAACGAAGTCCCAATATATGAGTCTAAATTAATTGATATAAAAGCTGATAATCTCTACATACATAATATTGTTCTCAAGAGCTCAAAACCAAATGTAAAACCATTAAATATAAAGATTGGTAATACATCTTTGTCAGACACCATAAATTGTTTTGATCAGTTAAATGAATCATCAAAAGTAAGTATAAAGAAAAGCGTGGAATCGAATTACATTCCTAAAAAAGTAAGATTTGTTTTAAACAACAAAGTTAAATTTTTTGATTTCATTATGCCTCCTTTTATTGCAATTTTTTCCCTAATTTTATTCTCCTCTTCTTTTATTTATTTTTATAATCCTCTTAAAGATAAAGAAAAAAATGAACTAATAAATCCAGAATAATGAGCCATTAGCATCTTGAATACAAACACGATATTATAGGTTAATTTCTTTTAAGAGTAATTCAAATTTATTCATTGAACTTTGATGTATGGCAGATTTAAACATCCCAAATTTGAATATTAAGTCTGATAAGTATATTTTTAAAAAAAAATTAAATTTAAGAAGAAAATCTAAAAGAAGACTATTTACCGAATCTTTCTTTTTGTTTATTTTTAGTGTTTTATTAGTTTATGTAAATTATTTAATTCCTAATAAAAATTTGCTAATACAAAATCTTCCAACTGTATTGAATAAATCTTTTTTATTAATTATTGAGCTCTTTTCGTATCTCTACGAAATATTTTTAGTGGTTTTTATTTTTGTCTCTTTATTTGCAGCTCTGGTTTTAATGATAGGTTGTTTTTATAGATTGTTAAGAGTCTCTAAAAGAAAGTCAAAACAAATCATTTATAAATAATTTCAAATAGGCTGCATTAGTCCACCACTTCCTGAATCTGAATCATCATCATCATTTTCTGTTTCAACTCCAAATAATGCATATATACCAAGTACAATTGATGAAAGAATAATTGATAAGGGTAAAATCGAAGATTGTATTCCCACGTCTATATATTCACCCATAAAAATAAAATAAATTTTTATAAACCTAACCGAAATCAAACTATTTCGCGGATTTTAAATAATTATTTAATAATTTATCCTTTTTTAATAAAAAGTTCTTTATCGAAATTATCTATTTCTCTTTCAAAAGAACCGAACCACAACATTAGTTGATCAATTTGATTTTGAATTTCAGTTGCACCTAAACCCCTTATTGTGATAGTAGATAATTGTTCGCCTTCATTAAAATTAAATTTATTTTGAACACTACTTGCCAAAGAATTTTTAAGCATTTTAAAAGTAGAATTTTTTAATTTTGTCTCTATCAAGATGTTTGGCTTTTTGAGCTTTATCTTATTAAAACCACATTTTTTAGCTAGTAATTTTAGTCTCATTATCATAATTAGGGACTCAACAGGTTTAGGTAAGTTTCCATATCTATTTACCCAGTCTGTAGCTAATTCAGTTAATTCGTCATTATTTGAACATTCAGTAGCAGATTTGTAAGCCTCAAGCTTCTCTTCTCTGTTTAATATCCATGTTGCAGGTATAAATGCATTTATTGGCAGATCAATTTGAGTGTCGTTAACTTCAGGTATTTCTTGCCCGCTGATTTCTGAAATAGCCTCATGGAGCATTTCTATATATAAATCATATCCAATAGCATTAACCTTTCCACTTTGTTCTTCTCCTAGTAAACTACCAACACCTCTTATTTCCATATCTTTCATTGCAAGTTGGTATCCACTACCTAGTTCTGAAAAGTCTTTTATCGCTTTTAATCTTTGTTTTGCAGCGTCATTAATTTTATTTATATTTGGATAAAATAACCAAGCATGTGCTTGTACACCGCTTCTACCAACTCTTCCTCTAAGTTGATAAAGTTGTGAAAGGCCAAATTTGTGAGAATCTTCAATAATGATTGTATTTACTTTAGGGATGTCTAATCCACTTTCAATTATCGTTGTGCATATCATTAGATTTACTTCTCCATTATTAAAAGCAATCATTGCATTTTCTAGCTCTGTTTCGTTCATTTGCCCATGAGCAATAATAAATTTTAAGCTGGGGAACATATTTTTTAATTTGTTTACAGCTTGATCTATATCAGAAATTCTTGGAAGAACATAAAAAATTTGGCCTCCTCTATCAAGTTCTTGATTAATTGCAGTTCTTATAACATCCATATCTATTTCAGATAAATATGTTTTTATTGATCTTCTTGATGGTGGAGGAGTATTTAGTAAGCTCATTTGTCTTAGTCCAGATAAGCTCATATAAAGAGTTCTTGGAATTGGAGTTGCCGAGAGAGTTAAAACGTCTATGTTGGTTTTGATTTTTTTTATTTTCTCCTTTTGCCTTACTCCAAATCTTTGTTCTTCATCAATAACTAGTAGTCCTAAGTTTTTAATTTCTATTTCTTTTCCTAAAATTTGGTGCGTTGCGACAACTAAATCAATTTTGTTATTTTTCAAACCTGCATAGATTTCCTTTCTTTCATTAACGGTTTTGAATCTATTGAGTAATGATACTTTTATTGGGTAAGGTGAAAATCTATTATTTATTGTTCTCCAATGTTGCTGAGCAAGGATTGTTGTGGGTGCTAGTAATATTACCTGTTTGCCTGATGTAATAGCCTTAAAAATAGCCCGAACAGCTACTTCTGTTTTGCCAAATCCTACATCTCCACAAACTAGCCTATCCATTGGCTTATCGCTTTCCATATCAGATTTTATTTCTTCTACAGCAGTAATTTGATCAGGTGTTGGTTTATAAGGGAATGATTCCTCTAATTCATCTTGCCAAGGACCATCTTCTGGGTAGATGTAACCCTTTAATTTTTCTCTCTTTGCATAAAGTTTTAATATATCGACAGCAACTTTTTTGATTTGTTTCTTATTTTTTTCTTTTATTTTTTCCCATTCTGTCCCTCCTAATTTATTTATTTTCGGTTTTATTTTTCCGCTTGATCTATATCTGTTAACACTACCAAGTTGATCAGCGGCAACACTTATCTTCCCATCTTGATACTGAATGACTAAATAATCTCTTGAATCTCCAGTTATATTTATTTTTTCTATTTTTAAAAATTTTCCTATTCCATGATTTTTATGAACTATAAAATCACCGGGACTAATCTTATTTACATTTATATTTGAATTGACACTTCTTTTTTTTCTTCTTATGAATACATTATTAAAAAGAGATTGTTGTGAAAATAATTCTTTATCTGTTATTAGGACAACTTTCCATATCGGAAGATAAAACCCCTCTATTTCGTAATTGTTTTTATTTTTTAAAATCAGAGGAGTTGAATTATTAATTGACTTAAATGCTTCATCAATATCACTAGGATTGTTTAAGAAGTTTGCATTACATTCGTGCTCAAAAAGTAAAGTCCTAGTTCTCAATGGTTGTGCTGATAATATCCATACTTTTTCATTATTTTTTATATTTTTGTTTATATCATTGGATAATTTCCCTACATTTTTAGAGTATGAATTTAATCTTTTATCGTTTAACAAAAATCTATTGTCAATATTGATTTTAGATTCAAATTCATAAAATTTTATTAAATTAAAATTTCTTAGTGAAATTAATATTTCGTCAAACTTTAAATGCAAATTAGGTTTTGCTTCCAATTTAATATCATTATTTTTAAGGTTCTCATTTAATTCATTCGTAGAATTATCAAAATTACTTTCTGAATCTAGATACCAATTATTTGCAAATTTTTTACAATCTTCTAATTCATCAATTACAAGAATTGTTTCACTATTTATGAAATCTATTATGTTTGATGGTTCTTCTTCAATTATTCCTAAATAACGATCAAGATTGTTTTTATTTATATCTTCTGAATTAAAAAGATTGTTCCTAGATAAATTATTTAACTTATCTTTTATTAGCAAATCAAATCCAGACTGTATTATTTCAATATTATTTATACTTTCTAATGTTTTCTGTGTATGGGGATCATATTCTCTTATTTTCTCAATAACATTATCAAAAAATTCTAATCTTATAGGAAACTCATTATTGACAGGATAAATATCTATTATTTCCCCTCTCCTACTCCAGAAACCTTCTGTTGAAGTTACATTATCCTTCGTATAACCCAGCAAAGTAAGTTTATTTGCTAATTCTTGAATCTCGATTTGAACACCTTTTTGCAAATCTAACTTGTTTTCAATAAGCAGGTTTTTATTTATTAGATGAGGTTGTAGTGATCTCTCAGTTGATATAACAATATTAAGTTCATTTTTCTCTTTTTTTATTAATTTGGATAAAACAGTAAGCTGACTAAATTCAATCTCTTTGGATTTGTTAATTGATGAGTATGGCAGATGTTCTGTTGGAGGATAATATAAAACTTCTTTATCATTTATACTTTCAAAATAACCAATCCATTTGTAGGCAATTTCTACATTAGGACAAATTAATAATATATTTTTTTTTTCTTTTTTTGCGATGCTATCTAATATTATTGATTTTGCATATCTACTTGACCCAACAATATTTAATTCATTATTTTTTGAAATTCTTTTTATTAACTCAGAAGTAATTTGTGAGTTCGAAATATAATCAACTAAAGTATTTAAACTCATTTATAGCTATCAATCTTGATTACAAATAACCGATACATTATATTAGATTTTATACTGATTGTGAATAATATTTAATGGATTCAGCCGCAATAAATTCATTTATACCCACACTAGATCAGGTAGACAGTTGGTACGAAATCTTTACACTTTTACCAATATTAATTGCTCTAGAATTATTATTATCGGCAGATAATGCTGTAGCACTAGCTTCTCTTACTAAATCCCTCGATAGTTCAGAATTAAGGTCAAAAGCCTTAAATATTGGTATAACAATATCTTTATTATTTAGAATTATTCTAATCATATTATCTAAGGTTCTTCTAAAGTTTATTTTCATTAGAGTGTTTGCTGGTTTTTATTTAATATATTTATTCTTCTCTAATGTTTTTTTTAATTCAGATGTAGAAAACGCTGAAAATGGTACAGACAAAAATAAAAATAATTTTAGGTTTTTAAGGGTTGTAGCGCTTCTTTCAATTACTGATTTTGCTTTTTCAATAGACAGTATCACTACTGCAGTAGCTATTAGTGATCAATACATATTAATTATATTTGGAGCAGTGATTGGAGTATTAGCCTTAAGATTTACATCGGGGATTTTTCTAAAACTTCTGGATATATTTTCAAGATTAGAAACAGCCGGTTACGTAGCAATTTTGATTGTTGGGATTAAACTTTTACTAAATACGTTGATTAAAGAGTCTATTCTTCCAGACTATTATTTTTATATATTGATTCTTTTTGCTTTCATTTGGGGATTCTCTAAAAAAGAATCTAAAACTTAATCTGAGAAATATTCACCTACTGTTGGCTTTAACTGTTGTATCAATTGCTTTTTACTAGAAATGTTTTTGCCTTCAAGTTTTGCTTCTAACAAAATAATCGGATCAGTTTTAGTTGAAATTATTATTCCTTCATTTTCTATTACAGCAAGAATAATACCTGGTCTTGAATAATTGCTCGTGAAATGTTTTTTTTTATTTTTAATTTCATCACTACTCAAAACTTTGATTTTAAGTATTTTTAGGTTCTTACCTCCAAAAGTTGTATTTGCTCGTGGGTATAATCCTTTAATTTTTTGAGAAATTTTAATTGCCTCATTACTCCAATCAACTCTGAAGTCTGATTTTTCAATCATTCTTGCGTAAGTAATTTCTCTCCTAAGGGTATTTTGTTTTGTTAATTGCGCATTAGTATTTTTATATATTTTTTTTTCGAGTATTGATGTGGCATTTAATAATAATTTTGCAGATAAAATACTAAGTTTTTCTGATAGTGTATTAAAATTATCGTCAATCTCTATTTTAATTTTTTCTTCCAATAATAAGTCGCCAGTATCTAGTCCCTCATTCATTTTCATAATTCCTACCCCAGTAAATTCATCGCCTTTTAGTAGGGACCATTGGATTGGAGCTGCACCACGCCATCTTGGAAGTAATGAAGCATGTGCGTTCCAACATCCAAATTTTGGGATTTCCAATATCTCTTTGGGTAATATTTTCCCGTAAGCTATAACAATAAATAAATCACAAGATAGTGATTTAAGTTCATTTATAAAATGTATATTGTCCCTAATTTTTGCTGGAGTATAAATCTTTATTGATTCTTGCTCTGCAAAGCTTTTAACAGGTGAGGACATTAATTTATTTCCCCTAGATCTTTTCTTATCGGGTTGGCTAACTACTCCAATTACCTCATGCTTAGATTTAATAAAAATATCAAGGCTGGCAATTGAATATTCAGGTGTTCCCCAGAATATAATTCTCACGCGTCACCAGTTATTGATAATTCATCTACCCATATATGTGGAGAAATTCCACTTGTTGTTACTTCCTGGTTTGATTCAATATTTACTATATTTTTCAAAAGATATTTGATATCCCCTGCTACTGTTGCAGATTCTATTGAGATTTTTTTACCGTTTTTATAAAGCCATCCATCAAATGGAAGAGAGAATGAACCTTGACTTGCTCTCACACCTGCATGGATTGCATTTAATTCTTCAATATAAACAAATTCCCCCTCATAAGTAGAATGATCTAATGATGTTTTGAGATCAAAGTTTTCCTCTGATTTCTCAACTACTATCCAATCAGGAGATACTGAGACTTTTGAACCTAGTCCAGCGTGGCCTGTGGGGATTGTTTTAAATATTCTTGCAGTAGATTCAGAATGTAAAAAATTTTCAAGTCTCCCTTTGTTAATTAAACATAGTCTTTTGGTGGGAGTTCCCTCTCCATCAAATGGAGATGAAGAAATATTCTTTTCGTGAAGACCATCATCATAAATATTAAGTGCTTCTGTAGATAATTTCTCTCCAATAGAATTTTTATTAGATAAGCTAACTCCATCTAAAATGCTTCTAGCATTAAACATTGAACTAAAAGCATTAATGATCGTTAAAAAAGAATCTGGGGAAAAACATATTAAATATTTATCAGTTTTAATAAATGAATAATTTAAATGAGAAATTGTTTTATTAGAAGCGTCTTTAATACAAGACTCTATATCTATATCTTCAACTCCATATCCAAGTTTTACAGAACCTGAGCTACGAGGTTTCTTATTTTTTTCTTCTGCTCTTGCATATAAATAAAGTGCAGCTTGACTTTTGATAAAACTCCTGAAGGCACCATCACTATTTGCATATACTCTCTCATAAAAACTCTCAGATAGACCATTATACGGAACGGATTTTATGGATTCATGGCTTTCTAATAGTTTTACCTCTGCTTCTCTTAAAAGCGTAAGTAATTTTTTTATTCCAACAGGATTTCTTTTTTTTGAGTCTTTAACTTCAATCGGATCCTTGGCTAGTGGTGAGAAATCTGTTCTTTCATTCTTGTTGCCAAAATCAGATGCGATACTTGCTTGATTAAGAGCTTTTTTAATACCAGATTTACTGATATCACTAGTTGTTGTAATACCAACTAAATTAGATTCGTTCCAAACTCTAATAGTTAAAATTTGCTTTTGTGATGCCTTAAGTTGTTTAGCCTCACCCTTATCTACTTGCACAGAATAATCATTAGAAAAACTTGCACCATAATCCCATTTTTTAAGATTCAGAGAATCTGCAGCTTCAGAGATTTGAGTTGTTATTTCTTTTGAATTCATATCCTATCTTCCGCCAACAGTAATTGAATCAACCTTAATATGAGGTTGGCCAACAGTTACGTTGACGCTTCCACTAATGGATCCACAGAATCCAGGAGCTAATTCGAGGTCATTTCCGCACATTGATATTTTTGGCATAACTTCTTTAGCCTCACCAATTAAAGTTGCTCCCTTTACTGGATTAGTTAATTTTCCATTTTTAATAAGATATCCTTCTTCTACAGCAAAATTAAATTGTCCTGTAGCACCTACACTGCCACCACCCATTGATTTGCAGTAAAGACCATCAGTAATACTATTGATTAAATCCTCTCTCGAGTGCTCACCTTTAGCTATATAAGTATTTCTCATTCGTGAAGCTGCAGCAAAAGAATAATTTTGTCTTCTCCCACTTCCTGTTCTTTTATGGCCAGTCCTTAATTCACCTGCCCTGTCGGATATGAATTTTTTTAAAATTCCATCTTTTATAAGAATTGATTTTTCGGGTTCCATACCTTCATCATCTACTGATAATGAACCAAAGGATCCTTCTGAAATTCCTTCATCTATTGCAGTTACAGATTCATGTGCAATTTTTTCATTCAATTTATTCTCGAATGGTGTAGTTCCTCTTTCTATTTGTGTAGTTTCAAGTAAATGACCACAGGCTTCGTGGAATATAACTCCACCAAATTTATTAGCTAATACAACGGGCATTTGTCCTGCATCAACATAATCTGCATACAACATATTCATTGAACTTTCAAAGACATCATTGGCTGCTTGTTCGTGATCCCACAATCTGAATTCATTAGGCATTCCTGATGATCCAAATCTTCTACTACCACTAGATCTATATTGGGCATCACTAGCAATTACGTTGAGTCCAACTGTTTGATGCAATCTAATATCAGAGACATAGGTACCATCGCTGGAGGCTATAATTACTTCTTGGAGATTTCTTGAGTAACTGCCTTTTCTAGTTATTATTTTGTTATTTTTTTTAAGAGATTCAGTGCTAAGTAATAGTTTTTCACCTATCTCATGAATCGATGGTACTTCATCAATCCATGTTTTCTTGGATAAACTATAATCCCTATGTTTATCTAAACCGTTAAATACTTCTCTTTTTTTGTTGTCTGTTATGTCTAACATCTCAACAGCCTGAGATACTGACCTCATCAATCCATGCTTTGTTAAATCATTTGTACTTACAAAGCCATCTTTTTTGTCTTTGAAGATTCTAATACCAGCACCCCTTCCAAATGATGGACTTACACTTGTAATAAAATCTTCTTCAGCTAGAACACTCGAATTGTCAGTATTCTCAATAAATACTTCTACAAAATCGGCCCCAAGACCCATTCCATAGAAAATAATTTCTTCTAATAAATTTTTATTGCAACTACCAAAAACGATTTCATTTGATTTGATTTGTGAAGAAAGCATATGAGTCTATAAATCTTCTCTGTGTAAAGATTATCTAATCGAAGGTTGGAAATCTTTGCTATCAAGAGGTTTTAATAAGTATAGTCTTAATAACTGGTAACCGTTTGATAAATATTTAGGTAATTTTTTAAAAGTTTTAGATACTTTATTTCCATCACTACTGTTGGCGATATCGGAAAGAACCTTATTATTCTCTACTATTTTATCTAGTCGTCCATAAAAAGATTTATCATAAACGTCCATAACTACAGGGAAAACTCTAGCTGCAGTTTCATTTGTTTTATTAATGACAAACTGGTCGTAATCTCTGGCATCTAAACCTAATGAATTGTAGAAATCTTTTTTAACTCCCAAATCCCTTGCATACATAGTTGCAAATACAGCGAGTAGGAAAAACCTTGACCATAATTTGGATGTTAATGGTAGATTGTTCAAAAAGTATCTAAATCTATGGAAATAGTCAAATATTGGGTGTGTAAAGGTAGAGCCACCTATAGTAATTTTTTGGCTTAATGATTTTACGGTACGTGGTTGTGCTTTCATCAATGCGTCAAAGAAATCTCCATGCCTATTTTCATCTTGACACCAATTCTCAAAGTAATTAAATAGTGGAAAAATCTTGCTATCTGGGTTCTTTTCGAGATGCCTATAAATTGCTATATATCTCCAATATCCTATTTTTTCGGATAAATAAGTGGCGTAAAAAATACTTCTTGGTGGGAAATAAGTATAATCTTTATTGGCTGTTAAAAATCCTAAATCTAACTGTAGTCCAAAGTCACTCATTGATTTATTCAAAAAACCTGCATGTCTTGCTTCATCTCTTGCCATATGAGCAAAACATTCAGCAAGAAGAGGGTTTTTGACTTTAATCCTCTTGCTAAGTTCCTTGTAAAGTAAAAAACCTGAGAATTCTGAAGTACAACTTCCTTCGAGAAAATCAACAAAGAGCTCTCTTGTCTCAGGATCTAATTTTTCTGCAGCGCCTTCAAATTCACTATTCCTTACAAAATGATGTCTATTGTAATCTTTCCTAAATTCTTCACATATAGCTTCCAATTCCTCCTCATTTATTGATAAATCCATATTTTCCATTGCCTCAAAGTCTGTTGTATAAAATCTTGGAGACAAAATTGTTTCTTTTGCTGGTATCTTCCCATTGTTAATATCTTTTTTATTTTTTGATTCAACAGTTGATTGAGCCATCTTTTATTTTATTTATTAATACTATTATTTACTATGATTTGTATTTTCGAGGGAAAAGTTAACTTGGTGTTATTGTTTTTTTAATTAACTCCAATTAACTTTTGCCCATTCAATCTTTGAAGTACTCTTGAAATAATTAATTTTAGGGTAATTCTTTTTTCGTCAATAAGAAAAGATTCGATAATACTGGGTTTTTGATTAGGTTTTGATAAAGAAATACTTTTTAATGAACTAATGTCATCTTTCTCAAAGGATAGCCAAAAGTTACATGTATCTTTAATTTCACAATTTATTACCCAACATTTATCTCCAGCAATAGGTCTATTAGTGTTTGTGAGGTTAATGTTGTTTATTTCTAATCCTCTTTGATTAATTTCATCTGTAAGTTCAGGAATTAGATGTATGTTAATAAATTCTTGGAAAGGCTTTTTCTCTACTGGGAGTTCTTTTTTTGGTTTGGTAATAGGTTTGTCGACAGTATCAATTTCATTTTTTTTAACAGCTTTAGATGCAGAATTACTTTCAGAATTGCCATTATTTATTTCCTCAGTGTTTGAATTTTTGGTGTTGGTAGATATTTCTTTATTAACTTCATTATTTTTGTCTGTATTTTCTTCCATAAAAAAAAACTATCTGATTCATTATAAATTAAAAAAACATTTTTTAATTAATTAATTTTTTACCAATCATTATCCGTGTTATCCCAGTCATCTTTATTGTCTGGATTTGAATAATTTATATCTTTTTTTAAATTATTATCATTCATATCTTTGACTACTCTGTAATTAACAGAAATTGTTGGTTGAGTTTCCCTAATATCCCTTTGTGGTGGCATCTCAACGTTTGGTTCCATATCTTCCTCATTATGAGAAACAAAATCATCTTCAACATTATCCAATGTTTTTTTTCTGACACTAGTACTAGTAATTGTTGTATTCATTAAAGTGCTCATAAATAAACCAGAAAAAAACGAAATACTGATTAACTTACCTATGCTTACTTCTTGGAGAGTCCATTTAAAGTATCTAAATGAAGTCTTCTGATTATTATTTGTATATAATAAAATTTGGAAAATAATTATAAAAATAAGAGTTAATAAAAAATATTTTTTTTTAAACATAATCCTAAAAAGTTATCTCAAATTTTTTGTGAATAGTTATTTATGTTAATTCTAAATCAATTTGATATTTAAGAATATCCACTTTTATGATTTTTACTTCTATTGGATCTCCAACTTTATATGATTTTTTAGATTTTCTTCCAATCAATAGATTTTGCCTTGATCTATATTCATACCAATCATTATTAAGAGTGCTGACGTGTACTAAACCCTCTACATTTAGTTCTGATATCTCAACAAAGAAACCATATGTTTGCACTGATAATATAAAACCACTATAAACATTACCTAGTAATTTTTCTGCTTTTCTCACTTTTTTAATATTTATCATATTAGATTTATATTGATTAACTTTGCACTTGGATTCATTAAGTTTATCTATTACAAACTTATTAAATAATGTTTCTAGATTCTTTGAAATTGATGAATTAAATATATCCCAATTTACAAAGTCTAATGAACTACTTTCCGATATATTGATTGCATTAATGTTAGTTTTCCTTGTTTTCTTACCGTTTATTATCATATTAAAAATACAGTACTGGTTTATAAGATTAGTGATGTCAAATCCAGGTATTGTCCATGGAGAAATAAATAATTTTTCTGATTCATCATTATCAGAATTATTAGATATCAAAATTATTTCATTGTCCTTAAATTCATTAATTAGAAGTTTATGTAAGATTCTTTTTTTATTATCGTCGCCACATAATTTAATTACTTGACTAAATGTCAAATTGCCATCTTCATTAAGCTCAATATCACTATCAATAAATTCTGAATATTTGATGATTTCATTTGCATTAACGTAATCTATCCCATTTGAGATGTATCCTGCACTTTTTAATCCATATTGATTTGAATGTTTGAACCATATTAAATTAGCTTCGTATAATATTGGTGAAAGATAAGTTTGGCAATCTTCTTTATTTAGTGATTCAAAATACCCTTTTGAATGTTCAGCTGGATTATGAATAAAAAATTCTTCTAGTGCTTCTATTTTATTACGAGGCGCAGGGATTTCAACTTTACCCTCCAAAAGATGTTGTTGTCTGAATGAAGATGAAATTTCCAGTATTTTATCTAAATCTTCTATATATTCCTTTATAGGTTTTAATATTCGAGAGGTTATTCTTGTTTTACTTTTTCTAGATAGAAGCGCGTCAGTATGGTCGCTTCCAACGATAAGAGCGCATCTTACTAAAGTAAGATGAAATGACCAATCAGTTATTTTATTATCGCTATTTAAATGTAAACAAAGGCTTATTGCTTCATTCTTTTCACCAGATTTAAATTCAGAATTATTTGTTATGGCTTCACTAAGGTAGTTTTGCCAATCATTTAACAGGGGTAATGATTCAAAAGCTTTAAATAATATTTCTAGAGATTTTTTACTATTTAGATCTACTCTTTCTGCAAGATTATTTGTATGTATCCATAATTTAGTACTTTTATTTTCTCCGTGCTCTATTTGAATCATTGGAAGCATTGGAGAATTATTAGATTTCCAACTTTTGAATAAATAAGAGTTTCTTCCTGTAAGGTCTATTCTCTCCCTCTTTTCTATTTTTTTTGATTCAATATGATTTAAATTGTATGATTTGACGATATTGCTTTTAGATAAAACAAAGTCAGTATCATACTCCTCGTTATTGTTTAGTTTTAGTTCTTGTATCACATGACCTAGTCCTTCTTCTTGACCAATGGGAAATCTATCAATCTCAACTTTTACTATATTCTTATTTTCTGGTATGAAAGTGTATTTTTTATTATCTTTTGGAAGTTTAATTTTGGAAAGGATCCTATCGTCTATGGGGATTGCATATACATCATTGTTTATTATTTCTACTTTAGAAAGAAGTATTTGATTTGATCTTTCAAGAATACAATCAACTATTCCTTCAGGTGATCTTCTTCTATATCCCTCTTTTATTATCCTTACTAAAACTTTATCTCCATTCCATGCATAGTTAAGTAGATTTTCTTTAATGTAGATATCTTCTTTGTCTTTTCCTCTTACAGCAAAGCAATAGCCTTTGCTACTACATCTTATTTTGGCGACAAGATGATCATTATCCTTTATGCAAGTATATTCATCATTTTCATTTTTATTAATTATTTCAAGTTTTTCTAGAGCTGTTAAAGCAATATCTAATTTATCCTTATCAGATTTCTTTGTAATTTTTAATAATCTGCATAATTTTTTATATTCTAATCCTTCTGACTGATTAAGATTATCAATTATTGAAGATGATGTGAACATGATCTAAATGAAATTATTAATTAATTTAGGGGTATACACTTCATTATTACACCTTATTATCCAAGCTTAAAACTAATTATTTTCTTTCTCTTCTTTTTCTTCTTTTTCGATGGTGAAAGAGTTAATAAAAAGCCTTATACCAATGATGAAAAATGTAATGGAAGCTATTGACTTAAGAACTACTTCGGGTAAAAAACTTGAAATAGAACCACCTGTTAAAGCTCCTAGTAAACTTGCAAAAACAAGTGCTGAAGAAGATCCTAAAAAAACTGCTAATGGTTTATTTGAAGTGCCACTTATAGTTAAAGTAGCTAGTTGAGTTTTGTCACCTAATTCAGCTATGAAAACGGTTAGAAATGTTGATAGTAATAAACTTAAAACCATTTAAAAATAATTTTTGAATGTTTCATAAGCTAAAAATATACTTATAAATATCATTAAAGTACCAGTAGATAAAGCAAATTTTCTAGGAGATATTTTTTTTGATACCCATTTACCAATAAGAACTCCTACTATGCTAGAACTTATTAATGCTAGAGAACTTCCAAGAAAAACAACTATTGGCCTACCCGATTCGGCAGAAAGCATTAATGTTGCTATTTGAGTTTTATCGCCAAGTTCAGCAATAAAAATTGTTGTAAAAGTCGTTATAAATATTGAAAAAAAACTTTTTTCTAAATTGTTTTCTTTTTTTTCTAATTTACTATTCATTTTCCTGAAACAGCAATTCTAAAAGATTTCATTTCTTTACTTTGGTATCCATAATTTGATGAAATATGTTGTTTGCAGCAATCTATCAAAAATTTATCACCAGATTTCAAATATCCTTTAAATGAAGTTGAAAATTCACTTACACGGCAAAAATGTGGTCTGGTTTCATAAATTAAGCATTTTTTATTTTCTCTGTCCAGGTTTTTACACCAACCGTCTTTAGCCGTCATCGAATTTATCAAAGCTATATCTTCTTTGTTAAGTTTGTTAGCCAAATCGCTTCTTTCGTTCAAGTCGAATTTACAACAAGCTCCACAATTTTCTATACATGTCCATGATTTCATAATTTAATTCAATCTTGTAACTTATCAGTACAGTTTCATCATTTATTTGTAAAAATAGTATCACAAAACATATTCATTAATCATGGCAACACTTATTCCTTTGGCTGTAGTTGCGTTAGCAGGACCAGCAATAATTGCTCTTGTTTTTTACCGCAAATAAAAGAAATTCTTTTTGGTGACTTATCTGGAGGGTGTTTATTGGGATTTAGATGGGACCATCGCAAATACAGAATTAGAGGCCCATTTACCTGCTTTTAATAATGCTTTTAATGACCTTGGCATTGATTGGAATTGGGATACTAATACTTACATAAAACTTCTGAAGATAAATGGGGGCAAAAATAGGATTGCTTATTACGCTAAATATAATAATGATAATTTCTCAGAAGATTTAATTCTCAAAATTCATGAAACAAAGCAGTTTCATTATTTAGAAATTATAAAAAAAAATTACGTTAGTTTGAAAACTGGTGTTTTTAGATTAATAAATGAATTACATAGAAAAAAAGTAAGACAATTTATTGTTACTTCAAGTTCAAGAATTCAAGCCAATCTTCTTGTTGATTATCTTTTTAATGGCTTGAACCCTTTTGAGTTCATTATTTCAAGCGAAGACGTTGAATTAAAGAAACCAAATCCATTACCATATTTAAAGGCTGTCCAATTAAGTGGTATAAACAAAAACAACTCAATTGTTTTTGAAGACTCTAATCCAGGATTAAAATCTTCCTTGGCAGCTAACTTGCCAACAATTTTTGTTCCTTCAAATATCCCAATTGTTCTTGAGGAAAATATTAAATTAGATTGTATTTTAGACAGTCTTGGTGATCAGAATAATGTGGCAAATGTAATCAAAGGCCCTAAACTAAAAAAATCATACATTGACTATAACTTTCTAAGTGATTATTTAGTATCTTTTAGTAATGCAAAAAACTAATTTTTCAAGAATTACCTACCAGTTAAATAATTTATTTTTTGGTTTTCTAAGTGATACTTGGAGAACAAAATCTATTGGTCTAATTTCTGTTTTGACAGGTTATTTTTTGTTCGCAAATTTTATTACAAAATTTATATCTGAAGGTAAAAATGAGTTAATAATGGTCCCAATAATCATTATTTTTATTGAAATCATTATAAGAATTAAACCTGCCGCAAGTTCAAAGTTTTATTATCTATGGACCGTAGTTGATAAATTAAGAATTGGTGCAATTTATGCCGTTATACTTGAAGCATTTAAATTAGGATCTTAAAAGCTACTCTTCTTCTTCTTCCTCAATAGGATAAACAAATCCTTGAGCTTTCCCAGTTAAAACTGATTTACCTAAAGATATAGCTTTTTGAGCTGCTATTGCTGCTTTTCCTTTCCAAACAGCGTGCCTTTGGTTCCTTTTGCTCTTTGATTTTTTCTTCTTTGGTACAGCCATTCTGTTTCTTTATTTCCATATAATAATATAACCTTTAACTGGTTATCTCCAAAACTTTTTAGTATATTTTGTTTATATACGTCAATTTTTTAAATAAGCATATATGCTTTATTAATCACTTATAAAGATTAGTGTTTAGATCAAAATTCTCATATTCAGATTCTAAATCAAGTTATTCGGATCTTCTAGAAGATATAGAGACGGGGAAAATAGAATCAATATTTTTCTATCCAAGGCAGAGAGAAATTGATGTTCTGTATAAAAATGGAGATAAATTTAAAATACCTATCCTTTACAACGATCAATTAATCCTTGAAAAGGCTACTGAAAATAGGGTAGATCTAACTATTAACAATAGTAGAAAAGAAGCCTCAGCTGCTAATTCATTCGCTTCAATAAGTCTTTTTCTGATTTTCATATTAGCTATAGTCTTAATCTTGAGGAGTACATCAAAATTGGCCTCTAGAGCTTTTGGTTTTACCAAAAATCAATCTAAATTTGTAACTATTGATGATGTAGAAACGAGATTCGATGATGTAGCTGGCGTCCCTGAAGCCGCAGAGGAATTAAAAGAGGTAATAACATTTTTGAAAGAACCAAAGAAATTTGAAAATCTTGGAGCGAAAGTTCCTAAGGGAGTTCTTCTAATAGGCCCACCAGGGACAGGAAAAACATTATTAGCTAAAGCAATTGCTGGTGAATCAGGAGTACCTTTTCTCTCAATATCGGCTTCAGAGTTTGTAGAACTTTTTGTTGGTGTTGGAGCAAGCCGAGTTCGTGATCTGTTCTCTAAGGCCAAGGAAAAATCTCCTTGTATAATTTTTATTGATGAAATTGATTCCATTGGTAGGCAAAGAGGTTCTGGGATCGGAGGTGGAAATGATGAAAGAGAACAAACCCTTAATCAGCTTCTAACTGAATTAGATGGTTTTGCTGATAATTCTGGGATTATTGTTTTAGCAGCAACAAATAGACCAGATATTTTGGATGCAGCATTATTAAGACCAGGTAGATTTGATAGGAAAATTGAAGTAATGCTTCCAGATTTAGATGGAAGAAAAAAAATTCTTTCAGTTCACTCACTTTCCAAACCACTTTCAAGCGAGGTTGACTTAGGATATTGGGCTTCTAGAACAGTCGGATTTTCCGGAGCAGATCTTGCAAACTTGATGAACGAGAGTGCTATCCACTGTGCAAGAGACGAATCTAAATTAATCAATGATCTTCATATAGAAAATGCACTTGATAAAATTACCATTGGCTTGAGAAGTTCATTAATAACTTCTCCTAATATGAAAAAAATTATTGCTTATAACGAAGTAGGTAGAGCAATTGTATCTGCTGTTAGAAATGGAATTGAATCAGTTGATAAAATTACGATTTTACCTAGATCTGGATCTATAGGAGGATATACAAAAATATGCCCTGACGAAGATGTAATTTCTAGTGGATTGATTTCAAAAAAATTATTATTTTCAAAAATTGAAATTGCTCTAGCTGGAAGAGCAGCAGAAACGATAGTTTTTGGTGAAGGTGAAATTACACAATGCTCCATAAATGATATCTCTTATGCGACAAATATCGTAAGGGAAATGGTTACAAAATATGGATTTTCAATTATTGGTCCAATTTCAATGGACTCTGATAATAATGAAATGTATTTAGGAGATGGATTATTTAGAAGAAAGCCTCTTATAGCAGAAAATACCAGTTCTAGAATAGATAATGAAATCATAAATATTTCTAAAATTTCATTAAATAATTCAATAAAAATATTGAAAAAAAATAGAGTCTTACTTGATAAATTAGTTGATATACTTTTAAATCAAGAAACTATAGATAAAAAAGTTTTTAAATTAACAACTTCTAAATTGTTGAAAGTTTGATTTAATTGCTTTAAATTAAAAAAAATATTTTCTTGATAATTAAAAACAATACATCGAAGTTATTAGTTACAATTTCATTTTTACTTATTCTTCCATTTGTACAAAAACAATGGTTTAATTTGTATTCACTCAATATTAATGATATTTCCTTTTATTTAATCCTTTACTATTTGAGCGGAGCAATATGTCCATCTTTGGTGTATATGAACTCTTTAAAAAACTATACAGATTATAGTTTTACTAAGGATAAAATCGATAGTAAAAAAATAATTAAAGGAAAAAGATTATTATTCTTAGTAGCAATAAATTTAATATTTCTCTCTTTCTTAATAGCTGATTATATATATATAAATTTTGATCTTATAAATAATTTATTTCTTGTAGGAATTAATGTCCTAAAACCGGATATTCCACAGTTATGTTTTTTCATATTTTTAATTTCTATCCTATTAATTTTTAAGAAATCTAGGTTTCTTTTAAAAAAAATAATATTGGTAAATTTTATTTTGATTTCTCTCTATCTTTGGCATCTTCAAATTATTAATATTAGTGTTGATGATCAGTTTCATATTTATAGATATTTTGGTTTAAATGACCTAAATTTAATTAATATTTTTTTCCTAGTCGCAATAGAAATTTCTTTTTATACGTGGTCCTTTTTATCATATAAAACTAATTTGAGCGATTGGATCGTGCCCAAACCTCAAAAAGGGGATCTTATCCCCTTTTTGAATATATTTATTTTTTATTTTTTTATAATTATTTACTACTCATTACTTACTTAAATGTTTCTAATTCTCCTATAGCGCAGAAAAATATTCCTTACTACCTTTTGGGTCCTCTAACATTGTTTTCTCCCCGGGGGTCCAGTTTGCTGGACACACTTCATCGGGGTTTGCCGCAACGTATTGATAGCCTTGAAGAATTCTAAGCGTTTCATCAACATTTCTACCTACAGGAGCCTTGTTAACAGTCGTATGCATAACTACTCCTTCGGGATTGATAAGAAATAAACCTCTATCAGCCTCCCCATCATCATTTAGAACATTATAAGCCTGGCAAATTTCCCTTTTTAAGTCAGAAACTAACGGATAGTTAATATCACCTATACCACCTTCATTTCTTGGGGTTTGTATCCAAGCCAAATGACAGTGCTTGCTATCAACTGATACACCGAGTATTTCCGTATTAAGAGCCGAGAAATCTTGGTATCTATCACTAAATGCTGTGATTTCAGTTGGACATACAAATGTAAAATCTAGTGGGTAAAAGAATAGAACAACCCATTTACCTCTTAGACCTGAAAGTGTAATCTCCTTAAACTCCTGATCATATACTGCTGTAGCACTAAAGTCTGGTGCTTCTTGGCCTACTTTTAAGCTCATGAAAAAATTGTCCTTATTTAAATTATGTATGGTCTTTTTGACCGTAATAAGTATTATAATTTTATTAATAATGAATTAGCAAGTTTTTTTTTAATTCAATGAAATGGCATTATTCCTTTACTAGGAAATTTACAATTTTGAATCACAATAAACTTTTAAAAAATCTCAAAAAGGAGTTAGTTAAATATCCCATTAACAGGCGTGACAATAAAAATTCGAATTAAAAGAAATTTTATTTTATTTAAGATTCCTTAAAATTTAACTCTCTATAATTAGAAATATTCTTTTTAATATTTTTAATTATGGCTAAATATATTGAAAGACTAAAGGAAAAAGTTAAAATAAAAAAATTTGATTCTAATCAGCCAATTGGAGCATGGATTTTCGTTGTAATTCTGAATATAGTTGGATTTGCGGGTTATTTTTACTTAAAGGTAAATCATATACAATTAGGTAGTTAAAAAATTATCTTATTTCCTTCTTAATTGAGCGACAAAAATTTTTTAGTCTTTCATTGCTCGTCAAGTCAGGCAAAGTCCATATTGATTCTGTTTCAGGTAATGGATCTTTGCTCCATTCTTTGAATTCTTCCATTATCGAAGCATTATTTAAATTTGATGTATACTTTTTTCGTTTTTTTAAATATTTTCTTATCACTGTAAGATTTGCCTTTATATATTCCCTCATAAAAAATAATTAGTCTTATATTAATTTATCATTTAGGAAGATCTTATTTAAAGAAAAGATTAATTAGACATTTTGAACTGCTTGAAAAAGTCCAAACGAATAACCTCCAATTAAGATCCAGCCAAGTACGCTTGATATTATTGTAGATCTTCTATTATGTCTCCTTAAAGCTGATTCAATCATTTCATTAACTTCATCTCTATTAAGGTAATCTTTCTTGGAGTTTTTTTTCATTTTTTTCTTTTTACAATAAACGAATTTATAAGAAACTGAGCTTAAGATATTTTCATATAAGTAAAAGTTTTATTTTGGATGATTTTATAAATATTTTTTATATTTAGCATAAAAAATATAATGAAATTTTTAAGAATATAATATAAAGTATTTGAATTGAAGGACCATAGCTTTTTATACAAATAATGAATATTAATGATAAATCTGTTTTAGAAATGCTTAATAAACTGATTGTTATTAATAGGCTAAATAAAAGTCAAATTCTTCAAATGGTTAATTTAGTTTCAATATCAAATGATATCAATGATTTAAAGGATAACTTGAAATGGGAAAGTTCTAAATCATTTAATCAAAATATTTAAAATACATAAACTCATTTTTTGATGATATTTAATTCTTGAAATTTACATAAGATATACTTAATAGTTAATTCAATTAATTAAAAGTTTTATAAATAATTTATATAAGCTATTCAAATAAATTTGTGATAGTAATTTTCCTTATAAGAAACTTGCTCTTGATTACTATAATTAAGTGTTGTTTTCTTATCCTTGCTAAATGATTTAATTAATATTGTAGAAGTGATTATTATTATTAGTATTATTAGTAAATCTCCAACAGTAATCCCTCTCTCCTTTAGATTCATGATAAAACATATATTTTGTTTAAATATAGCCTTTATTATTTAATAAACTAATATTTTTTACAAACGTGCTAAAAACACATATGAAGGAAATATAAAAAGAATATAAAAATATTGAGACTATAACCTTTTAAGTCATATAAAAAAAATAGATAAATTCATTAAATGGAAGTCAAAAAAAAAAATTAGGAGTTCTGACACTCCTTATTTTTTCTCTAAAGAGATGATTATCACAAAAAAATCACTTAACGAAAATAAACTCAAATTTACTTATCAAAAACAGTTAATCTCAGATCTAGATAATAAGCATAAGGAATGGTCAAAATCGATTAACAGTAAATTTTAGAAGCTTTCGTTGATTATATTTAAAAGTTTATTTCTTTTAATTGTATTTTTTTCTTCCCAATTAAGTGTTACTTCATCATTAATGATAGGTTTTGCTTCATAAGCTAGATACCAAAGAATAAATCCGACAGGAAATAAAAAAATATGCATAGCAAAATTAGTTGACTTAAATCAAATATAGTGCAACACTTATAATGTGCAAGTGTCACACTAATTTTTTTTTATTATGCCCTCTCCGAGGAAAAGAATTGGTTTTTTGCCAAGTGAAGAAGTGCATAAAATTATTGAAAAATTGTGCACAGCTAATGAGTTTAGTCAGTCAAAAGTCACAGGCTTGTTGGTTGAGGAAGCGTTAAGGTCTCGAGGAGTGTTAAATGAATCTTATGGACAAAATCATAATAATAGCGATTTCATAAACTTTTCTTTTGATCACGAGACATTTTATGAAAATAATAGTTCTTCACTTAATGTGGACGAATATGCAGTTAATAAAAAAGTTTTATCTGATGATATTAAAATGATGCATGAATTTATTGAGTTTAAGTATTTTAAGAAAGTTATGAAGCAAAATAACAACATTATTGAATAAATAGTGTCACACTATTAATGTTTATATAAGAATGCTTTTCAATGGAATTTAGATATTAAACATAGATAAATATTTTCTAATATTTCTAATCAATTTCTTTAAGAAGGATCCAATATAAATTGAATCATTAAAAATTAAGCGGACTAAATCCTCGTGGAGATATGAACCTTAGCCCGCTTTAAAAAAATAGCAATAAAAAAATATAAATACAATAATTATGTAAATTTACTTTTGATTTAAAATTGGAATATAAAAACTCTAAAAATAAATGGCAGTAAGTGAATTAAATGAAGATACACAGGATCAAATATGTGATCTTCTTGAAAATCTTCAGCAAATAGAGAAACTTAAAAATAAAGATATACGAATTTTGCTTGATAAGGTAGTAAGAAAATATGGAGGAAAAGTAGTAAATAAATGAAACACCTATTAATCCCACTATTAGTTTTGCTTCCTTTCTCAAATGTTGTAAATAGCTCCCACTTAAATAATCAGAGGGAACTTATAGTCACCTCAGAAAGTACTAGGGAATCAATCGAGTTGGCAAAATACCTCAAAGATAATGGTGTAGTTAAATATTCAGCATATTGGTGTCCTAATTGCCTTAATCAAAGTGAATTATTTGGTAAGCAAGCTTATAGAGAACTTAATGTGGTTGAATGTGCAAGAGATGGCATAAACAGTCAAACTCAGTTATGTATTGATAAAGAAATTAAAGGGTTTCCCACATGGGAAATAAATGGAAAACTAATTTTAGGTGTACTTTCACTAAAAGAGTTATCAAAGTTGACTGGATTTAAGAATTAAGAAAAATGTAAGATGATTAATGGCTAGATATTAAAGGTTATTTCTTGAGTACCTTTCATACATCCTCCAGTTTGATAGTTAATTACTTTTTTTGATATTAATCCAATACTTATAGCAACTATTCCAATACCAAATAAAGTTCTTGATCTTTTGCTTGTGATGAGATATTTCATTGGGTATTTATTAAGAAATAAATAGTAGGTATCATTAAATTATAACGTTTATTTTTTTGTTAAAAAAAACAAGTAACCCTAAATCTATAATTTTTTAAAATAAGTTTTAGATATTAGTTATCTAGAAAATCCTTAATCAATAAATGCTTATGTATCTTTTTTTTATTATTTTTAGTTTGTATTTGACAGTCTTTTTATAATTAAAATGAGACTTTTATTTTTTTATGAAAAATAAAGAATTTAATGTGACTCAAGGAATGGCTTTGTTACTTTTGAAGCCATTAAATTTACCCGCTAACTATGTCCTAAATCTCATAATCTATATAACTAATCCCCGTAACAATATTGGATACTAATAGTCTTCCCAAACTGGTTTGGTTCTCCTCCAACCATGAGCGATTAGCTTTCTCCATTCATCTCTAGCTTTATCAACTTTAAGTTCTTCTCTGGTTGTCATAACAGGTGGTTCTTTTCCTAAAACACTAATAATTCTTCCAGAGTCAATAAACATATATTCAAAAAATTTATCTTTATTTTGATTATTCTTTGAAAACCTTTTAACCCTTGAACGATTCGAATTTATAAGCCAATAATTTTCTGTCAATCTTAATTATTTTATGTTTTCTCAATTGGAGCCATTGTTAATCCTTTGCTGGATAGTTGCTCATGATATAGTTCTGCTTGTTCAAGATTACCTCTCCACACCTCTGCAGATCCTGTCTTGTCAACTTTAATGGTTAGATCCCATGCCCTTTGTTCACTTATGCTTGGGATTATTGTTAGAAGACAATTTGCGACATGCTGAAAAGTGTTAAAATTGTCATCAAGAACTATAACTCTTGCTTCTGGATATTTTGCTTTAGATTTTTTTGGATCTAAGACTGTGCCGAGTGAATTAACCATTATTGTCTTTAATAGTTTAATTAAATTAAAATATCACCTAATTTCTACAATTGAAAAGTATAGAAAATGTCTCGAGCGTGACTTGAACACGCGACCTGCGGGCTATGAATCCGCCGCTCTAACCAGCTGAGCTACCGAGACATGGGAATATTGTAAGACATTGGTTGTACTTAATTACCATTTTGAAAATTTATTTGTTTGTAGGCCTCATATATAGCAATTCCGCATGCTACAGAAAGGTTTAGACTTCTAACACCTTTTTGATCATTTTTTTCAGTCTGTATATTCGGCATAAATATTGATATTAAAAAGTCGCTTTTATCAATAATGGAATCGGGTAATCCTAAATCTTCTCTTCCAAATAGCAAAATATCATCTTGCTTGAATTTAAAATCCTTCAAATATAATCCATTTTTTTTACTAAAAGAGATTATTCTTTTTGTGGATTTTGACGCTAAAAATTTTTCAAAATTCTCATATTGATTAACAGTTACTAAAGGCCAATAGTCTAAACCTGCTCTTTTTAAATATTTATCTTCTAGTTTAAAACCCAAGGGCTCTATAAGATTTAAAGGTATATTAAATGCAGCACATGATCTGGCAATATTACCAGTATTTTGTGGGATTCTAGGTTCAAAAAGAGCGATTTCCAATTTTAAGTAGGTATTTCAATACTTATTTCATCTATTTTGATTGCTCTGCCGTTTATGGCCAGCCAATTATCTTTTGATATTTTGGTTATTCTCTTTTGAAGTTCGCCGATTCTCTCAATATATGTATTACCAATTTTATATTCAGAGACCAAACTCCAACCTACTTGTTCTCCAACAATAATTGTTATGCTTTTTCTTTTCATTAAGAGACTTATAAGTGAATTCATTTTTGTTGACCATTCATTTTGTTCCTTGCCAATACTTTTCATAACGAATCCCCCAATAGAATCTATTAATAATGGACCTTCTTCATTCCTTAATGTATTTAATAGATCTGTCGTTTCTATTAATTTCCAATCTTTTGGTCTTCTTTTTCGATGTAAATTAATTTTATCTTGCCATTCTTTATCATCCAAATTGTTTTCAGATAAGGCAACATATGATAATTTTTCTACCTCCTTTGCAAGATGCTCCGCGAATTCACTTTTCCCACTCTTTGTCCCCCCTGTAATTAAAACTATATGAGATGAATATTCACTAATATTTAAAACCTTGGCATTCATAAATTCTCTATTATTTAGAGAAATACCACCATGTCGCTAGAGGAATAATTGTGGCAGCAATTAACAAACCTATAACTATATAAGTAGCAGTTGAACTCTCAGTATCTTTTGATCTCATAGTGTTAAAATTTGGATCCACTACAGGATTATCGATAGATGAGGGCTGACTTTTTTCGTAATTTATAACAGTCTTCTGTTGAGTAATACCAAAATATTTATTTATATTATTAATTTCATTAGCGTATGTAGTCGAAGGGATAAGAATAAAAATAAAGCCAGTAAAGATAAGGGAAAGAATATATTTATTGATGTTTAGGTTCATTTTGAGAGGTTTTGGTTAATTATATATTAAAAACCATATGTTTGAGTAATTTTAAATCTACTAAACAATATAATATTTGCATAATTTAATTAGAAATAACATATTTAAAATATGGGATTCAATGGGAAATCATTAATATCAGTCGGTGTAATACTCTTTATTTTTCAGATAGCAAATTTCATTTCAATAGAAACAATCACTCCTGAGCTTGAAAGAGCACAAGTGTTAGCTGCAATAGCTTCGTTAATTATTATTTTGATTGGTTTTTTATTTAAACAATTCCAACCCATAGCTGGTGAGAAAGCTGTTTTAAAAGGAGAAAATATGTTTCTCTTCGATAAAAACATGCCGGATGAAGTTATTGATGAACTTGCATGGGGTTCTGAAGCGATATTAACTTCTACAGCAGCAGCAGCAATATTAATCCACAATGATGGCGTTAATATATTGAGGAGGGGTATCACTTCAAGTAATGATTTTAAACCTGGGGAAACTTGTCTGAGATCTATTAAAGATATGAAATTAATATCATTGGCAAACACTAAATTTTATCCTGGAAGAGATGAATTTAATAATTTTTGCGCTGAAATCCCATCTATTTTAGTTGTACCTATTAATAATAAGGCTTTCATATTGATAGGAGGCTGGAGTGCTAAGTGTTTTACGAAGTCTGATGAAAAATGGATTAATAACTGGTCCAAAAAAATTAATAATATTTTCTCAAAAAATAAAATTTAAAAATATATTATTGATTTAACTCTTTTGTCTTTTGCTTCAAAGCTTACTGATTCAGTTTTTAAATTATAGAAAGCATTTTCTGAGTTTATTTCATATTTATTTTCGTTATTTTCATCTTTAATTATATATTTCACTGGATTGAAAAATTCAATTATGTTATCTGAACTCAAAATGGCTTTTCCTGAATTTAAGATGATATTTTGATTTTCAAATCTTATATTTCCCTCTAATAGATAGTTAGTATTTTCTATATTCCAAATAAAATTATCAGCATTTATGATATCTTCATTCTTTTTTAAAGTTTTTAATTTAACATTCCCTTTCAATTTCAAGAGTTTATTATTGTCTGATAATGTAGATTCCTCCGAACTAATAATATATTTAGTTTCTTTCCCATCAAGAATATTAATAATAGGTTTTTTTAATACGAATTTTAATTCAATATTGTCATAACTTGAATTTGGACTGGTAATAGAATATATTTTATCTCCACTTTTAGAGAATATAGTCATATCTAAACTGTCTATTTTTTGGATAACTTTATTTTCTTCAATTAAACTTGGAGCGCAACCAAGCATAAATAATGTAAGGAAAATTATTAATCTATAATTTTTGCTCATACTCAAGTTTATTTATGATTGGAGTGGGTTTAGGAAGAATTGAGTTGCTAACTAATAATCCCCAAATTAATTGTTTTTTCCAAGAAATTTCCTCTCTGTATATAGAACCAAGTTGTTCATTAATTTTTATAGATAATTCGGGCAATAAGGGTAGTAATAATAATCCTATTATTCTGGTACTTTCTAAAACGTTATAAATAATTTCTTTAACTAGAGTTAGATTATCTTTCTCTTTTATTAGCAGCCATGGCTGATTTTCATTCAAATACAAATTTGTATTAATTGCTAGGCTAAGTACTTCATTAGCTGCTAAATCTAATTTGTAGTTATCAAAGTTATAAATATAGTTTTCAACTGCAATTTTGGCATAATTCTCTAATTTATTTTCACTTGAAATTTTTTCATTATTTGGCACTTTATTATCAAACCATTTTCTAGACATAGATGATGTTCTATTTAATAAATTACCAATTGTATTAGCTAAGTCATTATTGATGATGTCAACAAATCTTTTATCTTGAAAATCTCCATCATTTCCTAATGATATGTCTTTAATGAGATACCACCTTACAGGATCATTTCCATATTTTGTAAGCAATAAATCAGGGTCTAGTACATTTCCTAAGCTTTTACCCATTTTTTGCCCCTCTCTTGTAAGAAATCCGTGCCCAAAAACCTTCTTAGGAACTTTCATTTTGGCAGAAATGAGCATTGCAGGCCAATATACAGCATGGAATCTCAGTATATCCTTACCAATTAAATGAACATCAGCTGGCCATCCTCCATTAATTGATTTTTCCAATGAATGTTCTGTCGCATCAGAGCTAATGGCACTTACATATCCAAGTAAAGCATCAAACCACACATAAAAGGTATGGTTATCGTAACCAGGGACTGGTATTCCCCATGTAACATTTGTTCTTGAAATTGAAAAATCCTTTAAACCTCTAGAAACAAAATTTATAATTTCATTCTTTCTTTCTATTGGCTCTATAAAAGAAGGTTCGTTGATTATTTTTTCGATTTCTTTTTGATATTTTGAAAGCCTAAAAAAGAGATTCTCTTCATTTTTCCATTCTAGATTTTTTTGATGTATTGGACACTTGTATGTTGATGAATTTTCTGGATTATCTTTAAATTCTTCGCAACCGACGCAATACCAACCTTTTTGAACTCCCATATAGATATCATCTGATGCTTTTACTCTTTCATAAAATTCATTAACAACAAATTCATGATTTTTTGAGCTTGTTCTTATAAATTTGTCAAAGGATATATTCCAATCTTTCCAATTATTATTAAAGACTTCTGAGATTTCATCACAATGTGATTTTGGAGCAATACCCTTTTCATTAGCTGTTCTTTGTATTTTTAAACCATGTTCATCAACACCAGTGATGAAAATAACTTCTTCACCTGCAAGCCTTTTATACCTAGCTATTGAGTCACAAATTATTGTTGTATATACACTTCCTAAATGAGGTTTATCATTAACATAGTATAAAGGTGTAGTAATGACAAAAGTCATAAAGCTTTTTTATTTATACTAACAGATATTTTTTAAACTAATAACAACCCATTATATTAATTATCTTATTAATAAATAAATTCTAAAAGATTACTATCATTTATAATATATTTAACTTTATATATTTTATTACTGTATATATCTATTGATACAAAAAGTGTAATAAGTATTTCTAGTGAATAATCTGGAAAATAAACCAAAGCAATATTTTTTTTATGATTAATCCACTTAACGAATATAATTTTATAAAAAGCTTTTTTTTCATTCTTAAAAAATAATTTCAAATACTTAAATTTATCATTTTTAAATATATTATTATTTTCTGATTGTCTATTTTTTGAATAATCAATAATCTTAGAGACTGAATCTTTACTAAGAACTTCGTAATTATTAATTTTGTTATAGACTTGCCTTTGTATAATCAAATCAAGATATCTTCGTAGTGGTGATGTACATTGTACATACATTTTAAGGCCTAACGATTCATGGATTCCTGGCTTAGTAGTTATGTAACTTTTTCCCATATATTGTTTTAATATTATATATTTAATATCACTATCATTATATCTATTGAGTATTTCAGATGGATTACAGTTTATTTTTTGAATCCTAAATGCAGCCGCTAAATCATATTTATCTATAAATAAACTTGTTACATAACCCATTAATATCATTGATTCTGCAATTATAATTTGTGATATTGTTTTCTCTAATTTAGTTAGTTTAATCTTATCCTCATATAATTTAATTTTATTATTAGGACTTTCAAATATAATTGCTCCTTGTTTCTTTCTAAATTTAATACTTTTTTCTAATAATTTTTTAATCTCAATTAATTCTATTTCTTCTTTGGGTTCTATTTCTAATATTTCATTTGCATCTTCATATGTTAATTGATATTTTGGTTTTATTATTGCCTCAGTTATTTCATATTTATTAATTGATCCATCATCATTGAATTCTATGCCTGCACTAATAGTTTCTGAAACTTTATTTTGAGCTAGATTTGCCTTTTCAATAATATCTTTAGGAAGCATTGGGACATATTGATCAATTAAATATAAACTGCTATTTCTCTTTCTTGCATTTAAATCAACATTGGAGTCATGTAAAAAGAGTTTGCATGGATTACTAATATGTATCCATAAATTTTTTTTATTTCCTTCTTTTATTTCTAATGAAATAGCATCATCAACCTCATGTGGATCATCAGAGTCAATAATATATGTTTTTAAATCAGTTAAATCTTTCAAATATTTGAAATATTAATTATAGTGCCAACTATATTCAATATGAAATTATCCTTCAGGATTTACAAAGGGTAAAAGAGCAACAATTCTGGCTCTCTTAACAGCTAATGTGAGATCTCTTTGTTGCTTAGAGGTTAAACCTGTCATTCTTCTTGGTAGGATTTTGCCCCTCTCAGTTATGAATTTTTTTAGTAGTTCTACATCCTTATAGTCAATAGGATCACCTGGTTTGATAGGCGATAATTGTTTTTTGAAAATTGAATTAGGCATGATTTAATTTGATTTGATTACTTAATTTCTTTGTGAATTGTCATTCTGTTTAAATGAGGATTAAACTTTTTTAGTTCTAATCTTTCTGTTGTATTTCTACGATTCTTTTCAGTAGTATATCTTGAGACACCATTTGATCTCTTAGGATCTGTGCTTGTCCTAGCTTCAGTACATTCCAGGGTCACTACAACTCTTGTCCCTTTTTTGGCCATTTTAATTAATACTTTATTGTATAATTTTCTATTGTACATCTTCAACAAACTTTTTTGAAGATATACTTATTTCTTTTATTATCATTGATTAAAAAATATATATGAAAGTTTCTCAAAATTGGTTGAAAAATTTAGTAGAAATTACTTCTACTCCAGAAGATCTCTCTGAGAAATTATCTATTGGTGGATTTGAGGTTGAATCATTAGAAGATTGTTCAAAAAATATAAATGGTGTTGTTTTAGGAAAGGTATTATCTGTTTTAAAACACGAAGGATCTGACAAACTTTCAATTTGCCAAGTCGATATTGGTAATTCAAAGAATTTACAAATTATCTGTGGTGCGCGCAACATTAAACCAAATATTTATGTTTATGTTGCTACTGTCGGCGCTAAATTAAATGCAGTTGATTTAATTATTAAAAGAAGTGAAATTAGAGGTGTCATGAGTGAAGGAATGATATGTTCACTGCAGGAACTGGGTTTAGAGTGCTCTAGCGAAGGGATAGAGATCATTGATGAAGATTTGGCCCTAAAACATGAATTGGGCACTCCAGGGTCTGACTTGCTTCAATTAAATGATTTTATATATGATTTAGCCATTACAGCTAATAGACCTGATGGAATGTCTGTTATGGGTATAGCCCGTGAGATTTCTGCTCTTTTAGAATCCACCTTAAATTTTCCAGAATTAAACCATAAATATAATATTCATTTACTTAAGGGAATTAAACTTTGTCCAGAGGCTATAGAATCTAATTGCATTTATACAATAAGCTGCATTGATGGAGTAAATGGAGAGAAATTATCGCCAAATTGGCTTAAAGACCGTATAGAAAAATCAGGTATAAAATCTATTAATCTTCTTGTTGATTTGACAAATTATATTCTATTAGAACAAGGTCAACCTTTGCATGCGTTTGATAAAGATAAATTGTCAAACTTAATTGGTAAGGAAGTTTCTCCAGAAGATTTCTCTGTAAGAAAAGGGAAGGATAACGAAAGCCTTATTTGCTTAGATGGTAAAGAATATTACTTAAATGACAATATCACAGTTATTACTTGTTGTGATAAACCTGTTGCTATTGCAGGGGTTATAGGCGGTTTAGAGACTTCTGTAAGTAATACTACCTCATCTATTTACCTTGAAGGCGCTGTTTTTAATCCAGTTATTATAAGAAAATCTTCCAAGGCGGCTGGCATAAGAACAGAATCTAGCAGCAGGTATGAAAAAGGGATTTCATCAAAAAATACAATAAGTGCAGTAACAAGGGCAATTAATCTTTTAGAAGAATATTTTTCTATTAATTCACCAATCATCAATACTTCAAATTTAATAAGTAATGAGGATATTTTTATTAAACTACGGAGAAATAGAATACATAAAATTCTTGGTCCATTAATAATTAACGATAAATTTGAAAAAAGAAATTTATCTGATAATGAAATAGTTGATAAATTAACACTCATAGGTTGTACTTTAAAGAATAAAGAATATGGCTGGGATGTAGCAGTAATTCCAAATAGATCTCATGATTTAACAAGAGAAATAGATTTAATTGAAGAAATAGCAAGATTAATAGGGTATGACAGATTTGACTTAAAACTTCCTAATCCAATTAAGCCTGGAAAATTGTCATCAGAACAGTTGGCATTGAGAAAAGTAAAAAATGGTTTTATAGAAAATGGTTTTAACGAGGTACTAAGCTACTCTCTTGTTCCTGAAGATGATGAAAAACTTATAAAGATTTCTAATCCTTTGTTATTAGAAACAAGCTGTCTTAGAGATAATATCTGGAAAGAACATTTGGAGATAGTGAACCGTAATATAAAAGCTGGACAAGCAAGTTGTTATATATTTGAAATTGGAAATGTTTTTCAAAGGAAAACTGAGTTCATTCAAGAAGAAGTTCTGAATGGTGCGATATATGGTAATAAAAAATTTGGAAAATGGATAAATTCGAGTAAAGATAACGATCTTAATTATTTCCAGGCCAGAGGAAAGTTAAAGGAGGCTTTATCATCTTTGAACATAAAAATTGATGATAAACCTTCTGATTCAATTGATTTTCTTCATCCAGGAAGAACCGCAAAATTAGTTATTGAAGGGAAAGATGCAGGTTATTTTGGTGAAATACATCCCAAACTAATATTAGAAAAGAAGTCATTAAAAAAAGTTTATTTATTTAAAATAAATGTTTCTAACCTCTTGGGAGCTAGTACAAGAAAAAATAAATGGATTCCAATATATAAGCAATACCCAATTGTTCCGAAAATGGAAAGGGATATAAATTTTGTTTTCAGTAAGAAATTTTTAATTAGCGAAATAACATCACAAATAAGAAAAACAGGAAAAAATCTCTTAGAGGATGTAAATTTACTTGATGTTTTTGAAGATACTAAATTTGGAGATGATCATATAAGTTATACATTTAGATTATCTTATAGAGATAAAGATAAAACATTACTGGACTCTGACATTACATCAATACATTCAAATATCATTTCTAATGTTGAAAAATGTTTTAACACTAAATTGAGAAATTAATCGTATTGCTAATCTCATATAAGACTATAAATAAGTCTATATATGATTCTTATATTAGATAAATAATAATCCTATAAAAGTAATTAATGTTGTATGATTAAGATCATGATCAATCTACTATCTCTACTTCTATCTTCAGTGCTGTGGGTTCAAGTCCCTCAGTGGTCAGATGATTGGTCAAAATGTGCTGTTGACATACCAGATGCATCTTGTCACTGGTATATAACTGCACCAGATAATACTTTTGGCGAAGGTTTTGATTGGGCTAGCGCCCCTTGGTTTGATGCTAATGGATTAAGTGATGTCCCTAGTATTGATAGACAAACTGCAATTGAGAAGCTTCAATCTAAGTAGTACTGTCTATAAGGCAGTACGGATAAGAATAAGATTCAGTTATAACAGTATTTTTTAAGCATTATTATTTTCTTGGACATCGAAAGGACTTAATTTATTTATTTATTATTCATTTTTTTAATTTTTTTCAGGTATTAATCATTTCGGCATGTTTTATTCAAACTGATAAATTAATATATCTTATTTATCTATTATAGGACTTATTAATAGACTTATAATAAGTCTTATATAAGAATAATTAGAAAAAACATAATTTATTTTTAAAAGTAAATATTATTCTAATTTCCATTTATACATAATGACTTTTGTCATAATTTTGAATGATAATGATTCGAGAAGATAAGGAAATTCTTCTTCCCAGTTATCTTATATGAGTCTGTAAAATAGACTTATATTAAGTCTTATTTAAGAATTAGTATACTATTTTCTATATAGATTTTTAAGCAATTGATACGCTTCGTTTAATTTCCTCATTTGATCTGTTGATCCTCCAGCATCTGGATGCGTCTCTAAGGCTATTGATTTATAGGCCTCCCTTATTTTACGGAACGTATGAGCTGATCCTGCGGATGTTGACAAATTCAATAATTTTAGTGCTCCATGCACTGTCATTGTTGAGTCCAAAGTTTCAAATGAATTTGATCTATTATTTCGCTTAAATCTACTTACAAACCTTCTCATAAGTGTTGGTATTCTATTAATCAGGTCTGATGTAGCAAAAGGGTCTTCTAAAACGCCAATCATTAATAAAACAATTTCAAGGGATGGATTTTTTTTTATCCAAAATGGGCATAATTCTGACATTAATTTATTGGCTGCACTCCACGTAAAGGGTAGATTTTCAGTTCCATCAAGATTTGGCCATATATCCCTTTCAAACCAATCCATCGAAGCTTCTACTACATGATTATTAGGAACTGATCCATATAAGGTTTTCCAATGACTAATTAACTCAATTCGACATTTTATTATTTCAGTTTCTTTAATTGTATTAATTTGAATATCATTAATATTCTCCCTTAATTTTTCACTATTAATACTTCTTCTTAGATTCTTTACTTTTTTTTCAACAAAATTGGGAAGGCTTATGTTTAAGTTGGCTTTTTCTTTATATTGATTTTTATTTGTAAATCTTTTATTCAGAGATATCTCATTAACTTCTTTTTTTACGTCTGATTTAATTAATACCAATGCAGTATCTTCATCAATATTTAAATTTTCTTTATTATTATTTTCGTTGAAGTCTATTTCTTGCTGTTGGTTCTTAGGTAGTAAATCATCTTCTTGAAGAAGTTCTTTAAGTATCTTTTCTATTACAGGTCCTCTTGCTTTAAATCCCCACTCTTTTCGTAATTGATCAAACCTGGAAATTAGTTCCTCAGGTAAATCAATTGAAATTCTTTTTGTATTTGAATTTTCAGGAATATTCAATAATATTTTCTTTAATAGTATGGAATTTACTTAATTTTATTCAAAAATAATTGAAAGTCCATACGGAATATTGTTTTTAAATTAAAACCAATTTATTTTTATGTCACAAGTCAATTAAGCATCTATTTATAATAAAAAACAAAAATGTTTAATTGTTATTTCAAGTCATCTAAAGAAAAAAAGAGTTTTTATCAACATAAGAAATTAGAAATGCTCAATTACATTAAGGATTCACTTGAACGTAAAATTGCCTCAGTTACAGCATCTATAGAAGTTCTAGAAAGCCAAATAGGTAGGGATAAGGAAGCTGAAGTAACTAACTAGTATTCAAACAAAACATTCTAGAAGTTTTTCAGGGCCAAATTTCTTTAAATAATTAATATTTGAATTTTCAGTTACTAATAGATATCCTGCAAATCCTAAACCGTTAATACTGAAACCATGAATATGATCATTTTTTCTTTTTATAATAGCGATCCATTTATTAGTTATTAAAATATTGTAAGGATATATTGGTTTCTTATCACTAATAGGGTCCCCAAGTCCTAATTTCTTGCATAATTCCAAGTAAAATTCAAAAAGACATGATGGATTTTCCAAAAAATTAAATTTTGATACAACAATATTTTTTTTAAGCTTACTATCTAGATCATGATATGAGTTCATCTCTAAAAACCAATTTTCTCTAGGGCATGATATCTGACCTTTAGATCTACGCAGAAGTTGAAAATGCCTGTGAGGTTGACTTGCTCCCGCAATTGGAGAACTATTGAAAAACCATAATCCACTAGTATCTTTATTAACTTGTTGGATCGCTGTCCAATCTTTAAAATCTAACCATCCATTTTGAGGTTTCCATTCATTTGTAATAAGTAAAATATGACCTTTTTGTACAGGGTACTTATTTAATATTAGTTGATGATTATCACCAATTTTATCAATTTCTAGTATCTTTTCCCAAGGACAAAATGGATTTTGCTTAGGACCATAAATTTTTTTTTTATTAAATTTTGAAGTATCGAGTTTCCTAATTATGAAGTCGTCTTTTTCATATAAATCTCTTGTAATAATATCAGTTTTGAGAGGATATAAAGATTTATCATCAATTGATAATCGAGTTTGTTCTAGCGCTTTTTTCCAATATATTTCTAAACTCATTTAAAAAAAATTATCATTATCATTTTAAAAAAAAAAATGAACTTGTAATTACTTTTTATTAAATTGATATTCTTTCAATTTTTCCAGAGGTACTGATTCTAAGACTACAATATTCGTTGATTCTAATATGACTTTTGGTGCAAGACCGTCTAATAATGCTTGCTTCCACCTATCAAGACAAATACACCAATGATCACCATCCTTTAGTCCTGGGAAGGAATAAATAGGCATGGGAGTTATTAAATCATTACCTTGTGATTTACTATATTTCAGGAAATTATCATCCATTACACAGCATATGGAATGATTCCCTCCATCATTTTTGTCATAGTTGCAAAATCCATCCCTGAACCACCCTGTCATAGGTGCGCAACTACAAATCTCAATTTCTTTTCCAAGGACATTTAACTGATTTTGATTATTTATGGTCATAGATTTTTTTATAATAATAAAACACCAACATTTCTTTAAAAAAGGTTGACGAGTATGGGGGGTAAGGAGGTAATAATTCTAATAAGGTTTTTTTCATTATGGATTGGGACTTTACTGAAAACATTGCATTTAAAGCTCTTTATGAAGCTTTTAAAGATAGTGATGAAACTTCCGCATTAGAATTTTTATCTAGTGATGGTGCCTCATATTATCTTGAGTTAACACAGGATGCCGCGGGAGAGGGACTTGATCTGGGTGATAATGAAACGATGGAAGAACTACAGGAAGAAATTATTGAATATTTAGAAAATAACTAAAAATTTTGCTTAAGCGCTGAAATATTTAGCTTTTGAGTGTAGTGAAATGATGGCTGTAGTACTTTGTTCTGGATGAAGTTGTTCAGATTCATCCATGGTCAAGTTTATTCTTTTTGCATCCAACAATGATAATTGTATGTTTGAATCAGATACTTTTGGACATGCAGGATAACCAAAGGAATATCTAGCTCCTCTATATTTTTGAGCTAATATTTCTCTATTTTTGTCTGGTTCTTCAGACCTAAAACCACATTCAATACGAATTAATGCATGGACATACTCAGCTAGGGCTTCTGCTAATTGCACTGTAAGTCCATGGAATAACAAATAATCGCTATATTTATCTTCTTTAAATAATTTTTGAGAATATTCACTAGCAATATCGCCCATTGTTACTGCCTGCATGGGAAATATATCTATAGGTTTATCATTTTTTAAATCACAATAAAAATCAGCTATGCATAAATTATTCCCAGATTTTTGTCGTGGAAAATTAAATTGGGAAATTTTATTTAATGATTTCTCATCAAATAAGAAAATACTATTATCTTTTCTCCCGCATCTGAAATATCCATAAACTGCTTTGGGTGATATAAGTTTTTTCTCTATAATTGTCTCTAACCATTTATCTAACAATGGTTTAGCATATGTATCTAAATAGTTATTGTATTCATCTAAGCTTTGGTTTTTTCCTTTTTTTATTTGCCATTGCCCGCTAAATAGAGCTTTTGTATCTAAAAAAAATATTAACTTATTTAAATCTATATCAAAATCGTTCAAGACTTTTGTTCCCAAGAAAGGGGCTTGAATTGGATCTTCTTCATTTATAAATTTAGATCTTATAAAATTTTCTTTTAAATTTAATTTGGAAGTCTCGTTATGTATGGATATTGATTTTTTAACAGCTTGAGAGTTTGATTTTGATGAGGCTAAATTAATATTTATACCCTCATTGTTAATGAAACCCTCTGTGTTTGACCAATTACCCTTTTTCTTATTATCCATATATTCATTCATAAATTTAAGATCAGTGAACGCATCTTTTCCGTACAATATTTTCCCTTTATATATTTTACTGCAGTCCTCATTTACAAATTTTGGGGTTAAGGCTGCGCCTCCTAATATTACTGGTACACTAATATTTTCATTGTTAAAAGCTTCTAAATTATCTTTCATAAAAGCAGTTGACTTAACAAGTAATCCGCTCATAGCGATGCAATCTGCATTGTGCTTTTTTTGTGCATCTATAATAGCTGAAACATCTTGCTTTATTCCTAGATTTATTACGTCATAACCATTATTTGTAAGTATTATATCTACTAAATTTTTCCCAATATCATGTACATCGCCTTTGACAGTTGCAATTAAGAGTTTTCCATTTGATATGTTTTCGTCTACAGTTTCCATATATGGTTCTAAAATTGAAACAGCAAATTTCATTGTTTCAGCGGATTGGAGTACAAATGGCAATTGCATTTGACCTGACCCAAATAAATCTCCTACAACTTTCATCCCATCTAGTAAAAAGGTATTAATTATTTCAAGAGGTTTATATTTTTTTAACGCTTTATTTAATTGATCCTCTAATCCTATTTTTTCTCCATCTATAATATGATTTTTCAGACTTTCTTCAAGAGTTAGGTATTTATTTTCTGAAGATGCTTTTTTGAAATCTTGAATAGATAAATCTTGAAAAGCCTTTGTTAATTCTACTAATGGATCATAAATACAAATATCATCATCAAATTTTCTTTTATCATAAATCAAATCTAAGCAAAGCTTTTTAGTTTCTTCTGAAATTTTTGATAATGGCAATATTTTATTTGGTGCGATGATAGCAGAATCTAATCCTGCTTTAATGCATTCATCTAAAAATATTGAATTTAGACTAATTCTTGATAATGGTGAAAGACCAAAACTAATGTTTGATATCCCAAGTATGATATGAATATCTGGGAAATTTTCACGAATTTTTAATATAGCATTAATAGTTTCTTTAGCGTTTAATCTATCTTCTTCTATCCCTGTAGATATTGGCAGAGCTAATGGATCAAAAAATAGCTCATAATCTGATAAACCACATTCTCTTGTTCTATTAATCGCTCTTTTGACAATCTTATATTTTTTTTCTGAATTCCTTGCCATTCCATCTTCATCAATTGTTCCTACAACAAGACCTGATCCATACCCTAAGGCTAAATTTAGAACTTGATCAAACCTTTCATTGCCATCTTCGTAATTGGTCGAATTTATAATACATTTACCACCAGCTGACTTTAATCCACTTTCCATTTTGTCAGCATCTGTTGAGTCAATCATTAATGGTAAATTTATATTGGTAACTAGTCTTGAAGTTATTTCTTTCATATCTTTAACTCCGTCTCTGCCTACATAATCGACATTTACATCAAGAACGTGAGCATTTTCTTTTTGTTGTTGCTTGGCAATTGCAACTAAGCCATCCCAATCGTCGTCATTTAATAACTCCCTTACCTTTTTCGATCCACTTGCATTTAATCTTTCTCCTACTATCAAAATTGAATTGTCTTGTTTATATGGCACAGAGTTATATATTGATGAGGCAGATGGAACAAAACCGCTTGAATTTTTCTTAACATTGTTGTAGGTCCTTTCATTATCAGTAATTTCATCGATTATTGAAGACAGGTATTTTATATGTTCAGGTGTTGTCCCACAACATCCACCTATTAATTGAACATTAAAGTCATATATAAAATTCATTAACTGCATCTTTAATTCTATTGGCTTTAATCTATAGTGCGCCACACCACCAATATTTTCAGGAAGACCTGCATTGGGAATACAGCTTATAGCGAAGGGGGAATTTTCAGACAAATATTTAATATGTTCCTTCATTTGCTCAGGACCAGTTGCACAATTAAGTCCAAGGATATCTATATTAAATGGTTCTAATATTGTTAATGCAGAAGCAATATCAGATCCAACAAGCATAGTACCTGTTGTTTCCATTGTTATAGATACCATTAAAGGTATATCAATATTTTTACCTTCAAGAATTTCTTTTGATGCTAATAAGGCAGATTTAATTTGTAAAACATCCTGACAAGTTTCAATCAAAAGAAGATCAACTCCTCCATCTATAAGACCATAAATTTGTTCTTTATATGATTGCTTTAATTCATCAAAATCTATATGTCCTAATGTGGGTAATTTAGTTGTTGGCCCAATTGAACCTGCTACAAACCTTGGTTTATCAAATGATGAGTATTGGGCAGCAGCTTTTTTTGCTATAAATGCTGCATTTTTATTTATCTCATAAGCCTTATCCGCAATATCATATTCATCAAGAACTATTGATGAGGCACCAAATGTATTAGTTTCTATAACATGACAACCTGCTTCTAAAAATGAATTATGAACCTTCTCAACTACCTCTGGCGATGATAAAACAAGGTTTTCATTACATCCCTCTAATTCTTTTCCTCCAAATTCATCTGCAGTAAGATTTAAGTTCTGAAAAGATGTTCCAGTACCTCCGTCAAAAATAATTAATGGTTTTTCATCTCTATTAAGATAGGTTCTGAAAGATTCCATTTTTAGATAAAAATTATTTTATTTTAGTGAAATTCTTGTTACCCAATTATCATAGTCTTGAGAACGACCTTCTGTTATTTCTATAAGCTTACTTTTTAATTTATTCATTATTGGTCTTTCAACATTTAATTCAGTTGATTCAATTTTTTTGACTGGTGTAATTTTAGCTGCTGTACCAGTTAGAAAAACTTCATCTGCTATTAATAATTCTGTTTTATCAACAGGCCTCTCAATTACATTTATACCAAATGATTTTGCTAATTCAATTACACTAGCTCTAGTAATCCCCTCAAGGATATCTTGATCAACACCAGGAGTGATTAAGTCTCCATTCCTTACAATAAATAAATTCATACCACTAGCTTCGCTTACCTTACCACTTGAATTTAATAGCAGGGCTTCATCAAAACCAGATAAACTAGCTTCTGTTTTGGCTAATGAACTAGTAATATATGCTCCACTTATTTTTCCTCTTAAGGGAAGAGATCTATCTTCTTGTCTTGTCCAACTACTCATTCTACAAGAAACACCATCTGGGGATAGATAATCTCCTAGTTCAATACAATAAATAAAGAAATCTGTTTCAATATTGTGTAACCTTGGCGCTATACCTAAATCGCTTGTATATACAAATGGTCTTATATAGATAGGTTTTTCTGGCTTGTTTATTTTTATAACTTCTTCTAAGGCTTTAAAAATATATTCTTCAGAAATTTCAGTTAAGAGTAATTTTGCACTTTGAGATAATCTTTTTATATGTTTATCAGTTCTAAACAAAAGGAATTCCTCTTTGTTTGTTGGGTTAGGTATCGCTCGCATTCCTCCAAATGCAGCAGTACCGTAATGTAGTGCATGAGTAGCTATTGATATTTTTGCTTCTTTAAATGGAATACATTTACCTTCGAACCAGGCGTATGGAAGAAATTCATGCATATTTAATTTATTTAATTAAGGTAAACTTGTTTTAACCTACTTACGTATTCTAAACCTTATTTATATATAAAAATGCACAGGATATTAAATATAGCAGGAAATGAAAAGAATAAGGATGATTTAATTGAGCAACCAGCTGCAGATTTTATTTTTATAACAAGTGTCAAGGCTGATTTAAATCTTATATCAAACTTAGTCTTAGAAAAAGAATTTGCTTCATTAAAAAATAATATAAGAGCTTTAGAAATTTCTAATTTAAATTCCTCCGCTCAAATAGATAATTATTTACTAAAAACAATAAATTATGCAAAAGTTGTCGTACTTAGAATATTTGGAGATAAAGGTACATGGAACTATGGAATTGAACAACTTGTAAATTGGCAAGCAGTTAATAAAAAAAGGAAGTTAGTAATCCTATCAGGTACCATTGATCAGGAAATTTCCTTATGTGAAATAAGTAGTATAGATAAAAATATTGCATTAAATATTTCTAGATTACTAAGATCTGGAGGAGTGGATAATTATAGAAAGTTTCTTAATTGTTTAAATTATTTAGTTTTAGATGAAAAATTTATTCCTGATGATTTTTTGAATATTACTTTTTATGCAGATCCCTATTTACATGATTGGAAAAATGAAAAAGGCGAAAAGATAGGAATAATATCCTATAAATCACTTTTTTTGGCTAATGAAATTGAAGTAAACGATAAACTTAACTTGCAATTAAGAAAATGCGGATTAGCTCCTAAAACATTTTTTATTTCAACACTAAAAGATCATATTATTCAAAAGAAATTAATAGACATTTTTCAAAAAGAAGATATTAAACTAATAATTACCACAACTTCATTTTCTTCATCTCAAATCAAAAATAATGATTTAATTGAAAATTCAACAAATATTTTTACTTCTCTTAAAATTCCAATTTTACAGCTTCTTTCTTCTAATAGATCAAGAAAAAATTGGTTAAATTCATCTATTGGAATGAATTCATCAGATTTATTAATGCAAATAATTATTCCTGAATTTGATGGAAGAATTACTACCTGTCCTTCAGCATTTAAAGAAATAATTTCTAAGAAAAATACACTTTATAGTGAAATAACTAGTTACAAAGCTGATCAAGTAGGTATTCAATGGATTTCAAAATTGGCAACAAATTATGTGAAACTTCAGAAACTTAAAAATTTTGACAAAAGAATTTGTTTAGTAATAAGTAATTATCCAGTAAAGAACGGAAGAATCGGTAATGGCGTTGGTCTAAATACACCATCCTCAATAATTAATATTCTTAATTGGTTAAAAGAAGAAGGTTATGACCTTGGAAATTGTAATTATCCTCAAGATTCTTCGGAATTAATGTCAATGCTTATAAAAACTAGAACTAATGATATTGAATCTCAAAATAATAAACCACTAGATTACTTACCACTTAGTGAATATTTTAAATATTGGAATAATTTAGAACTTGATCCTAAAAATATTATTGTTAGTCGTTGGGGTAAACCATCTGACGCGATCGATCTAGATAATAAAGGGTTCTCAATAAATGGTATTAGATTTGGAAAAATAACATTATTGATTCAACCTCAACGAGGTTATGACGCTTTCACTGATAGAGATATTCATTCTCCCGATCTTCCACCTCCCCATAGATATTTAGCACAATATTTTTGGATTGAAAAAGTTTTTAATGCAAACGCTATGTGCCATATTGGTAAACATGGGACTGTTGAATGGTTACCTGGTAAATCTATAGGTCTCAGCAATAAATGTTTTCCAAATATTATTTGTCCAGCAATACCAAACATATATCCCTTTATCGTAAATGATCCTGGAGAAGGATCCCAAGCTAAAAGAAGAACTGCTGCAACAATAATTGATCATTTAACCCCTCCTTTGGATAGGTCAGAATTATATGGGAAATATTCAATATTAGAAAATTATTTAGACGAATATTTTGAAGCAAAATTATTAAATTCTAATCGGATTGAAATACTAGAAAATTCCATTTTGGAATTAATTAAAAAAGATTTTAGCGAAATTACATTAAAGAATAAAAATATTCAAATAGAAGAAATTGATTCCTTTCTTTGCAAAATTAAAGAATCTCAAATTAGGACAGGCTTGCATATTTTTGGCAATAGGCAGAATAATATTAATGAAATAAATTTATTCTTGTGTATTGCTAGAGTACCAAATACGAACCGAATTGGTGTTACTCAATATATAGCAAAACATTTAAAACTAGATTTGAATCCTTGGACAAATCAATATGATCAAATGTTAAGTGAAAAGGATAAAAAAATATTATTGACTTTTTCCAACAAAAACATTTTAAACTTTAGAATGGCTATTGATTTTTTGGAACAACAAGCAAAGTATTTAATATATTTGTTTTTTTACAAAAAGAATATCAATATAAAAAATCTAGAAAAATATAAAAATCAGAATATAATAAACTATTTCTTTAATGAAAAAAAACATAATAAGTATTTTTTATTATTAAAAAAAGAGATTCTAATTCCAATCATTAATTCTTCATATAATGAGAAATTATCATTTATTAATTCATTAAAGGGTCAATATGTAAAAAGTGGTCCATCTGGAGCTCCTACGAGAGGTAAAACTGAAACTTTACCCACTGGTAAAAATTTCTTTTCAGTTGATTCGAGAGGACTGCCAACTGAATCAGCATGGAGTGTTGGTTGTCAGTCTGCTTCACAAATACTTGATTTATACAAACAAGATAATGGAGAAGATTTAAAAAATATAGCAATATCTGTATGGGCAACATCCACAATGAGAAATGGTGGTGAAGACATTTGTCAAATACTATATTTATTAGGAGTAAAGCCTATTTGGGATGGTCCTTCAAGAAGAGTAGTTGATCTAGAAATCATTCCTTTATCTGTTCTCGAAAGACCAAGGGTTGATGTTACTTTAAGGATTTCGGGAATGTTTAGAGATGCATTTCCACAGTTAATTAAATTAACTTCTAAAGCAATAAATCTTGTTTCTAATCTTAATGAGGATGATAAATTTAACCCTCTCGCTGGGGCATTAAGGGATGGTGTTTCAATTAATCGTATATTTGGGTCAGCGCCAGGTTCATATGGAGCTGGTCTGCAAGAACTAATTTCAAATTCTAATTGGGAAAATATTGATGATTTTGGAGAATCTTTTCTTAATTGGAGTAAGTGGATTTACAGTGATAATCTTGAACCTATAGAGGATAAAAAATCATTAGAAAATGCTCTTAAAAATGTTCAGTTAGTTGTTCATAACCAAGATAATAAGGAACATGATATTTTAGATTCTGATGATTATTATCAGTTTCAGGGTGGATTATCTTCAGCAGTAAAAAAATTGAGCGGTAAATTTCCTGAAATGTATCATGGTGATTTATCAAAATTTGGATTATCCAAAATTTCAAAATTACAAGATGAAATTAATAAAGTTGTTATATCAAGAGTACTTAACCCTAAATGGATAAATGGAATGAAGGATAATGGTTATAAAGGAGCGTTTGAATTTTCAGCTACACTAGATTACTTATATGCTTTTGATGCTTCTACAGAAGTAGTCTCAGATTGGTGTTATGAAGAAGTTTATAAATCATGGTTATGTGATCTGGATCTTAGGAATTTCTTTCTAGAGAATAATCCATGGGCTTTAAGAGATATTGCACAAAGATTTCTTGAAATTGTCAATAGAAAAATGTGGAATAATTGTTCATCAGATGTCATTGAAAATTTAAAGAACATAATTATTAATACTGATTCAATAATTGAAAAAAACGAATTCTGAATTATCTACCTAATAGCGAAAATCCATGACTATCTGTTCCGCATGTTTTTAGCATTGAATATTTATCTGCTAATCTATCTATTTCTGAACATACAAATAAACTAGGATTCCATACTTCATTAAGTTCATAATCGTACCAAACCTCTATTCCATCAATACCTTGTATTTTGGCCTCTGGAATTAATTTATAAAAGGGAATCCTGTATCTCGCTGGATGTGCAAGAAATGATAAACCACCAGCTAAATTTATTGCTTTTATAACTGATTTAATATTTAAATCATTACCTATTGGAGACTCTCCAAGGATGTATGGATTGAGGTATTTACTTTTTATATCTATTCCCAATCCAATTACATGTACTAAACATCCTAAAATCAAACAATTAATTTCTATTCCCGAAATTAATGTAAAAGAATCTTTAGGATAATTTTTGAGCATATTATTTTTTTTTATATATTCATGAGCTTTAATTGTATGATGATCGGTTATTGATAAAAATTTCAAGTTATTTTTATAAGCTTGTTCTAAAAGTTCATATGGTTCTAAACTACCATCACTAAATTTTGTATGACAGTGAAAATTAATATTTTTAGGACAACTATTTTTATTAATATTGGAAGTTAATTTTACTAAGTCTTCCCTATTCATTACTTAATGAATTCTCATTTTTCTTTCTAATCTTTGCATATAATTGTATAGAAGCCAACATGAAAATAATTAGTCCAACTATGCTCCATGTAGCAACACTAGTTGGAAAATTATTTTTAAAAATAACTAAAAGTACAATTATAAATAATAATAAAGTAGGCAATTCATTTAATAATCTAAGGTTTTTTGCTGAAATAGTTGAAGTACCATTATGTAATGAATACATTATTTTATAACAATAAGAATGATAAATTACTAATCCCAAAACAAAAGAAATTTTAATTTGCAACCACTTCTCACTTAACCAACTTGGTTGCATAATAACCATGCAAATAGCCATACTTAAAGCTAATATCATCCCAGGTGTTGTGATTATATTCGCCAGCCTTTTTTCCATCAAGGTGTATTGTTTATTAAAGGCAATTTTTAATTCATTATCCATATTTTTAGATTCTTCATGATATATAAAAAGTCTTACTAAATAAAAAAGTCCCGCAAACCAAACGATTACACCAATAATGTGAAGTGATTTAAACCAGAGATATGCTTCAGCTGCCAAATTACTAGATTAATTTAAAAATATATATTTTTAATATAGTTATATTTAACAATTTCAATAAATCTATTTTTCAAAAATTAATTAATATTTATAACTCGTTAAAATATTCATATATATCATTTACTGAATTTTTTCCAAGTCCTTTAACTTTTGATAAATCCTCTTTACTAGCTATTCTTATCGCGTCTATTGATTTAAAATGCTCAAGCAATTCTCTTATTCTTGATGGTCCTAATCCACTGATTTGGGACAATTGAGATCTATTCATTCTTTTAGATCTTTTGTCCCTATGAAAAGATAATGCAAATCTATGTGCTTCATCTCTTACCCTTCTTAATAGAAGAACTCCTTTTTGATTTTCATCGGTATCAAGAGACTTAGTAAATCCTGGAATAAATATTTCTTCATTTTTTTTTGCCAATGAACATATAGTTACTTCTTCCTCAAGATTTAACTCTTTTAATGCTTTAATAGCTGCATTTAACTGTCCTTTTCCTCCATCAATCATTATTAAATCAGGCCAATCTGATAGAAGTTCATTGTCTAATTTACTATTCGTTTTATCATTTAATATTGAAAAATCACCTCCGCTTTTTTTAAATCTTGACCATTTTTTAAACCTTCTATGTATTACTTCATATATCGAAGCAAAATCATCACTATGTCCTACAAAAACGTTTGGATCTTTAATTTTATATTTCCTATAATCCTGTTTAGAAGGAATCCCATCAATAAAAACAACTTGTGATGCTACTGGGTCACTACCTTGAATATGGCTTATATCATAACCTTCAATTCTTTTAGGTTGTTCGCTTAATTCAAGTATTTGGGCAAGATCCTCAATTGATGATTCATTATCTTGTATCCCATTTAATATTCTATCTAATTCCAATTTCGCATTTTTTAAAACCATTTCTACAGTTTCATGCTTTTTATTTCTTTTTGGGATTAAGATTTTTACTTTCTTTTTTCTTAGCTCCGTTAACCAATCCTCAATGGTTGCTTGTTTTGGAAGGTTATATTGAATAAGAATTTCTGATGGTATTTCTACAGGTTCAACATTCATATAATGCTCTTCTAATATCTTTTGTAAAATAAGATTTTCATCTTCATTATTTAATTTTTGACTATAGCCAATTCTCCCAATGAGTTTACCAGATCTCATTTGGAAAATTTGTATACTAGCTACATTTTTTTCTGAAACTATTCCAAAGATATCTCTATTAATTGAAGAATCTGGTATTGATATTTTTTGTGATTCAGTTAATAATTTTAAACCTGAAATTTGGTCCCTTATTTTTGCTGCATTCTCATAATCTAAATCATTTGAAAATTGCAGCATTTTTTTTTGTAAAAATATTTCTAAGTCATCATTTCTTCCCTGAAATATCATAGATACTTGTTTCATTATTTTTTTATAATCGTCAGATGATATAACTTCTTGGCAAACACCTGGACATCTTCCTATTGAATAATTCAAACAAGTTCTATCTTTATAGACTGGCCTTGGTCTTTGTCTAAGTGGAAATATTTTTTTTATCGTAAATAATGTTCTCCTTAATAATCCGACATCTACATAAGGTCCATAATATCTATCTATATTATTTCTATTTCTTCTTCTTCTTGTAATAAATATTCGAGGATATTTTTCACTCCAAGTTATACAAAGATATGGATATTTCTTATCATCCTTTAAAAGAATATTAAAATATGGTTTGTTTGTTTTAATTAAATTTGACTCTAAATTTAATGCTTCATATTCGCTATCGGTGACTATTATTTCTATTTCAGTTATTTGACGAACCATCAAACTTAATCGGGGAGTTAAATCTGAATAATTATTGAAATAACTACTTACTCTACTGCGTAGTTTTTTAGATTTACCGATATAAAGTAAGTTATTATCGATATCTTTAAAAAGATAACAACCAGATGACTTTGGAATTTCGGATAATCTTGATTTTAATAACTCCTTATTATTAATTAATTTATATTCAATTTTAAAATTATATTTGTTATTTATTTTTTCGATAGAGGAATTACTCATATATAAAGATTAACCTCCATAATTCCAGCCAGTTGAAGATAAATTTAGTGAGTCAACATCATTATTCAGATAAGCAGATTGAACCTCTCCTACAAAAACGGTATGGTCTCCATGCATAACATTTCCGACAACAAGACATTCAACACCACCAACACTATCAACTAAAATAGGCAATCCAAGCTCACCTAAATTAAATTCAACAGATTCAAATCTACCTCCTAATGCTTTTTGAGGTTTAAAGAAAACAGCTGCTAGATCCTTTTGATCACTTTTGAGCACGTTTAATGAGAACTTATTGGTTGACTTTATTATTTCATGACTAGAACCCTCTGCTCTAACAGCCATTACAACTAATGGTGGGGTGAAAGAACCTTGAGTCACCCAACTTGCAGTAAATCCATTTACTTCATTTTTATCCTCATCTCTAACGCCACAAATAAATAATCCGTGAGGTATTTTTCTTAATAAGATTTTTTTTGCTTCTAGATTTAATGTCATAATTGATTTAACTAATAATCTTATTTTAACTAAATTTCTTATTCGATCATAATAAATTCATGAAAATTCTTTATCCAGGTACATTTGATCCTTTAACAAATGGGCATCTTGATTTAATAGAAAGGGCTCAAAAAATATTTGGCAATCTAGTAGTCGCTGTTTTAGAAAATACCTCTAAAACACCAACATTTAATCTTGAAAGAAGAATAATACAGATAAAAAATTCTCTTTCTCATTTACCCAATATTGAAGTTATTTCTTATTCTGGTCTAACTGTTGATTGTGCAAATGATCTAAAAGCTAATCTTATTCTTAGAGGCTTAAGAGCAATGAGTGATTTTGAGTATGAACTTCAGATTGCTCATACAAATAAATCTCTTAATAATGATATTGAAACTATATTTTTATCGACAAATACAAATTATAGTTTTCTTAGTAGTTCTTTAGTAAAAGAAGTTGCAAAATTTGGTGGTGAAATTAACCACATGGTACCCCCCTCTGTTGAGAGGGATTTAAAAGAATATTTTAAATAATATTTTTGTTAACAAGATTTCAAGTAATAAAGATCACGTAATAATTTAAAAGCTTTTTCTTTATCAATTTTATTAGAATTTTGGATAATGCTTATAATTATTGGCTTTTCATTTTTATATAAAAAGCCAGATAATGCAAAGACATTTGAAAGAGTCCCAGTTTTGCCAAAAAACTTTCCAGACAATTCACTATTTACAAATCTTTTAGCTAAAGTTCCCCTCACTCCCGTAATTGAAAGTGTAGATTGATAAGCTTTAAAATCATTAAAATATCTCATTTTATCTAAAAACAATACAACTAACTTTGTTGTAATTTTATTTTTTCGAGACAATCCACTAGCATCTGCAAAGTATGCATTAGTTGCTGGGAGGCCTTTATTTTCAAGCCATCTTTTCAATTTTATATAGTTATTATCGTTCCATGTATTTGAGGCATTTTTAAAAAGAGATTCAGCCGTAAAATTATGGCTTTCAGAATTTG
>QCBK01000009.1 GCA_003281635.1 Prochlorococcus sp. AG-347-G22
ATTGAACTAAATCTAGTCAAATTATTTTTATTAGCTTATTATAAGTAAAGCTTATCCTTCTAATGTCAAAAGATCCTGGAAGAATTTTGATATTTGATACAACTCTTCGAGATGGAGAGCAATCTCCTGGTGCCAGTTTAAATCTTGAAGAAAAACTTGCTATCGCTCATCAATTAGCAAGACTAGGTGTAGATGTTATTGAGGCTGGATTCCCTTTCGCAAGTCCAGGAGATTTTAAAGCCGTTAATAAAATTGCCAATGCTGTAGGGAAAGAAAATGGCCCCATAATATGTGGTTTAGCCAGAGCGTCGCAAGGAGATATAAAAGCCTGTTACGAAGCAGTAAGTCCAGCTCCTAGGAAAAGAATACATACTTTTATTGCGACAAGTGATATTCATCTTAAACATAAACTTAAAAAATCCAGAAAAGACGTTCTTCATATCGTTCCAGAAATGGTTAATTATGCAAAATCATTGGTTGATGATATTGAGTTTTCTTGTGAAGATGCCTCAAGAAGTGATCCTGAATTTTTATACGAAGTGATTCAACTTGCAATTTCTGCAGGAGCGACAACAATTAATATTCCTGATACTGTTGGATTTACAACTCCTAGTGAATTTGGCAATCTAATTGCCGATATAAATAAAAATGTTCCAAATATTGATGAAGCAGTTATCTCGGTTCATGGTCATAATGATTTAGGTTTGGCAGTAGCCAATTTTCTAGAGGCAGTAAAAAATGGAGCAAGACAACTAGAATGCACTATTAATGGAATTGGTGAAAGAGCAGGGAATGCCTCTCTAGAGGAATTAGTAATGGCACTGCATGTTAGGAAAAGTTTCTTTAATAGTTTTTTCAAAAGAAATACAGATTCACCAACTCCTCTTACGGCTATAAGAACAGAAGAAATAACAAAAACCTCTAGACTTGTTTCAAACCTAACTGGAATGACTGTACAACCTAATAAAGCAATTGTGGGCGCCAACGCTTTTGCACATGAGTCAGGCATTCATCAGGATGGTGTTTTAAAAAATAGACTAACTTACGAAATTATCGATGCAAAAACTGTTGGGTTGAGTGACAACAAAATATCTTTGGGGAAACTTAGTGGCAGAAGTGCTGTAAGAGCAAGATTAGAAGAGATGGGATATGACTTGAGCCGAGAAGATTTAAATGATGCTTTTGCTCGTTTCAAGGATTTAGCTGACAGGAAAAGAGAAATTACTGATAGAGATTTAGAAGCAATCGTTAGTGAACAGGTGCAGCTCCCAGAAGCTAAATTTCAATTAAGTCTTGTACAAGTAAGTTGCGGTAACGCATCTAAACCTACTGCCACTATTTCGCTACTAAATACGGAAGATAATACTGAAGATACTGCTGTATCAATAGGGACTGGACCTGTTGATGCTGTATGCGAGGCTTTAAATAAACTCGCTAAAGTTCCTAATGAATTAATTGAATTTTCAGTTAAGTCTGTAACAGAAGGAATTGACGCTTTAGGCGAAGTTACAATTAGAATAAGAAGGGATAATAAAATATATTCTGGTCATTCTGCTGATACAGATGTTGTAGTTGCTGCAGCGAATGCATACGTTAATGCTTTAAATAGGCTTGTCTTTTCTGAGAAAAAAAATTCAATTCACCCACAATTTGATAATTTAGAAAATTCGAGTAATACATTTATATCTAATCAAGCAAATTAAATTCTTTTAGGAATATTAAGTAGCATCAAAAATTGTCTCTTAATATTGTAAATTAATCTAATAGTCAATGCTGTTTATAATGAGAGAAAGGTTACTAGGATACTGGGCGCTTTCATGGGTTGGGTTAATCAGCAATATAATCGCACTTCCAATAATCGCATTAATAATAAGTTATGGGCCTCCACTAAAAGTTGCAAATATAACTCTTGCCATTAGTCTTGGATGGCCTGCTGCGATCGTTGGAATAGTTTCTTCAGCAGCTCTCCTAGCAGAGAAAAAATGGGGAGTAACTTTAACTTTAGTATCTCTATCAATGGTTATTTCTGGAACGGGTCCTTATTCAGTGGTGAGACTCATAACTCTTAAAGACATTTTTGGTATTGGTGGGTTTACCCTTTTAACAACATTATTAAGTACATTAGCTCTTCTATATTGGTGTAATCCAAAACATCGAAGAAGCATTAGGCTATAAAATTGAAAATCAAGAAAATGTATTATTCTTGCTAGTTGGATACTGAATTCTTCTATGTCTAATTCTTTTCCAGACATTCAAAAATGCCCTTTTTATAAGAAAAATTTCTCCTTTTGATAAATTACTATCATCTAATTGTCCGTCTTTTTGACGCGAGTAGATAATATTAGATATTGTTTCCAAAGCTTCTTTATCAGATGCATTAATATTCATAGCTCTTAGTGCTGCTTCACATCCATCTGCAAGCATTAAAATAGCTGTCTCTTTTGACTGAGGAATAGGCCCTTTGTATCTAAAATAATATTCATTAATGTCGAGATTTTTTTCTTTAGCTTTTTGAAAAAAATATCCCATTTTTAGGGTACCTTGATGTTCAGGAATGAAATTAGCTATCGGTTTAGGTAGTCTATTTTTTCTTGCAAATTTCAATCCTTCATCTACGTGTGCCTGTAATACTTCTGCACTCTTAATAGGATCATCTAATTCGTCATGCGGATTTCTCAAACCATCCTGATTTTCGATAAACCAATTAGGTGCATGTAATTTACCAACATCATGATATAACGCTCCAGTTTTAATTAGATCAATATCACCACCAATCATCCTTGTTGCTTCCTCTGCTAAACCACATATAAGTAATGTATGTTCAAAAGTTCCAGGAGCTTCAAGAGACAATCTTCTAATTAGAGGTTTCTCTTTATCAGCCAATTCGAGTAATCTTGCTTTAGTTAATAATCCGAATATCGATTCAAAAATAGGAATAACTAAAATAGTAAAAAGCATTACTATTGCCAATAGCAAGGAATCAGAAAATATATCCCCATTAGCTAAAACAAAATCTTGGTTATCAAAAAGAGTTATTTTGTCTTTACCAATCAATATCCATTGACTCAAAAACGATCCTATGGGTACAAAAATTGATAGTTGAAGTAACTGAGCTCTACTTCTTATTCTTCCTCCAAGTAGAGATACTACTGAAGAGCAAACTAATAAAATAAAAAATAAATTGTTATTAATAGTTAGAGCAGGATCTGGCCAAATAAAGCTTGCTATTGATACCCAAGTTAAAGCTGTTATGCTTCCCATTCCTTGGGATATTATTAATGCAGGTGGAATAACCATAGATAATGGACTTATGGTTGAAGCAAAGGCTAATTTCGTAGCTTGTACTGCTAAAAGAAGAATAATGATTAAGAAGATCTGTCTTGAAGAAATTGAGGGATTCTCTTTTTTTGAAACTACTATCAAAATCCCAGAACTAATAAGTACTTCAATAAAGGTCAAAAGCCAAGAAAAAAAATCTGCGATGTTTAAAGGCGAGATAAGAAGTAGTTTATAAGAAGATATTATTGAAATTAAAATGCATACTAAAAAAATTATAAGATTATCTATTCTTGAAATTTTAATTGGTTGTTTTACCGGAACTTGGCTTCGCCTCCACTGATAAAACAACTTCTTTAAGGTAGTTGTGATGTTTTGCACAGAATATAAGTAAATCTATTTGAATAATTTAAAATTATAGGCATGCTAGGTATAAAAAGGAGATGTTTTTCTAAATGTCATTAAAATTAGACGGTAAAAAATTATCCCTTGAAATTGAAGAAAGATTAAATAACTACATCTCTAGTAATAAAGAAATCACAAAAAGAGCTCCGGGCCTAGCTGTTATAAGAATAGGTGAAGACCCTGCGAGTGGCGTTTACGTTAATAACAAGGAAAAAGCATGCTCCAGGATTGGAATAAAGAGCTTTATCTTTCATCTAAAAGATAGTGTAGAACAAAAAGAAGTTGAACAATTAATAATCAAACTCAATTCTGATAAGGATATTGATGGAATTTTGCTACAACTTCCTATTCCAAAGAAGTTTGATGACCAAAAACTGATAAGCCATATTAATCCAAGCAAAGATGTAGATGGATTAAATGAGATAAACATCGGCAAATTAGTGAAAAATGAGCCTGCGATGAGATCATGCACTCCAGCAGGAATTATTAATTTATTAAGATCTCAAAATATAACAATTGAGGGTAAGAAAATTGTTGTTATTGGAAGAAGTTTGCTTGTTGGGAAACCCCTATCGCTTATGTTGTTGAATCTAAATGGCACTGTAACAATGACTCATTCAAAAACATTAAATTTGAATAAAGTCTGTAGAGAGGCCGATATTCTAATTGCGGCTGCAGGAAAACCCAATCTTGTAGATTCGAGTTTTGTGAAAGAAGGAGCAGTAATTATTGATGTTGGGATACATAGATTAAAAAGTTCCGATAAAAATCAAACCAGTTTATGTGGCGATGTATTATTAGAAGATGTCATTTCTAAAGTATTTGCTTACACACCTGTACCAGGAGGTGTTGGACCAATGACAGTAACAATGTTACTTGTAAATACTATTTTTAGCTGGCAAAAACAATTTGGTTTATTATCAAATCTTAATGACCTTTTGCCATAAACTCCAAGATGAAAAATTTTTTACTCAAGGTATAAAATGACTGAAGTTATTAATAGTATCTCTGACTTTGAAAAATATCTTAAAAACACAAAAAAGGTTGTAGAAGAAGCACTTGATTTTTCCTTGGGCCCTGAGAATCCAGAAATACTTAGAGAATCAATGAGATATTCTCTTTTAGCTGGAGGGAAAAGAATACGTCCAATTTTATGTTTAGCATCTTGCTCACTGGCTGGAGGAGAACCCTCTCTTGCTGTTCCTACTGCGGTAGCAATAGAAATGATCCATACAATGTCCTTGATTCATGATGATCTACCCGCAATGGATAATGATGACTTGAGGAGAGGTAGACCGACGAATCATAAAGTATATGGAGATGCAATAGCTATTCTTGCAGGCGATGCTTTATTAACAAGGGCCTTTGAAATGGTCTCTTTAAGAAGCCCCGGAGTGGATCCAAATAGATTATTGAATGTAATTGGCGAATTATCACTAGTTGCTGGTGCACCGGGCCTAGTCGGGGGACAAGTTGTTGATTTGGAATGCGAAGGCAAAGAAGTCGACCTTGAAACTCTCGAATATATTCATCTTCATAAAACTGGGGCTTTATTAAAGGCCTGCGTAAGAACAGGCGCGATGATCGCAGGCGCTAACGAAAAACTATTACAAGCTCTAACAACATATGCAGAGGGAATTGGTTTAGCCTTCCAAATAATAGATGATATTCTTGATTTAACTTCCAGCAGTGAAAAGCTTGGTAAAACTGCCGGCAAAGATCTCTTAGCTGACAAGACTACCTACCCTAAGTTACTTGGAATGGAGGAGTCAAAGAAAAGAGCATTTGATTTAGTTGAAAAAGCAAAAAAAGCAATTGAACCTTGGGGCGCAGATGCAAAGTATTTAATATCGTTAGCCGACTTTATAACTAATAGAGACAGATAATTTGTTTTAATTTATGTCTGAGTTTCTTCCCTTTTTTAATAATTCAGTTCTCTTTTGGAGCTTATTATCCTGTTTACTTGCTCAATTTTTAAAAATTGTATTTAATTTCTTATCAACTGGAGAGATAAGATTTGGAATTATGTTCGAGACGGGTGGTATGCCTTCAAGTCATTCCGCCTTAATAACTGGGGCTACATCTGGTATAGGTTATGAGTTGGGATTTGATAGCTCAATATTCGCGTTATCAGTAGCCATAGCACTAATAGTAATGTACGACGCAAGTGGTGTTCGAAAATCAGCTGGAATTCAAGCTGTAGAAATCAATAAACTATCAAAAAAACTAGACCCTAAATCTGAATTACTTTTAAAAGAAACTCTCGGTCATACAAAAATTGAGGTCATGGTTGGAAGTTTTTTAGGACCATTAATCACCTTGCCTGGAATGTTTTTTTTAGGTTCTCCTCTCAAAATATTTGATTTGATGATAAATTAAGAATCCTTTGAAAAACTAGTTTGGGTGGCATCTATAAAATTTTTTGCGACATCTGGCGAACTTGGCAAATGTAAGTGAATCCAACTTGCATGTAATTTTTCATCAAAAAAGCCTTCATTTTTGTACTCAGTTTTCCAAGATTTAATTTTCCACGGGGAAGAAAGTTTGTAATGATTCCCAGCTTTTCTTAAATCAAGTTTGGAAAAATTATTTTCAATTTCCCAATAATGAAATTCATGTCCTCTAATTAATTGATTTTTTTTAATAATAGGAGTATTATCTAAACCCTCAATGTATCTATAGCCTACTGAGAGTTTATTTTTTTTTGATCTAAAAGGTAAGATGCCACTCATTTTATGATTATTACCATTTTCATCTTTTATATAGTCTCCTAAAATCATCATCCCTCCGCACTCTGCATATATATATCCATTTTTACGGAATTTCTTTAACGAATTTAAGCTTCTTATAGAGTTACTTATATGATCAGCATATTTTTCAGGGAATCCTCCAGGAATAATTAGAGAAGAAGCCTCATTAGGTATTTCTTCATCATCGTAAATACTCCATGAAATCAATGGTATACCCATTTCACTCAAAAACTCTTTGGTTTCTGGGTATTGAAAATGAAAAATTTTATCTTCAGCAATTGCGATAGGTTTACCTTTGTCTATTTTAAAATCTGTAAAACTGACAGAATTAACTATTTTCTTTTGAGGAGATTTCAGAAATTTAATAAGAGACAATACATCAAGATTTCTTTCTGCGAAATTTGCAAAATACTCAACATCAATTTCTTTACCGTTATCCAATGGAGATATCAAACCTAAATTAGCTTTGTTTAAAGTTATTTTTGAATCAGATGGTAAGAAACCAAGAATTTCGATATCTTCATTTTTAAAAACTTCTTTGATTAATTTTTTGTGTCTATCTGAATTAACGTTGTTAAATATAATTCCTACGATTGACAACTCACTATCGAAATCTCTAAAACCTCGAACAGTCGCCAAGAGAGAAGCCACTTGACCTCTTGAATTAACAATAAAAATTACTGAAGCATTTAGAAGTTTAGAGATATTTGCCGTGCTGGAATAGGTTGTTGAGCCTAATCCATCAAATAGACCCATTGCGCCTTCAATTAATGTGAATTCATATTTCATTGAATGTTTAAAAAAACTTTTTTGAACCCATTCTTCACCACTTAAAAAAATATCTAGATTCCTACAAATAGGTTGGCCAATGGAACTAAGTTGTTGTTGATCAAGATAATCTGGGCCAACCTTGAAAGTTTGTATCTTTAAACCTTTTGAGAACGCCCAACAAGATATCAAGAGTGATAAGGTAGTTTTACCACTATCAGTTGAAGGAGAAGATATTACACAAGGCATTTATTAGTTATTAATACCATTAAATATTTGAAGGGCTATTTTAATAGAATTTTCAAATAGAGGACTTGTATTACCTCTACTACTTCCCAATAATTTACTAACATCATACTCCGATGTAGAAAAAGAATTTGGAACAACTTGTTCTATTAATTCCATATTAGCCATTCCCCCTGCTTCAAGTCTCATACATTCCACTGATTCACAGCCAAGTATTACACAAGTGTTATTTTTTTGAACCTCACTAATTTTTGAAATCAACCTTAATCCAATAACTTGTCCTAAATGAATACTTGGATTTCCCAAGGATAAGTGATTTATTGATGCAGAAATAATTTCGCCATTAATTCTTTCAAACTCTATTTTTATTAATTCAGTATCTCTTTTAACTCCTAGAAAAGACCAACCAAGTTTATCACTAATCCATGAAATCAAAAACAGAGCTTGAATCATATGATCTCCTGCAATATCAATATCAACATCGGTAATATGATCTAAAATAGGTCTTCTCGATGGGGGATCAAAAATCATCGCCAATGATTCTCTCCAATTTTTCAACCTAACCCAATTCAAATCATTTATAGCTTTATTTGAATTATTTAATTGCTCTAAGACTTTAAAACATCTTTTAGGTGTTCCAAGAGCAGTATCAATTATTAACCTTAGACCAAAATTTGTAAAATATTCGAAAATTTCAGGCGATTCATCCAAGCTACCATTCCACCACAACCACAAAGGTAATTCATGAATAGATAATTCATCAATTATTTTTAATCCTTTATTAGCTATTGAGGCTGAGTCCCCCCTAATAACAACTAAATCCCCACATATAGGTTGCATAGTTTGAGTATCACTTAATGGACAGTAAGCGGATACAAAAGATTTGATATCTGAATTTTTTAATGTTGGCGCTAGAGTTATTAATCTTCTTGGATTCAATGTACTTATAGATGATTCAAAAAATTGTCCTCTAAAGTCTTCAAAGTCTTTATTTGATAAATTTTCCTTCAACAAATCTAATAATTTTTCACTAAAAAGTGAAGTACTGATGGGGAGTCCTTGATCTAATATAAATTTCTTAGCAACTTCAATTATCTCTGGACTTAAATATCCAGTTATTGGTCCATTCACTAATCCTTTTTGAACCAAACATTGTTCTAGCCAAGCAGGCTGCCAGACCATTAATGTAAAAGTATTAGCTCCAGTATTATCTTTATCTTCTGAAATCCATAATTTATTAAGGTAATTAGAAATTTCCTGATAAGGCAGCTCTAATGGGGCTTGGAGTGTTAATTGTGGTTTCATTTTTAGGGTCTACGCCAGAAAATATTATCTTTTGAAAGTAATTGATCAGACTCTGGAGGTCCCCACGTCATAGACTCATAATTATAAATAGGTAACTTCCAAGGGGAATTATCCATCAATTCTATTAATGGCGTATAAAGTTTCCAGGCGGCTTCTACTTCATCACTTCTAGTAAATAATGTTGGGTCAGAAAGCATTGCATCAGCTAATAATCTTACATAGCCTTCATCTGAGGGTTCTCCAAATGATTCATCATAAGAAAATTCCATCTCAACAGGTCTCGATTTCATTCCAGAACCAGGAGATTTTACCTCAAATTTAAAAGTAGCTCCTTCATTTGGCTGAATTCTAAGGATAAGTTGATTTGGAGCAGGATTTATTATTGTTGATTCAAATAAATGAACAGGAACGTCTTTAAAAGTCAAGACTATTTCTCCAAGTCTTTTAGGTAGTCTTTTCCCTGTTCTCAAATAAAAAGGAACCCCTTGCCAACGCCAATTATCAACGAAAACTTTTGTCGCTATATAAGTTTCTGTTGTGCTATTACAATTAACACCATCTTCCTGCCTATATCCTTTGAGTCGCCTAGAAATATTTCCACCCTCCCCATATTGACCTCTTATGCAACAATTCCATGGTTCATTTTCGTCAGCAAGTTTTGAAGCTTGAAGAACCTTAGCTTTTTCATTTCTTATAGCTTCTGGTTCAAACTTTCCAGGAGGCTCCATAGCAGTAACAGCAAGCATTTGAGTCATATGATTTTGAAGCATGTCCCTTAAAGCACCGGAGCTTTCGTAATAACCTGCTCTATCTTCAACACCAACTGTTTCAGATGAAGTAATTTGAACACTAGATATATAATTTCTGTTCCAGATTGGTTCAAAAATAGTATTAGCAAACCTCAAAACAAGAATATTTTGAACTGTCTCTTTACCTAAATAATGATCAATCCTATAAATCTGATTTTCTTCAGCACAACTTTGAACGATCTTATTCAATTTTTTTGCACTTGAATAATCTCTTCCAAACGGTTTTTCAATCACTAAACGACTTTTCTTAGGATCATCTAAGAGGCCAGCTGCTTTAAGAGCTTTACATCCACTTGCATAGAAATTTGGAGATACTGATAAATAAAATGTTCTATTCCCATGAGTAGCTTGTGTTTTATCAATTTCATTTAATCTTTTAGAAAGCCTTACGACATGATCACTTTGTTGTAAGTCAACTGGTTCATAAAAAAGATAATTAGAAAATTGTTCCCACTCCCTTTCTTTACCTGATATTTGATTGCATAGCTTCACTTTCATCTTTTCTCTAAACTCATTATCAGTCCAAGGTCTTCTCGCACAACCAACAATTCCAAACTCACTAGGAATTCTTCTTTGCAAATAGAGTTCAAATAAGGCTGGTATTAATTTTCTATGAGTAAGATCTCCACTAGCACCAAATATTACTAAGCATTGTGGAGATATGACTCTTTCCTGCCGTAAACCTAATCTTAGAGGATTACTTAAAATTGAAGGCATATTTTTAGTATTCTCTTTTTAAAATCCTCTTTTTTTCAAAGATTAGCTACATATTGTGTCTAAACCAAAAAGTATTTAATAAGTGGAACTGAAGTCTAAATAACAAATATTTAGTAGGTTTCTACGTGCCATCTTCCTGCTTTCTTTAGTTGAGGTCTTAACTCTGCCCAGTTCAAACCTTTTTCTTCTGCCGCCTTAGTCATTGCTTCATCTATACCAGGCTCCATACCCTTTAACCCGCAAAGATATATATGTGTCTTTTCATCTTCAATCATGTTGAAAAGTTCATTGGCTGATTCTAAAACTCTGTCTTGAATATACATTCTTCCACCTTTTGTATTTTGCTGCTCGCGACTAATTGCTTTTGTATATTTAAAGTTATCTGGATTATCAGTAAGGTATCTTTGTAGATCTTCTTCGTATAACAAATTAGCTGATTTTGGAGCACCCATAAATAACCAAGCTTTACCTTTGAAATTCCATTTATTTTTTTCTTTCTCAGTTGGTTCGAACATTCTTCTTAAATAAGCCCTCATTGGTGCTATTCCAGTTCCAGTAGCCAACATGACTATGTTTGAGTCCTCCTCATCTGGCAGAAGCATCTCTTTACCTACAGGACCTGTTATTTTTACTTTATCTCCAGGTTTAATATCGCATAAATAAGTAGAGCAGACACCATTGATTGTTTCACCATCTTTTTCATACTGAAGTTGTCTTACACAAAGAGAAACTGTATTTCCGTTAAAGTCATCCCCATGTCTGGTGCTAGCAATTGAATAAAGTCTTAATTTATGAGGTTTTCCATTAGCATCCTCGCCCGCAGGCATGATACCAATACTTTGACCTTCAATATAATTTAAAAATGGATCACTATCTTTAAGGTCGAAAGTTATGTGATTAACTCTACCTATTGCTCCCTCTTTAAGAAGACTGTAATTTTCAATCACTGTTCCTTCATATGGTGTTTTAGGTCTATAGATATTTACGGGTACATCTGCGTGTTTTTTCTTAACTACTTTTGGAGCTTCTGTTTTTGGAGCTTCTGTTTTTGGAGCTTCTGTTTTTGAAACAGTCACTTTTTTAGGTTCCACAGCTTTTTCCTCAGTTTTTTTTGTTTTGGTTTCTTCAACAAATTTTAAAGCTCTCTTATTAAAAGTTGTGAGTATAAAATAAAAAACAGCTATTACTACTGGTATATGAGCTAATCCGCCTGCGATTACTTTTGCTTGTGAATACATTTTTAAGATTTCTTTTCTAAAAGATTATCAATTTGTAGTTTAATTTGTAGTGATTTCACAAAAATGGTTACGTTTTGAGATCGGAATAAATAAACGAAATTATTTTTATTTTTCAGTATTTGTTGTTTTTATCAGTATAGTTACACAGAAATAATTTTTTATTTGGTAGAAAATTCATTTATGAATAATTCTCAAGAATCAGAAGATCATTCTAAAGACAATGATTACCAGACAATTGAGCAAACGATGGAAAAGCTTTCTGGCGGGACGAGAAGACTTGCTGCTCAACTTACAACCTCTTCGAGTTTCGACTCTTTATGGAATGTTTTAACAGATTATGATCGACTAAATCTCTATATACCAAATTTACTTTCAAGCAAAAAAATATATCAAAAGAACAATAATGTGCACCTTAAACAAGTTGGAGCTCAGGATTTTCTTGGTATGAAATTTTCAGCTGAAGTAACTATTGATTTATTTGAAGATAAAACACTTGGCCTTTTAAAATTCAATTTGATTAAAGGCGATTTTAGGAAGTTTGAAGGTAGTTGGAAAATTCAAAATATTATAAACACTTCAAAAAATTCATTAATTTACGATCTCACTGTTCAAGGTTGTCAGTGGATGCCTATAGGGATGATAGAAAAGAGACTTAAAAAAGATCTATCAGAAAATTTGATTGCCGTCGATAAGCAAGCAAAATTATCAATCAATTAAGTAAAAATTTTTTAAATAGCCCCAAGGGGATTCGAACCCCTGTCGCCTCCGTGAAAGGGAGGTGTCCTAGGCCTCTAGACGATGGGGCCAGGAAATCAGCATTACAGCTTATTAAAAACTAAGAGTAAGGCTAGCCTTTCGTCAAGTATTGTTGCTCTTTGTTTTGTCCTTGCCACACAGGAACGGTAAAATGGAAACAAGAACCTAAACCAACTTCAGATACAACCCATATTCTTCCTCCATGGACTTGTACTATTCTCCTGCATACAGATAACCCTATGCCAAATCCTGAAGTTCCTTCAGAAGTCTGTGGGAGCCTTACCCTATCAAGAAAAATTCTTTTTTGTTCGCTCAAAGGAATACCTGCACCTTTGTCACAAATTGTTATTTCTACCCATTGATTTGTCTTATGAATCATAGTGATTTTTATAGATCCAGAGTCTTTAGAAAATTTAATAGCATTTTCAATTAAATTTAAAAATACTTGCCTCATTCTTCTTTGATCTGCAAATACATTGGGCAGATCAGATGGAATATCGGTATCAATTTCAATATTTCTTAATCTCCAGAATTTTTCTAATTCGAGTATTACTTCAGCACTAATATTACCTAGATCAATTTTCTGAGGATTAAATAACGCTTCCCATTTAGTTGTTCCAACTTCTAAAAGATCCTGAGATAAGAGTTCAATCTCTTCTAAACGTCTTTTTATTACCTCTTGCAATTTTGAAATATCTATTTGACCTAGTTTTTGACTTTGAACAGCCAAAGTAGCAGCTGTTAAAGGTGTTCTTAATTCATGCGCAACCATTCTTAATAATCTTTCCTGAGACTCTATTCTTTTTGTTAATGTCTCATTTTCTTGTCTTAAAACGAGAAGTTCGTCTTCCAATAGAAATTCTTTTTGAGTTCTTATGGAATCAATTTTGGATGGCTGCAAATTAATCCCTAGATTTTTTGTTAAGCCTTCCTGTGTCCACCTTGGCAACCATTTTTGTAACTGAGAAAAAATATTACTTCCAGCAAATATTTGCTTTGGAGCTGGTGAAACCTTTATAAGAGCAGGAATAGCAACTAATCTGTGTAATTCAAGTAATTCCGGCTGCTCTGTGGGCTCAGAAATCTGGAGAGATATCTTAAATTCACAATCATCTGATTCTAAATAAGCTATTAACGACTTAATATCATTGCTAGAAAGTTGATTTCTAGCTGCCACAAGTATTAATTTTAACTCTTTTTTATCATTCAAAAGATTTCCTCTGAAGTGTTGAAAAGCTGTTAATCCTTACAAACACCTTAAGATATTTTTTTTTATTTTACATATAGGCTATGAAATAAATAGGACTTATTTATATATGGTTGCTATTAACTCTAAGAAAAACCTACATTTTGGTGAGAATCCTCCAGAAATCAATCTGAATAGTAATTTAAAAAGATGGTTTTCGAGGAATATTGGATTATGGAAATCGAATAGAACGTATTTTCTCGATGAACAACAAAAAACTTATAATTTAGGTATGAATTTAAATATACAAGCTCTCGAAAGCAAATCCGAATGGGAGTCGTATTATAAATTTACTTGGTACCCAGAAAAAAAATATAATTTCTTTGACGAAAATCCTCAGTATAAAGAACGAGGAGAAATGAGAGCATTTTTAAAAGGTCATCAACTTATGAGGGAAAATTTTTATTTAAGTAATGTTGAAGGGATTTCAAATATTAAGCAAGTCGACGAGCACGAAATGATTTTTGAATCTTCTTACAAAGATTGGTATATCATTGAACACACAAGACTTGTAGATTCTGATAATTATAGATTTAGGGTCATATATTCATGGAACAAAAATAAGCTAAAAATAGTAGAGAATCATCATGAAATTAAAATTAATAAATAAATTCTTCTTGCAGATTTAGTAAAAAAAAAATAATGTTATCTTTAGTAATATGAATTAAAATAAACCAAATATGGATATCAAAATAACTAAAGTTTTTGCAATCTGCCTAATTTTCTCATCTTTATTAATTGATATAAATAATAAATTTAATAATGTAAAAGCAAATGTTAAAAATTCGCCTGCAAACAAAAATGATTTAGATTTATATCATGGGATGGGTGTTTCTTTTTTATGTAATGCGACAAGAAAAGGATTTGATTTAAACTTCTCAAAGACACTAAGTGTTGCCTCTGCAACATTCGCATCAGTGGTTTCACAAAAACACGGAGGGAAAATAATAGAAGGAAAGAAAGAACAAACAATTGATATGAAACAATTACAATTTATCGCATCTCTTCAATTAGTTGAAGCAGCTCTTAAAGTGTGCCCAGATAATGTTCCTGAAAAGATCGAAAAACAATTTAAGATTGAAACTGAGAGACTCAAAAAATTGCAAGGATTATAAAACCAATAATTTCTTCTATCTAAACATAGAACTAACTGAACTTTCTTCGTGGATTCTCCAAATAGCTTCCCCAAGCATATTTGCGACAGAGAGAACTTTTAACTGTGGAAAATTATCTTTATGTATAACAGGTATGCTATTAGTGACAATAACTTGTTCGAATAGATTCTTAGTACTTAATCTTTCATAAGAAGGAGGAGAAAATACAGCATGTGATGCACATGCAAATATCCTATTAGCCCCTTCTTTTTTTAGTAAATTAGCTCCAGAGCAAATTGTGCCGCCAGTGTCTATCATGTCATCTATAAGGATTGCCGTTTTACCTTTAACTTCTCCAATAACTGTTAGGCTTTCAGCGATATTATGAGCAGATCTCCTTTTGTCAATGATAGCCAACGGGGCATCTTTCATTAATTTTGCGAATGCTCTTGCTCTAGCCACCCCACCTACATCAGGAGAGACTACAACTATTTCTTTTAAATCTAAAGTTTCTAGATAATCAATTAACACAGGCGAACCGTAAATATGATCGCATGGTATATCAAAATAACCCTGTATTTGAGCCGAATGTAAGTCCATAGCGAGAACCCTATCAACTCCTGATTTTTCAAGTAAATTAGCAGTTAATTTTGCAGTTATAGACTCTCTTCCAGAAGTCTTTCTATCTGCCCTTGCATATCCAAAATAAGGAATTACAGCTGTTATTTGTCTTGCAGAGGCTCTCTTGCATGCATCAACCATAATCATAAGCTCCATTAAACTATCGTTTACAGGAGCACAAGTAGGTTGTATCAAGAATACATCGCAACCTCTGATAGATTGCTGAATCTGAACATAAAGTTCTCCATCAGCAAATCTTTTGGATATTAAAGGTACATTTTCAATCCCTAGGTATGATGCAATTTCTTCAGCTAATTTAGGATTTGTAGTCCCACTGACTAGCCTTAATCTACTATTAGTTAGATTAAAGTTCGATTCTTTACTCTGCATTGCCGTGATAAAACTTGTCACGAAATTTGCGCCATAAAACTATATTCTTATCGTAGTCGTTTATGTGAATTTCGCAAAAAATAATGACTAGATGTTTTCAAAAGTCACATCAACTAAGAAAAAAATCGTTAATTAAAATTTAGAATTTATAATTATTCAGAAATAAAAACTAGGAATGATATTTGTCAATTAAAAAAAATTTGTATATGGTTGAATTTAGAGAACAAACAACCCATTAAGTGTAAGAATCAAAATATATTTAAACAATGCCTTTAGAGTCAATTATTGCAAGAAAATCATTAGGGTTACTTATGCATCCAACATGTATACCCGGAGGAAGAGTATGTGGAACTTTTGGAAGAGGAGCTAAAGAGTGGATAAATAAACTTCATAAGCATGGAATTGAATACTGGCAATTTTTACCTCTTACACCTACTGACTCTACAGGTTCTCCATATAGTTCCCCATCTAGTTTTGCACTAAACCCATGGTTTTTGGATATAGATGATTTAATCGAAAAAGGTTTTATATTCATATCAAATAAAGAGAATCTAGGACCAACAAATCAAAATAAAGATCATTTTGATTTTGATATTGCGGATGACTTGACCGAGAAATTAGGTCTCCTCCTTTTGCAAGGTTGGAGTTCACAATCTAAAGAAAGGAAAATTAATTTCAACAAATGGGTCATTAGGAATTCTTGGGTTGAAGATTATGCAACATTTGTTGTTATCAGAGAGGAATTTAATATGTTGCCTTGGTGGGAATGGCCTAAAGAATTTAAAATAAAAAATAACAAGTTCTTAAAATCGTGGATTAAGAAAAAAAGCGAAGAGATACTTATTAAAAAATTAATACAGTGGCATCTTGATGAGCAATGGAGAGTCATTAAAAACTTTGCAAAATCCAGAGATATTAAGTTAATAGGAGATTTACCTTTTTATGTCTCTAGAGACAGCGCCGACGTATGGAGTAATAAATCATTATTTTCAATTTTTAAAAATGGAGATTTAATCTTTCAAAGTGGAGTTCCACCTGATTATTTTTCATCAACAGGACAATTATGGGGTACTCCAACTTACTTTTGGTCAAAACATAAGAGGACTAATTTCGATTGGTGGAGAAAAAGATTTCAAAGACAATTTGAACTTGTGGACATATTGAGATTTGATCATTTCAGAGGTTTAGCCGGCTACTGGAGAGTTAATGGCAGTTCTAAAACGGCAATTATTGGGAAATGGATAACTTCTCCAGGTAGAACACTATTGAATAAAGTAAAAAAGGATCTAGGGGGTAACTACCTACCAATTATTGCTGAGGATCTGGGAGTAATAACCCCAGATGTAGAGAAATTAAGAAAAAATTTCGAACTTCCTGGTATGAAAATATTACAATTCGCTTTTGATGGCAATGAAGATAATCCTTATTTACCTAAGAATATTGAAGGAGAAAATTGGGTTGTTTATACAGGAACTCACGACAACTCTACTTCGGCTTCATGGTGGAAATATTTAGATAATGAATCCAAAAAAAGAATTAAAGAAGAGTATAAATTTTCAGAAAATCCTTCTTGGGATTTAATAGAAATTGGTATGAAAACAAATGCTAATCTCTTTATCGCACCATTACAAGATCTATTATCTCTAGACGATTCAAGTAGATTAAATAAACCTGGCACCACAAAAGATAACTGGAAATGGAAGTTAAATTGTCCTTTAGAAGAAATAGAAGATAATGTAAGAATGTTTAGTGAGCTAGGGAATAATTTTGGGAGAATTCTCAAGTAGAATTTATTAATATTATTAATCGACCATTTGATTTTCAATATTTTGAATCTCTATAACATTTACATTTAAAATTAAGTATCTCTTTAATATAAATATAGTTAGAACCAATATAAAAAAATACAAAAGACTTCCTTGCCAAGTATTTATAAGATCGAATTTCCTGAGCAGAAAATCCTTTTCCTCTTTCTTTAAAATTTTTCTTTCTTTAACTGCTAACTTTAATAATGTATTTTTTTTTAAAGCTAAGCATTCTTCTAATTTTATTAATATGGATCTTATAAAAGGGTAATCTGGCCTAATTTTATTATTGTTATTTTCAATAGAGTTTATTATTCGTTCAGGAATTTTTGAAATGTGTGACAATTCTTTAATTGTAAGGTTTTGTTTTATTCTTCCTTCTTTTACTAACTTTGCGATTTCTATATATTGGTCAATCAATCCAGAACTAAAATCTTTATTTTTTTTAGAATTTTTTTTAAATAAAAAGAGATTTTTCAAAATATTCATTTAATCTAACAAAGATAAATAATCTTTTACTTCTCATATTTAAAACATTACTTCTAATCTTAATCGAATTAAATCATATGTAAGATAATTAGATATAAATGTAGAAACTAAACTGTAGAAATAATATTTTGCAATGCACTTTTTGCAATATTCATAGGGCTAAAAGTATCTCTAATTAAAGCTAAAAGTTTTTTGGCATCAGTAAATTCTAATTTTTCATCTTTTATAAGACTTAAAAGAAGATTCTTCCTAACTTCGGATCCTTTTTTACTGACAAATAATTTCAATCCAGCGTTCGCAACTGGTATGAGATCTGAATTAATATTCTCTGAATCTCTAAATAAAATGTTTAATAAACTTTCAACTTTTTCAATTTGGATTTGACCTTTTTTATCAAAAACGACTTCTAAAAGTATGTCTAAAATCTCTTCAGAATTATCGGTTAGTAATTTTTTAGCAATAAATGGATAAGCTATTTTTAAAATTTTAAATTCAGGATCTAACCTTAGTGCTAAACCTTCTTGACTAACTACTGCTCTTATTATTAAGGCAAACCTACTGGGGACTCTGAAAGGATAGGAATACATTAGTTTTGAGAATTTATCAGTTACATTTTTAAGATTAAAATTACCAACCTCAGCACCAAAAGATCCTCCTAGAACTTCTTTTAATGGATCAACAAGTTTTTGAAGATCTTGTTCTTTGGTTAAAAAACCTAATTTCTGGAAATCTTCTGCAAGAAGATAATATTCTTCGTTTATTATGTGAACAATTGCCTTAATAAGAGTAAGTCTATCTGAATTTGTAATGGTGTCCATCATTCCGAAATCAACATAAGCTAAATTGCCACAATCCGCATTTCCTCCTTTAAGAGCAAACATATTTCCTGGATGTGGGTCTGCATGAAAATATCCAAATTCAAATAATTGCTGCAGGCCACTGATGACGCATGTTTTTATAAACGAAGCAGGTATTAAGTTATTTTCCTCTAGTAAAGTTCGATCTCTTAACTTAACTCCATTAATCCAAGAAGTTGTGATTACCCTTTTTGATGAAAACTGTTTTTCTAATTTAGGTATAAAAATATTTGGGTTATTTTTGAATAAATTTGCAAACTTCAAAGCATTTTCGGCCTCTTTTTGATAGTCAATTTCATCAAAAAGTGCCTTACCGAATTCATCTATTAATTCTCCAATTCCAACACCTATATTTAATGGTAAAAGTGGGGATAAAAAAGTTCCTAAAAACCTTAAGATTACAACGTCCCTTCTTATGAGAAAGTATAAATTTGGCCGCTGTACTTTCACAGCTAGATAAGAATTATTTAGTTTTGCTTTATAAACTTGACCTAAGCTTGCAGAAGCAATAGGAAAATCAGGAAACTCTTCAAATAATTCATTAGCAGAGGATCCAAGTTCCTCTTCAATAATTTTTAAAGCAATTTTGTGATTAAATGCTGGAAGATTATCTTGTAAGTTTGTAAGTTCTGAAAGCCAATCTTGTCTAACAAGATCAGGTCTAGTTGAGAGTGCTTGGCCTAATTTGATAAAACAAGGGCCTAAATCCGTTATTACATCAAAAAGATATTTCGAAAGATTTTTTTGTACATTTTTATTTTTACTGTTACCTTGAAAAAGTATTCTTAAAAAAAGAAAAATAAAAGTTAAAAGGATATATAAAACTCTTGGGATAAAAATCCATGGTCTCAAAATCAACCAAAGAAAGTCATCTTTTGCTGAATATTTCGAATAAGAACTTTTCATTAAAGTTAAAAAATATCAAAAAAGATTACCATGTAGTCCATTCTATCTATGTCAATAATACTTTATGAGCATTTCATCTTTTCTAACTAAAAAGTTTTTAAAGTCTTTATTCTTTCCCGCCCATAACAGAGGGGCAGCTTTACCAAAGAAATTAGTAAAGTTATTAAAAAATCAACCCGGGTATTGGGACTTGCCCGAACTACCAGAAATAGGCTCCCCACTATCCCAAAGAGGATTAATTGCTAAATCTCAAAGAGAATTCTCAGACAAATTTGGGGCTAAAGGATGTTTTTTTGGAGTTAATGGAGCTTCCGGATTAATACAATCAGCAGTAATTGCAATGGCAAATCCAGGCGAAAGTATCCTAATGCCTAGAAATGTTCATATAAGTGTTATAAAAATCTGTGCGATGCAGAATATAAATCCAATATTTTTTGACTTAGAGTTTTCAACCGTAACGGGGCATTACAAACCAATTACAAAAATCTGGTTGGAAAATGTATTTAAAAAAATAAATTTTGATCAGAATAAAATTGCAGGTGTTATTCTTGTTAATCCCTCTTATCATGGTTATGCCGGAGATTTAGAGCCTTTAATAGATTTTTGTCATAAAAAAAATTTACCTGTTTTAGTAGATGAGGCCCATGGTTCATATTTTCTTTTTTGTGAAAACCTTAATTTACCAAAATCGGCCTTATTATCAAACGCTGATTTAGTAGTTAATTCATTGCATAAGTCGCTTAATGGATTAACTCAAACAGCGGTACTTTGGTACAAAGGGAATTTAATTAATGAATGTAATTTAATCAAAAGTATTAATTTGCTGCAAACTACCAGTCCAAGTTCCTTATTACTTTCTTCTTGTGAAGAGTCTATTAAAGACTGGCTTAACAAAAAAAGTTTATCAAAATATCAAAGAAGGATATTAGAGGCAAAAAGTATTTATAAAAAATTAATTAAAAAAAATATTCCTCTCATAGAAACTCAGGACCCCTTAAAAATTGTAGTAAATACTTCTAAAGCTGGGATTGATGGTTTTACTGCTGATAAATTTTTTTATAGAAATGGCCTTATTGCCGAATTGCCCGAAATGATGACTCTCACTTTTTGCTTAGGATTTGGAAATCAAAAAGATTTTCTTAATTTATTTGAAAAGTTATGGAAAAAATTACTATTAAATTCCAAAAAATCAAAAAGTTTAAAAGTGCTCAAATCGCCCTTTAAATTAGTTCAAGCTCCCGAAATCGAAATTGGAATCGCTTGGAGAAGTAAGACTCGGAATATTTCTTTCTCACAATCATTAAATACAATATCTGGAGATATTATTTGCCCTTATCCTCCTGGTATACCTCTACTAATTCCTGGTGAAAAAATTGATATAGATAGGTTTAATTGGATAAATAATCAAAGTTTATGCAATAAAGATCTGGTAAATTTTAATATAAGAGTCTTAGACACATAGCAATTTAATATGAGATTAAGAAGCGGATTACTTATAGGAATTTTTGGTTTAATTGTTGTTTTGATGGGGGGATGGGTTTTTACATTAGCAACTGCTTTGCTTACATATCTAGCATTATTAGAATTTTTTAAAATGGCAGAATTTAAAGGAATAAGACCAGCGACAAAAACCACGTTATTTTCATCTTTTATTATTATAATTTCTACTTATCTTGAGACTATTGGTGTGCTTGAAAGAGAAATTTCAAATTCAATTTTACCAATATGTTCAGTAGGGATATGCACTTGGTTACTTTTGCAACCAAAACCTGGGACAATTTCAGATATTGCAGCCTCTATTTTTGGATTATTCTATTTAGGTTTTTTACCTAGTTACTGGATTAAGGTAAGGGAGTTAGATTCAGTGATAATAAGTTCAAATCAAGGTTTTATGTCGTTTGAGAACTTATCAAATACAACAGGTCTTCATTTAACTTTAACTTCTTGTTTTTTAATTGTAGCTAGTGATATTGGTTCTTATTTCATTGGGAAGTCATTTGGTAAAACATCACTATCTCCAATATCTCCGAGCAAAACTATCGAAGGTTTAATTGGAGGAATATCCTGTTCAACTTTATTAGCAATATTTTTCGCATTTTTAATGAATTGGGAAAATCCATTATTTGTTGGAACAATATATGGAATTTCAATTTCTCTTATGGCATTAGTTGGAGATTTAATTGAATCCATGATGAAGAGAGATGCAAAAATAAAAGATTCCGGAACTTTTTTACCGGGACATGGAGGAATTCTTGACAGAATTGACAGTTACATCTTTACTCCATCTGTTTTGTATTATGTTTTTATAATTATCAAGTATCTAAATTAATTAAAAAATCTTTTATTCCAAAAAATAATCTTGGATAATTTTACTAGATAATGATGGTAGATCTATATGTGGAAGATGACCACAATTTTGTAACCCTACAAAATTTAATTTTTCAATACTTCTTATATTTTTAATCTCTTTTTTTCCAAGAATTCGATCATTTTCTCCACATAAAGTTTTAATTGGGATATTTTGGATATATTTTTGAGTACCTGCAAACCCACCACTTTTTGCAAATGATGCAAGTGAATTTCTCCATCCTTTACAACCTAGATGAATTGAAGCAATTTGCTCCTCCATCTTCCCAACACATACATCTGGGAAAGCAAATGCTTGCCTACAAAGACTTTTTCTGACCTGAGGCAATCCAAGAAATGAGGCACCAATTTGGTTTAGAGGGAAAGGGATACTCTTAGGTTCTCCAAACAATCCGGCTGGGGACAAGAGGATAATTTTATCAATAGAATTAGGAATTTCAAAACCAAGTCTTAAAGCTGTTGAACCTCCCATAGAGGCACCAATAATTTTTAGATTCTTTGCTATCTTTAAGGTCTCAATTAGATCAATTAAATGTGAAATTATTTTTGAGGAATTGAATTCATTTGTTGCGCATCTAGGACTAAAACCAAAACCCAACAGATCAGGTACAATAACTTGAAAATTTCTTTTTAGTGATTTATATATTCTCCTGAATTCTAAAAAACTACTATCAAAGCCATGTAGAAGAAGTATAGGTTGTCCTTTCCCTCCCATAGCTACTGGGAATTTTAAAGAATTCCAGTTTTGTTTGAGTTTTATCCACTTAACATCATTTGCCAAATAAAGACCTAAAGGGTCTAATAGTGACAATTTGGCACTTTCAAAAAATTCTATATTTAAATCACTTAATTGTTCAAAATTGTTTTTAGTCAAAAAAAATATTTATATTTTAATTTTTTGTTGTTCAAAATTTGAAATGACCTCGATTATATCACTTTTATTAATTTCGAAAGGCAAAAAGTGAATCTCAGATTTATCTCGACAAGTAAAATCAGCAATTTTCTCTAAATTATTATTTTCAAAAACATTTATTCCAAGTTGTCCGATAGTAGTTGGTAAATTCAATTCTTTCATGAGTTTAAATAATTGTTTAATTGATTGATCAGCTAATTTATTATTATTTTTCATTTCTTCTAATCTTAATTGCAATAATAATCCAACCCCAACAATTTCACCATGTAAGAATTTATTAGGGGTGATTATTTGAGTAATTGCATTATGAATAGCATGTGCTGCTGCAGTCCTACACTTTTCTCCACCAATACCACCAACTAATCCTGCTGTAAGTCCACATGCTTCTACAGTATTTTGCCAAGAAGGATAGTTTTCAAATTGTCCCTTAAACGCTTTTTCTCCATCTATTAATAGTTGATCTCTTAAAACTCTTGATATCTGAATTGCTTGTTGAACAAGACCGTCATCTATCGTTGAACTTGTTATTGAGGATTCGTACCATTTTGCCAAGGCATCAGCTATTCCACTTGCAAGTGTTCTTGATGGAGCTGTTTGAATAAATTTATGATCATAAACTAGTATTTTTGGACAGGCTCCTAATGCTACATCCTTTATGAATTGTCCGTCTTTTGTATAAATATTTGATAAGGCTGTCCAACCTGCACATGTAGAGGCGCTAAGGGGCACCGTAATACAAGGGATATTTAGAGAATCGGCTATAAATTTCCCAGAATCTAGAACTTTACCACCTCCTGCTGCGATAACAGAATCATTATTATTCTCTAAAATGATTTCCTTAACTCTTGTTATATCTTCAGAACAACAATCAAATTGTAAATTAGCGCAATTAGCATTTAGGTTTTGATTGTTTAAATCAATAAAAATTTTATTCCTCAATTTATACGTATTGATTCCCCTACCTAGAATTAATGGACTTTGAGTTAACTTAGTAATTTGAGGTAAAGATTTTTCCCAAGCATAATTCCCCCTAAATACAACTTCTGGAGAGATTGACTGCATATTTACTTATAATGATTAAAAGTTAGCACTAGCGAGCTCTTGAGAAGACTCTTCAGAAGAGATGTTAATAGTAACTTTTTTATTATCATCTATATCTACTAAAGCCTTATCTCCATCTTTTATTCTCCCAGAAAGTACTTCTTCCGCCAAACTATCTTCTAGTAAACGCATAACTGCTCTTCTCAAAGGTCTTGCTCCGTAGGAAGGATTATAACCTTCTTCAACAAGTCTTTCTTTGAAAGCATCGGTTACATTTAATTTAATGCCCTTATCTTTTAATCTTGCAAAAACTTCTTGCAACATTATTTCAGCGATCTCTTTAACTTCATTTTTGGTTAGTTGCCTGAATACTATTATTTCATCAAGTCTATTTAAAAATTCAGGCCTAAAGTATTGCTTAAGTTCTTCATTGACTAGAGATTTAATTCTATTATATTGGCTATCTTCAACTGAATCTCCTGAGAATTCAAATCCTAAACCGCCTCCGCCTTTCTCTATTACTTTAGAACCAATGTTGGAAGTCATTATTAATAGTGTATTTTTAAAATCTACAGTTCTGCCCTTTGAATCAGTTAATCTTCCGTCTTCCAATAGTTGTAGTAATAAATTGAATACATCTGGATGAGCCTTTTCAACTTCATCAAATAAAACAACCGTATATGGACGTCTTCTTACTGCCTCAGTAAGCTGACCGCCCTCATTAAAACCAACATAGCCAGGAGGTGAACCTATCAGTTTACTAACTGTATGTCTTTCCATAAATTCTGACATGTCCAATCTGATCATTGCTTCTTCACTACCGAAAAAATATGAAGCTAGTGATTTGGTTAATTCAGTTTTCCCTACACCGGTAGGACCTGAAAAGATAAAACTCGCAATGGGTCTATTAGGATTTTTTAATCCAACTCTCGCTCTTCTTATAGCTCTAGAAACAGCTTTTACAGCTTCATCCTGTCCAATTAGCCTTTGGTGAAGAGTTTCCTCCATATTAAGAAGTTTGACTGATTCAGTTTCTGTTAATTTTTGAACAGGAACGCCAGTCCATGAAGCTACAATATGCGCTACATCCTCTTCGCTCACAAGGGGACCTTGTAAGATTTTTGAATCACTTTTTACAGACTTGTTATCAGCATCAGATTGATCTGAAGTTGTAGATTCTTTTTTATTTTCTAATACTTCTTTAATTTTTGCTGACAATTCCATCTCTTTTTCACGTAATTGGCCAGCTTGATCAAAATTTTGGTCTCTTACAGATTCTTCTTTCTGTTTTTGGACTTCTCTAAGTTCTTTATCTATTAGTTTGGCTTCAGGCGGTAGTTTAGAGTTTATTAAACGCACTCTACTTCCAGCCTCATCAATTAGGTCTATAGCCTTATCAGGTAAAAATCTGTCAGATATATAACGATCACCTAAATGAGCTGCTGCCTCTAGAGCATCATCAGTAATTTTAAGACGATGATGTTGCTCGTAACGCTCTCTTAAACCTTTTAAAATTTCTATTGTATCTTCGATGGATGGCTCCCCGACCATTACAGGCTGGAATCTTCTTTCAAGAGCAGCATCTCTCTCAATATGTTTTCTGTATTCATCTAGAGTTGTTGCTCCAATGCACTGAAGTTCTCCTCTAGCTAATGCTGGCTTCAGAATATTTGCAGCATCTATAGCTCCTTCAGCTGCTCCAGCACCAATTAAAGTATGCACTTCATCTATAACAAGTATGATGTTACCTGCTGATTTAATTTCTTCCATTATTTTTTTTAACCTTTCCTCAAATTCACCTCTATATTTTGTTCCTGCAACCAAAAGGCCTATATCAAGTGTCAAAACTCTTTTATCTTCAAGTATGTCTGGAATATCTCCCGTATGGATTCTTTGAGCTAAACCTTCTGCAATAGCTGTTTTACCTACACCTGGCTCACCAATAAGAACAGGATTATTTTTTGTCCTTCTACCTAATATCTGAACTACACGATCAATTTCCGAATGGCGGCCAACGACTGGATCTAACTTTGATTCACTAGCTAATTTAGTTAGATTTGTGCCAAATTCATCAAGGGTTGCAGTTTTTAAGTTGCTCTTAGATGTATTAGCACCTGTGCCAACTTCGGCTGTTTCGCCAAGCATCCTTATAACTTGAGTTCTTACTTTGGTCAGATCAACATTGAGATTTTCAAGAACTCTTGCTGCAACACCCTCCCCTTCCCTAATTAATCCAAGTAATAAATGTTCTGTACCTATATAATTGTGACCTAGTTGACGAGCCTCTTCGAGCGATAATTCTAAAACTCTTTTAGCCCTTGGGGTAAAAGGTATTTCTACAGCTACAAACCCTGAACCTCTCCCTATTATCTTTTCAACTTCTATCCTTGAATCTTTTAAATTTATTCCTAACGATTTAAGTACTTTAGCGGCAACTCCAGTTCCTTCTCCAATTAAACCTAAAAGAATTTGTTCAGTTCCAACGAAATTATGACCAAGTCTTCTAGCTTCCTCTTGAGCAAGCATTATGACTTTTATAGCCTTTTCTGTAAATCTTTCAAACATTAGAAGTTTAATTTCCTACTAATAACCTACCAGTAATATGTCAATTTTGTGTTCAGAATGAGCTTTTGTGAATACCCAAAAGTATAATTTATCAAATTTAATTTAACTTTTTTGGTGATATAGCTAGAAATTACAGTAATTTCAGGCATTCTGGTAATCCGAACATTTAAATTTTACATTATTTTGTTGTTAATTTTTTTTCTTTTAAAAGAGCATCTGAACCATCTTTATAATAATTTTTTCTAATTCCTACAGTAGAAAAATCAAAACGATTATAGAATCTCTCAGCAATTACGTTACTCTGAGAGACCTCCAAAAATAATTTTTTAAGATTTAATTTTTCGCATTTTTTTATTAAATAGGTCATGAGGTAAGATCCAAAACCTTTTTTCCTAAATTGATCTTTTATAACAAAAAAATTTACTTGAGCTTCATCAAGAACAACTTGAAAAACGCACATCCCTATGACTAAATTTTTAATTGATAACCCCAAAATTTTTGTACCTTCTTTTTTGAATTCGTTAGCCCACTGTTTCTTGCTCCATAACGAAATTGTATTTGAATCTAATTCATAACATAAATCAATATCTTTCTCATTTAATTGTTTAATAGATATCATTTTGTTATGTATATTTAAAAAAGTTCAAATCTAGGTTCATTATAAAATATGACAGTTTTGGCAAAGTTCTTTTTATAGTTATCTTATGGAAGAAAAACAATCTTTTTTAAAACAGAAAATTGACTTGGAAAGTCCTAATAAAAATATCGTACCTATTACTACATCAATTGGAGGGGATGGGAAACTTTCAGTTGGTGGATGTTCTATTGAAGAATTAGTAAAAAAATATGATTCTCCTCTTTATATTTTGGATGAAATCACTTTAAGAAAGTCTTGTAGAGCTTATAAAAAAGCATTAGAAAAATATTACCCAGGGAAATCACTCCCAATATATGCCTCGAAGGCTAATAGCTCTATATTCATGAGCAACATGATTTCCTCAGAAGGTTTAGGACTTGATGCAGTTTCGGAGGGAGAATTATTAACTGCACTAAAGGGTGGGGTACCAAATGAAAAAATAGTTTTTCATGGTAACAATAAATCAGACAAAGAAATAGATTTCGCAATTAGAAATAACATAAAAATAATTGTAGATAATGACTATGACTTAAAAAGATTAGACAAAGTATCAAATTTACTTAATCAAGACTTAGAAATAATGATTCGCTTTACTCCTGGAATAGAATGCCATACACATGAATACATTAGAACAGGTTCATTTGATAGTAAATTTGGTTTTGGAATCGAATATTTGAATAATTTATTTGCCAGCATAAGCGACACTAAACATCTAAAATTAAAAGGACTACATGCCCATATTGGTTCCCAAATTTTTGAACTAGCCCCTCATAAGGACTTGGGTGAAATAATGGTTAAAGTTATTCTAGAAGCTAAAAAATTTGGACATAATATTAAAGAACTCAATGTCGGTGGTGGTTTAGGTATTAAATACACGGAAAATGATGATCCTCCCTCAATTGATGAATGGGTAAAAACAATCTCCTCTTCTGTTGTTAAAGCTTGTGAGAAAAATAACCTAGATTTGCCTACTTTAATGTGTGAACCTGGAAGATCTATTGTTTCAACTGCAGGTGTTACAGTTTACAAAATTGGGGCTTTTAAAGAGATTCCAGGTATAAGAACATATTTATCTGTGGATGGTGGAATGAGTGATAATCCTAGACCAATAACATATCAATCAAATTATTCTGCATGTTTGGTAAATAATCCACTAAATATTGACTCCAAAAATAAATATACTATTGCAGGCAAGCACTGTGAATCTGGAGATGTATTGTTCAAGGAAATCGAACTAGCCGATTGTAAAACAGGAGATCTAATATGCGTTTTTGGTACTGGTGCATACAATAACTCAATGAGTTCTAACTACAACAGAATTCCAAGACCTGCTGCTCTTTTAGTTTGTGACGGTGAAGCAGAGATTATTCAAAAGAGAGAAAGTCCTTTTGATCTTTTAAGATATGATGTATTACCTGATCGCTTTATCAAGCAAAATTAGGTACATTTAGATTAATTTTTTATTTAATGTGAATTTCTGGGGGTTAATAAATTTAAAGCTTTTATTAGACGTCTTATTCGCTGTTGGTTTTGGACTTTTATTATTTTCTAGAGTCAAAGAGCAGAGAACATTATGGCTCTTAAGGGGATATTTATTTTTAGTTTCAACTGCATGGTTCATTCAAAGATATGCTTACCTTCCATTAACATCAAAGCTAATTGATGCTGTAGTCTTAGCATGCTCTCTCTCCTTAGCGATCCTTTGGCAAGGAGAGCTAAGAAGGTTAATGGAATTATTAGGAACTGGGCGCCTAGCTGTATTGCTTGGAAATCCGCCAAAGGAGTTTAGAGCAACATCAACGACTATTACTCAGTTAGTAGATACTGCAGGTAAACTTTCTCAGAATAGAAGAGGCGCTTTAATCGTTGTTGATTTAGGCAGTGATTTAAGACCTGAAGATTTCTTATATTCAGGTACAAATATAGAGGCTCAGTTATCTACCGACCTATTAATAAATCTTTTTGCAACAGATACACCTCTACATGATGGAGCAGTTCTTGTGAAGGGGAATAAAATAATTTCTGCTGGCGTAATACTTCCTCTCTCAAGACAAGGGATAAGTAGATATGGAACAAGACATCTGGCAGCATTAGGAATTACAGAAAGATTTGACAGATGTATTTGTATTGTTGTTTCTGAAGAAACAGGTACATTATCACTAGCAAACCAAGGCAAACTCGAAAGACCAATAACCAGCAGCAGGTTACAAGAACTTCTTGTAAAGTTGATTGGAAATCAAAACTCTATTGGAACAAGTAAAGCATCCATAGGCAAAAATAATGTGTCCCAAAAGACAAACTCAAGTGATAATATTATTAATGGTATTAACATAAAAGAGTCAGAAAAATCAGAAATCTTTGTTAACAAAAAGGATTAACTAATGAGTTTAGGAAAAATAATTGACAAGAAAAATAACGACTTATCTAAGAGAATAGATAAGCAGAAAGTTCCAGAACATATTGCAATAATTATGGATGGAAATGGGAGATGGGCGACAAAAAAAGGATTACCTCGCACATATGGGCACAGGAAAGGAGTGGATGTTTTAAAAGAGATTATCAAAGTATCAAAAAAATTAGGTTGTAAAACACTTACTGTTTATGCTTTTTCAACTGAGAATTGGACAAGACCAAAAAAAGAAGTTGACTTCCTTATAAATCTTTTTAGCGAAGTTTTGAGAAAAGAAATTGAAGATATACATGAAGAATCAACAAAAATTAAATTTATTGGAGACTTAGGTCCTTTTCCAGAAAATTTAAAAAAAATAATCTCTAGTTCAGAATCACTTACTAGAAACAACAATGAATTTTTATTGAATGTTTGCGTCAATTATGGGGGCAGGCAAGAAATAGTAAAAGTAGCAAAGCAACTAGCATTAAAATGTTCTTCTGGTGAAATAAATCCAAATGAAGTTAATGAAGAATTATTTAATTCAGAGCTATTAATTCAAGGAATTAAAGATCCAGAGTTACTAATAAGAACAAGTGGTGAAAAAAGAATAAGTAATTTTCTTTTGTGGCAATTAGCTTATTCAGAAATTTACATATCTGAAGTACTTTGGCCAGACTTCAATGAGTTTGAATTTCTAAAAGCAATAATTGATTACCAATCAAGGGATAGACGTTTCGGAGGTATAGAATCATTACCAAAAGAATCTTTTGAAGATTCTCAATATTTTTCCTAATAAATTTTTCCTAATAAAAATGGCTAATACAAATAATCAGTTGTTTAAAGAAATTAGGTTCGATTGGAATAAAGAGGAGATATTGGAAATACTTAACATGCCTCTAATTGATTTAATGTGGGAATCACAAACGATTCACAGGAAATTTAATAAATACGACATTCAATTAGCATCATTATTCAGTGTAAAAACTGGTGGTTGTGAAGAAAATTGTTCGTACTGTAGCCAATCAATTTATAGTGCTAGCGCAATCAAAAGTCATCCACAATTTCAAGTTGAAGAGGTTTTAGCTAGAGCTCAAATAGCAAAAAATGAGGGTGCAGATAGGTTCTGTATGGGTTGGGCGTGGAGAGAAATCAGAGATGGGAAATCTTTTAATGCAATGTTAGAGATGGTTAGCGGTGTAAGAGATTTAGGGATGGAAGCATGCGTTACTGCTGGGATGCTTACAGAAGAACAAGCTTCTAGACTGGCTGATGCAGGTTTAACCGCGTATAACCACAATCTTGATACTAGTCCTGAGCATTACAAAAATATTATTACGACAAGAACTTATCAAGACAGACTAGATACTATAAAAAGAGTAAGAAATGCAGGAATAAATGTTTGTTGTGGAGGGATAATAGGTTTGGGTGAAACTAATGGCGATAGGGCATCTCTTTTAAAAGTGCTTTCAAACATGAATCCACACCCTGAAAGTGTTCCTATAAATTCATTAGTAGCTATTGAAGGTACTGGTTTAGAAGATAGTCAAGAAATTGATTCTATTGAAATGATAAGAATGATAGCTACAGCAAGAATTCTTATGCCTAAAAGTAAAATAAGATTAAGTGCAGGGCGAGAAAAGCTTTCAAAAGAAGCCCAAATTTTATGTTTCCAATGTGGGGCAAATTCAATTTTTTATGGGGATGAGTTACTCACAACTTCAAATCCATCTTTTCAATCAGACAGACAACTTCTTAAAGAGGTAGGAGTATCATTTAACAAAAATTTTGAAACTCTTGAAAAAACATCACCTTCTTTATGAAAGACAAAAATTATAAAATAGTTTCCCTTTACTCTTTCTTCCCATTTCAAGAAAACTTAATTATTGATCTAAAAGATAAATTATTAGAAATCGAGAATGAAAACGATCTTTCAGGTCTATTGATTTTTGCAAGTGAGGGCATTAATGGAACTATTTGTGCTGAGAAAAATGTAATTGATATTGTTATAAATTTAATTAATAAATATGCAGACAATAGAAATTTGAATATCAAAGTTAACTTTTCAAAAAAGAAAGTCTTCAAAAAATTAAAAATAAAACTCAAGAAAGAAATAGTTACCATGGGTGTCCCTGAAATAAACCCTTCAGAAAATAATGGAACATATATTGACTCAGCTGAATGGAATAAGTTAATTAGAAATCAAAATACAATAGTTATTGATACTAGAAATCATTATGAGGTGTCTTTAGGTACATTTCAGAACTCTATAAACCCAAATACAAGAAGCTTTAGCGAATTCCCCAAGTGGGTAGATGATCATTTAGATACCCATTTAGAAAATAAAGAGTCTGCAAATATAGCAATGTTTTGTACAGGAGGAATAAGATGTGAAAAAGCTACCAGTTTGCTGAAAAAGAAAGGTTATAAAAATATTTATCACTTACAAGGGGGCATCCTTCAATACCTTGATGAAATACCAAAAGAAATAAACTTATTTGAAGGTGAATGTTATGTTTTTGATAAAAGAGTGGCTTTAGATCAAGAATTAAAAAAAGGCTCCTACTCGATTTGTCATGCATGTGGAATGCCAATTTCAATTCAAGATCAAGAAAGAAAAGAATATAGAAAGGGTATCCAATGTCATTTCTGCATAGACCAATTCAGTGATGCTGATAGGAAAAGGTTTGAAGAAAGACAAAAACAAATCGATAGATTAAAAGTGAAAAATCATAAAATCAAAAAAGACTAATTTTCAAAACCATGAAAGTTGAAGAATTAGAAAAATTAGCAGATACGATTGGATTATTAATTAAAATTCAAGTCAGAGAAACTTTCGGATTATGTTTCTTTAGAGTCGTTATAGCAGAACAGAAAGATAACATAATTAAGATTTGGGCCGAAATGAAAGGTTGGACTTATTTAAATAAACAAGGTATTCAACTTGATACATTAAGAATCCTTAGTAAAGCTCCTGCTTTTGTTTCGGAATTAATATGGGCAACAACTATGGCGTGGGCGATTGAAAAAAAATCAAGCACCAAAGTAAGACTTTTAGCTATTTTTGATAGTGAAGGATACAGTAAAAAACTTGTAAGATATTTCAAGCTAATAGGATTCAAAATTGTAAAAGAAGTTGGTTCTAACCCAATAGATCTTTTATTAAGATTGGTTTGGGGAGGTGCAGGTACACTTATGAATGGGGAATGTATTTACATTTTGAAAAAACTTGAAAAGAAACTTTCTTTAATTGAAGAAAGTTAACCCGCATGATAACTACTTCTAACTAAAGGGCCAGAAGATACTTTTTTGAATCCTAATTCCTTAGAGAAACAATATAAATATTCAAACTCTGATGGATCCCAATATTTCTTAACAGCCAAGTGATTTAACGAGGGTCTTAAATATTGGCCAATTGTAATTTGATCACAATCTATTTTTTTAAGATCATAAATTGTATTTTTAATTTCATCCAATGTTTCCCCAAGACCCAACATAATGCCTGATTTAGTTTGAATATGAGGAGCAATATCTTTTGACTTTTTTAGTAAACTAAGGGATTTTTTGTAGTTTGCACCCCTCCTAACTTCTTTTTGCAGTCTTTCAACAGTTTCAAGATTATGATTAAAGCATATTGGATCTTTTTCTAAAATCATCTTCAATCTCTCAGTCTGAAGGTTATTAGTTTCATCAAAATTTTTACCCCCACCCCATAAATCAGGAGTTAAAACCTCTATTTTAATTGTTAAATCAATTTTTCTAATCTCATCAATTGTAGATATAAATAAATTTGCACCATGATCAGGGAGATCGTCTCTAGCTACAGATGTCAAAACAACATATTTCAAATTTAGTTCTTTCACTGCTTCAGCGACTTGAGTACATTCATCAATATTGATAGAACTAGGTCTACCTTTGTTTACTTGACAAAAAGCACATGAACGAGAACATATCGATCCACCCAGTAAGAAAGTGGCTGTTCCTGAGGCATAACATTCTGCTCTATTTGGACATCTTGCTTCTTCACAAATAGTATGAATATTTGATTTTTTGATGAGTGTTTGTATTCTTTCGAATTCTGAAGCTTTACTAATAGGAAATTTAATCCAAGAGGGAAGTCTTAAGATTTTTTCTTTCTTGATTAGATTATTGTCTCTCATTGCCTAATTTAATTTTGTTCTTCCTTCTAGAGCCCTTGCAAGTGTAACTTCATCCACATATTCAAGTTCACTGCCCATTGGGAGGCCATATGCAATCCTCGTAACTTTTGTAAAAGGGGCTAACAATTTTCCAATATAAAGACTTGTCGTATCTCCCTCAACACTAGGAGTCAATGCCAATATGATCTCATCTATTTCAGACTTACTAACTCGTTCTACCAAGCTTCTTATTTCTAAAAGTTCAGGGCCAACAGAATCCATTGGAGATATTAAACCACCAATAACATGGTAGACACCTTTAAATTCTCTGGCGCGCTCCAAAGCAAGCAAATCTTTAGTTTCTGCTACTACACAGATTAGTTTTTGATTTCTTTCAGTATTTTTACAAATTTCACATTCATCTTCTGAAGTCAAATTGAAACACTTTTTGCAACGACCAACATTACTATGTGCTTCTAACAGAGCCTTTGAAAAATCTCTAATTGTACTTTCAGGTTGTTTTAAAATAAACAGAGCTAATCGTTGCGCTGTTCTTGGACCAATCCCTGGGAATTTCTCAAAATGACCAATTAATTTTGAAAGTGGTTTGGTAAAAGTAATCAAAATTAAACTATTTCTAGGGATAATTTAGACGCAAAATTCTTAATTGCCATAATTGTTTGCTTTTAATGTCTTATTATGTTTTTAATTAGTAATTTCAAACAAAATGAAAAATATTAAATTTAACCCTTTCAAATATTTATTTTTGATTTTTTTGTGTTTAACACTGAGTGCTTGTAGTGGCGGACTTAATGCGGGATTAGAAGCTTATCAAAGTCCAGATGGAAGATATGCCTTTTTGTATCCAACAGGATGGACGAGAGTAAAAGTCGATGGAGGACCTGAAATTATTTATCATGATTTAATAAATAGTAATGAGACCTTAAGTTTAGTTATTTCAGATGTAAATAAAGAGGTTCAATTAGAGCAGTTAGGGAGCCCAAATGAAGTAGGCCAAACATTAATTGATAAAGTCATAGCCCCCGAAGGTTCAGGTAGAGAGGTAAAACTTATAAATTCTAATAAGAGGGAAGCATCCAATCATATTTTCTATGATTTAGAATATCAAGTAAATTTAAACGAACAGGCCAGGCACGAATTAGCTACTGTAGTAATTGATAGAGGAACACTTTACACTTTTGCTGTGGGAACAAATGAAGATAGATGGAATAAAGTTGACGGTATTTTTAGTAATGTAATTGAATCATTTAACTTCTTAATATAACTTAGAAATTATATACTAAATTCCTACTTGAACATTCCATAAATCAGCATATATTTTGTTCTGGTCTAAAAGTTTTTCATGCTTTCCGCTTTCAACTATTATACCTTTATCAAGAACAACAATATTATCCGCATTTTTTATAGTGCTCAATCTATGAGCTATTACTATAGTTGTTCTTTCTTTTGTGATCTTAGATAATGATTTTTGAATTAAAGCCTCTGTTTCATTATCAACTGAGGCTGTAGCTTCATCTAGTATTAATATTGGAGCATCCTTTAAAACAGCTCTCGCCAAGGCAATTCTTTGACGTTGTCCGCCTGAGAGCCTTTGGCCCCTCTCCCCCACAATAGTTTTATAACCATCTGGTAATTGTTCAATAAATTTATGAGCTTCCGCGATCTTAGAAGCTTTAACTATATCCTTAAAAGTAGGATTGATTGAGCCATAAGCAATATTTTCTTGTACACTACCATGAAATAAATAAGTTTCTTGACTTACTAAAGAAATACACTTTCTTAAATCCCTTAAATTTATTTCTTTAATAGAAATGCCATCCAAGGTTATTGATCCGTTATTACTATCATAAATCCTAAGTAGTAGTTTTATTATTGTACTTTTTCCAGAGCCTGTTAAGCCAACGATTCCTAATGTTGAGTTATTTTCAATTTTGAAATTTATATTTTTTAAAGTTAAATCTCGTCCAGGATAATTAAAATTTACATTATTAAAAATAATTTCTCCTTTGATATCTTTAAGTTCAATTTTTATTTTTCCATCTTTTATTTTTATAGGCGTATCTATTAGATCAATTACTCTATCTATTGAAGCCATAGATCTCTGAAAATCATCTAAAACATGACCCAAAGTGGTTAAAGGCCATAATAGTCTTTGTGTAATAAACACTAAAAAACTATAAGTTCCTACATCAAGTGTCTTATTCCAAGTTTGGAAACCTCCAATTAATAAAATCGCAATAAAAGCAAATAAAATTGCAAATCTTATAAGAGGGATAAAAGCAGAAGATAATTTTATTGCAGCCTTATTACTTCTTTGATAATCAAGACTTTCTTTATTTAATCTGTTTAGTTCCCATTTTTCTTTAGTAAAACTTTTTATAGTTAGTATTCCACTTAAATTATTATTAAGTCTTGTTGCCAACAGTCCAGCTTTATTTCTAACGTCTCTATATTTTGGAGCAAGCTTCCTTTGAAATTTAATTGATCCTAAAAATATGATTGGGATTGGAAAGAAAGCAAATAAAGCGATTTTTGGAGCTACAAAAATCATAGTGCCCCCAATAATTAAAACAGTTATAAATAACTGAATAATCTGATTAGCCCCTTGGTCTAGAAATCTCTCGAGTTGATTTATATCATCATTCAAAACAGATAACAATCTTCCAGTATTATCATTTTCAAAAAAATCCATATCTAATTCCTGAATATGCTCATAAGCTTTAATTCTTAATTTGTGTTGCGATAGCTGAGCCAAATTTCTCCACAAAATCGAATATAAATATTCAAAGGAGGATTCACCAGACCAAACTATTCCTGAAGCAAATGCAAGAAAAATTAATTGTGCTGGAACTTCTTTTATCCCAAAACCAGCAATCCATGAATTCTGTTCCTTCACAACGATATCAACTGCAAGACCAATTATTACAGGGGGGGCTAAATCTAATATTTTATTAATTATGGAACTAATAAAAGCAAAAAATAGTAACCTTCTTTCTCCAATCAGATTTAAATAAAGTCTAATTATTGGATTTTGATTTTTCTTAGACCTCATAAAATAACAATTAAATTTTTCTATTATTTTTTAAATTTTCTTTAGTTTCTAATCTACATTTTGTTTTTGCATATTGATGACTTGAAGTTTGTATAAATTCTTCGTAGTAACAATCACAAGTTTCATTCGCAATTTCTTCACTATATACCATTTTTGCTTTCAACATCTCCTCTTTGACACTCTGAAGACAAAATAATTTTATAAGCGAATTATGTTTCGTTTGAGCCAAATAGTAACTATTAAAAGAGTTCAATAGGATTATCAGATTCACAAAAATAAAGAATTTATATTTGCTAGCTTTCATTATCAGTCCCTAGTTTCTGACTTTAATTTTTTTTAATTTATTTTTAGTTTCTATATGCAGATCTCTGGGTAAATCCACCAAACTGTAATCGTTAAAAATCTGTATCTTACCTATTGACCTACCATTTATATTAGTTGAATTACAGATTGAGGATATAATATTTGCAACTCGAACCCCATCAAATTTACCAAAGTTAAATTTGTAGGTTTCAAAAGAATCATTTTGATAATTATTTCTTCTATTTGAATTTCTCATACGATTATTACTATTTCTATTTGATCTATTTCGATCGTTGTTATTTTGCCTATGAATCCAAGAGTCATCTTCATTAACAAAAAATGATTTATTACCTATTACTAAATTAATCGCCGCCATTGCAATATTTGAGTCATCCATAAAGTGTTTTTCTTTTAAATTATCTAGTACATCAATAATCAAAGCTTTATTTTCTTCATTTTCATCTTTAGCTAAAGAACTCTCATTGACATTCTCTATAAGTTTCTCCATCCTTTTTTCATTTATTATTTTATTACTTGGGATATTAATTTCTTCAATCTTAGTTCTTGTTGAGTTTTCTAAGTTTCTTAGAAAATGTTTTTCTCTTTGATTAACAAATAAAATTGCTTCTCCTGATCTACCTGCCCTTCCAGTTCTTCCAATTCTATGCGTATATGTTTCCTTATCAAAAGGAAAATCGTAATTAACAACAAGTTTTATCCTCTCAACATCTAATCCTCTAGCTGCAACATCAGTAGCAACAAGGATATTAATAAATCCTTTTTTTAATCTATCTACAGTATTTTCTCTTTGATTTTGCGGTATATCTCCATTAAGTACAGCCACAGTATGGCCAGAATTCTCTAAAGCTTCAGCTATTGAAGTAGTAAGTAGTTTTGTCCTCACAAAAATTATTACTCCCTCGTTATTAAGTTCTAATATTCTTTTTAAAGCATCTAACTTATGATGCCTTTGTACATAAAGAAATTTTTGCGAAATTAATTGAGTTTCTTTTTTGACACTTTTGATTAATATTTCGGCGGGATCATTTAGATATTTTTTTGCTATATTTTTTATCTCACTAGGCATTGTTGCTGAGAACAATACCATCTGTTTATTTTCTGGAAGTTGATCTATTATCCATTCAATATCTTCAAGAAAACCCATATTTAACATTTCATCTGCTTCATCTAAAACTAGACAATTTATGTCTTTAATTTTAAAAGTTCCCTGCCTGATATGATCCATTATTCGACCAGGCGTACCAACTACTACGTCAACTTTTCTTTTCAATGCAGAAATTTGATTTCGATAGTCGGTACCGCCATATATTGCAACCGTCTTAAAATTACTAGATTCTGAACTATAACTTTTAAAAGATTCTGCCACTTGAGTTGCTAATTCTCTTGTAGGAGTCATAACTAAAACCTTGGCATTTAATTCTTTATTATCTGAAAGTTTTTCTATTAATGGTAATGCGAAAGCTGCAGTCTTACCTGTTCCTGTTTGTGCTTGACCTAGTAAATCTCTGCCTAACATTAGTTCCGGAATTGCAGCTTTTTGGATGGGAGTTGGATTTTTATATCCTTTGTTTTTTAGCGAATTTAAAATCGATTGATTAAACCCAAATTCGATAAATCCATTCTCATTATCATTTCCTTTCGATACATCTAATGGTTGAAATGCAATTTCTTTTTTGTTCTCTACGTTCTTTAATTCATGTAGGGAAACGTCTTTATTCTGAGATTTTTCTTGTTCACTATTAAGGGAGTTACCATCTTTTTTAGAAGCCATTTTAAATGCCTAATAATCTTCTGATTAGGCATTCAACAAATATCTAAATTGACTTAAATTGTTGACTAGCCTTACAGAGCCGAATTATTAATCTAACATCTTAAGGTTAAGATCTTACTTATTTCTCAAAAATAAAATTTAATTTAAATAATATATGTTCAAAAATTTTTTTGCTCTTGTAACAGCGGTATAAAGTAATCTTCTTTCGAAATTATCTCTGCAAAAGATATTTTCACTATCTTTTATTTCTCTTAAAGCATATTGATTTCTTCTATATTTTTGTGTCCACAAAATGCTTACTTTCTCAGATTCACTTCCTTGAGATTTATGAATAGTAATGGCTATTGCTGGCACAACATTTTCCAAATTAGATGGATCAATTAATGAGACAATTTCTTCGTTATTATCATTAAATTTTCTAAAAAGATATTTTCTTTTATTTTTTAAACCTATAATTACTCCGATATCCCCATTTGACAATCCCAGTTCATTATTATTTTTTGTACACATTATCGGAACACCCTCATTAAGAGTTTTAAGGTCATATGGCTTTTTTTGACCAAAAATAGTTTCATTCAAATATTCAACACCCCATATTCCAGAATTTTTTTCACATAAAATCAAGTGACTTTGTAAATCCTGAAATATCTTATCTACTAAGTCTTTTTCATTAAGCAATAAGTTATCAATACCCTCATCAAATATAGATTTTTTTTTACTTAAATTTGATGTTGAATGATTTAACTTATTTAGATGAGTTGTAATCGAAAAAAATAGATCTTTTGGAATATCTTTTTCTCTACTTTTAAAAATAGTAACTTCTTTTGAATTATTATTTCTTTCTAATTCTTTTATCTTTTGATTAAGTAAAGAAAAATCATTTTTAAAAATTAAACTACTAATTAATGCTATATCTCCAATATTTCTATAAGTTTTTTCTAAATTTACTACACAAGATTTAATTGAACTATTATCAGAATATTCAAACAAATAATTCCAGATAGAACAGTTATTTACTGGGGACAATTGATTTTTATCTCCAACTAAAATAATTTTACAGTCCTTTGCTAGCAAACTTAAAACTGATTCAATCAAATCGATATTAACCATTGACATTTCATCAACTATGAAAAAATCAAGTTCTTTTAGTTTAAATTTCAACTTAAGAGATTTATTTTGAGAATTTAAAATCCATCTATGTAAAGTTTGAAATTCTATTTGGTCTAGAAATTTGCTAAGGGAAATATTTTTTTTATCATTAAGAGCTTCTTTTAAACGAGCTGTCGCTTTACCAGTTGGAGCAGACAAACCAATATTTAAAAAGTTATCAATTTGAAGCAGTTCTAGTATTAACTTTATTATTAAAGTGGTTTTACCCGTACCTGGTCCTCCTTGAAGGAAAACTAAGTTTGAATATTTAAATATATTTTTAATTTGATCAATTTTATTATCATCTTTATAAATTATTGAGTTCATTAAATTATCGGTATCTATTTTTTTTAGAAATGAATTAATAACTCTTTCTATCTTTTTTGACCATTTTGATAAGGATAATTTTCTATTTACTAATACGAATGGAGAATGAAGGGAACCAATCAAACCTATATTTTTTAGAACGTCTATATGTTTGTTGGGCCAGCCATCTTCTAATAATTCAAAGATTATTAAACTACTATCAACATCAATAATAGTTTCACCATTTTTTTCAAACTCTAATAAAATTCTAATTACATCTTTTACGAAATTTCCATATTTTTTTTCACTAAAGTTGAAAATACCTAAGATTAAATTAAATATATGATCGTATTGGAACTTTTCAATATCTGTAGTAGTTTTAGTCATTCTAAAAAAGGTTATCTAAATAATTAATTCTTTTTAAAGGTGCTTTGCTAATAAAAATACCTGGAGATATATCTTCAGACTTAGATTTTTCAAATAATTTAAAATCTGGCAAACCCTTTATAAACAAATAAATATATCCTCCTAGATGCTTATGTGGTTGATAATTTTTAAGTCGCCACTTTAATAATCTATGCAATGCTAATAAATAAAGATGAGATTGCAATGGATAATGATGTTTAATCATTTCATTTCTCATATTTTCATAGTTATAGTTTCTTGGTAAACAATCACTATTATCACTACCAGAAATCAAATTACTTTTCCAATCAATTACCCACCATTTACTATCTTCTAATTTATTTCCTACGGGGAAAACACAATCAATACATCCTGAATGAAAGCCTTTATTCATAATTTGAAGATCATTTATTTTATTTGCATATTCTTCACCAAATTCATATTCCTGATCTAAAAAAAAGCAATTTGATATATCATTAGAATTAATATTTCTACCTTCATAAGATAGGGTTAAATCATATTTGAGTTCCTTAATTAAGTATTCATTTGGAATATCAACTAGTTTCTTATTTTGTAATTCTCTTCCTAAAGATATATTTATGACTCTTAAAATCGCATCTTTTACATTAAAAGCTAAAGAAGTATCGATTTGATAAAAGTTCAATTCCTCAATAATTAAATCAATTAATTCTTGATTATTATCGTTTCTAAATTCAAATCTTTCTATTATTTTGTGCAGGCAAGTCCCAGCAATAGTTCCTTTTGGGAATTCACTTAAGGGATTTGGATAAGAAAAATAATTAGGATAATTCTTTGAATTCTTAAAATTAGAATCTTTGATAATTGATATATTATCTTCATAATCCTTATATTGATTAATGGCTGCTTCAATATTTTTATCTTTACGTATCCAAGAAGAATAACTTGAATAAGAAATAAATTGCTCAGAATTATATTCTTTAGATATTTTTTTATTCACTTTATCGATTTTCCAAAGATTATTATTAAATCGGTTGGTTTGGAACTTAGAAAAAATTTCTTTTATTTTCTCTTTTTCTATCCTGACTTCAAAAGTAGACTTATAAATATTGATATTTTCCAAATTATTAAGTAAATCATTATTTAAAATATTATTTGTATCCTCTAAATCATTAAAAACAATAAGTTTATATTTGCTCCTTGTAAGTGCTACATAAATTAACCTCTCACTCTCTTTAAATAAATCTTCTTCTTCTATTAATTTAAATTTTTCAACCTTCGCGCAATTATTAGAGATATTAACGTATATATTTCTATTAATATTTGATTTCCAAAGAGGGCCTTTAATTTTATTTGACTTATTTGAAATAATTGAGAGATATGGACATAGAACTATTTCAAATTCGAGGCCCTTACTACTATGAATGGTAGAGAGATTTATTCCATTTTGAAGATTATAGTCTTTCGTCAAAAAATCTTCTCCAGTAGAAATTCTTAAAATATGATCTAACTGATTTTTATACCAGTTGAAGACTATATTGAGATCAAAATCATTATTTATTAATTCTATTTCAACAATTTCTGAAAGTTGAAATAAATTTGAATTTAAATCTAAATCTTGAATAATCGAGGATGACTTGTAATTTATAAGTAGTTCATTAACAATGTTTAAAAAACCTTTTTCTCTTAGTTCTTGGGACCAAATAATGCATTTATTAATTAAAATTTCTAAATTATTACTAATTCCATGATCAAGTAAATCTTCTAATTTTATTTCTATAAACTTTGAAGTAGCAAGCATAGTTATATTTTTTAAAGAACTCGGATTAAATAAACATTCAATGAATAAAAATAGTAAAGAACTTGCTTCTGTATCAAAAATATTTTGTTTATTTTGAATTTTGCATGGAAGGTTAAACTGATTTAATTTTTTTTTAAAATCTAAGCATTGTGAATTATTTAATGTAAGAATCGCAATTTTATTAATATCAATTTCTTTATTATTTAAAATAAAGCTAACTATGTAATGAATTACAAGATTCTCTATATCAGTCTCTTTTTTTGAAAATTCTACAATTTCAAATACATCCCTAAATTTAAATTCATGATTAATATTTTCATTAATTCTTGAGGTTAATTTACTATAATTTAGTTTTGATTGTTTAAGTCCATCCTTATAAAGTTTATTAAGAACATCGATTAACTTTTTTGAGGATCTATAGTTTTCTGTAAGACTAAAAACTTCGACGGCATTAGATCTTGCATCTAAGTAAGTTTCAATATCTCCACCTCTAAATTTGTAAATCGCTTGTTTTGGATCACCTACGCAAAGTAAGAAATGATTTTTTGTATTAAAGAACTTTTTTATTAAATTCCACTGAGTAATATCTGTATCTTGGAACTCATCAACTAAGACACATTTAAATCTTTTTTGAATTTTAGATAGAGTATTACTATTACTAATTTCCGAATCTAGAAATGTATTTTCTACAGTCTTTATAAGATCATTGAAGTTGAAAATAGAAAAACTTTTCTTTAAATCAATTAATTTTATATAAGCTAATTGGGTAAATATTCTTACAAATTCAGTAAAAAAACCTTCTTTTATTTTATAAATTTTATCTTGTAATAAATTAAATTTATTAAAATCTAATTTTAGATTATGTTTATTAATTTCTTTAGATATATTTTCAATGTAAAAATATTTAGATAAAAGATCATCCTTAGAAATATCATATATAAAATGGATAACATTTTTAGAATTAAGCCTTTTGTTAATCTCTTCAATCCAACAATTTATTTGATTAAACTTATCATTTCTTGGTTTTGCAGCATATATTTGACTTTTTCCTCCGCTCTCCTTAATTAATTTTCCCAACTCTATGAGTTGTAAAAATAATTCCTTACCTTTCTTATTCCATTCAAAACAAAACTCTTTCCAATTTAAATAAAAAAATTCATTAAAATAATTATTTAAATCAATAATCTTATATTTATCATTTATTTGAAATTTACAGATATTTTCTTGATCTATATTTTTTAAAATTTCTACAAAAAATGACTTATTGATCCTACTTCCAAATCTAGAACTTATTTTTTTTTTGTTGACTGCTAAGATAAGCTCATGATTAAGATTCAGAAAATTATCAATCCACAAATTATCTATTACATCTTTATAAAAATTATCAATATTATTCTCAATATATGGATCTTGAGTTACACCTATTTCAATACTATATTCATCAATAATATTATTACAAAAAGCATGGAACGTAGTTACTTTTAACTTATAGAATTGATTTATAAAATTATCAATTTCGTAAATTATTTTTTCCCTAGATTCATCTTTATCCTTAAAATTTAGATACCAATCCTTAAGAGTATCATCTATCTTAGTTTCATTATTACTTTGCAAATATAATTTTAAATTATGAAATCTCGAGAGTATTTTATCTCTTAATTCAGAACAAGTATTTTTTGTAAAACTAAGCAAGAGTATCTCATCTGGTTTAACTTTTTTCTCCAAAACATTTCTTAAAACTATGTGAGCCAAAGTAAAACTTTTACCAGTTCCTGCGCTTGCTTCTACTAATTTAAACTTATTATCTAATTTAATTTGATTAATATCCATTTTTTTATAAAATTAAACTTTTACCTTATTTTTATAAAGTACGTAATTCTTAAATTTATTAATTAAATATTTCTCTTCCAAGGCAATCTTAAATTTAATTATTAAAGCTAAACTTATTGTCAAAAATAAATAATAACTAGATAATTTTATTATAAAAACTCCAATGGAAATAAATATTAAAGAATAGTACATAGGATGACGCGTAAATCGATAAATACCTGAAGTAACAAGATTGCTATTGTTTATAGGTCTTGGTAAAGGGGATAAATTTCTACCTAAGTCTTTAATTGAAACTAACATTATTATGAAAGCGATTATGATAATTAAAATACCCATGGAATAAGAAAAAGGACTTGTTTGAATTATTTGTTTTTGTGGAAGAAATTCCCATTGAAAAAAATGAAGACTAATAATAAAGAACTGTAAAAAAACAAGCATTAAATCATAAGCAGCTTCAAAAAAATTTTTTAACTGAAATTTAGACATTTTTTATTTCTTTAATGCTTTAATTAGAGGACCATATAATCTGTATGATAATTGATCAAAATTATTATTTCTAAGAAAGAAATCTGGTTCTTTTTCATTACCAAAACACAATTTCATTTCGATATTATCTCTTTCTCCTTTAGAAAAATTTGTATTACCAATCCATTTATCTGCAAAAGCTTTTTTTTCATTTTTTGATTTTATTTTTGCTTCTACATATTTATAAGCACTTTCTGGAGGAAGAGGTAAACATTTTTCAGAATAATTTTTAAAAATATTTATGTAATCCTCCAAAATCAGGTTTGATTCAGTTGCTCCGGGTGATTGAATAATTTGTGATTTATAATTATTTTCTGTTCTAAAAATTACTTTAGTCCTTTTTATATTCCTCTTTGAAGAAGAAATAAAGAGTAATTTTATCCAAGCCTCAGTCAAACGACTTAAACTTAACTTCGCATTAATTAATTCAATTACGGTATCATCAGCGATTAAATATTCTTCTTTATTCGCATTTAACTTAACATAGATTTTATTAATCTTATTATGTTGACTCAAACTTGCACATAGACTGATTAATAAGTCTTTGATTTCTTTTTCTTTTGTAAAAATACTATTTTTGGGCATAATAATGCCATTTTCAGCCAACTGATCATTAATATTTAATTCATTTAAATCATCAATAATATTATGATTATCAATCTCTACTTGCTTGATTATTTTTGTAATTATTTGCGACTTTTGCAGATTGCTTACATACTCCTCGTCTGGATGATGAATAAATATTTCCTTGGGAGAAATATTGTTTTTATTAAGCCAATATTTTTGTGGAGTCTTGAACCAATAAATCAATTCTGATAATTTGTAATTTTTAATATCAGATTTTTTTTCATTCCAATTTATATCTTCTATTAAAGAATAATTACTTTTAACAATCTTAGATTTATCAAGATCAGTTATTTCATTTTTATTTAAATCAGAATACTTAATTATTAGTTCTCTTTGGCTTTGGTTTAAGAAACTATCAAAAAAAGAAATTAACTCTTTTATAGGAAAAGAAACATCTAATTTTTTATTTTCTTTATCATTTTTTACCCAAGTAACTATAAATTTATCTCTGCAGGCAATTAACAACTCCATAAATGCATATTTCTCTCTTTCAAAAACAGATGGATCACCCAAATGATATTTGTTTTTTAATAAATTAATGTTCTCATTCTTTGGTAATTTTGGATAATTAACACTATTCATGTCTATTAGGAAGATAACCTTATGTGGAATATGCCTTGAATTCTCAATATCACTTACTAGGATCTTGTTGACTCGTGATTTGCTTTGATATTTAACCTTATTTATGCAAGAAATTAATATTTCTCTAAAAACTTTTAACAAGATAATATCATCAGGTATTAAAGGTATTGCGTAATTATCAAGAATTCTATTTATTTCACTTATTTCTAAATTGAAATTTGCATTAGAATCAGCAATACTTTTTAATATAAATTTTATCTTTTCAACCCAATCCGAGTAAGAAAAAGATCCCCTTATCAAATTAATATATTTTTTTAAATGATTTAATATTTTAACCCATTTATTCAAATCCAAACTTATATTTTTATAGCTAAATGGTTTTAAGTTAAAAGTACTTAAATTTACTTCTTTATCATAAATTAAGCCTAAAGTAATTCTATTTATACACCAATCTAGAGTATTTTTCTCTTCACCTAATCTTTCTTTATCATCTAATCCCCAATGAAACCCTGCTTGGGTAAGTAAGAAAATAATTTCATCCTTCTCAGTAATATTAAAATCAAAAATATTCTGAGTTACTTTTTTCGAAAGAATATAATCTATTTTTTCAAGTGTAATTTTTTCACTTGCTATTTCAGTGATGTCAATTAGAAATTCATAAATGCCTGAAGAGTCATGATTATCCTCATCAATAAAAAAATAAGGTATCTTTTCACCATTAATTAACTCATTATTAAAGATGTACCTTAGATAAGGTTTAATTAAATTAGTTTGTGGAGATAAAACAGCAATATCACTATATTTAATATTCTCGCAAGAATTTATTATTTCTATAATTTTATTTCTTAAATATTCAAATTGACTATTTTGATTAAAATGCTCACAAAGTAATATTGAATCATCCCTTTCACTTACTATAAATTCAACGCTATTATTGTCAATTAGTCTTTTTTGTATTTGATTAAGAAGAGGAATATCTTTCTTATTATGAAAAATACTTGTTGGATCGAGATAAATAAGATTATTTTTTAAATTTATACCTTCTTTATAAATATTTTCATCAATTAATTTCTGAAAGTTTGCTCCAAATTTACCAAATATTTTCTCTATATTTGTATTATTTAAATTTAATTTACTTTCATTATCATCAAATTCCAATTCACCTTCAAGACAATTTATTCTATTCCATAAATCTTCTCCAGGAGATAATAAGTACAAATTTACCTTAATAAATTTTGAAAGTTCTGAATAAAAATTAATATGTAGTTTAGATAAATTATTATCTGAAAAAATATAAATTTGATTTGGTACTTGAAATTGAACGTTTTTAATTTTTCTTAAATTCTTTATTATTTCAATCATGTATAAACATGATGGCTTTTCAGATATCTTATCCTCTAATAATTTATATAAAATAGGTTGCCAAAATTGATCTGCGTTTAAATTATTAAATAGATTAGATGAATTAATTTCATATCTATTCCATTGAGCAATCATTTCAGGTCTAAAAATCAGATAATCAATAAAATTATTCGCGATCTTTTTTGTCAGATTATATATGTCTCCATCAATTGTCTTTTTATTATCCAAATATTTTTTAATCCAATTTCTAAGCGGAAATGATTCTTTAAAGCTATTTAATTCTTCCAAGGAATCAATAATGCCCCATTTAATTGACTCAAAATTCCATGCGCTCATATCATTTGCAGGGAAAAAATTTGTCAATAAAGATTCGGTATACGTTGATATTGTCTTTAATTCATAAAGAGCGCTTATTTTGTTTTTTATAGTTATTTGTTCACGTAGCCAATTCCCCAAAAAGTAATTGGGCACTACTATTTCTAATTTCTCATTTATAGGCGGAGGACATATTTTTAATTCCTCTGCTAACAGCTCACTAATTACTTCAATTTTATTTGACTTATAAAGATTGAGCAATTTACTAGATGGTTATATTACTCAACTTTAAATGGATCAATTATTTCTGCATTAGGACATTCGAATTCCCCCACAGCAACAAACTCTAAACGAAGCTTTAAGAAAGTTATAAATTTTTTATCTGTCGATAAAACAACTGCTGGGGTAGATGGAATTTTTGCTTTTAGATCAGCAAATTGGGTGGTGTGTAAAAATGATGGATTTTTTAAGAGCCAAAAATCTATTTCTTTATTATTTTCTTTATAGTTCCTCATCCTCTCTTTCAAAATTTCATCAAGTGGTTCTTCAACTGTTAAAAACTTTTCACTTGCCGCAACGAAAAAGTATGTTGTCATTTTGAAATTAAATTTGATGTGATAAGGGACTTCATTTCACGTACAGACTTTTCTAATCCTATCGCTAAAGCCCTTGCAACAATACTATGACCGATGTTCAGCTCGTTCATATTGTTAATTGATGCAATTTTCTTAACATTATTGTAGTTCAGGCCATGACCAGCATTAACAACTAATCCAAGGTCATTCGCTAAATGTGTAGACTCTATAATCCTTTGGAGCTCTTTATATTGCTCAGATCCCGATAGTTCAGCATATTTTCCAGTATGTAATTCTATAAAATCAAAGCCTATTTCTTTGGAATAATTTATCTGTTCACCAAGAGGATCAATAAATGCGCTTACTTCTATATTTGAATCCTTTAAATTCCCAACAGCCTTCTTAAGGTATTGCACATTACTTTTTAAATCCAACCCGCCTTCAGTGGTAACTTCCTCTCTTTTCTCAGGTACAAGCGTTACATAATCGGGAAGAACTTTTTTGGCAATTTCTAACATTTCTCCTGTAGCAGCCATCTCTAAATTGAGTTTTGTTTTTATGGTCTCTTTCAGAAGGAATACGTCCCTATCTTGTATATGTCTTCTATCTTCTCTGAGATGCACCGTTATGGAATCTGCCCCTCCTAATTCAGCTAAAAAAGCAAATTGCACAGGGTCGGGTTCGACAGTTTTCCTTGCTTGCCTTACATTTGCAATATGATCAATGTTTACTCCTAAAGTAGCCATAATTTTGAAAATCTTAGTTTCTAGACAATCTAGTAACCGCCCAATAATAGCTAATAAAAAAAGGCAAACACTTAAATTATTAATATATAGTTAATAGAACTTGAAGAAGGATTCCTTAAATATTTGGCATAAAATCAACCCTGTATTGGGATTTATTGCAATGTTCGTTACTCAGGACGTTGTTTTGAGATTCTTTTTTAGAAAAAAGAAAATATTAAAAAATGGTTTTTCGATTCCCATAAATTCCTCTATCATTCTAGCTCCAACACACAGATCAAGATGGGACGGCTTAATACTCACAATGGCAATGGGTAGAAGGGTAACAAAAAAGGATTGTAGATTTATGGTTACTAAATCCGAAATGAGAGGAATACAAGGTTGGTTTTTAAAAAGACTTGGATGTTTTTCAATAAATCAATTATCACCATCTCTCTCAGCCTTAAGATATGCGGTTGATCTTATACAAAAAGAAGAACAACTAGTTATTTTCCCCGAAGGAAAGATTAATAGATACGGAAAAAAATTAGTTCTCAAAGAAGGACTATATAGATTAGCTAGATTAGCTACCCAAAAAACAACCTCTATTAATATTATTCCAATTGGAATTGCTTACAGCAAAATACCTCCGAACTTTAGGGGCGAATTTTGTTTATCCTTTGGAAAACCAATCTCAATTAATGATTACTCAAACTTTAATATTAAGGACTTTAATAAATTTCTAAATGAAAAAATGATTCAAGAGGAAGAAAAAGCATTAAAAAATGTAGGTAGATGAATCTGCAATAAGTTACTATGAATTTTAATAATTGAAAAAGAAAATGAAATTCTTAAAATTAATCCCAATTTTATTTATATTTTTTGGGAATGTTCCCTACAAAAATGAAGTTCATGCAGAGATAAAGAATCCAGAAGACTTCAGAGTACTCTCGAATGCGAGTAAAAAGCTTTCCATCTCAAACGTTGAATATTTTATAAAAGAAGGTGATAAATATATTAAAAACGGGGATTTTGATAAAGCTAAGGATTCTTACCTAGACGCTAGAAAACTAGCGAAGCAACTTGCATCCTTTTATTCTGATCTAAATTCATCCTTCAAAGGAGTTGATGCCAGAATACCAAATGAAATGCAAAGGAAAGGAAAGGAAACATTACAAATATTGGCAGAAACAAATGAGAGATTAGCATCCATGTATATAAAAACTGAAAAGCCTGAGGTTGCAGTGCCCTTACTTGTTGAGACAATTAGAATAATGTCACCTAATAGTCCAGAAGGTAAAGAAGCTTATGAAAGGTTGATCCAACTAGGATTTGTTGAGACAAAATACAAAGGTTAATTCAAATTAATTATGATTACTAAAGCAGAGGTTATTAATTTAATCACAAAAAAAATTCCAAGTTCCAAAGTTTTTGTTGAAAACCTTAAGGGAAATGATCATTTACAAGTAACTGTCATTGCACCTGAATTCAATGGATTATCATTAGTTAAACAACATCAGCTAGTCTATTCTGCTTTAAAGGAAGAATTAGCTTCAGAGGCTATTCATGCACTGGCATTAAAAACAGAAACACCAAATTAAATTATGGACGACCTAACAAAAGATAAAATTCAAAAACTCATTGATTCTAATCCAGTAATGGTTTTCATGAAAGGTACTAAATTAATGCCTCAATGCGGGTTTTCCAACAACGTAGTTCAAATACTAAATTCTCTAGGGGTAGAATTTGGTACATTTGATGTTCTAAGTGATTTTGCAGTACGTGAAGGTATCAAAGAATATTCAGATTGGCCAACAATTCCACAAGTTTACTTAAAAGGAGAATTTCTTGGCGGATCAGACATTCTTATTGAAATGTACAATTCAGGATCTCTAAAAGAAAAAATAGAAATTGAATTAGCGTCTTAAGATAATTAATAAGTATAAATACTGAATTGATTAATAAAAATTAATATTTTAAATCCTTTTTTTATCAAAAAAACCTTTATTTCCATCTCCGTCAGGATCAATAAAACTTGAAGGATCTAGAATCCATCTTTCAATTAACCCTTCTAATTTCTCTTGGTCCTTTTGCTCTAAACCATTGCAATTCCTAAGGGCTTGGAGATAGCCATCGCTATATAATTTAAGATCAGATGGCGTATGAAAACGAGTAACTAAGTCCTGGCAACTATCGCAAATTGATTGAAAATGACGAATTGCTTTGGGATTTTCAAATGATGTCATAATTCGATAGATTCTGATTTTTTTTTTGCATTTGTTATACCTTATTAAGGATGATTAAAAATTGCCTGGCCAAACAGTAATTTAAGAATGCAATCAACTGAGCAAATCTTAGCTTCAACTCCTGGCAGTTCACAGTTGCCTACGAGCTCTCAAACCCCCTCAAGAGTTCTAGTTGTTGAACCTCACCCCACACTTAGAACGGTCCTCGTCCAAAGGCTTCGCCAAGATGGCCACCTAGCTGCAGCTGTAGGTACTGCTGCCGAAGCTGTTGACTTATGCAGAGAACAAGCGCCCGATCTATTAGTTAGCGCAGAAATCCTTGAGCAGAATACTGCAATGAGACTAGCCCAACAGTTGGGGTCTTCTGTCATAGTTTTAACCGCAAGATCAGGTGTTGAAGCATTAGTAAATCTATTAGATGAAGGAGCAGATGATGTCCTCAGAAAACCTTTTGGACTTGAAGAGCTTGCAGCACGATGTAGAACACTCTTAAAAAAGGGAAGAATAGGATTACAAGAAAAAGTTGAGGTTGGGCCTTTAGAGGTGCATCTTCTTTTAAGACAAGTTACTCTTAGCGAAAAGCCCGTTGAATTAAGCCCTAGGGAGTTTGCACTGCTTTGTGCCCTTTTAATGCCTCCTGGGATGGTAAGGAGCCGTCAAGAACTCTTAAGGATGGCCTGGCCCCCATTCAGTGGAGGTCCTCGGTCTGTAGATACTCAGGTATTAACTTTGAGGAGAAAATTAGAACAGGCTGGATTGGGTGAAGGTGGGGGAATAACCACTGTTAGACAACAAGGTTATCGATTCAGTATTGACAATATTTAATTTAGAAAAGCGAAAAGTTCACCAACAATCATTAAAACTGATAGTAATGTCAATAATTTATAAGTCCATAATGGGGATAAATAAGATATTTCATTAATAGCAATACCAGTATTCTTAGAAACAATTAATAAAAATTTTTCAAAATTTTCCACCCTTTGTGGGACAAGAAAATTATCACCTTGATAAGTATTAAAGTAATAAACTTTGCTACCTTGACTAGTTGGTAAAGATTCAATTGACTTTATATCTTTCCATGGAATCTCCCAATTTTTTTTTCCTAAAGCTTTAGAAATTAAGCTAGTTTTATATGAAATTTTATTATTACAAGTTTCTACATAATCATTTGTGATATTGATTATTAAATAAAGGCCTAAGACAAATGTAGTAATTGAGGGGGTTTTTAATATATCAATAGAGACAAATGGTATAGGAATTGTAAGCGCAAGATATAAAGAAATTAACGAACTTTTCACAAAAAAAAGAGTTTTAAACTTTTCTATCATCTTCGAAGGACCCTTAGTCAGGTAATTTAAAACTATTCATATTTAATTTTGCACCTATTTTATGAGCGCATGCGTATCCGCTAAAAGCAACTGCATTTAGGCCTTGACCTGGGAAGCATGAATCTCCTACACAATAAAGGTTTTGGATTTTTGTAGTATTAAAGGGCATTGGCAAAAGTCCAAGCAACTTTTTACTAGGAATTGGTCCGTAACTACCTTCATATCTTCCAAGAAACTTTTTATGAGTTTTGGGAGTGCCAATTTCTTTGTGATCAATGTTTTGTTCAAGATTAGGAAGAATTGTTGTTATTTTTTCAACAAGAAATGAAAAGTATTCTTCTTTCTTTTGCAAATATTCTTTCCTTGGTAGACCTTCCCATTCACTCATCGATGAAGGAGTAAAGGCATGGATGATATGTTTACCTTCTGGAGCCAAAGACGGGTCAAGCAAAGTAGGTATGGAAACAAAAATAACCCCTTTTTCACTCTCTAATTCATCCCAATTTCCAACAATTATATGATGACAATTAAAATTAATGGGTATTAGAATTTTTTGGACCCCAAGATGAATAGAGACAAAAGAGGGTGAAGGTTTATAAGTTTCAGTCCATTTATATTCACTTTTAGGTACGTCTTTACTCGAAATTAATCCTTTATTGTTGTTTTTCAATCCAAATGTATCCCATCTAGTGGAATTTGATACGATTATGTTTGAGTAAATCTTTTCCCCATTTGAAAGCTTAACTCCAATAGCTTTATCATCCTTTAAAAGGATTTCAGTCACATTGGCTTTATATCTAATATTACCTCCAAATTTTTGGATTCCGGAAACTAACTTTTCTGCTATCTTTCCTACTCCCCCTTTTGGATAATTTATACCTCCAGCATGCCTATCTGTAAATACCATTCCCGCATTTATCATAGGGGTTTTGAGAGCTGGCATTACAGACCAACAAAAACACTCTATATCTATAAATTTTAAAAGTTCAGGATCTTTTATAAATTTCCTTGCAACATCTCCTGCATTTACTGGTAACCACCTAGCCAACCCTAAACAGGATAATGGAGATTTAAAGAAAACTTTGAAAAGATAACTCGGATCCTCTATCGATAAAAGAGGCATTGAATCTAAACATTTAAATACACTTGCACAAGTATCGTAGAATTTCTTGATCCCTTTTTTTTCCTTAGGGAAATTCGCTGATAATTTATTTATAAATTGCTTATAGTTTCTATCTACTGAAATATTAAAATTTTTTGGCAAATGATATTCCAGTTGCACAGGATCAGGAATGGTTTCACATTTTTCATTAACATCTTTTAGAGCGCGAGTTAATAAATTGGTATAGCCTTTATCTCCAAATCCAAATATCATTGAAGCGCCAACATCAAAGGTATAACCCTTTCTCTTAAAAGAGCCCCCACTTCCTCCTGGAATAATATATTTCTCAAGAACTAAAACTCGAGCTCCCTTAACAGCTAATTGAGATGCTGTTACTAAGCCTCCTATTCCTGAGCCAATAATGATTGCATCGAAATTTTCCTTATTAAATTCCATTTTTTGATTCTTCAATTATTTATCCTAGTAAATTTTGATAAGTAAGTGTTTTTTTTAAACAAGTATCTAGTTTATTTTTAAAGATATCCAAGGCTTCTGTAGATCTTGCTTGATAAGCTTTGTATCTTAATCTTTTATCTTTTATTCTTTTAGTTAGTTCAGGAACCAAACCAAATGAAGCAGGCATTGGCTGGAATTTATTTTTTTTCTGATTAGATAATATTTGATTTCTATTACTGATAAAGTTTATTAGAGAACCAATCATCGATTCATCAGGGAAAGTTACTGGGTTTTTACCCATAGTTATTAAGGATGCATTTATTCCAGCGAGCAAACCTCCCGCTGCGGCGGCGGCATAACCTTCTGTGCCTGTTATCTGCCCAGCTGCTAAAAGAGTTTTTCTTTTCATAAATTGCAGTGTTGGCAAAAGTAATTTAGGAGATTCTAAAAAAGTATTTCTATGCATCACTCCAAAACGTACAAATTCAGCTTTTTCTAAGCCTGGAATCATCCTAAAAATTCTTTTTTGTTCTGACCATTTTAGGTTGGTTTGAAAACCTACCATATTAAGTAACTTCCCTTCGAGATCTTCCATTCTTAATTGAACAATTGCATGAGGCCGATTTTTCAATCTATTTTCCCTGTCAAATAAGTCTCCCCATTTTGGATTCCACAACCCTATAGATTTCAAAGGTCCGTATCTCATTGTGTCAACTCCCCTTCTGGCAATTTCTTCGATTGGCAGACAAGCTTCGAAGAAATTAGCTGTTTCTTTTTCAAAGTCTTTTAAACTAGCTTGTTCTCCTGTTATAAGTTCGTTCCTGAAATGGATGTAATCATTTTCATTCATTGGGCAATTAAGATATGCCGGATCCCCTTTATCGTATCTGCTAGCTTTAAAAACAATTTCTTTATCAATAGTATCACCATAAATTATTGGACTAGCAGCATCAAAAAAATGACAGGAATTCATACCAGTAAAAAATCGAATTTTATTGGCTAATTCATCTGACGTTAATGGGCCAGTTGCAAGGATAGTTACATTTTCTTTACTTGGGAGATCTAGTTGTTCGAATCTCTTTATTTCGATTAAAGGGTGATTAGATAATTCTTCGGTCAAAGCAGTACTAAATTTAGATCTATCTACTGCTAAAGCACCTCCAGCTGGGACAGAAAATTTATCTGCTGTTTGGACTATTATTGAATTAAAAAATCTTAGTTCTTTTTGTAGCAAACCAGCTGCTCTATCTGAACTTAAAGCTCCAAAACTATTACTGCAAACCAATTCTCCACATTCGCCAGTGTGATGTGCTGGTGTTGATTTGAAGGGTCTCATTTCGACTAATTTGACTGCTAATCCAGAATTTGCAACTTGCCATGCCGCTTCAGAACCTGCTAAACCTGCTCCAATTACTATAACTTCTTTCTCTATCAAATCAGATTAATCCTTTCCCAAGAAGTCTCTATTGAACTGCTCTCTTGCTGGCTTTTGTATATTGAATATAACCCAAGCCAAAGCAGCGATAATGGGTGCGAAAACTACGATTGTTCTTAACATTTTAGAAATTCTGTTATTTATCCAATATCTTACCTTTTAACTGTAAATTTAGAGAGAATTTTTAATTTTTTATTTAATTAGTTAAGAATTGTTTTTCTATTGTTCAAGTTGAAATAAAAAGTTGTTTTTTTTTCCTTAAAAAGGGATAATCTCTTATGTACTCAATTTTACAGAAATGGGTCGCTAGCTCAGCGGTAGAGCATCCGGCTTTTAACCGGCTGGTCCTGAGTTCGAATCTCAGGCGACCCACATTTAAAAAATTGAGTACATAATATTAAATCCAAATTTTTTTCAACAATCAATTTTTTTGAATAAAAATGTTATTTCATAATTCAGAGATATATTTTGAGTTGACCTGCAATCATCAATGAACAGTATGGTTTAAAGAAACCTTTATCAAAATCATAAAAAAGGAGATTTAATGCAAGCATAGAAGTTTTTACATTTGGTTTAAACCTTTACTCTTAATAGTAAATTTGAATACATTATTTAAGGTTTATCATATTGAGGATGCAAAATAAAACCTCTAATTTACCGAAAGAAGAAGATTTTTTTACTATGGTTTTATCCTAACTGCATCATCAAAAAAAATAATCAATACATTCAAACTCAACAAAAGATTTCTTATTAAAGATTTAACTACTTTAAAGCATTATTGCTACATTTATGTGACTCTTGTGTGTATTCAAAAAAAATCAGAGGAGTTTTTCTTTATTTTCAAGAAATGCTTTACAAAGCTTCACAAAACCTGTTACAATCATTTACATAATTCATTTTATTTATTATGACTCCTGAAGCAGAACGTTTTAACGGTTGGGCAGCAATGTTAGGTTTCGTAGCGGCAGTTGGCGCTTATGTTACTACAGGTCAAATCATACCTGGCTGGTTCTAATTTTAAAAAACCTTTAAAGTTAAATAGGCGGTTTAAAAAATTATAGATTTATATTCCACCAAAACTTTTTTAAAAACTCTACTACGGATTAATTAATGATTTAAGTTTCATTAATTTTCCGTTTTTTTTATATTAAAAATGGTTTTAAAATTGATTCTTTATATAAAAGCTATTAGGTTCAAGTTACTGAAAGAATTATTGGCGTATAAACTTTCATTCACTTTTAATCATTAATTATTAATCATGGCTTATTAGGATGAACCATTACCGGTATACTATAAATTCTAAATTTTTTAGTAATAATATAAACATTTATATCCTCCGATTGAATTTTATGTAAATATAAACCACTAAATTACTCAATATTATTTTCTTCAACTAAAAAAATCTCAAAAAACTTTATCAGATTTTTTATCAATATTGTCTAAACACGTTGAACACAATAAATGACCTTTCTTAATCCAAAATGTTTTTGTAGATCTTTCGATATCTTTCCGACAAATAAGACATTTAAAAATAGGTGACATAATAACTAATAATAATCTGACGAAAATATACTCAGTAATTTTTCTTAGAAAAAATTCTAAATTTATGGAAAGCCTTTAGTTCTAAAATTTTATAAGTCAAAAAATAGCTCATAAGATATAGATTTACTAAATTA
>QCBK01000010.1 GCA_003281635.1 Prochlorococcus sp. AG-347-G22
ATCCTAATCGAAGAGAATTGGATATGCTTCTCTCAACTGGAGAGCAAGTAACCATAGCTCTTCTTTCAATGGCATTAAACGAATACGGAATACCTGCAATTTCAATGACTGGTAGCCAGGTTGGAATTATTACTGAATCAATTCATGGGAAAGCGAGAATTCTGGATATTAAAACAGAGAGGATCCAAAATTATTTAAATCAGGGTTTTGTAGTTGTCGTGGCTGGATTTCAAGGAACAACATTAAGCCATACGGGTTCAATGGAAATTACAACTTTGGGTAGAGGTGGTTCAGATACTTCCGCGGTAGCTTTATCAACAGCTTTAGGAGCTGAGACTTGCGAAATTTTTTTACTAGTAAAGCCATACTTAAATCATAATGTAAATTCTTAAACTTATAATTTGATTAACTTAAATTAATTAATTTCTCTGTAAAAACATTTATAGGATTATTACCTTGTTTCAGTAATGATTCAATATCTAGTAAGTTACTCATTAGATTAATTAAATATTCTTGAGATACATTTTTGACTTTTTTTCGAATAAAAAATATTCTTTTTGGATTAGAAATGCCTGCAAGATTACAAATCTTTTCTGCATTATCGTTACCTGAATTAACTACTAATTTTATAATGGTATGAATTCTTATTTGACTAATTAAACCTGCATTTAGTCTTAAAGCAGGTTCTCCTTTCTGTAAAGAATAATTTATTTCAATGAGGCTTTCATTAATATTTTTTTGTAAGAGAAGATCAATGATTTTAAAAATATTGGATTGATGATCACTAAATATTTTGTTTACATCAATACTTTTAAGAAAAAGTTGCGAATTCGAATCACTTGATACTGCAGAGAGGTATGTTTTTGCTTTGGTTAATTCATTTATTAGTTTAAAGCTGTCATTACCAACTGAATCAATAATTAATTCAGCTGCATTTTTATCAATTTTGATATCCATTTTATTTGCTACATCTTCTAAAAATCTTTTTTGTCCCTCATAGTCCCAGATTTCTGGTAATGAAAATGATTTTTCTTTGGCTAAATTATTTTTGATAAGTTTTTGCAAAAATTTAGTACTTTTTAGTCTTGAGTCTGGTTTTTTTGTATTTTGCAAAATGAAATAAGTATTTTGAGGTATATTGTCATGAATTTTTTCAAATTTAGTTCTTAGATCTTCATTTTTGGCAGTAAAAATGGGATTATTTTTCAATGTAACTATTCTGTATCCATCTCCAAAAGGAGGTGTAAGAACTTCATCAAAAGCTTTATTGACTTGCTCATCATCATCTCCATTTAAATTAGTTACGTTTATTTCTTTCCATTCTTTGGATACTTCCTTATCAATTAATTTTTGAATAAATGTATTTTGAGCATTTAGATCATTACCCCATAATATTTGTATTGGCATAATAGCTCAATAAAAACCATATATTAACTATGATTACTTCTAACACAAATTAAATTTAATGGTAGTAGATCATCCAATTTTTTTGGAAAGCATCAGATTCATAAGATCTCGTTTAGTAGCCAATGATCTAAATTATTTGGAAAAAAAAGTTTTAGAGAGATTAGTCCATACTTCAGGGGATTTTACAGTTCAAAATCTTATAAATTTTAGTGAAGGTGCTTGTGAAAAGGGGCTTCAGGCACTTAAAAATGGTGCTCCTATTTTAACTGATACCGATATGGCAGCAGCAGCAATAAAATCCATGGCAGAAAATACCACTAGGAATAAAGTATTCACCGCTAGAATGTGGTTTGGAAAAAATAATCATACAAACTTAACTAAAACTGCATATGGCTTAAGTGAAGGTTGGAAGGAGTTATCCGCTATAAATTCTGGAAGCAAATCTCCTATTGTAGTTATTGGCAGTTCGCCTACAGCGTTAACTTATTTAATTGATATTTTAGAAAATGCAAAAGATTTACCTAGTTTAATTATCGGAATGCCTGTTGGATTTATTGGAGTAGAGAATAGCAAAAACAAACTGATTTCCACCGATCTTCCTAGAATTGTTTTGAATTCAACTAGAGGAGGTGCTGCCATGGCAGCTGCTGCGGTTAACGCCTTATTGAGGGAAACAATTTAAAAAGTATTTATTTTATAAAAACGCCAAAAATCTACTTAATGTCATAATTTAATTTGTTATTTTTTTCTAAAGAATTTAAAACTGATTTTGCTTTTTCTATAACTTCTTTTGGAACTCCTGCTAATTTAGCTGCTTCTATGCCATAGCTTTTGTTTGAGCCCCCTTTAACAATCCTGTGGCTAAAGATTAACTGGTCGTTATTTTGTTCTACTAAAACTTGAAAATTTTGTATATTCTTATTTGAATTTTTTAAATAATTTAGCTCATGATAGTGTGTAGCAAAAATAGTATTACATTGTATTTTTTTTGCAAGATATTCACTTACTGACCAAGCTATTGAAAGTCCATCAAAAGTAGATGTCCCTCTGCCTATCTCATCAAGTAAAACTAGTGAGCTAGAAGTTGCCTGATTTAGAATTGATGCAGTTTCAGACATTTCTACCATAAATGTTGATTGTCCAGATGATTGATCATCAACTGCCCCAATTCTTGTGAAAATCCTATCTGCAATCTTGATTTCAGCATTATTAGCAGGCACAAAGCTACCAATTTGTGTGAGAATTTGTATTAAACCAAGTTGTCTTATAAAGCAACTTTTTCCGCTTGCATTGGGACCCGTTAATATAATTAATTTTTGATTCTCCTCAAAAGAGATATCGTTCGCTACAAACTTTTTATCACTTAACAATTGCTCTACAATTGGATTTCTTCCTGCGATAATTTTTGTACTATTTTTTATCAATGAATCATTTATTGGTATTAATGAAGGTTTTGTAAAATTGTTTTCTACTGCAGTAATTGATAAACCAAGTAGTGCATCAAGAGATGCTATGGATTTTGCGATTGATCTTATTTGTTTTGTTTTTTCAGCAACTGTATTTCTTAATTCGCAGAAAATTTCATATTCTTTTGATGAAGCTCTACTTTTTATTTGGAAAATCTTATTTTCTTTATTTTTAATTTCTGAAGTGATATACCTTTCTTCATTAGTAAGTGTTTGCCTTTTGATCCAATGTTGTGGAGCTAAATTAACTTTTGACTTATTTATTGAAATGTAATAACCAAAATTTTTATGAAATTGAATTTTTAGGTTTGAAATTTTGCTAATTTTCCTTTCTTTTAATTCCTCTTTATTAAGCCACTCAGAGCAATCATCCATTAAATTGCGTAAAGCATCTAATATATTGTCAACACCATCGTGGATCATGCCTCCTTCACTAATATTTAGGGGAGGATTTTCTATTAGTTTAAAACTTATAGTATCGGCTAATTCTAAGAGCCCTTCATCAATATTTTTTAATTGATCAGTCCAATCTGGGAGATCATATTTAAATAATTCAATTATGGATTTTAGTTTAGGCAATTTTTTTAAACCTTCAGCTATTGCAATTAAGTCTCTTGGACTTGCATGACCTGCACAAGCTCTACCCGCAAGTCTTTCTAAATCTCCCATTGCTCTAAGTAAATTTTGGGTATCTGTACGTAATTGTTTAGATTCAATAAAGTTTGTAATTATATTTTGTCTTTTATAAATTTCATTAATGTTTAATAGTGGTGAATCTATCCACCTTCTTAAACACCTTGCACCCATGCAAGTATAAGTTCTATCAATACTCCATAGTAGCGAACCCACGTAATTGTTTTCTCGTTGTGTATTTTTGATTTCTAAGTTTTTTTGAGTTTGATAATCAATAATTAATTTGTTGTGACCATATTGGATTTGTGGAAAGTCTAATGAGATTTTTAAAGAAGACTCTTTATCTAAATTTGAAGGATTAATCTTTTCTAAATAATTTAATAACCCTCCAAGTGATCTAGTTGCATTGTTTAAATTTTTAAGTCCTATTCCCTCTAGGGTTGCAATTTGAAAATAATTTTTTATTAGATAATTTGCTTCATTAATTCCAAAATTAGTCTCTTGAGAAACAGTATATGTAATTTGACTATTTCCTTTAATTAAGAGATTTCTTACTGCATTGCTTCCTACAATGATTTCTGAAGAATCTAATTTAATAATTTCATCAAATAGTTTTGACAGAGATTGGCCCTCTAAAGTTATTAATTCTCCTGTGCTTACATCAGCTTTTGATATGCCCCATTCATAAGATTGATCTGAGTTTTCTTCGGATAAGTAAATAGCAGTAATCCAATTATTTTGCTTTGCTACCAACATCCCTTCTTCAATTACAGTTCCAGGAGTAATTATTCTTGTTATTCCTCTTTTAATTGGAGTCCCATAATTCCCAGAACTTTTTTCTAATTGATCGCATATAACTACAGAATAATTTTTTTTAATTAAATCAGCACAGTATCTTTCCATTGCATGATGGGGAACCCCTGCCATAGGGATCTTACCAATCTCTTTGCCAGCATCTTTACTGGTAAGCGTTATTTCTAAAAGGTTAGATATTAAGACAGCGTCCTCAAAAAAACATTCAAAAAAATCTCCTAATCTATAAAGTAATAACCTATCTTTATTTTCTTCTTTTAGAGTTACATAATGCTTCATTACAGGTGTTAATTTAAGTTTTGAAACTGTTTTATAGCTATAAGATTCTTCATTGATGCAAACATTTTTGTTATTTGAAATTAAATCTGTCTTTAATTGATTTATTAAATTAGTTGAATTTTTTCTTTGCCTTGGTCTTTTTTGCGATTCTTTTTTTAAATCTTCCAAAGATAAATCTTCTGGTATTTTTGTTATTTCTTTTTGCTCATTATTATCATTACCAATCGCAAATAAATTCTTTTGAATTATCGTATCTTCTTGCATACTTTTTTAAATCCTAAACAGATATTAGGTAGAAATTTTTTTTTTGCATTTAAAGTGGCTAAAGTATGTAAATTTTCTCTAAAAATTATCATTTTCATGAGATTATAGTATTTATAATATTTGAAACCTAAGACTGAATTATGCAGGCTGTTAACTTTTTCTTCGTAAATGCTCTATTATTTGCTTCTTTAATCGCGGTAGTTGGAGTACCCGTTTTATATGTAACTCAACCTTCTACTGAGGAAGGACAGCGAGAAAGTAGGAGAAAAATCTATTCTATTGCTGCTGTTTGGGTCGTTTTAGTTTTTGTTACAGGGATAGTTTCTTCATTAGTTTGAACTAAATACCTTTTCGTGAGAGGCTATTAATATATCGAAGTAAAATTTAATGGCTATTTTTGAGGGTTCTTTTACTAATGCATCTACTTTAAAAGTTGGGATTGTAATAGCAAGATTTAATGATTTAATTACAAATAAAATTCTATCTGGTTGTCTTGATTGTTTAAAAAGACATGGTTTAGATACCTCTGAATTAAGTAATCAAGTAGATATAGTTTGGGTTCCTGGTTCATTTGAATTACCAATTGCAGCTAAAACCCTCACGAAAAAAAAGAGTTATGACGTTTTAATTGCTCTTGGTGCTGTGATTCGTGGTGAAACTTCCCACTATGATGTAGTTATATCTGAGGCGAGCAAAGGTATTTCACAAGTTTCAAATGAAAATAATGTTCCAATTATTTTTGGAGTTTTAACTACTGATACTATGCAGCAGGCTTTAGAGAGAGCAGGGATTAAAAATAATCTTGGTTGGAATTATGCTTTACAAGCAATTGAGATGGGATCCTTAATTAAAAATTTAAATTAATTGAAAAAATTTAATTATTTCTATCATTGATCCCTTCTTTGAGATAAAATAAAAAAGCTATGCGGATGTAGCTCAGTGGTAGAGCATCTCCTTGCCAAGGAGAATGTCGAGAGTTCGAATCTCTTCATCCGCTTCCTCAAAGTCAATCCTAAGAAAGGATTTTTTCGTACATAGTAATTTTAAAGTGATTTAATACAAAACAGTAATATGACTATTCATAGAAAAAAACAAAAATAATTGTTATTTTTTATGTTTAATCGACTTAATTTTATCCATAGTGTCTTTTAGAAAAAGAATATAAATACCGAATTCTAAAAATTCATGATTTAAAAGAGGTTTGCCATCTGTAATATTATTATCTCTCAAAATAGAATTAATGAGCTCAAAAAATATATAGAGTAAACAATATATAGAATTTTTTCTTTCCAGGAAAAGTAAACGTAACTTTTTAGAGAGAGGCAAGTAGTAACCATAACCAATAAAAAGTAAAATTACTGAAAAAAGTAGAAATTGAAAAGTAATACTAAAATTAATTTTTGAAAATATAAGACTAATATTGTCAAAGTTTATACTTTTTACCAAAAAATTAGAATTATGTAAATTTACTTCTTTTTGGTAGTTAATGGCATTGAAAAATTTACTCAATCCATTAGTTATAAAACTAATTTCTTCATACAGAATTATCGATACTAATGAAACTCTTAGGAAGAAGGAAAAATTACTGTATGCCTCAACCAATAATTTTCTAAATTTTATTGTGATAATTAGAGTTGTAATAATAATTAAATTCTGAACTATTTCTATAAAAGAAATTTCTCCTCCATGATCAAACTCACCATATGAAAGCTGTATTAAATCTAATTGTGTCTCTAATAAAAATATTATTATTAACCCGAAAAATGATAAATAAATAAAATTTTTTTTCAATTATCTTTATCTAATAATATTTCACAACTAAATTATCACGGGATAATTTTAAGGACAAGGTAGATGAAAAGAAAATTCTCTAACTTTATAACTTCTTAGAAATAAATTTTTTTTAAATTTCTTTTTTAATTCCTTAAATCTTACTTAATGACAGTGTCTTAATTTTCTCTTTTAATAATTTTCGAAATTAAAATAAAAAAATCTAAGTATTGAACCTAAGAAACTTTGATTATTTTTTTAAGTTAGTTTTCTCTTCAAACAAACTTCTAATATTTAATATAGAAGATCTTCTAACGCAAGTAATAAATTTACTTTGAAGAAGTAGGATTTCTCATCAAAACTTTAAGCGCTAAAAATGGTATATTCTCCAAAAATCACAAATTCAAAATACTTGGATAATATAAAATTTAGATCTTGCCAAAAAATCAACTAATTAAACTATAAAATCCGCTTTAAGCGTTTTTATCTTTTACAATATTTACTAAAAATTATTATGCCTATAGTACTTTCTTCAGAGGATTTAAGAAAATTATTTACTAAACCCTATGGTGCTGATGCGCCAACGAAGAAAGAATGGGCTGAATTTTACGATGAGAATGTAATATTTCAAGATCCTACGCAGAAATCAGAGGGTTTAGATTCTTATGTTAGAGCTCAAGAAAAGCTTATTAAAAGATGTGATGATGTTTTTTTAGAAACTCATTCAATATCAATAACTGAAAATTGTGGATTCGTTGAGTGGACTATGGGTTTAAAAATATTGGGCAAAGAATTTATTTATCCAGGAACAACTCGTTTATTATTTGCTGAAAATGGTTTAATTAAAGAGCATAGAGATTATTTTGATTTTTGTGGACCAACTTTTGGACCAGTTCCTATTTTGGGTTCTTTTATAAGATGGCTCTACAGTAAATTTGTATCTTGAATTTTTTGATAAATCAATTTAAATTGAGATTCGTCATTAAAATTTGATTTATATTTCACGAATTAATAAATTTTGAGTCGAAACCTCTTGAAAATCAAATTGAGAATAGAATAGTTTTTTATTAGTTGTCATTAAATATATTTTTTTTGTTTTTTTTATTTTTTCTGAAGATAAAAGATTATTTACGACTAATGTTCCAAAACCTTTGCCTTGATGATTTTCATCTATAACTATATCCCAAAGAACTCCTCTGTAAATTCCATCTGTTAGACCTCTGCCAAAACCAACTATCTCGTTGCCTACCCAAATACTTACTATAACGTCACTATTAGCTAGACATTTTTTGAGATCATTAATCGTTCTATTTTTTGCCCAGAAAGCGTTTTTATCCAGTAATTGTTGTAGTTTTTTTAATCCATTAGTCGGCTCTAAATTGGGGCCTAATCCAAAAAACCTTAATCCAATGGCTCCTTTAGAATGCTTTATTAGAGATATTTTTTTCATTTTTTGTAAAACTTGCAGATCATCGAAGATAATAAATTTATGCGGTTATTTTTGAGATTTTATGTAATCACACTAATCGATACCTTCTTTAAAATAAAGAGATATAATCTTTCTGCATTCTGTTGTAACGCACTAATTTATAATGTTTGTAATAAGATAAATTTTTTAAGGACTGAAACTTATGCTAAAACTTTTGTTGGGAGATCCGAATACACGAAAGTTAAAGCGTTATCAGCCAATAGTGGAAGAGATAAATTTTTTAGAAGAAGAAATCTCTCAATTGACTGACGATGAGCTAAGAAAAGAAACTCAAAATCTTAAATCAGAGATTTCATTAGAAACAGATTTTAAAAAACAAAAAGTACTCCTAGATGAATTTCTTCCAAAAGCCTTTGCAATCGTAAGAGAGGCAAGTAAACGTGTTCTTGATATGAGACATTTTGATGTTCAGTTAATAGGCGGGATGGTTTTACATGAGTGTCAAATTTCTGAGATGAAGACTGGAGAGGGAAAAACTCTAGTGGCAACATTACCTTGTTATTTAAATGCCCTTACTGGAAAAGGTGTTCATGTTGTTACTGTAAATGATTATTTAGCTAGAAGAGATGCAGAGTGGATGGGACAAGTTCATCGTTTTTTAGGTTTATCCGTTGGTCTAATTCAGCAGGATATGAACCCAATTGAGAGAAAGAAAAATTATGATTGTGACATAACTTATGCTACAAATTCCGAATTAGGATTTGATTATCTAAGAGATAATATGGCTACCGATGTTAATGAGGTAGTTCAAAGAAAATTCAATTATTGCGTAATTGACGAGGTTGATTCAATACTTATCGATGAAGCAAGAACCCCTCTAATTATTTCTGGTCAAGTTGAAAGACCGCAAGAAAAATATCAAAAAGCTGCTGAATTATCTCTAACTTTAGTCAAAGCAAAAGAATTAAGTAAAGATGGTATTGATCCAGAAGGGGATTATGAAGTTGATGAAAAGCAGAGAAGTTGCATATTAACTGATCAGGGTTTCGCAAAATGCGAAGAGTATTTGGGAGTAAATGATTTATATAATCCTCAAGATCCTTGGGCACATTACATAACTAACGCTTTAAAAGCTAAAGAATTATTTATTAAAGATGTTAATTATATTATTAAGAATAATGAGGCTGTGATAGTGGATGAATTTACTGGTAGGGTGATGCCAGGAAGACGTTGGAGTGATGGACAACATCAGGCAATAGAAGCAAAAGAGAATCTAAAAATTCAACCTGAGACTCAAACACTAGCATCAATAACTTATCAGAATTTTTTCCTTTTATATCCTGGTCTAGCAGGAATGACGGGAACTGCAAAAACTGAGGAGGTTGAATTTGAAAAAACTTATAAATTAGAATCAACAGTTATACCGACAAATCAAATTAGAAAGAGACAAGATTGGTCTGATCAAGTATTTAAGACAGAGATTGGTAAATGGAAAGCCGTCGCTAAAGAAATTGCACAAATACATGCAGATGGTAGACCTGTGCTTGTTGGTACAACAAGCGTTGAAAAGAGTGAATTATTAAGTTCACTTTTATCTGAACAAAAAATCCCCCATAATTTGTTAAACGCAAAGCCAGAGAATGTTGAACGTGAGGCAGAAATTGTTGCTCAGGCAGGAAGAGCAGGTGCTGTTACTATTGCGACTAACATGGCAGGAAGAGGAACAGATATAATTCTTGGCGGTAATAGTGACTATATGGCAAGGCTTAAATTAAAAGAAATTTTAATTCCTTTGCTAGTAAAGCCTGATAACGAGCATAAGCCACCAATTCCTAAACAAAGAAATTCAAAATCTAAGGGCGGTTTCTCTACTAAAGCTGGTTCAAAATTGAAGAAGAACATTTCAAATTCTTCAACTAGTCTTTTCCCTTGCAAGCTTGATGAAGAAATTGAAAAGAAACTCTCTCTCTTAAGTGATGAACTCGTTAAAAATTGGGGAGATAGACAACTATCTGTCTTGGAGCTTGATGACAGGATTGCTACAGCTGCAGAAAAAGCACCAACAAATGATAACTTTATAAAGCTTTTGAGAGAATCTTTATCTGATGTAAAAACAGAATATGAAAAAGTTTTGATTCATGAAGAAGAAACAGTAAGAAATGCAGGCGGTTTACATGTTATTGGTACTGAAAGACATGAATCAAGAAGAGTTGATAATCAACTTAGAGGTAGAGCAGGAAGACAAGGTGATCTTGGGAGTACGAGATTCTTTTTATCTTTAGAAGATAATTTATTAAGAATTTTTGGAGGAGACAGAGTAGCAAATCTAATGAATGCTTTTAGGGTTGATGAAGATATGCCTATTGAGTCAGGAATGCTTACTAGGTCTCTAGAAAGTGCTCAAAAGAAAGTCGAAACATACTATTACGATATTAGAAAACAAGTGTTTGAATACGATGAGGTAATGAACAATCAAAGAAAAGCAGTTTATGGTGAAAGACTAAGAGTTTTGAAAGGAATTGATTTAAAGAAACAAGTAATAGGATATGGGGAAAGAACAATGAGTGAGATTGTAGATGCTTATATTAATCCTGATCTACCGCCTGAAGAATGGAATATTGATCAATTAATTTCTAAAGTCAAAGAATTTATATATTTATTAGATGATCTAAAATCTGATGATATTAATTTACTGTCAATAGAAGAATTAAAAAACTATCTTCAAGAGCAATTGCGGATAGCTTATGATTTAAAAGAATCACAAATAGAAAAAATTCGTCCAGGATTAATGAGAGAAGCTGAAAGATTTTTTATTTTGCAGCAAATCGATAATTTATGGCGAGAACATCTTCAATCCATGGATTCCTTAAGGGAATCAGTCGGATTGAGAGGTTATGGCCAAAAAGATCCTTTAATCGAATATAAAAATGAAGGATATGATATGTTTCTAGAAATGATGACTAATATGAGGAGAAATGTTATTTATTCAATGTTTATGTTTCAACCTAAAACTGATGTTAATGAAAAGAATTAAATAAAGACCTATTCATCCCCGAGAAATTCTATTATTTCTTTATCTCTAAGATTTTGAGACTCACCTAGTTTAGAAATATCAATTGATTCTGAGTTAACTAAACATTGAAGAGTTTTTTGTAATTTAAGAATTTCATTTTCTAGAGAGTCTATTCTATCCATTAGATTTTTTATCACATTAGCTTCTGCATCTGGTAAAGCAGAATGAGCTAATGGGTTCACTTTAACACCACTTTGATGTACAACTCTGCCAGGAACTCCAACCACTGTACTATTTCCTTCCACATTACGAACAACAACTGAACCAGCACCAATACGTGTATTAGATCCTACTGTGATGGATCCAAGAACTTTTGCACCTGCTCCAACAACAACATTTTCCATCAAGGTGGGGTGTCTTTTCCCATGACTTTTTCCAGTACCTCCTAGTGTAACTCCTTGATATAGCAAGCAATTATTACCAATCTCAGCTGTTTCCCCAATTACAACTCCCATTCCATGGTCTATGAAAACCCGTTTTCCAATTTTGGCTCCAGGATGTATTTCAATGCCTGTCAAAAGCCTATTGGTATGACTCAACAAACGTGGAATTAAAGGAATCTTTAATTGCCATAATTTATGCGTAAACCTATGCATAACTATTGATTGAAAGCCAGGGTAGCAAAGAAATATTTCTATTATTCCTCTAGCGGCAGGATCTCTCTCTCTGATAATTTCTACATCTGATTTAAAAGTTTTTAGCATCTTGGTCTAATTAATAACTCCTATTTCTTTTTTTAATTGATTTATTGTTTCGATACTTAAATAATTTTTAGCACATATTATTTGAGGTAATCTGATCAACTGAGAACGATTTTTTAACAATGTGCTTTCTACAACTGATAAACTAGGTCCATCACATACAATATGATTTGAAGCCTTTAAAAGTGAAAGTAATCTACTGTTATTGTCTGAGATTGCCGTCATAAGCATTAATTCACTACCTCGCATGCTGTGTATAATGACTTCTGCTGCTCTTAATAGACCAGGACTTATACTAACAATACCTACAGAACTTCCAGCATTTAATTCTTTGAGAATTTTTAATTCCTTTTGAAAGTCGCTCAAGTCAACTGCAATAGCCCGTATTCCATGTTGCTTAGCAACTTTTTCTAGAGGTTGTAAAAAATATCTGCTTGTAACAATAGTACCATTATTTGAATTACTCAAAACTTTTTCTAATTCTTCCATAGGAACAACTTCTACAGGTACATTAACCTTTGCAGAAAGGTCCTCTGCTATTAACATAGAGGCGCCAATATCCTCTCTAGGAGTACTGACTATGATTCTTGATCCGCACTTAATCCGCCAATCAATTTCATTTGTCAATATATCTCTCGTTTCTTGTAAAGTGCATCCAAGATTTATCAAACTGTCAATTACCTTTTTTGCTTCTTGATCTGGTGGTTTACTTTTTTTATCTTGTGAGTACGCTGGTTTTTTAAATTCTCTTTTAGTCAGATTATCTCTTACATATATACCTGATCCAGCTATTGCTTCAACAACCCCATCTATTTCTAGCTGTCTGTATACTTTGCTTATTGTATTCCGATGAAGTCCAGTCTGCATTGCAAGCTGCCTTGTACTGGGAAGTCTGTGCCCAGGAGGATAATGTCTTGCTGCAATTGCAAAACAAATTTGGTTATATAGTTGAGTAGATGCTGGTATATCACTTACTTGTTGAATATGGAATCTCACTTTTTTAAATCCCCTTTTAATTTATTTTTAACCATAGTGACACTTTAACATTTGTCCTATTTTTTGATAACTATTTTTTCACCCATCATTTTTTTTAATAAGAGGAGTTTTTCGAGGGCTCAAAAACATAATCATGTTTCTTCCTTCTTTTTTTGGTTTTTGTTGGACCTCTGATTGCTCTTCTAAATCATTAGCCATTTTTAAAAGAAGTGTTTCAGCTAAATTTGAATGTTGAATTTCTCTACCCCTAAAAATTACAGTACATTTTACTTTGTCTCCCGATTTTAAAAATTTAGTAGCTTGACCTATTCGGACATCATAATCATGCTTGTCAATTTTATATCTCATTTTTACTTCTTTAACTTCTGTTTGATGAGATTTTTTCCGTGCTTCTTTAGCTTTCTTTTCTTGTTCAAATTTATATTTTCCAAAATCCATTATCCTGCAAACAGGAGGATTTGCTTTTTCGCTCACCAAAACTAAATCAAGTTCTCTTTGAGATGCTATTTCTAATGCTTTTAATCTATCTATAACTCCTAATTGTTTTCCATCTGAATCAACGACTCTCAATTGAGGGTATTTTATTCTTTCATTTATATTTGGTAGCTCTCTAACAGGAGCTCGGCGGTCAAAGCGTGGGCGTGGGGGCATTCAGTTAATTTGATGAATTGATTGGATGATGAACAAAATCTATTTTTATTAATTTAGCTTAAAAAAGCCTCTATCTTAATTATTGCATCTTTTAGCAGGTTTTTGTTATTAAGCCAAAGAGGATTATTTTTATTACGAAACCAAGTTTTTTGTCTTTTGGCAAATTGGATCGTTTTTGTCGTAGTTAACTCAATCGCTTTGTCAATTGTTGAATGGTTAGTCAAAACTTCCTTAGCTTCTCGATAACCAATGGTTTCTAATATGGGCAAATCAAATCCGTATTTAGAGATAAGGTGTTTTGTCTCCTCAATAATTCCAGATAGAAACATATTTTTTGTTCTTTGTAAAATTCTTTCTTTTAAATTATCCCTATCTAATCCTAACTCAAGTATTCTCCAGTCAGGAGGATTTTGAACTTTTAGAGTTGACAAAGGTTTACCCGTTACATAGAAAACTTCTAAAGCTCTTATTGTTCTAATGCGGTCAGCAAAACTGATTTTTTTTGTTGATAATGGATCACAATTATTCAACAGGTCCCAACATTTTTTCTGACCAAGTTCTTCTAATTGTCTTCTTAAGTTATTTTGAGGAGGAATATTTGGGATAAAAAAACCTTTTGTGATTGAGTTCATATACAACCCACTCCCCCCGACAAGAAAAGGTAGATTTTTTTGGTTAATTTCTCTTTTTATTGATTTTTGAGCAATTTCTTGAAATTGTTTTACATTAATTTGATGGATTGGCTCCTCTATATCAATTAAAAAATGCTTTATTTTTTTTTGTTGGTTTTTTGATGGCTTAGCTGTTCCAATATCCATATACTTATAAATTTGTCTTGAATCGATATTGTGAATACGAGTGTTAAAATATTCTGCAATTTCAATAGCTAATTCCGTTTTGCCACTTGCAGTAGGCCCAATTAAAATTATTACATGAGGTGGATATGAAGACATATGAATTTCTGAAGAAAAAAATATTAGTTATATAATTAAAGTGATTAAATTTTTCATTGACTTCGAGCCTTTATCTTATTGCGGTGGTAAGTTTAATGAAAGACCTTTTAAAAATAACATTTTAAAAGTTTAATATTTTTTTTTATATTAAATGAGTGAGGACAAAAGATCTAATAAAATCTCAAATGATTATGGTGCAGATCAGATTCAGGTTTTAGAAGGGTTAGAACCAGTTCGTAAACGCCCCGGAATGTATATAGGTTCTACCGGACCTAGGGGATTACACCATTTAATATATGAAGTAGTTGATAACTCTGTTGATGAAGCACTTGCGGGACATTGTGATCACATAGAAATAGTTCTTCGAGCAGATGGTTCTGCTTTAATTTCTGATAATGGACGAGGTATCCCAACAGATATTCATCCAAGAACAGGAAAAAGTGCATTAGAAACTGTGCTTACTGTTCTTCATGCAGGAGGTAAATTTGGAAGTGGTGGTTATAAAGTTTCAGGGGGTTTGCACGGAGTAGGAATATCTGTAGTTAATGCTTTAAGCGAATGGGTTAATGTGACTGTTTATAGGGAAGGAAGCGAATTTAATCAAAGATTTGAAAAAGGTGTAACAACGGGTGAATTGCAAACTAAAAAGCAGACTTGCAGACCATTTAAGAAAGGAACAACTATTTGTTTTAAACCAGACAAAACGATTTTTTCTGGGGGGATTGAATTTGAATATGCCCTTCTTTCATCTAGGTTAAGAGAACTAGCTTATCTTAATGGTGGAGTTAAAATTGTCTTTAGAGATGAAAGAAATCAATTATCAGATGGTTCTTTTAAAGAGGAAATTTACTTATATCAAGGAGGTATTAAAGAATATGTTGAATACATGAATTCTGAAAAAGATTCTATTCATCCAGAAATAATTTATGTTGACTCACAGAAAGAAGATGTATATGTAGAAGCAGCTTTGCAATGGTGTTCAGATGTATATTCAGATAATATTTTGGGGTTCGCAAATAATATTAGAACTATTGATGGAGGAACACATATAGAAGGTTTAAAAACAGTTCTGACAAGAACTTTCAATAACCTTGCAAAAAAGAGAGGCAAAAGAAAAGATATTGAAAAAAATTTAGCTGGAGAAAATATTAGAGAAGGCTTGACTGTTGTTTTATCGGTAAAAGTTCCGGATCCAGAATTTGAAGGACAAACAAAAACAAAATTAGGAAATACTGAAGTAAGAGGAATTGTGGATTCTCTTATTGGGGAAGCTCTCACAAAATATATGGAATTCAACCCTGGAATTTTAGATTTGATTCTTGAAAAAGCAATACAATCATTCAATGCAGCGGAAGCTGCGAGGAGGGCTAGAGAATTAGTAAGGAGAAAAAGTGTCCTAGAGAGTTCTACTTTACCTGGTAAATTAGCAGATTGTAGTTCTAGAGATCCCTCAGAATCAGAAATTTATATAGTTGAAGGAGATTCAGCTGGAGGTTCCGCAAAACAAGGAAGAGATAGAAATTTTCAGGCTATTTTGCCCCTAAGGGGTAAGATTCTTAATATTGAAAAAACTGATGATACTAAAATATATAAAAATACAGAAATACAGTCATTAATTACAGCTCTAGGATTAGGAATAAAAGGAGAGGAGTTCGACGTTAACTCTCTGAGATATCATAGAGTTGTAATAATGACAGATGCTGATGTTGATGGTGCTCATATAAGAACTTTATTATTGACATTTTTTTATAGATACCAAAGAGAACTTGTTGAGAAAGGTTTTATATATATTGCTTGTCCCCCACTATACAAAGTTGAGAGAGGTAAAAATCATAATTACTGTTATAACGAGAATCAATTAAAGAATACAATTGAAGGTTTTGGAGAAAATGCAAATTATAATATTCAAAGATTTAAGGGATTAGGTGAAATGATGCCAAAACAATTATGGGATACAACTATGAATCCTCAAACGAGGATGATGAAAAGGGTTGAAATCGAAGACGCACTTGAAGCTGACAGAATTTTTAATATATTAATGGGAGATAAAGTTGCGCCAAGAAGAGAATTTATTGAAACTCATAGTAGCAACTTAGATATGGCAACTCTAGATATATGATTAATAATCTTCTTAAGAATTTTTGCTTAATTACTTTTGCATTAATTGCTCCAATTACATTACCTGCTGGAGGAATCCAAAAAAGTTTAAATCAAAATAAGTTTACCAATAATAAAAATGAAATTATTTTGAGTTCCAATACTTATCTATATTCATATCCTGAAATTCATGCAAAGGAATTGTTAGTTCTTGATATGGGTACCACTTTATCAATATTGCGGAATTGGAAAGTCAGCGAAAGTGAAACTTGGGTTAGAGTTGAAATAGCTTCTAATAAATTTTTAGATGATCCTAATAAGATTTTAAAAGGCTGGATTAAAATGTAAATTTTGGATTTTAGTTCAATAGGTATAATTTTAATTGGCAGTACTTTTGGATTAATACTGAGGCTATTCATACAAAATAATTTTAAAAAAAGTATTGGATTTGATATTCAAAATATTTCAATAGTAAATTTTTTATCATCTTTTTTTTTAGGAATTTTAGTAGCATTAAATTTTTCTAATAACGAAATTTTAGTCTTATTTTATAGCAGTTTTTTAGGATGTTTTAGTACATTTTCTTCATTTATTTATCAACTATTTATCCTATTAAAAAAAAGAGAATTCTTAAGATTATTTTTCCACTATATCGAAGTGATAATTTTTTCTTTCTTTTTCTTTTATTTAGGTTATTTTCTTATTGATTTTTTTTAAAGTGAAAAAAAATATTTTTTTTTATATACTTTTAGCTGCGTACCTAGCTACTTTTATAAGAATAACCATAAATAATAACTTTATTATTTCGGTAATTGGATCATTTTTAGTTGGTTTTTTTATCAGTAAAAGATTAAGTTATTCAATTGAAAAAATTTTATTGAGCGGTTTTTTTTCTTGCTTTACATCCTTTAGCGGATTTATATATTTTTTGTACAAAATTTTAAATCAAGGGGATTGGATACAATTTATAATTTTTTTTAATTTAATCATTATCGTAAATTTATTTACAATGTTTTTCGGGTTCTGGATCAGTAGAAAAATTACTTAGATTTCATATAATAGTGTTGTTACTTTGACAAGGGTTTATATTTATGAAAGAAAATAATCTTGAAACAGTTACATCCTTATCTTCAGATTTAAATAAACAAGAAAATATTATTATTAAACTTGAGGAATTTCTCATCGCGGGAAATTATGATGAAGCGAAGTTACTTCTAGAGCCTTCTCAACCTGTTGATATTGCAGACGCTATTGGAAGCCTTCCACTAATACTGCAGGCATTAGCATTTAGATTATTAAAGAAAAATGAAGCAATTGAGGTTTATGAATATTTAGATCCAATAGTTCAGCAAACTTTATTAGAAAGACTTCGTTCAGGAGAAGTTTTAGAAATCGTTGAAAAAATGTCTCCTGACGATAGGGTTCAACTCTTCGATGAATTACCTGCAAAAGTTGTACGAAAATTTTTGTCTGCTCTGAGCCCCGGTGAAAGAAAAGTAACAGCTGAATTACTTGGATATGAGCCTGAAACTGCTGGAAGGTTGATGACAACTGAATTTATAGATCTTAAAGAGATGCAAACAGCAGAAGAGGCTCTTTCTTTAGTTAGAAAAAGAGCCCCATTTACTGAAACTATCTATAGCTTGTACGTAACAGATAAAGAAAGACACTTAACTGGCATTCTCTCTTTAAGAGACCTTGTAACTGCTGATCCTTCCAAGCCAATTGGAGACGTTATGACAAGAGATGTAGTTAATATTACTACTAATACTAATCAAGAAGAGGTTGCTAGGGCAATACAAAGATATGATTTTTTAGCTCTTCCAGTGGTTGATAAAGAAAAAAGACTTGTTGGGATAGTAACTGTCGATGATTTAATTGATGTCATAGAACAAGAAGCAACAAGAGATATTTATGCGGCGGGGGCGGTACAACCTGGAGATGAAGATGATTATTTCCAAAGTAGTTTGTTTACGATTGCTCGAAGAAGAATTTTATGGTTACTAATTTTGGTTTTAGCCAATGGTTTAACGACTAAGGTTATAGCTATGAATGATCAAATATTAAAAGAAATAGTTTTATTAGCTGCATTTATTCCACTACTTATAGGAACTGGGGGCAATGTAGGTGCTCAAAGTTCAACGGTAGTCATTAGAGGTTTAAGTACTCAAAAATTAAAGTCTCTTGGTGCAATTAAGGCAGTAGTTAAGGAGTCCATAACAGGCGCTCTTTTAGGCATTTTTATGATGCTTGTAGTATTTCCTTTCGCTTGGTGGCAAGGTGAAGGGCCTCTAATCGCTTCGGCGGTTGGAATAAGTTTAATATCGATAACAACTTTAGCTGCTACAACAGGAGCCATTCTTCCTTTGTTGTTTGACAGAATGAAATTAGATCCAGCTTTAATGTCCTCTCCTTTCATCACAACTATTACTGATATTGTTGGTGTATTTATTTATCTCAGTACAGCAAAATGGCTATTAAGCTCTTCATTAGCATAAATCCACTAGGTATTTATTCTCATTTTTGTAAAAATGTGGATTTTTTTGTTTAACTTTACATTTCTTAATGGTATTGTTTACAAAACATCATCTAACCTTCATGTCTTCTGAAACATTAAGTGAAAATAAACTAACCTCAATCGCAACTATAAAAGCTAGTAATGATGTAGATCTTGTTCGATCATATTTAAGGGACATAGGAAGAGTTCCCTTACTATCGCATGAGCAAGAAATTACTCTAGGCCGACAAGTACAAGAATACATGGAAGTCGAAAGAGCTGAACTAGAACTTATTGAATTAACTGGAGATAAGCCTAGTGTTGATGAATTATCGACTAAATTAAATTTATCTACTTCCATAATAAAAAAAAGATTAAGAGCTGGCCAGAGAGCTAAAGAAAGAATGGTTGCAGCGAACTTAAGATTAGTAGTAAGTGTTGCAAAAAAATATACAAAAAGAAATATGGAACTTTTAGATTTAATTCAGGAGGGAACTATTGGATTAGTAAGAGGAGTTGAAAAATTTGATCCAGCCAGAGGTTACAAGTTTTCAACCTATGCATATTGGTGGATTAGACAAGGAATTACAAGAGCAATAGCTGAAAAGAGTCGTGCAATAAGGTTACCAATTCACATAACAGAAATGTTAAATAAGTTAAAAAAAGGTCAAAGAGAGCTCAGTCAAGAAATGTCAAGAACTCCAACTGTAAGTGAACTAGCAAAATACGTAGAGCTTCCAGAAGATGATGTTAAAGATTTGATGTGTAAAGCAGGGCAGCCAGTCAGTCTTGAAACCAAAGTCGGTGATGGTGAAGATACTGTTTTATTAGATTTATTGGCAGGGGGTGAGGATTTGCCAGAAGAACAAATAGAAATGGATTGTATGAGAGGAGATCTTCATTCTCTTTTACATCAATTGCCCGACCTACAATGTAGAGTTTTAAGGATGAGATATGGAATGGATGGTGATGAGCCAATGTCTCTTACAGGTATAGGAAGGGTTCTAGGTATAAGTAGAGATAGGGTAAGAAACTTAGAAAGAGATGGATTAAGGGGCTTAAGAAGGCTTAGTGATAATGTCGAAGCTTATTTTGTTTCTTGAATAAATTCATTTATTAACTTATTTGTTTTTTCAGGTTCTTCATCATGAGGACAATGACCAGCCCCATCAATAATATCTAATCTTTTTATATTACTGAATTGTTTCTTCCACTCTCTTGCTTCACTTAAAGATTCCCAAGGATCCTTTTCTCCCCAAATCAATTGGATTGGAGCATTAACTTTATCGAAAAGATCAGTAGCAAGATAGTCATCAAATAAGTTAATAAAACCACGAAATGCTTCTTTAGAGTTTTTCCTTTGAGAGGGTTGATAAAGTATTTCAATCAATTCTTTATCGATATTTTTTCCTGAAGGATAAGCTTGTTCAAGTATTTTCTTTATAACTTTTGGATTAGCAGCTCTAGTAAAAAGCGTGTTGCTAATTATTCTTTGTCTTACAAACGTTTTTAGTATAGGCCTGAGAAAGTTCATCAAAATATCACTTTTTTTCAAACGTTTATCATCCATAGTTCTTTGAGCACAATCAATCAAAATGACTCCTTTACAATTATCTTTGAGAATTTCAGCAGCTTTCAATGAAATCACACCTCCTATTGAGTTTCCTATTAAGTAAACAGGAGATTTTATGACATCTGAACAAAACGATGATATTTGATTACTCCATAAGTCAAATGAATATTTAATTGAATTTTCTCTATAAGGTTCATAATTTAATAATGCACTAGGCTGGCTGCTCTCTCCGAATCCTAATAAGTCTATTGAGTAGCAATTAAAAACTTTGCCAAAAAAATCTTGATTGTGTCTCCAATGTCTTTTTGATGCTCCAAATCCATGGACTAATAAAATATTGATATTATTTTCGAAGTTAGATGTTTTTGATGAAGACCATGAAATATTCCAATCTTTCCATTTCCACGTTCCAGTATTGTTAAAAGACACAAAAAAAAAATTATTAATTAAACTTTAATTCAAAAAAAAAATATTCGTTTTTGATTAACTATTCTTAGGTAATAAAAAGGGTTTATTTTATGAAAAAGAATAGAGTCGTATGTATTGGGGAGGCTTTAATAGATAGGATCAGAAATAAGTCAAATAAAGGTTTTACAGATTTTTTGGGCGGAGCTCCAGCTAATGTTGCTTGTGCATTGAGAAAATTAAAAATAGATTCAATATTTATTGGACGTATAGGAAGTGATGACTTTGGGAAAAGATTTATTGCGCAATTTACTGAATTGGAGGTTAATTTAGATTTTTTGCAGTTAGATGATGATTCCTCAACTCGCATCGTTAATGTCGATCGAGATCAAGTTGGAGATCGTTTTTTTGCAGGATTTGAAGCACAATCTCAATCATACTTTGCTGACGAAGCTCTTAGTAAGAAATTAATCGAAAATCAACTCCCAGATTTGGAGAAATTTTTTTTAGAAACAAAATATTTGGTTACTGGAACGATATTACTATCATCTCCAAAATCTGCAGAGACTATCTTTTTTCTTCTAGAACAAGCCAATAAATTTCAAGTTAAAGTAATTATTGATTTGAATTGGAGAGAGGTCTTTTGGGATTATTCAATTATTTCATCAGAAATTAGCAAAACTCAGAGAGTTAATTTAATTAAAAAATTTTTAAGTCATGCTCATGTTCTAAAACTTGCTAAGGAAGAAGCGACTTTGTTTTTTGGGCATGAAAACCCTTCGCAAATATCTCAACAAATGCCAAAAAGACCGGATGTCATAATCACTGATGGGGCAAATCCTGTTGAATGGTATATCAATGGACTGCAGGGAACCACAGAAACTCCTAATTCACAGGAAATTGTCGATACTACTGGTGCAGGAGATGCCTTTCTCGCAGGCTTTATTTCAAAATTAATTTCTTCTGGCTATCCTTCAAATGAATTAGATATACAAGATTGTGTTAATTTCGCAAGTGTTTGTGGTTTTTTAAACTGTCTTGGTGAAGGTGCAATCGAGCAACAGCCAGATTATGAAAAGGTTAATAAATTTTTAGGATCTTTTATCAAATAGTTTCTCCCAAAATTTTTTGCGTAACTAATTTCTATTTTCCAGCAATCTTTAATAAATGGTTCTATTAATTCCGGCCATTCAATAACTAATATAGCTTCGTTTTGTAATGCCTCTTCTTCTTCAGAAAAGAAAATTTCTTTTGCTGAAGAACTATTTTCTAGTCTGTATAAATCAAGGTGAAATAGTGGAATTTTTCCTGATTGATAATGATGAGCCAAAGCAAAAGTAGGGCTTGTAATATCCTCAGAGATAGATAAACCATTGGCAATACCTTGTACAAAAGAAGTTTTTCCTGCCCCAATTGGACCCTTCAGTAAAACAATTGATTGTGGATTTAATTTGTGTGAGAGTTTTTTTCCTAAATTTAAAGTTTCTTTTAAATTCTCAACAAACACGATACCGCCCATTAATCATTTATAGTTTAATGGTAAAGGTTTTTACAAAATATGGTTATAGCAAATTCTATTAAAACATCTGTTCCTAATTTCGTCATTTCTGATATTGCTCTTGCAGATTTTGGACGTAAAGAAATTAAAATTGCAGAAACAGAGATGCCTGGATTAATGGCACTTAGAGATAAATATCAATCTGAAAAGCCACTCAAAGGCGCAAAAATAGCTGGAAGTTTACATATGACGATTCAGACAGCAGTATTAATAGAAACTTTGGTTGATCTTGGTGCAGAAGTTAAATGGGCTTCATGTAATATTTTTTCAACTCAAGATCATGCAGCTGCAGCTATCGCTGATCAAGGAATTCCGGTTTTTGCAAAAAAAGGTGAGACACTTGATGAATATTGGCAATATACACACTATATCCTTGATTGGGGTTCAGATTCTCCAAATATGATTCTTGATGACGGAGGGGATGCGACTGGCTTATTGATACTTGGCAGTAAAGCAGAAAAAGATTTGTCTGTTTTAGATAACCCCAGTAATGAAGAAGAAATTGCTTTATTCAATTCTATTAAGTCTAAGTTGCAAATTGATGGCAGCTTCTATTCCAGAATCAAGAGTAATATTATTGGTGTCACTGAAGAAACTACCACTGGTGTTGCGAGACTTTATCAACTTCAAAAGCAAAATGCTTTACCTTTTCCAGCTATAAATGTTAATGATTCAGTAACAAAAAGCAAATTTGATAATTTATATGGCTGCCGAGAATCATTAGTTGATAGTATTAAGCGTGCAACTGATGTAATGATTGCCGGCAAAGTTGCATTGGTAATGGGTTTTGGAGATGTAGGTAAAGGTTCGGCACAGTCATTACGTGGACTTGGAGCAATTGTAAAAGTTGCTGAAGTTGATCCAATTTGTGCTCTTCAAGCAGCAATGGAAGGCTTTAGTGTTGTTACACTAGATGATGTTGTGGAAGATATAGATATCTTTGTTACAGCTACTGGTAATTATCAAGTCATAACCCATAAAAATCTTCTTAAGATGAAAGATGAGGCCATAGTTTGCAATATTGGACATTTCGATAATGAAATTGATGTAGCTTCATTAAAAAATTATTCATGGGAAAACATTAAACCGCAAGTTGATCACATAACTCTTCCTAGCGGAAATAAAATTATTCTTTTGGCTGAAGGCAGATTAGTTAATTTGGGATGTGCTACTGGACATCCAAGCTTTGTTATGAGTAATTCTTTTACTAATCAAGTATTAGCTCAAATTGAACTATTTAATAAGTCAGAGCAATATTCGAAAGAGGTTTATGTTTTACCAAAACACTTAGACGAAATGGTAGCTAGGTTGCATTTAGATAAAATTGGTGCAAAATTAACAAAATTAACAAAAGAACAGGCTGACTATATTAATGTCTCTGTTGAGGGACCTTACAAACCAGAACTTTATAGATACTAAGATTAAATTTTGTTTTTATGAATTTTTTAAATTCAATTCCTGATTATATTAATTTGGCTGTTGAAAAAAATTCATTAATTGCATACCTTACTATTTGTTTGGCTATGTTTTTAGAAAATATAATTCCTCCAATACCTTCTGAAATAATTATGCCATTAGGCGGGTTTTTCGTTTATCAACAAAAATTAAATTTCTATATCTTAGTTTTTTGGGGATTACTTGGAACTATTTTAGGATCATTGCCTTGGTATTATTTGGGAAGGGTGGTAAATGAAAAAAGACTTTCAAATTTTCTAGATAAAAGAGGAAAATACTTGGGAATTTCTTCTGAAGATTTAAATAAAAGTAAAAGGTGGTTTGATAAGTACGGAGTTTCTTTAATCTTCTGGGGCCGATTAGTACCAGGTATAAGAACTTTAATTTCAGTTCCCGCTGGCATAGAACTTATGCCAATAAGAAAATTCTTGATTTGGACTACATTTGGTAGCTTGATATGGGTAATACTTCTCACTTATGCAGGGTATATATTCGGTGAAAATTATTCAATCATTGAAACTTATTTAGATCAAATCAAATATTTTGTGAAGCCAATTTTAATTTTAATTTTTTTATATTTTTTTATAAAAATATTTATTAGATTTTTAAGAAAAAATAGAACTTAAAAAGGAATTTCACTAGAGTTACTACTGCTAGAATATTGGTTATTATCAGATTCTTTTCGAGAGCCAAGTAAGTTTAATCTATCTACCCTAACAACTGGTTTATATCTATCTTCCCCAGTATTTTTATCTTTCCAACTATCAATTTTAAAGCTTCCTGTAATTCCAATTAAAGATCCTTTTTTAACGTAATCTGCGGCAATTTGAGCTTGCTTCCCCCATATTTCTATATTGAACCAGTCTGGCTCTTCATCTCTGCTTCTTCTGTTAACTGCAAGGGTAAAATTCGCAACGATACTGCCAGATTCAAAATATCTGACATCCGGTTCTCTTCCTGCTCTGCCAACTAGGTTAATAGTGTTAATTTCCATAAATTTTTTTTTTCCATAATAATCATATTTCCAGATTCTGCTCAAAGTTTTGCGTGCTATTCATAACTAAAGGACATAATTCTGAGAGCTTACAAGAAAATAGATATATTATTTATAAAAAGAATTCTTATTGTGATTTTTAACAGATTTAAATTTTCTAGAGATATTGGCATAGATTTAGGAACTGCCAATACTCTTATACACGTATCAGGAAAAGGCGTCGTTTTACAAGAGCCTTCTGTGGTAGCTATGGATTTAGAAGAAGGTATTCCATTAGCTGTTGGTAAAGAAGCAAAGTTAATGCTTGGGAGGACTCCCGGTAACATAAGAGCTGTAAGACCACTCAGGGATGGAGTTATTGCAGATTTTGATGCTGCAGAACAAATGATAAAAACATTTATTCAAAAATGTAACGAAGGTAAGGGGATTGTAGCCCCAAGAATAGTGATTGGTATTCCAAGTGGAGTTACTAGTGTAGAGCGAAGAGCAGTGAGAGAAGCAGGATTAGCCGGAGCAAGAGAAGTTCACTTAATTGATGAACCTGTTGCAGCAGCAATAGGAGCATCACTACCAGTAACTGAGCCAATTGGAACTATGATTGTTGATATTGGTGGAGGTACTACTGAGGTTGCAGTATTAAGTTTAGGCGGAACTGTATTGAGTGAATCTGTTCGAATAGCTGGCGATGAAATAAATGAATCAATTGCGCTATATCTAAAAAAAGTTCATAATTTAGTCGTTGGAGAGAGAACCGCAGAAGATATCAAAATCAAAATTGGATCTGCATTTCCAGATGATGAATTTGATAAAACTACCTTAGAGGTAAGAGGTTTACATCTTTTATCTGGTCTACCTAGGTCAGTCACTTTGACCTCAGGAGAAATTAGAGAAGCCATGGCTGAAACATTGAGCAAAATAGTTGAAGCTGTTAAAAGAACCTTAGAGCGAACTCCTCCGGAACTTGCTGCAGATATTGTTGATAGGGGAATTATGCTTGCAGGGGGCGGAGCTTTAGTAAGAGGAATTAATGATTTATTGAGCGATGAAACAGGAATTTTTACTCACATAGCAGAAAATCCACTGCTTTGTGTGGTTAACGGCTGTGGCGAGGTTCTGGATGATTTTAAAAAACTTAAAAGAGTTGTCGATACTCCCGACTTTATAAGGAACGCGATTAGAGATTAATAATATGTTAGATATCCGACGAATTTCTTCTAGTCGTTGGTGGCATAAAAAGAAAATTTGGATATTCTTCGGAATTTTTTTATTTTTAGTCTTTGTAAGGATTTCAAAAGGTTCTTTATATAAAGATATTTTTTATTTTATTTCAAAGCCTTTTTGGCCTGGTCATTTTCAAAAAGAAGTGATTCTTAAGAGCATAGATCAAGAATCCTTAATAAAATTAAGTCTTCTTAAGAAGGATAATATAAGATTGCGAGAAATTTTATCTCTTCAACAAACATCCAATAATGATAATATTTCAGCAGCAGTTATTTCTAGAAAAACAGGAGGTTGGTGGAGACAAATAATTTTAAACAAAGGTTCAACAGATGGAGTAGAAATTGGTAGTACTGTAACTGGCCCAGGTGGTTTATTAGGAAGGGTAAACAATACTTCTTTATTTACTTCGTCGGTAACATTGCTAACTTCTCCAGAAAGTAAATTAGGAGTATGGGTTGATAGGAGTCAAATTAATGGACTACTAGTTGGTTCAGGAGATGATCATCCCGGCCTTATTTTTTATTCAAAAGATGCTGATGTAAAAGTCGGAGATTTTGTATCATCATCTCCTGCGAGTTCTCTATTACCTCCAAATATCCCCATTGGGATTGTCCAATCTGTAGAGGAGACATTGCAATCAAAAAAAACGGCAAAAATTTTACTTTTGGCAAAACCTCACTTAATTGATTGGGTGCAAATATTGAACGTAAATATTTAATGAAAAAACTTTTTACGAAACAATTATCCTTAATAAGCTTTCTTTTTATTCCAATTATTTTTTTTTGGCACCCTAATTGGCTTGGATTTTTAGGTGTTCAACCATATTGGCCGTTATTTTGGTTGTTACCTTGGTCAATGATTAATGGATCAATTAATGGATTAGTATTTGGTTTGTTTTTAGGTTTGATTTTAGATTCTCTTACTTTAGATAATAATTTTTCTCAAATACCAGGCTTAATTTTTTGTGGATTTTTGTTTGGACGAATCAAATTACACAGTGATATTTTGGTGGGACATTTTAGGTATGGTTTGATTTGTTCTTTTGGAAGTTTTTTATGCGGGACTCTTTATCTTTCGCAAATTTTGTTTAGAAATTTTTCAGAAAGTAACTCTTTAATGTTGATTTCGGGTGTTAAAAATATCTTAGCTGAAGTTTTTCTGACAGGTTTATTTGCTCCATTTATTTGCTCTCAACTTTTAAGAATGTTTAAATTTTCCAGGAGAAAGTTGTGGTAATTAATTCCCAGAAGAATTAAAAAAAGTTTAAAAAAATTTATTTCTTCTAATTATTTTAAATTTTTTTTAAACTTACGGAATATTTCTTTGAGGGTACGAAATGTTATATTTTTAATTGTTAGAATAAACATTCAATGCAATAGTTCTTTGCTTTGAAATATCGAAAAATCTTTTTTAACTATGTCAAAAGCAAGAATTTTAGTTGTTGATGATGAACCAGCAGTTTTGAAGGTATTAGTTACTAGGCTTCAACTTGCTGGATATCAAGTTTATTCAGCCACTAACGGCGAAGAAGCTCTTGAATCTTTCCACAGGGATTCCCCAGACTTAATAGTTCTTGATGTCATGCTTCCAAAAATGGATGGATTCGCGGTTTGTAGAAGAATTAGAGCTGAATCAGTAGTACCAATAATCTTCTTAACCGCTTTAGAGGCTATTTCAGAGAGAGTTGCAGGTTTGGATCTAGGGGCTGATGATTACTTATCTAAGCCATTTAGTCCAAAAGAGTTAGAAGCTAGAATAGCAACTATTTTGAGAAGAATGGGTCCAACTGTATCAGTGACCGAAACCAAAGAGGTTCCTTCTGGTAAAGGAGTCATGAAATTTGGTAGTTTAGTTGTTGATACTAATCGCAGACAAGTTTCTAGAGCTGGAGATAGAATCAGTTTAACTTATACTGAATTTAGTCTCCTAGAGTTATTATTTGACGAGCCTGGTAAGGTCGTTCCTCGAGCAGAAATTTTAGAACAGCTATGGGGCTATCCTCCCCGTAGAGCAGCAGATTTAAGAGTCGTAGATGTATATGTTGCCAGATTAAGAGGCAAATTAGAACCAGATCCAAGAAATCCAGAACTAATATTAACTGTCAGAGGGATTGGTTACGCATCTCAGAGGGTTGGCGAAACAGCAAAATCTTTGGCAAGTTGAGCCATACTCTGATAATTTTATTAAATAAAACAAATATATTTAAATAAATTTTGTCTGAAATAAAAGAAGTACGTTTACAAAAAGCTAATTCACTCCTTAGTAAAGGATTTGTTTCTTACGCCCAGAGTTTTAAGGTATCTCATACTACTAGTTTTCTTATTCAAGAATTTGATTATTTAGATAATGGTCAAGAAAAAGACTTTACTGTTTCTCTTGCTGGTAGAGTGATGGCAAAAAGGGTAATGGGCAAAATTGCCTTTTTCACAATAAGCGATCAAGAAGGTCAGATTCAGCTTTATCTAGATAAAAGGATTATTAATTTAAATTTAGAAAAACGAAAATTACTTTCTTTTGAAGATATTAAGGAAATAGTGGATATTGGAGATTGGATAGGTGTCTACGGAACTATTAAAAAAACCAACAAAGGTGAGCTTTCAATTAAAGTAGAAAAATGGGAAATGTTATCCAAATCATTACAACCTTTACCAGATAAATGGCATGGATTGACTGATATTGAAAAAAGATATAGACAACGTTATTTAGATTTAATAGTGAATCCTCACTCTAAAAATATATTTAAAACAAGAGCAAAATGTATAAGTTTTATTAGAAAATGGTTAGATAATAGAAATTTTTTGGAGATAGAGACTCCAATTCTGCAATCTGAAGCTGGAGGTGCTGAAGCAAGACCATTTATAACTCATCACAATACATTAGATATTCCGCTGTATTTAAGAATAGCTACAGAATTACATTTAAAAAGAATGGTTGTTGGAGGATTTGAGAAAGTATATGAATTGGGAAGAATCTTCCGCAATGAGGGGATAAGTACAAGGCATAATCCAGAATTCACCTCAGTTGAAATTTATGAAGCTTATTCTGATTATGTCGATATGATGAATTTAACTGAAGAATTGATTAAGGATATCGTAGCTGATACATGCGGCTCTTTGATTATAAATTATCAAAACAAAGAAATTGATTTTTCTAAGCCTTGGGAAAGAATATCCATGAAAGATATTGTCAAAAAATATACAGGAATTGATTTTGATTCTTTCAGTGGAGACTTTCTGGCAGCAAAAAAAGCCGTTAAAAATATTAATGTTGATTTCTCTAATAAAGTAAATACTATTGGAAGACTTTTAAACGAGGTCTTCGAGCAAAAAGTAGAATCAAAACTTATAGAACCCACTTTTGTTATCGATTATCCTGTCGAAATTTCTCCTTTAGCTAGACCTCATATTGATAATAAAGAGATAGTTCAGAGATTTGAATTATTCATTGTGGGTCGAGAGCTGGCAAATGCGTTTAGTGAGTTGATAGATCCGGTAGATCAAAGAGAAAGAATGCAATTACAGCAATCTCTTAAAGATGAAGGAGATCTTGAGGCCCACTCTATAGATGAAGATTTTTTGAATGCATTAGAGATTGGCATGCCGCCTACTGGGGGATTAGGTATAGGCATTGATAGACTAATTATGTTAATTACTAATAGTGCATCAATTAGAGATGTAATCCCTTTCCCATTGTTAAAACCAGAAATAACTTCCAAAAAAAGTGAAAAATTACCCTTGAATGAAGTAAAATAAGTAAATCAATCCAATACGAAATTTTTTAAATGAGTGGTGAACGTGTTGGTTTCCGTTTCAAACACGCGGATGCAGTAGTAAAAAGAAATCCTCAAGGCCGATCAAGAAGAGGATGGGTTATTCAACCAGTAGAGCAAACTACAAGTAGGGGTACAAAAATGCCTGCATACAAAATACGCTGGAGAGATAGTGAGAGGCCTGAAACTGTATTACAACATATGTTAATTGCAGATCCAGATCCTTCTCCGCCTCCAAGTTCAGTCAGTTTAGATTGATATATTTACAAATCTTGCATAATCTTTTTTATCTTTTTAGTGCAGAGTTAATTTCTTTTTTTATACTTTTTTGTTTTTCGTCTTGTCTTTTGTCATGTAATTTTTTCCCTTTGCCTACTCCAATAGTAAGTTTTATCCATGAACCTTTTAAATAAAGAGATAATGGAACAATAGTCATTCCTTTTTTTTCAGTACTAGATTTCATTTTTATTATTTCTTTTTTATGTAGTAGCAACTTTCTATTTCTTAAGGGATCATGATTAAAGAAAGACCCCACATTTTTATGTGGTGAAATGTGAACATTTAATAATAGGATCTCACCATCTCTAAATGAACAGAATCCGTCTTTTAAATTTGCTTTTCCGTTTCTAATGGACTTTACTTCAGTCCCTAAAAGCTCAATTCCAGCTTCGATTGTTTCCGATATTGCATATTGAAACTTTGCATATCTGTTCTCAGCAAGAAGTTTAAAATTATTTGCTTTATTAGTATTTTTCTTAACTTTGTTAGAATTTTTTGCCATTTTAGTTGTAAAAAATCTTTCTACTCAAAACAATTGCAATTAACCTTTCATTATGGCAATAATTTCTTCCAATATAGGTGATAATGACTTTTCTCTTCGTAAACAAGAGCTTAGGCTAGTTGATTCAAAAATCATTCCAGAAGAAAAGAGAAATAATAATCTAAACTTAGCTCGGCCCCTTACTTTAAAAGAATTTATTGGCCAAGAACAACTTAAATCTTCTTTAAGAATAGCTATAGATGCTTCAATTTTTAGAAAAGAACCTTTGGAACATACTCTTTTATACGGACAGCCTGGTCTGGGTAAAACTACTCTTGCTTTTTTGATAGCCCGTGAATTAAATACAAAATGTAGGATAGCGACTGCACCAGCAATTGAAAGACCAAGAGATATTGTAGGTTTACTTCTTGGATTAAAGGAAGGTGAAATGTTATTTATTGATGAGATACATCGCCTAAATAGGTTAACTGAAGAGTTGTTATATTCTGCAATGGAGGATTTTAGACTCGACTTAACTATGGGAGCTAATAGAGGAGCTCGTTGCAGAACAATTAATCTTCCTAGGTTTACTCTTATTGGTGCGACAACTAAATTAGCTTCAATAAGTCCACCTCTAAGAGATAGATTCGGAATATCTCAGAAAATTGAATTTTATACATACGATGAATTAAAACAAATTATTATTAATTTCTCCAAATTAATAAACCTCAATTTAGATGATGAAGCATCTTATGATTTAGCAAAGATATCTCGAGGGACTCCAAGAATTGCTTTGAGGTTGTTAAGGCGAGTTAGAGATTATGCTCAAGTTGTTATGAAAACTAATACTATCTCGGCGAATTTAATAAAAACAGCATTAAATTCTTACCAAATAGACGAAAGAGGATTGGATTCTTTAGATAGAAGCTATTTATCTTTTCTTAACCAAAATAATAATATTCCAACTGGTCTTGATTCAATCGCAGCAGGCTTGGGTGATGATTCTTCAATGTTAGAATTTGTAGTTGAGCCATATCTCATCAAAATTGGTTTCCTTACGAGAACTCCTCGAGGAAGATTGCTTACTGATTTAGGAAAAAAGTACATTAATTCAAAAAATGATAGCTTTTAAAAAAGTTAAGGTTTGTTTTTTATTAATTTTTATTTTTTTGAATATTTTTTATATTGCACCTTGCTATTCATTATCTTTGAGAGAGGATTTGTTTAAAAATGCATTAGATCTAAGTTCAGGCGGAAAATTTAATCTCGCTTTGGAAGAATGGAATCAATATCTCGATTCTTATCCTGATGATGCTGCAGGTTTTAGCAATAGAGGAAATGTAAGACTTGTTATGGGAGATGCAAAGGGATCAATAGATGACCAAAATAAGGCAATAAGTTTGAATTCTAGTGAAATAGATCCTTATATCAACAGGGGGATAGCAGAGGAAGCCTTAGGTTTATGGTCGCAAGCGAAAGAAGATTATATGTTCGTTATTTCGCAAGATGGTGAAAATTTCTCGGCATTATATAACTTGGCTAATGTAGAAGGATCTACATCACACTGGGATAAAGCAAGAGATTTATTTTCAAAAGCTGCTTTATATAATCCTGGATTTGCCATGGCTAGATCAAGTTTTGCATTAGCAGATTTTCAGTTGGGGAATATTGATGAATCTGAAAAAGAATTAAAAAAATTAATTAGACGTTATCCAACTTTTGCAGATGCTAGGGCAGCTTTAACTGCTTTGAATTGGTCTAAGGGTGAATATGGGAAAGCAGAGAGTAATTGGATAGCAGTAACTGAATTAGATCCTAGATATAGTGATGAAGAATGGTTAAAACAAATAAGAAGATGGCCTCCACAACCAATTAAATATTTAATGAACTTTATCGATTTAAAATAAGTAATGAATAGCGATCAAATTTATAAAAAAATTGATTCGTTTAATAATGAATTAATTAACTTAAGAAGACATATTCATGCACATCCCGAATTAAGTGGACTTGAAAATCAAACAGCGATTTTAATAAGTGGGTTTTTAAAAAATATTGGTTGGAATGTTAGAGAGTCTGTTGGCAGGACTGGAGTTATAGCTGATTTTGGGTCCTCAGATAAAGGTATTATAGGTTTAAGAGTGGATATGGACGCTTTGCCAATATTTGAGGAAACTAAATTAAGTTTTTCTTCAAAAGTAGATGGTGTTATGCATGCCTGTGGTCACGATTTACATATCTCGATTGGATTGGGTGTCGCAAAAATTATTAAGGATTTAAAACTAAATTTTGGGACCCGGATAATTTTTCAGCCCGCTGAAGAAATTGCGAGTGGAGCTAGATGGATGATTAAGGATGGTGCAACTAATGGTTTAACCGATATTTTGGGAGTTCATGTTTACCCCGATTTATCCGTAGGGACTATCGGCATTAAAGAGGGAAGTTTAACTGCAGCTGCTGGAGAACTTAAGGTTGAGATTAAAGGAAGATCAGGTCATGGTGCTCGACCTCATCAAGGAGTTGATGCTATTTGGGCGGCTTCTAAGGTTATCTCGGGTATTCAAGAATCAATAACACGGAAGTTAGATCCTTTAGATCCGGTAGTAATAACTTTTGGGAAAATAAATGGTGGCAATGCATTCAATGTTCTTGCAGAAAAGGTTGATTTAGTTGGGACTATTAGGTGTACGAATCGTAAAGTATTTACGAATATTAGTAATTGGCTCAATGAAAATATCACTTCCTTGGCTAGTAGTTGCGGAGCTGAAGCAAAAGTAATATTTAGAGAAATCACTCCAGCAGTTAATAACAATTCTGAAATTAATAGAGTCCTTAGAGATTCGGGAATTAAGGTTTTGGGTAAAGAAAATGTTATCGAATTGCAAAAACCATCATTAGGAGCTGAGGACTTTGCTGAATTCTTAAATGATATTCCAGGAGCTATGTTTAGGCTTGGCGTTGCTAGTCCCAATGGATGTGCTCCTCTTCATAGTTCTAAATTTGATCCTGATGAAAGAGCTATTGCTATTGGAATTAAAGTGATAACAGAATCCATAGTAAAATTAAACAATGAAAAAATTAATAATATTGGTAAATGAAAATTAATAAAAGATTTATTTTATCTTTTGTAGCTCCTTTTATGGTCTTTTTATCTGCTATCGGATTGATATTTAGAGACAATTCTAGGAAGATTTTTTATTTACCTATTGGCTTAATGGGGGTCGTAATTATTTTGGAGAGGGGAGTTAGCAGACAATTAGATAGAAAAAAAATTTTAAAAAAGATAAAGTCTTATCAAAAAGTTAAATAAAATATTTTATTTATTTTCACTCAAGATGAGATGACTATTTTTTAGAAAAGAGCTATTAATAAGATTAATACTAGGGGTGCTAAGAAATTTAGCTTAGCTGAGATCATACCCTTTGAACCTGAATTATTAATTTTGATGCAGGGAAGTGGAGATATGATCAAACTTTAGTAATAACACTTTAAAAAATTAGGAAATTATGAGAAGTTCTTGGATTAAGCCTCGCCTTGGGAAAGACAATGTAACTCAGATGAACTTTGCGAGAGAAGGATATATCACTGAAGAAATGAGTTTTGTTGCTAAAAAGGAGAATCTACCTCCTTCTTTAATTATGGAGGAAGTGGCAAGAGGAAGATTAATTATTCCAGCTAATATTAATCATTTGAATCTTGAGCCAATGTCAATAGGTATTGCTTCTAGATGCAAAGTTAATGCCAATATCGGTGCTTCTCCTAATGCAAGTGATATCAATGAAGAAGTAGAAAAGCTCAAATTAGCTGTAAAATATGGTGCTGATACAGTTATGGATCTTTCTACAGGGGGAGTAAATTTAGATGAAGTGCGCCAAGCAATTATTCAAGAATCTCCTGTTCCCATTGGAACTGTTCCTGTTTATCAAGCTTTAGAAAGTGTAAATGGTTCAATAGATAGACTTACAGAAGATGATTTTCTTCATATTATTGAAAAACATTGTCAGCAGGGCGTAGATTATCAGACTATTCATGCTGGTCTATTAATAGAGCATTTGCCAAAAGTAAAAGGAAGAATTACTGGAATTGTCAGTCGAGGTGGAGGTATTTTAGCCCAATGGATGTTACATCATTTTAAGCAAAATCCTCTCTACACAAGGTTTGATGATATTTGTGAGATTTTTAAGAAATATGATTGTACTTTTTCTCTAGGAGATTCACTAAGGCCTGGATGTTTGCATGATGCTTCTGATGATGCTCAGTTAGCTGAACTGAAGACCTTAGGTGATCTTACTCGAAGAGCATGGGAACATAATGTTCAAGTAATGGTTGAAGGCCCTGGTCATGTACCTATGGACCAAATTGAGTTTAATGTAAGAAAGCAAATGGAAGAATGTTCAGAAGCTCCTTTCTATGTACTAGGCCCGTTAGTAACAGATATTTCTCCTGGTTATGACCATATATCAAGTGCTATTGGAGCGGCGATGGCAGGGTGGTATGGAACTTCTATGTTGTGTTATGTAACCCCAAAAGAACATCTAGGCCTTCCAAATGCAGAAGATGTACGAGAAGGATTAATTGCTTATAAAATAGCTGCTCATGCTGCTGATATAGCAAGACATAGAGCTGGAGCTCGTGATCGAGATGATGAACTTAGTCATGCAAGGTATAACTTTGATTGGAACAAACAATTTGAACTTTCGTTAGATCCAGAAAAGGCTAAGCAATACCATGACGAGACACTACCTGAAGAAATCTTTAAAAAGGCAGAGTTTTGTTCAATGTGTGGTCCAAAACATTGTCCAATGAATTCAAAGATTTCAGATGAATCTCTTGATCAGTTAAAAGATAAACTTGAAGAATGTAATACTTCAGCGTAGTTATCAAAGACTAGCTATAGAATTTCTTTGGTTTTATTAACTACGTTTTCGACTGTAAACCCAAAATTTTTCATACATTCTCCCCCTGGTGCTGAGGCACCAAATCTATCCATAGTAATACAAATCCCATCAAAACCTGTATATTTATGCCAACCAAATGAATGGGCAGCTTCTACTACAACTCTCTTTTTCACACTACTAGGTAAAACACTTTCTTTGTAAGAATCTTCCTGCTCTTCGAAAAGTTCTACACAAGGCATAGAAACAACTCTAATCTTTTTTCCTAAGCTTGAAATTTCTTTACTTGCTTCAATACAAAGATTCAGCTCGCTTCCAGTACCAATAAATATTAGATCTGGTGTTCCTTCGCAATCGGAAACTACATATCCCCCTAGGGCAACTTTGTCGATCGAAGTATTTTCTTGATTTGGCATACCTTGTCTACTTAAACAAAGAGCAGAAGGTCTTTTTCGATTTTGGATAGCAAGTTTATAGGCTCCACTTGTCTCATTCCCATCTCCTGGCCTGAAAACTAGCATGTTAGGCATTGCACGAAGAGAAGGGATAGTTTCAATAGGTTGATGTGTTGGGCCATCTTCTCCGACACCAATTGAATCATGAGTTAATACATAAATCACTCCTAGTTCGCTGAGCGCTGAAAGCCTCATTGATCCTCTCATATAATCGGCGAAAACAAGGAAAGTTCCACCATAAGGAATAAGACCACTATTGTGATAGGCAATTCCATTAAGTACAGCTGCCATTGCATGTTCTCGTACACCAAAGTGTAAATATCTTTTTTCAGGACTATGAGGCTGGAATGATCCGGTTTCTCCCTTGATATCTGTGTAGTTAGAGTGAGTTAAATCTGCTGAACCACCAATTAATTCAGGCAGGTTGGGTCCTAAAGCACCTAAACATATTTGTGAATGTTTTCTGGTTGCTAACCCTTTATCATCGGGTGTATAAGAAGGGAGATCTGAGTCCCAATTCTCTGGTAATTGGCCTTTCAACATTCTGTTTAACTCGGCTCCTTCAGAGGGATATTTTTTTTGATATTCTTCAAATCTAGAATCCCATTCTTTCTCTAAGTTTTCGCCTTTGTTTATTGATTTTCTAAATTGCGCATATACTTCATCTGGTATTTCAAATGGAGGATATTCCCAATCTAGAAACTCTCTGGTTAATGCAGCTTCTTCTTCTCCAACAGCTGCTCCATGAATTCCAGCAGTATCTGATTTATTAGGCGAACCATAACCTATAGTTGTGGAAATTTTTATAATTGAAGGTTTGTCTGTAATTAATTTTGCTTTTTCGATAGCTTCAGTTATTCCTTTAACATCATGATTCCCATCTTCAACATGTTGGATGTGCCATCCATAAGCTTCGTATCTTTTTAAAACATCTTCGGTGAAAGAAACGTCAGTTCTTCCATCAATTGTAATTTGATTATCGTCATATAGTGCAATTAATTTTCCTAGCTTAAGGTGACCAGCTAATGAACAGGCCTCTGATGCGATCCCTTCTTGATTACAACCGTCACCCATTATTACGTAAGTATAGTGATCAACGATATTACAATCAGGCTTATTAAATTTTGCTGCCAAGTGAGTTTCAGCTATTGCTAAACCGACTGCATTAGATATTCCGGCACCAAGAGGCCCAGCTGTAACTTCGACTCCTTCAGTTTCGAATGTTTCTGGATGTCCAGGAGTTTTTGATCCCCATTGTCTGAATTCTTTAATATCTTCTATAGAAACTGATTTGTATCCTGTCAAATGAAGCAAAGAATATAACAGCATACAGCCATGACCAGCTGATAGTACAAAACGGTCTCTATTGAACCACTTTGGGTTATTGGGGTTGTGATTAAGAATGTTTTGCCATAATGCATAACCCATAGGTGCACACCCCATTGGCAATCCAGGATGTCCACTATTAGATTTATTTACTGCATCTACAGCAAGCATTCTTATACTATTTACACAAAGTGATTCTAATGAAACAGATGCAGCGACCATTGTTTTAAAATAAGTTAGGTTGAAAATACAGAATTGGTTGTCTTCAATTCATTTTGCTGAAAGCAAGGCAAACATTGTGACCACCAAAGCCGAAAGAATTAGAAAGAGCAACTCCCACTTGAGCTTCTCTTGCATTATTTGGTACATAATCAAGATCACATTCAGGATCCGGATTGACGTAGTTTATTGTAGGAGGGATAAAATTATGTGTCAAAGAAAGTATACAAGCTACAGCTTCTATACCTCCTGAGCCTCCTAAGAGATGACCAGTCATCGACTTAGTAGAGCTTACAGGAATGAGGTAAGATCTGTCTTTAAAAATTGATTTAATTGCAGAAGTTTCATTTTTGTCATTAGCTGATGTACTGGTTCCATGAGCATTTATGTAATCAACTTTTTCAAGGCTTAGAGCAGCGTCTTCAATTGCTAGTTTTATAGCTTTTGCCCCTCCAACCCCACCAGGAGATGGAGCAGTAATGTGATGAGCATCACATGTTGTTCCATATCCAATTATTTCTGCATAAATTCTTGCATTTCTCTTTTGTGCGTTTTCTAAAGTTTCTAGAACAAGAATTCCAGATCCCTCTCCAATAACAAATCCATCTCTTTCTGCATCAAAAGGCCTACTAGCAGTTTGAGGACTTTCATTTCTGAAAGAAAGAGCTTTGGCACTGGCAAAACCAGCCACTCCAAGAGGGGTAATACTTGCTTCTGCTCCTCCACAGATCATTGCATCAGCCTTTCCAAGTTGAAGTAATCTAAAAGAATCACCAATTGCATTTGAACCGGCAGCGCAGGCAGTTGAAACAGAGGAACTTGGTCCTTTTGCACCCAAAGCGATAGCAGCTAATCCTGTCGCCATATTTGGAATCATCATTGGGACTGTAAATGGACTTACTCTTTTAGGTCCTTTATGACTGAGAATTTGAGCTTGACTTTCCATAGTTAGTAAGCCTCCAACACCAGAGCCAATAATTACTCCAATTCTTGATGAATTAGCTTCAGTAATTTCAAGTCCTGAATCTCTAAAGGCTTGCTTTGCAGCAATAACTCCAAACTGGGAAAAACGATCCCATCTTTTGGATTCTTTAGCTTCAATAAAATTTTCAGATTGAAGATTTTTTACTTCTGCTGCAAATTTGCAAGGATGTTGGTCGGGATTAAAGAGAGTAATATCTGAAACCCCATTAGTACCTTTTTGCAGTCCTACTAAATATTCATCAATGTTATTACCAATTGGAGTGACTGCACCGATACCGGTAATAACTACTCGATGGAAATTTGGCATCCTTTACTAACCTTTTTTTTCTTCGATGAACTTTACTGCATCGCCAACAGTTGCGATTCCTTCAGCTGCTTCATCAGGGATTTCAATATCAAATGCCTCTTCAAGAGCCATCACTAATTCAACGGTATCTAGTGAATCTGCGCCTAAATCATTTTGGAAATTTGAATCTGATTTGACTTCTCCTGCTTCAACACTTAATTGTTCTGACACTATAGAACAAACTTTTTCGAGGATTTCTTGTGACATAGTTTATGGAAATGACTAAATTATCTATATGATTTTATGCCCTAGAGTTAACAAGAGTGAAGCATATCTTAATTTTTTTAATTTCTTTGTAAGACAATAGTATTATAAAACGAGGTTCAAAAGACAATTTTTACATGTCACACGCAGTCAAAATTTATGATACTTGCATTGGATGTACCCAATGTGTCAGGGCTTGCCCACTTGATGTTTTAGAGATGGTTCCATGGGATGGCTGCAAAGCTGGCCAAATTGCCTCATCTCCAAGAACAGAAGATTGCGTAGGATGCAAAAGATGCGAAACTGCATGTCCTACAGATTTTTTAAGTATTCGTGTTTATTTAGGAGATGAAACTTCTAGAAGCATGGGTCTAGCATATTAACTTATGTAGTGCAGTTTGAAGAGAGTCCATGCTTTAAAAATACTTAATTTATTTCAAATATAATTGAAATAAAATTTTAGTATGTGTGGAATAGTTGCTGTAACAGGTTATAAAAAGGCTTTACCATTATTAATTAATGGCTTAGAAAAACTTGAATATAGAGGATATGATTCTTCAGGTATTGCAATAATCAATTCTGAAACAAATAATATTACCTGTAATAAAGCAGAGGGAAAACTTAAGAACTTAATAAATAAACTTAACGATGAGAATATTCAAGGGACTGTAGGTATAGGTCATACTAGATGGGCAACTCATGGAAAACCTGAGTTTAAAAATGCCCATCCTCATATTGATAGTTCAGGAACCATAGCGGTTGTTCAAAATGGCATTATTGAAAATTTTCAAGACTTAAAAAATAAATTAGAGAAAGAGGGTGTTATTTTCAACTCTGATACAGATACAGAGGTAATTCCTCATTTAATTAGAAGAGAATTAAATACATTGAGTAAACTTAACCTTGAGAATAGTGGCTCAACATTATTAGTGGCTGTGAGAAATGTAATATCTGATTTGGAAGGATCTTATGCCTTAGCCGTTTTATGGGCCGATGCTCCAACCTCTTTGGTAGTGGCGAGAAGACAAGCACCATTGATTATTGGTTTGGGTGAAGGCGAATTTATTTGTGCAAGTGATACTCCAGCAATAGCAAACTTTACAAATATTATTATGCCTATGGAAGATGAAGAAATAGCTTTGTTGACTCCTTTAGGAATAGAAATATATGACATAAATAATGAGAGACAATATCGCAATCCAGTTTCTCTAAAAGTCTCAGAACAAATAATGGATAAGATGAATTTTAAACACTATATGTTAAAGGAGATATATGATCAGCCACAGACCGCCAAAAACTGGTTGGAAAATTACTTAATTCAAAACTTAGAAGAGGACAAGTATCATATTAAATATCCCTTTGATACAAACTTTTTTGAATCAATAGAAAGAATTGAAATTATCGCTTGTGGTACAAGTAAACATGCTGCAATGGTAGGTAGTTTTTTACTAGAACAATTTTCAGGTATCCCTACTAATGTCTTTTATGCAAGTGAATTTAGATATTCACCACCTCCATTGTTGCCAAATACATTAACCATTGGAGTCACTCAATCTGGAGAAACTGCTGATACAATTGCAGCTATCGATATGGAAATTAAAAGACGCTCTTCGATAGAAGACGAAAGTTTTAACCCCAATCTTATTGCAATAACAAATAGAAAAGAGAGCTCCATAGGAAGGCAGGTTTCAAATATAATTGATATTTGCGCAGGTATAGAAGTGGGAGTTGCAGCAACAAAAACGTTTTTTGCTCAATTACTTTCTTTTTATGGATTAGCAATAAAATTTGCAGAAATTAAAGGCAGTCGAAGCTTAGATGAGATAAATAGTTTAATAACTGAACTTATCAAATTGCCTTCATTAATAGAAAATCTTTTAGAAAAACATAATAAATCTTCAGAAAAGCTAGCACATGATTTTTTTAATATTAAAGATGTTATTTTTTTAGGAAGAGGTATAAATTATCCTATTGCTCTTGAAGGAGCGTTAAAACTTAAAGAAATTAGTTATATACATGCTGCTGGATATCCAGCTGGTGAGATGAAACATGGTCCAATAGCTTTGTTAGACAAAAAAGTCCCTGTAATTTCTATAGCTTCCCCTGGTGAAGTTTTTGATAAAGTTATCAGTAATGCTCAAGAAGCAAAAGCTAGAGATTCATTTTTAATTGGGATTGCTCCTGATTGTAATGGAACTGAAATTTTCGATTATTTAATGAAAGTGCCTTTCTCTAATGAATGGATTTCACCTTTACTTAACATAGTGCCTTTACAATTATTGAGTTATCATATTGCTGCTCATAGAGGACTAGACGTGGATCAACCTAGAAATTTAGCTAAAAGTGTAACTGTGGAATGATTAGTTTCTAATAAATTTTTATCTTAAAATTTAAAGATCTAACAGTCCATTTGGAGGATTGATCATTAGAAAATTATTTTTTATATCTATTAATGGGACTATTTCTTTAACAAAAGGTATAAACACTTCTTTTTGATTTTTAAATAGTTTAATAACAAGTAAATTATTTTTTTCATTTTCTATATTGATAACTTTCCCAATTGTTTTTAATTCATCATTTTCTAAGGTCTTGACCTCCAGATTTATAAGTTCCAATAAGTGAAATTCTCCCTTTTTTAATTTGGGTAATTTATCTGTTTTTACAAGAATTTTAAATTTTTTCAGTTGCTCTGCATGATTTCTTGTATTTATTCCCTGGAGTTTAACAATAAAGGTCTCTTTACCAGGCTGTTTAAAACCAGATATAAGCTCTATTTTCATAGGAGGTTCATTCTCTTTTTGCAACCATCTCATTCCAGGTTTTAAAAACCTTTCTTCAAAATCACTTAGAGATTTAACCTTTACTTGTCCATTAATTCCATGACATGATGTTATAAATCCAACAGTTAACCATTCATTTTTATTTATCATATATTGTATTAGGAAGAGTTTTTTATGGAATTATCAACTAAACCTATTCTCCCTGGTTCTTTTGTTGTTGTGAAAGACACTAACTCTATATACAAAGGATATAAAGGATTTGTACAAAGAGTAACAAAAAAAAAAGCAGCGGTTCTGTTTGAAGGGGGTAATTGGGATAAACTCATAACTTTTCAACTAAAGAATCTAGAAATTGTATAAAATTAGATTTTACCTATAGTTATAAATTTTTCTATCAAAACTCTAGCTGCATTTGTTTCTGCTTGTTTATGAGACTTGCCGAATGCAGATGATTCTTTTAATCCTTCGATAAATATATCGCAAGAAAATCTTTTAGGGTCACCATTTTTCTTTGATACTTCAATTATTTCATAGACTGGCAAATCAAATCCTTTACTTTGACACCACTCTTGTAATACTGTCTTAGATTTGAATTTATATGGAGCTTTTAAAAATATTTCTGAATCTTCTTCCCAAATATCATCTAACCAAAGATTTACTTCCTGAATTGAATTAAAGCACTTGTAAATAGCCCCGATTAAAGCTTCTGTAGCTTCAGCAATAATAGTACTTTTTGAATTTTCATCACCAAGAGCTTTAGGACCTTTAATTATTAATCTTTCAATATCAATTTTTTTTCCTAATTTATTTAACCATTCATCACTTACAATTTGTGCCCTTAGCTCTGATCTTTCTCCTACATTCATTTGAGGATATTTTTTTTCAATAAAACTAGAAGCAGCTAATCTTAGTACTGCATCTCCAAAAAATTCTAGTGTTTCGTAATTTATTATTTTGTCTTGTGAAGAATGGATAAATACTTGATTAAAATCTCTAATAACTGAAACATTTTTAGTTTTAAGTATTTCAGAAAATCTTTTTGATTTTATATTTAAAGATTTTAAAAATATTGTTATTTGATTAATTCTCTTTGCATTAATTATATTTGTCATTTGATTTCAATAATCATAAAAATTAGAAAGCAGGTCATAAGCCGGGTTCTGTTCATCTTAATTAAGATGGGCAATCATCTATCTAGGACTGGAATTACTTCACAGTCTCAAGCGGCGCTTAAAAGCAGATTGTGCAATGGTCATGAATCTGCTAAGCCTTGCTCCCAGCCGGGGTTTACCTAGCCAACACTTCTCAATGTTGCTGGTGCGCTCTTACCACACCCTTGCACCCTTGCCATACATAAAGTATTAGGCGGTATGTTTCTGTGGCACTATCCTCACGGTTGCCCGCACTGGGAATTACCCAGCAAGCCTGACCATGTGGGAGCCCGGACTTTCCTCAAAAAAGTTTTATTTTGTTTCCAAAATAAAACTTTCTCGCGATCGCCTCTCCTGCTTTCATTTAGCATAATGCTTAATACTTCAAAAATCATCTATTGGGGCTGTAGCTCAGCAGGATAGAGCAACGGTTTCCTAAACCGTAGGTCGTGGGTTCGACTCCCGCCAGTCCCGTAAAAGTAAAAAACTATATGTAGTATGTGTGCAAACTTGCTACTCTCTAGCTAGCGTATAGTTAGTAATAAATCTTTTATGGCAAAGTTGCATGATATGCGTTTAAAACTCTTAATTCAACAAGAGCATGAACGCATTTCTAAATCCCAACCTAATGATTTAGATCTTTCATTAGTTCAGGCAAGATGCCTTTGTTGGCTTGCTCTTTTGGCGGAAGCTCACGAAGATCAAGCAAATGATGCTGAAAAAAGAGGCGACGCCGAGCAGGCAATGGGATGGTTTGCTGATTCTATGAGACTGAGAGATGTTATTAATTTGGTTACCAGTATTGAAATACCTTTGCCAGATAGTCCAGATTCACTTGATGAAAATGACGAATTATTGGATGGTCCTACAATTTCGCCCAAATAATGAGATGATATAAAGAGAATTATATTTCCTTTTGGCTGAAGAACCATGTCAATGCTCTGATTGTCAGAGATTTTATAAAGAGCATGATCGTCTGATTAGAGAATTTCCTACTTTTAAGCAACAACAAGAGTTGAATTGGGCATCTATTCAATCGTTTAGAACTCTTTGTACTAAGGTTACTAATGAGTTGCAGAGAGAATTATCTGAAAGAGAATCAAATGAAGATATCAGCCAAGAAGAAAAACATATTTCTGATACTGAAATTTCTGAAGTTTTAGATGAACTTGAAAGTGTTAATGCCTATTTATATTCAATTGAAGCATTAATGGAAAGAATATTTGATACAAAAATTTCAAACAATATTGAATCAAAATTTAAAGAAATTGCAAATGAATTAGCACCAGACCCATTAAATATGGATCGATTAATTTTGAATAGATTATTTCATCAGACCCCAGATTCGCCAGATAAGAAAAATACTAATTAGTTAATTCTTCTACGTCACAAGTAATTTCTACCGGCATCGGAGAGACTTTCCAAATCGATTTACAGTACTCTCTAATAGATCTATCTGAAGAAAAATATCCTGATCTAGCAGTATTTAATAATGCCATTTTATTCCAAGATTTTTTATTATTCCAGCATTCACTGACTACATCCTGTTTATTTAAGTAGTCTTCAAAGTCAGCCATAACAAAAAATGGATCATGTCCAGTCAAGCTGTTTAATAAAGGTTTAAATAATTCTTTATCCCCATTGCTAAAGTGCCCAATTTCAATTAAGCGTATAACCTCTTGAAGTTCTGGGCATTGATTAATAAAAGTTTTGGGAGAGTAATTATTATTTTTTAAATCCATAATTTCGCTTTCAGTTTTACCAAAAAGAAAGAAATTCTCTTTTTTCACAAGATCTCTTAATTCCACATTAGCTCCATCTAAGGTTCCAATTGTTAAAGCTCCATTCATGGCAAACTTCATATTTCCAGTTCCAGATGCTTCTTTTCCAGCTGTTGAAATTTGTTCTGAAAGATCAGTTGCGGGATAAACTATTTCACCAAGTTTAACGTTATAGTCTGGTAGAAAAACAACTCTTAATAGACCATCCATATCTGGATCAGAATTAACTACATCAGCAATACCATTAATAAATCTAATGATAAGCTTTGCCATAAAGTAACCTGGCGCAGCTTTACCTCCAAATATTATTGTTCTTGGGACTTGGTACTTATTTGTGCCATTTTTGATTCTTAAATATTGAGCAATGATTTGTAGAGCGTTTAAATGTTGCCTTTTATATTGATGAATCCTTTTTACTTGAACATCATATAGGCTTGATGGATCTACAAGTATGCCAGTTTTTGAATGTATAAAACTAGCCAATTTTCTTTTGCCATTAAGTTTAGTTTCCTCAAATTTTTGTAAAAAATTGTTGTCATCTTTTTTTTCTTCTAACTTTTTAAGAAGTTCCATATTTGTTATCCAATTTGGACCAACTTCTTCTTCTAAAAGGTTAGATAATGATGGATTAGATAGGGCAACCCATCTCCTTGGAGTAACGCCATTAGTGACATTTGTAAATTTTTCAGGCCATAGATCTGCGAATTCAGGAAGAAGTTGTCTTTTTATTAGATCTGAGTGAAGAGCTGCAACTCCATTAATATGATGTGCTCCAATCGTAGCCAAATGTGCCATCCGAACTGATTTGGAGCCTTCCTCATCAATTATTGATAGTTTCTGGAGAACCTTGTCATCTCCAGGGTAACGCAATCTTAATTGTTGTAGAAATCTCCAATTAATTTCATAAATAATTTCAAGATGACGAGGCAGAAGATCATTAAATAAACCTAAATCCCATTTTTCTAAAGCTTCTGGTAACAATGTGTGGTTGGTATAAGCAACTGAGGCGGTTGTTATATTCCAGGCTTTATCCCAGCCTATTTGATATTGGTCTATAAGAAGTCTCATTAATTCTGCAACTGCAATAGCAGGATGAGTATCGTTCAATTGAACCGTCCAGTGCTTGGGAAATTCTGTTATGGGTATAGATCTTTTTTCAAGGCTTCTCAACATATCCTGAAGAGAACAACTTACAAAAAAGTGTTGTTGTTTAAGTCTTAATCTTCTACCTTCGTCAGTTCCATCATTTGGATATAGAACTTTTGAAAGAGTTTCAGATGCAACTTTTTCTTCAACTGCACCATAATAATCACCAATATTGAATGCATAAAAGTCAAAACTTTCTGTTGCATCAGCTCTCCATAATCTTAATCTGTCACATGTATTTACCCTATATCCTAAAACTGGAACATCGTGCGGTACCCCTATCGCATGTTCTGAAGGGATCCATCTTGATCTGTAATTTCCTTTATCATCTCTATAACTTTCCGTTCTACCTCCAAAACCAACGAAACATGATTCGTCCGGTTGTGGAAGCTCCCATGGCCATCCACCCTTTAACCACTTGTCAGTTACTTCAACTTGCCAACCGTCCCTAATTAACTGATTAAATATACCAAATTCATATCGAATCCCATAACCAACTGCTGGAACCTGAAGAGATGCTAATGACTCCATGTAACACGCAGCAAGTCTGCCAAGTCCACCATTACCTAATCCAGGCTCTTCTTCAACTTCAAGAATTGTTGACAATGATTCAATGCCAAATCTTTTTAAAGCGTCTTCTGCCTCTTGAGTTATCCCAAGATTGAGAAGGTTATTACTTAATTGAGGACCTATTAAAAATTCTGCTGACAAGTAGGCGACTGTTTTTTGTGGTTTTTTTCTTATGACTTCTTGGCTTGCTAAATATCTTGTCATTAGCCTGTCTTTAACTGCATAACTTAAAGCCATGTATAAGTCGTGAGGACTTGCGGAAGTAGCTAACTTGCCAAGGGTGTAAAAAAGATGGGCTGTCATTCCTTGGAACACAGCATCAGAATCCATGCCAGCTTTCTCAGGATCTAAGTAGCAACCTGGAGTAGGCAAACGTAAGTCAAAGGGTTCTTCGGGATTCATTAGATTAGCCATATAACAGACAATAGCCATTTTTAAGAAAATTTCTTTGTTGTAACTTCAGATCCACACTTGTTGAGTATTTTTGCTTTTTTCTTACATATTTCTTAAAGTGGGCCCTCAATAAACTATCTTCCAATTAGGTAGTTTATTTTTCTCTCATCTCATATGTATTCTTTACTTGCTGAATTAAGTGCACATGATTTAGAAGTTGCTGAAACGTTGATAGGAGTTATACGGTTTCTATTAATATTTTTAGCTGCAAGAGCTTTAGCAGAAGTTTTAGTAAGACTTAGTTTGCCAACAATAGTTGGTGAGCTTCTTGCAGGTGTTGTAATAGGTGCATCAGGATTCCATTTGTTGATACCGCCTTCAGCTGGAACCGAATTAAATGAAGGACTTGTAAATGTTATAAGTTCTTTAGCGTCAATCCCCCCAGAAGCTGTTCCTGATGTTTATTTCGAAAGTTTTCCATCCCTCCAAGCAGTAGCAACTCTAGGATTATATGCTCTTTTATTTTTAACAGGACTAGAGAGTGAGTTAGAGGAATTGGTAGCTGTTGGAGCTCAGGCTTTCACTGTTGCTATGGCTGGTGTAATTTTACCGTTTGCCTTTGGAACTCTTGGATTAATGTTTATTTTCCAAGTAGATCTAATTCCAGCAGTTTTTGCTGGGGCATCTATGACAGCAACAAGTATAGGAATTACTGCAAGTGTTTTTGGTGAGTTGGGATATTTAAAAACTAGAGAAGGACAGATTGTTATTGGAGCGGCTGTTTTGGATGATATTTTGGGTATTGTTATTCTTGCAGTTGTAGTTGCCCTTGCTGCTGGAGGTACATTGGAAATTGCCCCAATCATTAAATTAGTTGCAGCAGCTGTAGTATTTGTTATTGCTGCTATTGCGTTAAGTAGAACAGCTGCTCCAGGTTTTGATTGGTTATTAGATAGATTAAAAGCTCCTGGAGCCGTAGTGGTAGCATCTTTCGTGATACTTGTATTGTGTTGTTTCGTGGCAACAGCCATTGGATTGGAAGCAGCTTTAGGTGCTTTTGCAGCTGGATTAATTCTTAGCAGTTCTAAAAATAATCATGCAATTCAACAATCCGTTTTACCTTTAGTATCCTTATTCGCAACTATTTTCTTCGTATTAGTAGGAGCGGGAATGGATTTATCAGTTATAAATCCACTTGATCCAACAAGTAGGTCAGCTCTAGTAGTTGCAGGATTTTTATTAGTTGTTGCAATTATTGGAAAAATTGCAGCAGGTTGGGTATTTTCAAGCGATAAACCTACAAATAGACTAGTTGTAGGTTTGGGTATGATGCCTAGAGGAGAGGTTGGTTTGATTTTCCTTGGTTTAGGAACTAGCGCTAAGTTGTTAACTCCTTCTCTTGAAGCAGCAATTTTATTAATGGTTATAGGAACTACATTTCTTGCACCTGTACTTTTAAGAATTGTTCTAAAAGATAAGCCCCCAAATGATGGCAATAAAATTTCAGATGATGTTGCAGCTGATCCTGTGGGTCTTCTTTAGGAAATAAGTTTATTAGAATCAATTAAGATAGAATTCTCAACGAATGGAAAAGTCATCTCTGTTAGATAGTGAGAAAAATTATAACTGGAATTTTTTAAATTATCCAATTCATACAGTTTGCGCTAAGCCCGAGAAAAGATCAAAAGAATGTGCAATTTTATTAATTCATGGTTTCGGTGCTTCTACGGATCATTGGAGATTTAATATCCCTGTTTTGAGTACAAAATACGAAGTTCATGCTATGGATTTACTCGGTTTTGGAAAAAGTCCTAAGCCTCAAGACGTAGAATACTCAGGATCTTTATGGAAAGATCAGGTTGTCGCTTATGTCAAAGAGAAAATAAAAAAACCTACAATTGTTGTTGGAAATTCATTAGGTGGTTATGCCGCACTAGCAGCTGGTGCAGAATTAAATGAGCTAAACGCAGGAGTGATCTTACTTAATGCTGCTGGATATTTTAGTGAAGAAAAAACTATCAAAAAGAATATGTTGCAAACTTCAATTGAAACAGTAGCAGGTATATTTTTGAAAAATATTGTCCTTCAACGTTTGATTTTTGAGAATATGAGAAATCCAAAAAATATTAAAAAAACTTTGAAACAAGTTTACGTTGATAAAAAAAATGTTGATGATTTTTTAGTTGAGTCAATAAGGAAGCCTTCTCTAGATTTCGGAGCTTTTAATGTATTTAGAAGTGTATTTAATCCATCAGGTCCTCAGGGATTGCCGTTGGATAAGCTATTCGCAAAACTAAATGCACCATTATTACTTCTTTGGGGAGGGAAAGATCCATGGATGAACACTCCAAAAAAAAGAAATCTATATAAAAAATTTACACCAAATAATACAAAAGAAATTATCCTTGATGCAGGACATTGTCCTCATGATGAGATACCTGAATTAGTTAATCAATATATTTTGGATTGGGTTGATTCTCTCTAAGTAATAATCGTGAAACTTGAATTATCTAATAAGGACCAAGGAATTTTTGTCTTTCAATTAGATAAAAACAATTACATTAATTTTTGTCCTGAGAGAGGAGGAGTTATTACAAATTGGGTTTCGGATGGTAATGAAATACTTTATTTCGATGAAACAAGATTTATGGACAAGACAAAAAGTATTAGGGGAGGTATTCCAATCTTGTTTCCAATTTGTGGAAATCTCAATACCTCTAGTTCGATATTTGGAAATGATTATTTGCAATTACCACAACATGGTTTCGCTAGGGATTTGCAATGGCAATACTCCTTCAATGAAAATGAAAACTTTTTATGCTTATTTTTAAATGCATCTAAAAAAACCAAAAAATATTATCCTTTCGATTTCGAACTAGAAATAGATGTTACCTTAAAAATTAACTCTTTAGAATTTGAAATTACAATCAAGAACAAAACAGACTTTGCTATGCCTATAAATTTTGGTTTGCATCCTTATTTTAATATTTCAGATTTCAAAAATTTAGAGTTTGCTTATAATCCACTTAATTGTCAGGATCAAGAAAAAAATACTGTAGGTAATACTTTGGATGAATTAAACAAAATTAATTTAGGAGTAGATTTACTTATGCATACTTCCGGTAAAAGCTCTTTTCGAGATAAATTTTTGAAAAGAGAGGTAACTTTAAACCATCCATATCCTTTTGATCTAGGCGTTATTTGGAGTGATCCTCCAAGAAGAATGATATGTCTCGAACCTTGGACTAGTCCTCGAAATTCTTTTGTTGATGGATTTAGAAACATTATGATTCCTTCAAATGATAGTAAAAGGTTAAATGCCTCAATACAAATAAAATCTCTTAAGTAATTTTGTAATCCTTATGAAATTTGTCGTTATAGATGATGATCCTACAGGCTCTCAAACTGTTCACGATTGCTTATTACTGCTTAGGTGGGACTGCTCAACTTTAGTCAAAGGTTTTGAATCTAAATCTAATTTATTTTTTATTTTGGCAAATACTAGGTCACTTTCGGAAAATGATGCAAAATTAACAATAGAAGAAATTTGCAAAAATCTTAAGACTGTAATTACTTCTCAATCCTATGAAGAAGAAATTATTTTTATAAGTAGAGGAGACTCTACTCTTCGAGGACATAACTTTTTAGAGCCAATTGCTCTAAATAGTTGCTTAGGTCCTTTTGATGCTACTTTTCATATTCCAGCTTTCATAGAGGGCAAAAGATTAACAATTAATGGATCTCATTTTGTTGATAATATTCCTATTAATCAAACAATTTTTGCAACAGATAAAATTTTTGGATATGAGACAAGTAATGTAAAGAATCTTTTATTTCAGCAGAGTAAATCGCAAATAAATTTTGAAGATATTCAAAATCTTTTATTGTCAGATATCGAAATGCTAAATGATGAAGAAAATAATATTGTTTTTAAAACGCTACAGAATTTGAAGAATAATAAACATGTAGTTGTAGATGTAGAAAATTATTCTCAACTAAAAAAATTTTCTTTAGTAATTAAAAAATTAATTAAACAAAAAAAATTCCTTTTTCGAACTGCAGCGAGTTTTATAAGTTCAATTTCTGAGAAAAAAAGTGTCTCTCAAAGTGAAATATTTTTCTCTAATTTAAGAATAAGAAATAAAGAAAAGAGTTTTCTTCCAGGACTAATAATTGTTGGATCTTATGTAGAACTTTCAACAATACAATTGAATAATTTATTAGAGCTTGGTAATTGTAATCCAGTTGAAATAGATGTTTTTGAATTCTTTAAAATTATTTCATTAGATAATAATCAGAAGCAGAGGAATTTGTTTAAAAATAAATTTTTGAAAGAAATTAGATTTTCTTTTGAGAAAGGAAAAACTCCTGTTTTGTTTACTTCAAGAAAATTTATGTCTTTAGATTCTTCCGAACTATTTAATTTTTATAATTTCCTTGCTTCTTTTATTGCTGAACTAGTCGCAGATTTGAAGTATGAAATAGGATATTTGATTTCAAAAGGTGGAATAACAACAAATTTGATTCTTAGTAAAGGACTGAATGCAGATTATGTTTACCTTGCAGGACAGATTCTAACTGGTATTTCAGTTGTAACTTACAACTTAAAAAATGGCGGAAAACTTCCCATTGTCACTCATCCTGGAAACATTGGCACTAAAGATTCACTATTTAATATTTGGAAAGTTTTTGAAAATAAAAATAATTTTTAAAATTAGAAATTTGAGATAATTTCTTCAGCAAAACTGCTGCAGGATAGGGGTTCTACTTTTGGTTCCATTAAGCGCGCTAGATCATAGGTGACTTTTTTTTGCTCTATTGCCTTACTTAAACCATTAGTAATTAAGTTAGCTGCCTCATACCAACCAAAATATTCAAGCATCATTACACCACTAAGAATTACTGAGCCTGGATTAATCTTATTTAAGCCTGCATGTTTTGGCGCAGTGCCGTGCGTAGCTTCGAAAATTGCTGCATTATCTCCAATATTTGCACCGGGAGCCATACCTAGGCCACCAACAATTGCAGCAGCTGCATCAGAAACATAGTCTCCATTAAGATTTAAGGTTGCAAGAATTGAATATTCTTGAGGTCTAGTTTGAATTTGTTGAAATATACTATCAGCTATCCGATCATCAACAAGAATAAGTTCTCTCCATTTTCCCTCTCCGTGAGAATTTGATATTGATGCAATAACTTCTTTAATTTCTTCGCAAATGAATGCTTTTTTGTTATTTGTAAGCTTGTCAAAACCTGGTTCAATTTTTCGAGCATTATTTTCAATTGTAATTTCTGGATTTTTCTGAATATTATCTAAAATCCAGCTTTCTCTTTCTGTAATGCAATCTTCTCTAAATTCGTTAACTGCTAATTCATATCCCCAATCTCTAAATGCACCCTCAGTATATTTCATAATATTCCCTTTATGTACAAGAGTCACATGCCTTTTATCTCCTGATAATCTTTTGGCATGTTCAATAGCTTTTCTAATATGTCTTTGGCTACCAGATTTACTCACCGGTTTTATTCCAATGCCTGATCCGTCTGGTATAGATCTATTTTTTAAATTTTTACTTTTTGGTATGACAATGTTATTTAAATGATTAATCAATTCAAGACAGTTATTATCCTCCGCTTCCCATTCAATTCCCATATAGATATCCTCAGTATTTTCTCTATAAACAATAACGTCTAAATTTTGGGGATTTTTGTGAGGGCTTGGAGTTCCTGAATAATATTTGCATGGTCTAACACAGCTATATAAATCAAATATTTGCCTTAATGCAACATTAAGAGATCTAATACCTCCACCGATGGGAGTCGTTAAAGGACCTTTGATGGCTACACCAAAGTATTTGATTGCTTCAATAGTATCTTGAGGGAGGTAGTTATAGGTTCCATAAAGTTCACAAGCTTCATCGCCTGCATAGACTTTAAACCAATTAATTTTTCTTTCATCTCCATAGCTTTTTTTAATCGCTGAATCAAGAACGATTTGAGTTGCAGGCCAAATATCAACTCCAGTTCCATCACCCCTTATAAATGGAACAATTGGATTATTAGGAACATTAGGTTTGCCTTGATTAAAAGTTATTATCTCGCCTTCATTGGGTAAAGTTAATTTTTCAAATTTTGGCATAGCATTGAATTAATAAAAGATAACTCATTGAACTTCCTCGTATTGTAATTTGAGATGAGTTATTTTCTTTAAAACCTAGAAATTTATTATTCAAATGTGAATAGAGGATAGTTTATTGATCAGCATTTCAACATCTTTATTAAAAGAAAAAGTAGTTAATAAGCAAGTTAAAGCAAATTATGTCATTTTCAAAAAAAAACACTCAGCTACTTATGAATGCGAGTTCAAATGTAAGTAATGTTGAAATAGCTAATAAAATTGCTACCACTGCAGTTTTGTTTAGAAAATATTTTCCAGATGCAAGCGTAAACTTTAGTCCCTGGGATAATTCAAATAATGAATCTATGCAAGATACTATTGATTTTGCGTTCCATTTCCCTGGTTGGAGTCCTCTTATTGAATGTAGAGCGATTCTCTTACAATTAAGAATTGAAAATGATAACAATAATGGCAGAGTTCCGAAATTGTTGGGAATAACAATGCGAGGTATGATTGTTCCCTCTGAGAGATGGAGAGTTGCTACCATTGGCGATTGGGAAATGACTGGTACTCATTTACCGCAAAAGGAACAAAAAGATAACCTTTTTTTGGTTTGCAAAGAACTTTATAAGCTATTCTCTACAACATCCGCTGGTAACAAAAATTAGCTGTTTTATGTATTTTC
>QCBK01000011.1 GCA_003281635.1 Prochlorococcus sp. AG-347-G22
TACTTTAGATTTTAGAGTAATTGAATCAATAAGCCTTGATCTTAAAAAGCATATTTGGGATCCTGCAAGCTTGAATACTTTTTGGTTTGAATTAGTTAATGGTGCTTATGGGGATGTATATAGAGCAAAAGCATTAATGAACTTGCCGGATGGGCGTTACATCTTGTTTAACTGGATAGTTAGTCAGCAAGGATCTCAATATCAAACATTAAACCAAGTCGCCCCTCTTAATGGAAGACCAGAAAGATGTTCTGAAATTGTTATACAAGGGAAAAATTTAAACTTCGAGTCAATAAAATCAACGATTCATAATTGTCTTCTTAATGATGCTGTACTAGATCATCATCAAACTTCACTTAGAAATTCACAACTACAAACTGCTCGCCGTTAATTTAAAAATGAATCAAGCTGTCATCTCATGCTTACATGCAAATTTACCTGCAGTAGAGGCTGTCTTAAAAGATATTGAACTCCAAGGAATTACAAATATTACCTGTCTTGGAGATTTAAGAATAAGAAATTCATTAAAGAGAGATGTTATTGGAATAAATTTGAAGAAAAAGGTTCTCAAGCAAAAAAATGCAAATCAATATTATTTAAATTAGGTGAAAAAGCTGAAAAGATTTCAAAAAAACCTCATAGTTACTGTATAGGTTTGAAAAAAGTTAAAGACATATCAAGTTACAAGGAATGCATAAGACAAGAAGATAAGATAACAAAAAAACAAAAAGAATTGGAAAGACTTGCCAGAAAAGCAAGAAACCAACTTAAAGGAATAGACGCCTTAATTTATAAAGGCAAAACCTATACTGCTAGCAGAAAATGTCCTGTTGGTCAGAATATGTATTGGTCAGTCACCAGTGGGTTTATGAGGAAAAATAAAGTTTCGGAATTAGGATGTATGACCAAAGCCCAGAATGAAGAATATTGGAGGCAATATAAATTACAAAAAGCAGGAGCTCCTAGAGTTACAGGTGGAGGTTCTGGGTGGAATTATAATAATCAAGCACAACAAAATAGAATGAGAATTCAGACTAATGAATATAAGCAATACTTAAAAGACTACTCAAAAGATATGGGTTGGTAGATGAAAAGATTATTAATCCCACTACTAGCTGCTATCGCTTTACCTACCGCTGTAATCGCTGATGATCATAGTTTCGAAAGCTGGAAAGAAAGTCATTTTAAAAATTATCCATTTGAATGCCTTCCAACTGGGTCAACGCCAGAATATACAAGATGTGCTTCAGAAGATCTACTTAAAAGTGATTGGGAGTTAAAAAAAGAATTAAATAATGACGACCTTTGGAAGCAATGGAGAACAGTAAGAGGTAGGGTTTGTTATCACTATCAAAACAAATTCTTTGGGCAGGGGACAGTTAAACCTTTAATGACTATTAGTTGTGAGCAAAGATTAAATAGTGAAATAAAAAGATATTGCATCACGGGAGAAGATAAACAATGTGGGTAATTTTAATTTTTAATTTCTTAAAAAATAAGTATTTTATTGACAATAAAAGTAAATTGACAGTCAATCTAAAATAGAAATCAATTAACTACTTTTCCTTTTAACTAGAACATAAAAATGGCAAAGACTCCTAGTAAAAAAAATTTGTTAGGTGAACAATCCATTATCACTAGAGAAAAAGATGCTCATAATTTTAAAAAAGACAGCAATGTTGAAAAACAAAAAAAGCCAAATTTTAAACCTTTAAAAGGGAAAAATCTTTTATCAAGAATTAACCGAATTACTGGCTCAACTAATCTTGAAAATTATAAAGGCAGTTTTTTTGATCTAGCTCGTCAATGCGGATATATAAGCTCATTAAATAAAAGATCATTTTTATACAAAAGAAAATATGCACTTAAAAATAAAATGCAATCTTTTATTTGGGAATATCACAAAGAAAATAAAACAAGTCAAATTGGGCGCAAAAACATAGACGCAATTTTTAAAGCAGAAATTGATGTACTAATTGCCAATAACGAAAATCAAAAACCATCAGGCATATTAAATAAACAACAACTTAAAGAGAAGAAAAGAGAACGTGAGCGAATTAAAAATGAAAATAAAGCATTAAAAGGTGAGGAATTAATATCAAAAATTATCCATTATCACGGGTCTGCCAGCCTATTAAGCTACAAAGGAAATCTTAGAGATATTGCTGCCAAATGTGGATTTTTAAGTCCTCATAGTGTTGGAGGAAAATCAAATAAAGGAGGAATAATTAGATTTATTAGCGCTTATCACAATGCATTGAAAGCTACTAAACGTTTCCAACAAAAAGACAATATACATAGACATTATGATGCCCTTTACAAAGAACTTATAAAAAAATATGAAAGCGTTCCTATCCCACAGAAAAAGGAAAAACCAAAACTCAAAAAAGATCCAATTAAGATCAAATCTTTTAAGGTAAATAGTATTTTGAATGATAAGACAAGAAACACAAATATCGATAAAGATGAAATCAAAAATTTAAGTAACGTTTTTCAAATTAAGCAGTACGAAAAACTTAGTGGTTTTAAACTTCTTGATCAGGTACTTGCTCTTCATAGTAGTGGCAAAAGCGAGACAAGTATTTGCACAGTTACTGGCTATCAAATCGATAAAATTGGAACCTTTAGAAGAGCTTTTGCTAGATCTGCAGGAGTTCAGTTAGCTCCACTTTCAAGAATGATTAATGAGATGAGAAATAAAGAATTACTCTCTAAAGAAACACTTGAAAATAAACAACCCAAAGAACTATTTATTGACAGAGAAAAAATTACAACTCAAATTAAAAAAGTTTATAGAAATCCAAAATTTAGAAAAGCGATCTTAAATGAATATGGTTCTATTTGTTCTTGTTGCAATATTTCAATGGAAACTTTATTAGAAGCTGCACATATCATTCCAGTTGAGAATAAAGGAAATGATGATGTAGGGAATGGAATACCTTTATGCCCTACACATCACACAGCATTTGATAATTTCTTATTCACAATCAATCCTTCTGATAATTCAATAATTTACAAAGACGGATTAAGCTCTGAAGATCTACAAATTACTAAAAATAATTGCGAACTAAACGTAAACAAAGAGTCTTTGGAATATAGATACAAATTATTTTCTGAGTAAGTAAAAACACAAACTCAACATCTATATAAAGGGTTAAAAAAATAAAATAAATTTCTCTTAGGGTTTACATACGCGGAATGGATTCATCCCCCATGCCACCCATTACTTTCCTAAATAGGAGCTTTGATGGATAATGTATTTATATCTGAACGAGTTATTCTAACTTCATTCGAACCTGAAATTTTCGCCGAGATCCCATGCCACAACAGGAACCTAGCTACTGGTTAATGAAAAGTGAGCCTGATGCTTACAGCATTGACACTTTAAAAAATGACGGTGTAACTTTGTGGGACGGAATAAGAAATTATCAGGCTCGAAATTTTATGAGAAAAATGAATAAAGGAGATAAGGTTTTTTTCTATCATTCGAACTGTAAACCACCAGGTATTGTGGGACTTATGGAAGTAATAGATCTAAATATTGTTGACCCTACTCAATTTGATAAAGATTCAAAATATTTTGATCCAAAATCGAAACCTGATAACCCGAGATGGGATTGTGTAAAAGTAAAATATAAATTTAAGACAGATAAGATTTTAAGTTTACCTGAATTAAAGATTCTGTTTAATGAAGATGAGTTGTTAGTTGTGAAGAAAGGAAATAGGTTATCTATATTACCTGTAAAGAATGATGTTGCAAAAATACTACTAGAAAATATATAAAAATTTTTTAGTCCTTAAAATTCATTGAAAACATATTACCAATATATAGTCTTGTTAAATCCCTATTTTGAAATCCTTTTTGCATCAAAAATCCTGCGATAGCAGCTTGAAGTATTCTGTATTGATCCCAGTTAGGATGGTCCTCAACAAATTCTTTCATGGCATTTTGAAGATTTTCTTGAAGTTCACATTTGAAACTTATTACATCATCTTTATGATTTAAAACTTTTGAATTTTCATCGTAATTTAACTCTTGCATATTTAAAAAAAATTGTTGAAATTTAATACTACAAAATGTAGTTTTCTCCATAATTACTAAATCGTCAACAAACATAATTAAGAATCAGTCTCAGATCGTAGAATAATGAGAATACAGTCATAAAGTGAGTGGTCAAGGAAATTAATTTTATAAAATTAAAACTCACTGAAATATAAAGATTTATATAAAATCACAAGTTTTCCACATGGCTTTGATCAATAGATATTTTTTAAAAAAAATGCTGTGGAAAAGTTGTGAAAAAAATTTTTTTTGAGGGGGAAATATTTTCCAAAATTTCCAATTTTATTTATCTTTTAATCCATTGATTCCCACATTTTTTTTATTTCATAAAATAAATTTTGGGCAATTGGTATCGGCCAATACATTTCAAAGGATCTGCTGTGGTCTTGACTTTCAAAAACAAGCCTTAAACTCCATTCGTTTTTTTTTCCCTCTAGCTGAATATACCAAGGTAGTTGTTCTAATTCTAAAGTTATAGATTCTTCATCCATCAATTCATCCTTCATAACAAATAGTTGCTTATTAATTTTTAAAAGTAGAAGGTAAAGTGAATAGAATTCACTTTTTTGTAACTCGATTGACCAATTATCAACACCAATCAAAAAGCAAAATTTGCCTTTTTTAAAATCTTTAAGTAATCTCCATCCTTTTTGGTCTTTTACCAAAATTACCCTGGAAGTAAATCTGGTTGATCTTGCTCATCGCTTAATTCAATAATTGACCTTTGAACAGGTTTAATAGTTGACTCCTCTAATAAGCCATCAAAATCATCAAAACGTCTTTGTTTAGCTCTGAAAGCTATTTTCACTGTGGTTAAATATCTATTAGTTGATTTTCTTATCAAGCTTTCACCTCTCTTTGCAAGATCATTAGAATCGATTCCTGCATTATTAGTTATGTTCATTAAAAAAATTTTATTATAAAATGTATTTTACAGTTTATTCGACCATTTCAAACAATAAATTACAAAAAGAACTTAATTGACTCTAATAATTTTTTATGAAAGAAAGTTTATCTGGAACACTTGCTATTGATTTAGGGAACACTAATACTGTAATAGCTTTTCAAGATCAAAAAGATATAAATTCTGTTTTAGTTGAAATACCTAATATTACATCATCTCCAGGAATTATCCCTACAGCCGTTTGGTTCGAGGATCCTTCAAAGATTACTAAAATTGGTATAAGTGCTTTAGAGATGAGGGATAACTTAAATTCTGATTCATTTTTTCATTCGAACTTTAAAAGATTAATTGGAAATTCTATTGAAAAGAGTAACCAAAATAATATTTTAAATCCCAATGAATGTGGCGAAAAATTCTTTCAAATTTTGTGGGAAAACATTCCTCACAAGTATGAGATCAAAAGACTTGTTTTAACTGCTCCTATTGATACATATAAAGGTTATAGAGAATGGTTAGTTAATCTTTGCGAGAGTATATCTGTAGATGAAATAGCACTAGTTGATGAGCCTACTGCGGCCAGTTTAGGAATAAATGTACCATTTGGCTCAAAAATTATGACATTAGATATTGGAGGAAGTACAATCGATATGAATATAGTCAAAATAGAGGGGGGAGAAGGAAAATCTGGTCCAATAGCTGAACTATTAAAATTTAAAGGTAATGATGTAAGCTCAATTTCAAAACAAAAAATAAAGTGTGCTGAAATAATTGGGAAATCAGGATCAAAAATTGGTGGGAAGGATATTGACCAATGGATAGTTGATTATTTTATTCCAGGTAATGATTATGTTACTAATTTTTTAAAGGCAGAAGAAATAAAATGTAAACTCAGTTCATCTGCAATCAAATATGAAAATAAATATCCAATAAAATTATTAACTGAACAACATCAAGAAAAAGAATATTACCTTAGTAAAGAAATATTCGAGAAAATACTCATTGAAAATAATCTTCTTAAGCACCTTAACTCTTTACTCAAAGATTTATTAAATCAAGCAAGAGGCAAATTTTGCTCAGTTGAAGACTTAAATGCAATTATTTTTGTTGGTGGAGGAACGCAAATACCATTGATTAAAGAATGGATGACAAGAAAATTTTCAAAAATCCAAATAATGTCTCCACCTCCTATCGAATCAATAGCTTTGGGAGCTTTAGCAATGACACCTGGTGTAAAAATTAAAGACATATTAAACAAAGGATTATCTATAAGATTGTTTAATAAAAGAAAACAAAAACACTTTTGGCATCCCCTTTTTTGCAAAGGGCAAACATGGCCAACAGAAAACACTTTTAAACTGATCCTTCAAGCCAGTAAAAATAATCAGGAAATATTCGAAATAATAATTGGAGAAACACAAAAAGAAAGATCATATGATGTAATTTTCGAAAATGGATTACCAAAGTTATCAGAGTTTCAAAATGAAGAAGAAATTATAAAATGGGACAAAAAACCACTCAAAATAGTATTAAAAAATAAATCAAATATTGGAGAAGACAACTTAAAACTTTTTTTTAGAATTACGAAAAGTGCTGATTTATTTGTTAGGTGTTTTGATATTAAAGACGAATTTTTAGGCGAATATAATTTAGGAAATATCTTCTGAAAGCTAGCTATTCAAGAAAAACTCCTTCTTCATTATCAACATTATTTAAACGTAAACTAATTCTTTCAATTTTACTAGTTGGAACTTTTTTACCACAAAAATCTGGTTGAATAGGTAATTCTCTATGACCTCTATCTACCATTACTAGTAACATTATTCTTTGAGGTCTGCCCCATGAATATAAAGCATCCATTGCAGCTCTAATCGTTCTACCTGTGTAAATTACATCATCTATTAAGAGAATTTCTTGTTTCTCAATAGGAGTTGGAATATCTGCAGCTTGTATTAGGCGAGTGCCAACTTTATTTTGATCATCTCTATAAAAAGTTGGATCAATTGTTCCTTTTCTAACTCTTAAACCTGTCCTTAAGAATAATTCATTTTCTAGCACTTCTGTTAGCTCAATTCCTCTAGTAGGGATACCAACCAGTAGGAGTTTATCAACTTTTTTAACTTTTTCGATGATTTCGGAAGTCAAACGCGAAATAGTTTTTCTAAGCTCAACTTCAGAGAGGATTACGATCTTTTTTGTTTTCTTGGACATGATTTATCAAGAAATAAAAGTCATTTAATTTTTTTCATAAATTAGCAAAAGCTAACTATATTAAATATAAATTGTTAAAGGGCAACGTTTGAAGCTAAATTTAAGGTCAGATCATCTAAAACTGAATTTGATCTAAATATGTCAAATATTAGCAGCAAAAATATAAAAAGATTAAGTGTTCCTCAGAGCCCTGTAGTCCTTGCGATACTAGATGGATGGGGATATAGAAATGAAAAATCAGATAATGCTATAAAAAGTGCTAATACACCAATCATGGATTCATTGTGGCATGCTTATCCTCACACCCTAATAAGTGCTAGTGGATCCGATGTGGGTCTCCCAGATGGTCAAATGGGTAATTCAGAGGTAGGGCACCTTACTATTGGTGCCGGAAGAATAATACAACAAGAACTTGTAAGGATTTCAAATATTGTAAAAAATAATCAATTAGGTTTGGTAAATGAGTTAAAGGAGATGGCTAATTCACTAAAGAAAAATAATTCTACTTTGCATATCACGGGACTATGTTCGGATGGAGGGGTTCATAGTCATATCGATCATTTATTGGGTTTAATAAAATGGGCATCTGATAATAAAATCAAAAAAGTTGCGATTCATATCATTACCGATGGGAGAGATACACCTGCAAAAAGTGCCACTAAATATCTAAAACAAATAGAGTCATGCATAAAAAAATTTAACACAGGCGAAATAGCTTCCATATGCGGTAGATACTGGATTATGGATAGAAATCTTTTATGGGATAGAACAGAAAAAGCATATTCTAATTTGACTGATCCAGATATTCAAATAACAAATATTTCTCCTCAGGATTACATAGAAAAAAGTTATGCCAAAAACATAACCGATGAATTTATAGAGCCTATACGAATGTCCAAAAACTATCTTAAAGATGGGGATAGTTTAATTTGCTTTAACTTTCGTCCAGATAGAGCAAGACAAATAGTCAAATCTCTTTCAACCCCAAAATTCTCAGACTTTGAAAGAAAAAATTATCCAAATCTTGATTTTGTAACTTTTACTCAATATGATCCTGAATTCCCAGTTAAAGTTGCATTTCCTCCTGAATCACTCAATAACTTTATAGGCCAAATAGTTTCAGAAAACGGACTTCAGCAATACAGAACAGCGGAAACAGAAAAATATCCTCACGTAACATACTTTTTCAACGGGGGAGTTGAAATTCCTTTACCTGGGGAAGAGAGATATCTGATTCCATCCCCAAGAGTTGCGACTTATGATATGGAACCCGAAATGTCTGCAGAGGAATTAACTAATAGTTGCTCTAAAGCAATTAAAAGTGGGAATTATGCTTTTGTTGTAATCAATTTTGCCAATCCTGATATGGTTGGTCATACAGGTAACATGGATGCAACAATTAAAGCTATAGAAAAAGTAGATAAATGTATAGGTCAAATAGTTAATGCTACTGGAGAAATGGGTGGAAGCATTCTGATTACAGCTGATCATGGTAACGCAGAGTTAATGAAAGGACCTGAAGGAGAACCATGGACAGCACACACAATAAATAAAGTGCCATTAATTTTAATTGAGGGTGAAAAAAGGAAAATACCAAATATGGGAAATGAAATTAATTTAAGAGATAATGCAGGCTTAGCAGATATTGCTCCTACTTTATTGCAATTACTAAATCTCCCAATACCAAGAGAAATGACAGGCAAATCTCTTATTCAAGAAATTGAATTAAAAGGTTATAATAAGGTCGTTCAACATGTTTAAACTTAATAAAAGTTCTTAAGCAATGATTCAAATTATTAGTTGGATTTGGGTATTTTCTGGAATTCTTCTTATTCTTTTAGTCTTACTTCATAGTCCTAAAGGTGATGGAATGGGAGGAATAGCTGCAAGTGGAAGTTCTATGTTCAATAGCGCAAGTAGTGCAGAAGCCTCACTAAACAAAATTACTTGGACTTTTTTAGTGATATTTTTGTCACTCGCGATTTTTCTTAGCGCTGGTTGGATTTCATAAAAGTTGAATAAAAAAGGGATCATTCAAAATGATCCCTTTTAAAAAATTAATTAAAAAATTTTATTCGGTTAATAATCAAAGTCACCGCCCATACCCGGTGCACCTGATGGAGCAGCTGAATCTTTTTTCTCAGGTAAATCAGCAACTATACATTCGGTAGTTAGAACCATTCCTGCAATTGAAGCTGCATTTTGTAATCCTGAACGTGTAACTTTTGCAGGATCAACTATACCAGCAGAGGACATATCTACATACTCTCCAGTAGCAGCATTGAATCCATCATTAAATGGTTTAGTTTTTACATTTTCAGCAATCACAGCTCCATTAGAACCTGCATTCTCAGCAATTCTCATAAGAGGCGCAGTAAGTGAAGCTTCAACGATGTTAGCTCCAATTAATTCCTCTCCGTCTAAGTTTTTATCCGCCCAATCTTTTAGAATAGGAGATAAATGAGCGAGAGTTGTTCCTCCTCCGGGCACAATACCTTCTTCAACAGCTGCTTTTGTAGCATTAATAGCATCCTCAAGACGAAGCTTTTTATCCTTCATCTCAGTTTCTGTAGCAGCTCCAACCTTAATCACTGCTACACCTCCAGCTAATTTGGCTAGACGTTCTTGAAGCTTTTCTTTATCGTATGATGAATCTGTTTCATCCATTTGCTTCTTAATTTGATCACATCTAGCTTTCACTGCTTCCTCATTACCTTCAGCAACAATAGTTGTAGTCTCTTTATTGATAGTTATTCTTCTACCAGTTCCAAGCATATCTAAGGTAGCATTCTCTAATTTCAAGCCTGCATCTTCGGTAATAAGTTGCCCATTAGTTAAAACGGCCATATCTTCAAGCATGGCTTTTCTTCTATCACCAAATCCAGGAGCTTTTACTGCAGCAACGTTTAACACACCTCGTAATCTATTGACAACAAGAGTTGCTAAAGCTTCTTTTTCAATATCTTCCGCAATAATGACTAGTGGCTTACCAGTTTTAGCTATTTGTTCCAACACGGGAACTAAATCTTGCACTAATGCAATTTTCTTATCAGTGAGAAGGATATATGGTTCATCTAAAACCGCCTCCATTCTCTCTGTATCTGTTGCGAAGTATGGAGAAATATATCCCTTATCAAAGCGCATCCCCTCAGTAACTTCTAATTCAGTAGTCATAGATTTTCCTTCTTCTAAGGAGATAACACCTTCTTTACCAACTTTATCCATAGCATTGGCAATCATTTGACCAACCTCTTCGTCATTTCCAGCGGCAATAGTTCCACATTGAGCTATAGCATTGCTATCACTAATAGGTTTGGAATTCTCTTGGATTTTACCAACTAGAAATTCAGTCGCTTTATCAATTCCTTTTTTCAAAGTAATTGCATTGGCTCCTGCCGCTACGTTTCTCAAACCTGCTTTAACCATTGCATGAGCTAAAACAGTGGCCGTTGTAGTACCATCTCCAGCTGCATCATTAGTTTTTGAAGCAGCTTGTCTGATTAAAGCAACACCTGTGTTTTCAATGTGGTCCTCTAATTCGATCTCTTTAGCAATTGTGACACCATCATTAATGATTTGCGGTGCACCAAATTTTTTCTCTAGTACAACATTTCTCCCTTTTGGTCCAAGCGTTACAGCTACAGACTCAGCAAGGATATCGATCCCTCTCTCGAGCGCTCTACGAGCTTGCTCATTGTAAATAATTCTTTTAGCCATGATTAGGCAGTAATTCAGTAATAAGTTTTAATAATTTTTGAAACAAATATTTTAGCTTACGACAGCTAAAATATCTTTTTCTGAGAGCAAGACATATTCATCTCCTCCCAATTTAATATCTGTGCCAGCATATTTGCTGTACAAGACTTTGTCGCCAATACTCACTTCTGGAGTTTGTCGAGAACCATCGTCATTAAGTTTGCCAGGGCCGACCTGAGCAACTTCTCCAACCTGTGGTTTTTCTTTTGCTGAATCAGGCAAAAGAATGCCCCCAGCAGTTTTTTCCTCAGATGCGGAAACTTTTATAAATATTCTATCTCCCAGTGGTTTTACTGTAGAGACTGTAAGTGAAACAGCTGCCATAGATTAATGGAGGATCATGATTGAGACGCTTTGCGCCATAAAAATGGAAAGAGAAATTCTCATTCCGTATCTTCAACAAGATAATCTGCAAAGCGGTAATTAAACCATACTTAAACTGTGCGGGTGGCCGAACCCATTTAACGAATCTACCCATGAGGTGGTAGTATTTTCGGATTATGAGCTGTTTAAATCAGCTTTTCATCACCAATCAATAAAAAATGGTAGCAACTCCATCAACTTCTTCACAAACAAAAGGCGTAGTACGTCAGGTAATTGGACCAGTTCTAGATGTAGAATTTCCAGCGGGGAAATTACCCAAAATATTAAATGCTTTAAGGATTGAAGCTAAAAATCCTGCTGGACAAGATATAGCACTGACTGCAGAGGTTCAACAGCTCCTTGGAGACCATAGGGTCAGAGCAGTGGCAATGAGCGGCACAGACGGCCTTGTAAGAGGCATGGAAGCAATCGACACAGGCGCACCAATATCTGTACCTGTAGGAGAAGCAACTTTAGGAAGAATATTTAATGTTTTAGGAGAACCAGTTGATGAACAAGGTCCAGTAAATACTAAAGATACTGCTCCAATTCATAGAGCTGCTCCAAAGTTAACTGACCTAGAAACTAAACCCAAAGTTTTTGAAACAGGAATTAAAGTTATTGATCTTTTAGCTCCCTACAGACAAGGAGGAAAAGTTGGATTATTTGGAGGTGCTGGAGTTGGGAAGACGGTTCTTATTCAGGAATTAATTAATAATATCGCCAAGGAACATGGTGGAGTTTCTGTTTTTGGCGGTGTAGGAGAAAGAACAAGAGAAGGGAACGATTTATATGAAGAATTTAAAGAATCTGGTGTTATCAATGCAGATGATTTAACTCAATCAAAAGTCGCCTTGTGTTTTGGACAGATGAATGAGCCACCTGGTGCAAGAATGAGAGTAGGATTATCAGCACTTACTATGGCTGAGCATTTTAGGGATGTAAATAAGCAAGACGTCCTACTTTTTGTTGATAACATTTTTAGATTCGTTCAAGCCGGTTCTGAAGTATCTGCATTACTTGGAAGAATGCCTTCAGCTGTTGGATACCAACCAACTCTTGGAACTGATGTTGGTGAATTACAAGAAAGAATTACATCTACATTAGAAGGATCGATAACATCTATCCAAGCTGTTTACGTACCTGCTGATGACCTAACAGACCCTGCTCCAGCAACAACTTTTGCCCATTTAGATGCTACTACCGTTCTTGCGAGAGCTCTTGCAGCTAAGGGAATCTATCCAGCTGTTGATCCATTGGACTCGACAAGCACTATGTTACAACCATCAGTTGTTGGCGATGAACATTACAAAACCGCCAGAGCTGTCCAATCAACTTTACAAAGATATAAAGAGCTTCAAGATATTATTGCAATTCTTGGTTTGGATGAGCTTTCTGAAGAAGATAGACTAACAGTCGATAGGGCTAGAAAAATTGAGAAATTCCTCTCACAACCTTTCTTTGTAGCAGAAATATTTACAGGAATGTCTGGTAAATATGTAAAATTAGAAGATACCATTGCTGGTTTCAATATGATTTTGTCAGGTGAATTGGATGATTTACCAGAACAGGCATTTTACCTAGTAGGTAATATTGATGAAGTTAAAGCAAAGGCCGAAAAAATAAAATCAGAAAAATAAATATTTTGAATATTTATTTATTTAACCTTCAATAATTTAAGAATAATGGCAATTTCTCTAAAAGTTTTAGCTCCTAATAAAAATGTTTATCAAGGCGAAGCTGAAGAAGTAATCCTTCCTAGTACTACTGGTCAACTTGGTATACTGCCAGGGCACATCTCCTTAGTGACTGCTATAGATATTGGCGTTTTAAGGCTAAGAATGAATTCCCAGTGGAAATCGATAGCTCTAATGGGAGGCTTCGCTGAAATTGAATCAGATGAAGTAATAGTTTTAGTAAATAATGCTGAAATTGGTTCTGAAATTAATGTTCAAAATGCTGAACAAGACCTTAAAGAAGCAAAATTAGCAATTAGCAAGTTTTCTGAAAATGAAAAAAATCCAGAGAAAATTAAAGCCTTGAAAGAGGTTTCGAAGGCTGAGGCTAGAATTCAAGCTGCAAAGAACTAATATTTAAGCGGTTCCACAAAAAGTTACCTCAGGAAACTTTAATTTGGCTTCTTCTAATTTTTTTGTTTTTCCTTCTTCTTGCCAATAATTTATTACTTCAGTAGCTTTATTCAATATCTCAACTCTTTCGTTATCTGTAATCCAACTTTTATTCTCCAGTTCACTTTTTAATTTTTCCCAGGCATCATCTCTGGGCCAAAAATAATAAGCAGTAAGAGGACTAGGGCCTCCACCTACTATTTGATCAACTGCTAAGGCTACATTATCAGGTAACCACAACACTTTAATTATGAACCTCCCTTCGTCAGGTTTAGGAGTATAACCAGTAGGTACTCCATCTTCATCAATTACGGCAGCTGCTAATACGGCTGAGGCACCCATCATTCCTGAATTAGGAGAAGAGTTTTTAGCCTTTGGGGTATCACTGTTTTTTCCCTTTTTTTCTGTTGTATTTTGATTTAACTTATCTGATGAAGTCATTCACTTATTTGTGTTTAATAAATAATTTATCAGTTTATGGTGCCATTTTGATTGATTTATTCAAAATTTCTTGATTTTAGTTATTGATACCTTCTTAACAAGATTTTTATCTATCATGAGATACTTCATAAAAGTCATAGATTGTTGCTTCTAATGAATCCCAAAGATCTTTAGGGATATCATTTTCTTCTGCAAACATACCAAGCTGACTAGCTAGGCCTCTCGCTTGAGAAAGTTTCGAATCATATGAATCAGTCATACTAATTTTAAATTTTAAACTTAATAAAAATAAATCTATTGATAAGATAAGTCAAATTTAAAATTCTAAATCAGAAATTTCTTTAAGTGCGGCAGAACTTAAAACTTCTGGGTTTGTATCATTGACCAGAACATCATCTTCTATTCTTATCCCAATACCTTTCCATTTCTCGTCAATACATGGTTGCCCCTTAGGGACTGGGATCCTATCACTTATGTAGATCCCAGGTTCTACAGTAAGAATCATTCCATTCTGTAATGGCACTTCATAGTCTCCCATTCTGTATGCTCCAACATCATGAACATCTAAGCCGAGCCAATGCCCAGTTCTATGCATATAAAGATGTTTATAAGATTGATTCTCTATTATTTCCTCAGTACTTCCCACCAGTAAACCATTTTCCTTTAATCCCTCTATCAGAATTTTTAAAGCAACACTGTGAACATTACTGGAATTCGATCCAGTTACGGCACTTTTAATTGCATTTTTCTGCGCACTTAATACAATTTCGTAGATAATTTTTTGTTCTTTAGAAAATTTTCCACCTATAGGAATAGTTCTCGTTATGTCTCCATTGTAATAATCATTAAGTGAGCAACCAGCATCTACCAATAATAAATCTCCCTTATTCAAGGGTGAGTTATTTGAAGTGTAATGCAAAATACATGCATTATCACCTGAAGCAACAATAGAGTTATAAGCAGGTCCCCGAGCACCTTTTTCCAAAAAGAATCCTTCTAGAAGACCTTGAATTTGTCTTTCATTTTTCTTGGATGAGATAGATTCCCTAACAAGTTCATGAGCTTCTGCTGAAATTTGTGAAGCCTCTCTCATTCTCTTAATTTCAAATTCACTTTTAATTAATCTCATCTCATTTAAATAGATTTCTGGAGATTTTATAGAATTTGCACCAATCCCTAATCTTGAGCGGTTTTCAAGTTGTTGTGAAAATATCTCTAATACTATTTTCTCAATTAATGGATGCTTACCAATTGAAAAAACAAGTTCGTCAGAACCATTTATGTAATCTGGAAGTAAATCTCTTAGTTCGGTTATTGAGTGAGCCTTATCAGCCTTAAATTCTTTTTCAGCACCGTCTAAACCCCATCTAAAGCCATGCCAGACTTCACTTATAACATCTTTAGGAGCAACAAACATAATAAATCTCTCTCCCTTTGGCTTGTGAGACAAGAAAAGAGCAATTGCATCGGGCTCATCAAAGCCAGTTAAATACCAAAAATTACTATCTTGCCTAAAAGGATATTCACAATCGGCATGATGCTTTACAAGATTAGCCCCTGGGATAATAGCAGCTTTTCCACCTAATTTATTTAAGAAAATTTCTCTTCTCTCTTCAAAAACTTTAATGTCAGGTTTAAACATAAATTGTGTATTGGCGTGTTTTAAAAAAAAATGGAAGAATGAATTAATACAGATTTAGTACTTAATCTATTTTAATGGAACCAAGTGTTTACGGTTTAATTTTACTTATCGTCATCATTTTAATTGGATCAGCATGTTGTTCGGGAGTAGAAGCGGCTTTTTTGGCTGTAAATTCAATAAGAATTCTAGAAATAGCCTCAAAACAAAAGCCAAAAAGTTCTGCGAATCAACTCTTGAAACTTAGAACTCATCTTGGAAGGACATTAACAGTAATTACTATTACTAATAATGGATTTAACATAATTGGGAGTCTTATTTTAGGTGTATATGGAGCATTGGTAATTAATAGTAGTTTTGGTTTAACCCTTTTTTCAATTGCTTTCTACATACTTGTTGTTTTAGTCGGAGAAGTACTACCCAAAGCTCTTGGCACAAGATTTTCAATTCAAATAGCACTAATATCTGTTCCTATCTTGCGAATATTAACTACTTTAATGAGACCATTCCTTATATTAATTGAACGAATATTTCCGGTAATTACAGCAGAAAACGAAATTTCAACTGATGAAGAAGAAATTAGACAAATGGCAAAAATTGGAAGTCAGAAAGGTTTTATAGAGGCTGATGAGGCAGCTATGATATTTAAAGTTTTTCAATTAAATGACTTAAAAGCTAAAGACTTAATGACACCTAGGGTATCGGCACCTTGTCTTGATGGTTCTTCTAATCTTGATAAAATTTCAAAACTTGTAATGTCTGACAGCTCTCCATGGTGGGTTATTTTGGGAGATAAAGTTGACAAAATACAAGGAGTAGTGAAGCGTGAAAAAATGTTAGCAGAGTTAATTAATGGTGAAAATAAAAAATTATTATCAGAAATTTGCGAACCTGTGGACTACATTCCCGAAATGATTAAAGCAGATCAATTATTAACTAAATTTGACAAGAATCATAAAGGAGTGAAAGTAGTAGTAGATGAATTCGGGGGATTCGTGGGAATTATTGGTGCAGAAGATGTGTTAGCGGTATTAGCCGGTTGGTGGAAGAATAAATCATGAAACAATTTAAAATTAAAGAAAATTATTTACTGTTAAAAAAATGGTGGGAGACTATTGATCTTACCAATTACGAAAAAAGTCTTCTGAATAGAGAAATAATTTCTTTTAATCAACAACTTTTAAGACTCAAAGAGAAAAAAATAAGAATTGGCGCATATGGTAAATCAGGTGTAGGAAAATCTTCTGTTTTAAATTCTTTATTGAAAAAAGAAATTTTCAAAACAGACATTATTAATGGGACAACAAAAAAAATACAATCAGAAACATGGACTCTAAAAGATCAAACACTCAATAGTTTAGAGTTACTTGATTCTCCAGGATTTGATTTCTGCAATATTAAATTCCCAGATAAAGTTTACTCTTACATAAATCAATCAGATCTTATTCTTTTTATAGTTTCGGGAGATTTAAATAGAAATGAATTAAAAGAAATCAACTCTTTTATAAAAGATGGAAAAAAAATTATTTTAATTTTTAACAAAATCGATCTATTTAATAAAAATGAATTAGAAGAAATAATTGAAAATATAAAGTTTAAGCTTCCAAAAGATTTAAATATTCCAATAATCATTAATAATGAAAACAATCTTAAAAATTACATAGCAAAATTAATAAATCAATATGGTGAGATACTATTAACACTAAACTCTATTCAATTAGCTGATAAATTGTTTCTGAGAATTAAAGAGCAAAGATTGAAAAGAAGGCAGAAATTAGCTCAATCAACAATTGGAAAATTTTCGACTATAAAGGCATCCGCAGTAGCTCTTAATCCTTTTATTTTTTTTGATGTTGCTGGTAGTTTCGCATTAGATACTGCATTGATTAACGAATTAAGTAAGATTTACGGCTTAAAGTTGAAAAGTGAATCTACAAGAAAAATATTTAAAAATATATCCATTAATAATTTATGTTTGGGAGTCACTCAAGTCGGCGTCAATACATCTTTTAACCTTATCAAGAAAGTAATTCTTCTAACAGCACCTTTTACTAACGGGATTTCATTATTACCCTATGGACCCATAGCAATTATTCAAGCAGCAATCGCGGTGCATACTACAAAAATTCTAGGGAAATTAGCAGCAAAAGAGATATTTATAAAAAGCAAAGCTTCTTTTATAGAACCTGCTATTATGATCCAAAATATGAATTTTAATGACCCAGAGATTTTTAACCACATAAATATTTATTTTTCAAATAGAAATTCAAATAATACTTTTGTTAGCATTCTGCCTTAAAAATTAAATGGGAAAAAGCATTGCATTATTTGGAACCAGTGCTGATCCACCTACCATTGGACATAAAAAAATTCTTGAAGAATTATCCAAAATATATGCTTTTACAATTGGTTATGTTAGTAACAACCCCAACAAAAATCACAAAGAGGATATCTCAATACGTAGCCATTTATTAAAAACTCTTATTGAAGATTTAAATAATCCTAAAATTTTATTTAATCAAAGTATCAGTAGCCAATGGGCAGTAGAGTCAATTAAAAAATGTAAAAGAATTTATGAATTAAATAATCTAGATTTTGTTATTGGAAGCGATTTAATTAAAGATATTTTCTACTGGAAAAATTTTGATAAAATTACTGAAGAGGTTAATTTTTTTGTGATTTTAAGAGAGGGACATCCCGTTGAATCAAATACTCTTAAAATGTTAGAAACTTTTAAAGTGAAATTTAAAATTTCAACCATAAAAATCCCAAACATTTCAAGTTCTAAGCTCAGGTCAAATTTTAATTATTCTAATTTACCAACTTCATTAATAGATATTATTAAAAAAAATAATCTATATAAATCCAATAAATTAGTTGAATGAAGTTTTTACTTGCTCAAATTAATCCAGTTGTTGGTGATTTAGAGGGTAATGCAAAAAAAATACTTTATACTGCTTCGAAAGCTAGGTCAACTTCTGCTGATTTAGTTCTTACTCCAGAATTATCACTTTGGGGATATCCAGCAAATGACCTACTTCTTAAAAAAAATTTAATCAAAAATCAATATCAAATTCTTGACCAATTAGCCTTGGATATTAATAAAAAATATGGAAGCTTGAGTATCACAGTAGGGGTAGCTGAGATAATAAATGATTCGTTTTTCCCAAATCTTTATAATTCTATTGCATTACTTGAGCGTGGTGAATGGAAAATAATTGCTCGTAAAATAATTCTTCCCACCTATGAAGTATTTGATGAGAAAAGATACTTTAGATCAGAAGAAAAAGTTTCTGTATTAACAAAAGAAATTAATAATAAAACCTGGCGACTTGGCTTTACTATATGTGAGGATTTATGGGTCAACAAAAATATAGAAGGTAGAGGAATTCATAAACAAAATCCTATTTTTGATTTAAAGAAAAAAAAAGTTGATATATTAGTGAACTTATCGGCCTCCCCATATACCTTCAAAAAGTTAGAGCTAAGATCCAAAGTTTCGAGTTTTGCAGCTCAATATCTTCAAGTACCGCTGATATATGTAAACCAGATTGGAGCAAATGATAATTTAATTTTTGATGGAAATAGTTTTATTCTTGATAAGAATGGATTTAAAATTAAGGAATTAAAATCTTTTTCAGAAGACCTCTCCAGTTGGGACATTGAGCAAACAAAACCTCAAAAAAATAAATTTAAAAATTCTGAGATGTCATCAATTTTTGATGCATTAGTCCTTGGTGTTAGAGATTATGCTCAAAAATGCGGTTTTAAAACAGCTTTAATTGGACTAAGTGGTGGAATTGATTCAGCACTAGTTTCAGCAATTGCGACTGCTGCTCTTGGCAGCAATAATATTTATTGCGTCTCAATGCCCTCTAAGTGGAACTCATCTCATTCAAAGAGTGATGCGAAAGATTTGGCGAGAAGATTAAAAATAAATTTCAATAGCATCCCAATTAAAAATTTGATGCGCTCTTTTGAAGAATCTTTTATAAATACCATATCTTTCGAGATGGCTCAAATAACAAATCAAAATATTCAATCAAGAATCAGAGGAACACTTCTTATGGCTTTGGCAAATCAAGAAAAGCACTTATTACTTTCAACAGGAAATAAATCAGAGCTAGCTGTGGGATATTGCACGCTTTATGGAGATATGAATGGGGGATTATCGGTAATTGGAGATTTATATAAAACTAATGTTTTTAAATTATGCAATTGGCTTGATAGTGAAGATTCAATCAATCATAGAAAATCATATATGTTAGATACTAATGTAGATATTATTGGAGAAAACATACGTACGAAAGCTCCAAGTGCCGAATTAGGTCCTGATCAATTAGATACTGATTCTCTACCACCTTATTTTATTTTAGATAATATTCTTAAAGGGATTATTGAAGAGAAAAAAGATCTACAACAACTAGAGGAAGATGGTTATAAAAAAGATTTAATTTTAAAAATTATCTCACTAATAAAAAAAGCAGAATTTAAAAGAAAGCAGGCTCCTCCAATTCTCAAATTAAGCAGTCAATCATTAGGAAGTGACTGGAGAGTTCCCATAGCAATATCTTATTAATCACTTTAAGAACACTGTTGAATTTTTTTTAAAGGCCTTTTAACTGAATCAAGGTTGATACCTTTTTTGATGGCAAGAATTATGCCTGCAGCTTCTAAATAATTATCCACTTCAAAAAGATTGGGATATTTATAAAACTCATTTGTCACTTTTAATGTATTTTGATTTTTTACAGAGATAATATTTAAACCCTTTTCAATACCTGCTAGCACTGCTTCTCCACCTAATGCACCATTAGGTACAACAATAGATTCAATTTGATCAGGGTGTAGCGAGATTGATTCATTTTTTGCAGGCAATTCAATAAGATCAGGTGAATTGCTTAACCCAATCAGTACTGATGGTAAAAAGGTGTATCCTATTTCTTCTGCAGCTGCGCGAGGATCTAAATTTTCATTCAATGCAATTGGATTTAAAGCAGGTGCGTGAGCACAGGGAACTTTTAAAAATTTACTTATTAAATGACTTATAACTGCTTCGACTCCAGCAATAGGATCAACCCCTTTCCCCTCTCGATAGATATTTGTTTCTAAAAAATCTGGGGCATCTGGAAATTTTGCCACAATTGCTATTGCAGTAACTCCTTTTTCTATTAAACATTTTCCAGCATCGATTAGAGTCTCAGGATTTTCAATTGTGCCACTACTGATTTTTGAAGAAGCAGAATCAATAACTATGTTTAATGGCTTTTTTGTCATCACATAAGAATGAACACAAATCCCTAAAGTAGAAACACATGCATCAGCAACTTGTAAATGTCTTACTAATATTTCTTTTTCAATTGCTGCATCAAAAATTATCCCAATTTTCTGTTGCCTTACACTTTTTAAAGCGATTTCTCCTTTCGCGAGTCGATCTAAACTATAACCCTCAACATAAAAAATATTTTTATCTTTTTCAGAAAGATTACCGCCATTCATAACATTTGGATGAGTAATTAAACATCCACTTGCCGATGCTAGTAATTTAGCGGTAGGAAGTGCATCCCCTGCAAAACCCCCTACTTCACAACCAATACCGGTTGGAACAATGAATATTGTTGGTGAATTTTCCATTATTAAAAATATTTTAATTTATATTTTTTAATTAGCTAAGACAGCTTTAATTTTAAGTTTTTTTGTTCCAAAAGAGTCATTAGAATTTTGAATATCAACAATTGACCATCGAATTAAATCACCTTTTTTTTCTAAATTTGCAATGATAAATTCCCTTAAATTTTTTAATTTTATTGAAACTGGCCAATCTAAATAATAATCAATTGAACTTAATTTCATTTTTGATATTTACCAAATTGATCATTATATAAATCATCTTCAACTTCTTTACCAATAACAATATTCAAATCCGACTTAGGATATGCCACACACAAAAGAGCAAAGCCCTTTTCCCTCAAATCATCATTTAATCCCATTGCATCTTCTTGATCTACAGATCCTTCCAATATCATGGATGCACAATCTGTACAAACTCCTGAGCAACAACTACTTGGTAAATCTATTCCATTCATTTTTGCTGCTGAAATGATATCTTGATCTTCAGAACATAAGAAACTTAAAGTCTTTTGCTCAAATTGAACTTTGATATTGTATTCAGGCATATCCTAAATCTTCTTCCTATACTGCTGAACCTCCCACAACTTCTAAAATTTCTTGAGTAATAGCTGCTTGTCTAGCTTTGTTATAGGTTAGGTTTAAAGTACTTGCTAATTCTTTAGCATTATCACTCGCATTATTCATGGCAGTCATCCTACAAGCAAGTTCTGAAGCTGCAGACTCTTGAAGAGCTCTTAGTACCTGATTCTGTAAATATAATGGTAATAACGAATCTAATAATTGATCAGGACTTTGTTCAAAAACAATATCTGATGGCAACTTATCTGAATCGCTTTTTTCAATATTAGATTTTTCAACAATTAACTTACTATCTTTTGTAGTCAACCTAAAAATTTCATCGTTTTCCTCAGCAATCCCTTGAGGGTCAAGTGGCAATAAAGTTTGTACGACGGGAGCACAGCTAACTAGGGTTATGAATTTCGTATAGATAATTTCTACTCTATCAGAATTTTCTGAAAGAAATTCAGCTAAAATTTCATTCGTAACTCCTTCTGAGTCCTTGACTGTGGGTACTTGTTCTAATTCTTTGAAAGTACTTTTAATTAAATATCTATCCTTTCTATTTTGAAAATATCCTATAGCTTTCTTCCCTACCAAAATTAAATTTGGCTGATACCCTTGTTTGACTAATTCTGCGTATCTTATTTCTACCTTTTTTATTATATTTGTGTTGTAACCACCGCATAAACCTCTATCCGCAGTAATACAAACCAAAGTGATGTTCTTTACTTCTCTCTTAGATAATAGAGGAGAGTCGACAGCCTCAAATTGTACTCTAGATTGAATATTTTCTAAGACCCGTGCAAGTTTATCTGCAAAAGGTCTACTTTTGAGGACTTGATCTTGAGCCCTCCTAACTTTTGCAGCTGCAACAAGTCTCATGGCCTCCGTTATTTTTCTTGTATTTTTAACGGAAACGATTCGATCTCTAATCTCTTTAAGATTTGCCATGGTATCTCCTTAAATAAATTTAAACTGTGGCAAGAATTGATGATTTAACTTCATTTATCACCTCTTTTAGTGTCGCTTCTAATCCATCATTTAATTTCTTTTCTTTAAGAATTTCTTCTATAAATTCTGATTTATTTAACTTTAGGTATTCCCTAAGTTCAGTAGCAAATTTAGTAACATCTTCAACAGGAACTTCATCAATTAGACCTTTAACTCCTGCGTAAACTACTGCAACTTGTTCTGCAAGATTAAGCGGAGAGAATTGAGGTTGCTTTAATAACTCTCTTAGTCTTTTGCCTCTTTCAAGTTGTTGCTGAGTAGCTTCATCAAGATCAGATGCAAATTGAGAAAAAGCAGCTAGTTCATCAAACTGTGCGAGTTCTAATTTTAATGTTCCTGCAATTTTTTTAATCGCCTTTGTCTGAGCGGCTCCTCCAACACGGCTAACAGAAATTCCGACATTAATAGCTGGTCTTAATCCTGAGTTAAATAAATCTGCACTCAAGAATATTTGTCCATCTGTAATTGAAATAACATTAGTTGGAATGTAAGCCGAAACATCCCCTGCCTGAGTTTCAATAATTGGAAGAGCTGTCATAGAGCCCCCTCCCATTGCATCAGAAAGTTTTGCTGCTCTTTCTAGTAATCTACTGTGTAAGTAGAACACGTCTCCAGGATAAGCCTCTCTTCCTGGTGGTCTTTTTAAAAGAAGAGACATTTGTCTATAAGCCTGAGCTTGTTTTGTTAGATCATCATAAATAACAAGTGTTGCTTTACCCTGATACATGAAATGTTCAGCAATTGCTGCACCAGTATAAGGTGCTAAGTACTGTAAAGCAGCTGGTTCTGAAGCTCCTGCACTTACTACGACTGTATAATCTAGGGCTCCTCTCTCTCTTAAGACCTCTACGATGTTTGCTACTGATGCTGACTTCTGACCAATAGCTACATAAACACAAACTACGTCTTGACCTTTTTGGTTGATTATTGTATCAATAGCAATCGCAGATTTTCCAGTTTGTCTATCGCCAATAATTAATTCTCTTTGACCTCTTCCAACAGGAATCATTGCATCAATAGAAGTGATACCTGTTTGCATTGGTTCATGCACTGATCTTCTCTTGATTATTCCTGGAGCCATTTCCTCAATCAACCTGGTATCACTTGTTGGAATTTCCCCTTTCCCATCTATTGGTTGTCCGAGAGGGTTAACAACTCTCCCCTGCATAGCTTCACCAACTGGAACAGATGCGATTTTACCTGTGGACTTAACGTTACTTCCTTCTTGAACACCAAGTGCTTCTCCCATTAAAACGGCTCCAACATTATCATCTTCAAGATTTAAAGCTATACCTTCGGTACCATCCTCAAATTCCAATAACTCACCTGCCATGACCTGATCTAAGCCATATATTCTTGCAATACCATCACCGATTTGCAGAACAGTTCCTACATTGCTAACACTTACAGATTGGTCATAATCAGTTATTTGTTGTTTTAAGATTGAACTGATTTCATCAGGGCGTATAGATACCATGGATTTAAGAATTTAAGGTTGATTTAAAAGTTACTTGGAAAGAGTTAAGCCAAGTTTTCTAATTTGTGAAGCAAGGGAAGCATCAATTACTTTTGATCCTACACTGGCGACGAAACCACCAATAAGAGATGGGTCGATTTTAGTTACAAGTTCTAATTTTTCTGTTCCAGCAATATTGATGATCTTTTTGGTAATTAAACCTTTCTGTTCATCAGTAAGCTCGACTGCAGAAGTAACAGTTGCCAAAGCAATATTACTATTTTCTCTGTAAATCTCTAAAAACCTATCAAGAATTGCAGTAAGAATTCCAATTCTTTGCCTATCGGCCAATAATTTTAAGAAATTCAGTAAAGAAGAATTAACCTTATTTGAAAAAATTTCAATAATGATTTTCTTCTTAGCATCTGTCTCTAAAATGGGAGAGGATAGTGCCTTCTCCAATTCAGGGGAATCATTTATTAATTCCAGGAGTTGTTTAACCTCAGAAACAATTTCTTCAGTTTGCGAATTTTCATTCACTACTTGAAGTAATGCCTCTGCATATGGTGTAGTAACTGAATTTAAAAGTGGCATTAGTTCACCTCAATATTATTAATTGATTGAGTTACCAAATTTTCTTGTGTTGTTTTATCAAGTCGATTTGGGAGAGAATCTAAAGCTTTCTTAATTGCCAGTTCAACAGCTTCTTTTCTAAGTTGAGAAATTGCTCTAGATGCTTCAGAGCTCTCATCAGAGATTGCACTTTGTTTAATTCGTGCCATCTCCTCTATCGCTTTTTTCTCACTTTCCATTCTGATTGATTCAGATCTTTTAAGAGAATCTGCTTTTATTTGAGAAGCTTTTTCTTCTGCTGAAGATAAGTCTTTCTTCGCCTTTTCTAAAGCTTTAGTTGCATTTAGGAGTCGATCTTCAGCATCTTTTAATTCAAGAAGGATACCTTCTCTCCTTTTTTGAAGCATTTTACCTAGGAAACCAGGCAAAAATTTATAAAGACCGAAAACTACTACAGCCCAATTAAGGACATTAGTTTCGAATAAATTGAAATTCAGTCCAAAACCTTCTGTAGCTAAAAGAGTTAAATTCATTTTTCTAGAATCAATCTATTAACAATAAGTTCGCTTAGATCATCAGCCTGTTTAGAAAGTTGATCCCGAGCGGCAGATGTCTGACTTTCAATTTCTAGTCTTGCTTTTTCTTTTGAAGCATTTGCTTCATTATTAGCAAGTTCTAGTGCTTCTTTATAGAGCTTGTCAGACTCATCCTCAGCTTCGCTCACAATTCTTTGGGCTTCTGTACGAGCACTTTGAAGCTGAGTTAATAAATCAGCTTCTAATTTTTTAACCTCAGAAAGTTTATTTTTGGCCTCAATAATATTATTACTTACAAACTTTTCTCTTTTTTCTACAACATTGCCGACAGGCTTAAAAAAGAGAGAATTTAATATGTAAGTAAGCGCAACTACTTGTATTGCCATTAGTGGCAAAGTGGCATTTATATCAAATAATCCACCTTCTGTAGCACCAAAAAAATTAAAGGCCAACATATGATTCAGTTGAAGTTAAAAAATTAAATTTAAATATTGCTAATAAGAATTAGAAGCAATATTAACTTTTAGGAAAAAGGATTCGCAAAAAGTAGTACCAAAGCCACAACTAATCCGTAAATTGTTAATGACTCCATGAAAGCGAAAGACAAAAGAAGAGTTCCTCTGATTTTACCTTCAGCTTCTGGCTGACGGGCAATACCCTCAACAGCACCTTGAGCTGCGTTACCTTGTCCAAGACCTGGGCCAATAGCACCTAGACCAACTGCTAAACCAGCAGCTACAACTGATGCAGCGGAAGTAATCGAATCCATAATTTTGAAATAAAGAGCTTAATACTTGTGATAATCTTTGTTGTCATACACGCTTGGACATCCTTTGTATTAAGAATGGGTCTGATATTTTCAGACCTACGCGATAGATATTTTGCCAGATTACAGACCCTTTGTAAAAGCATCTGAATGAATTGGAAGACAGCTAATGATGTTCTTCAACAGCTTCTCCAATGTAGTAGGCCGCTAAAGTTGCGAAAATCAATGCCTGAATTGCACTAGTAAATAATCCAAGGAACATAACAGGTATTGGGAGAATTAGCGGAACTAAAAAGACTAGAACACCAACAACAAGTTCATCAGCCAAAATATTGCCAAATAGCCTGAAAGAGAGTGATAAAGGTTTCGTAAAGTCCTCTAGAATTTTAAAAGGAAGCATAATCGGAGTTGGGTGAACATAGTATTCGAAGTATCTCCAACCCTTATTGCTTAAACCAGCATAGAAATAAGAAAGTGAAACCAATAAAGCCAAGGCTATAGTTGTATTGATATCTGCAGTAGGTGCTCCCAATTCTCCACTTGGTAACTTAATCAATCTCCAAGGAATTAAAGCCCCTCCCCAATTGCTAACAAATACAAATAAAAATAAAGTCCCTATAAATGGCATCCAATCTCTATAAACTTTTTCACCTATTTGCGTTCTGGCAAGATCTCTTATGTAATCCCAGAGGAACTCAAGCAGGTTTTGAAGGCCTTTAGGATCATTTTCCATTTTTTTAGTTCCTAAAGAAATAAAAACTAATAACGCTCCTAATAAAATCCAAGATGTTAAAAATACCTGCCCATGAAGTCTGATATTTCCAATTTGCCAATAAAGATGTTGACCAACTTCTAATGCTGCAAAATTTGTTAGCAAGGAATTAAAAAACATTTGTTTTGAATAAAAAAATAACTTAAGAACGTGAAAAATAAAGAATGAGTGAAGGCTTATAAATGAAAAAACCTATCATCGCAGGAAAAATATCCAAAGATCCTAGCTTGCTCGCAAAAATAAAGAGGCAAACTGGAACTAATAGTTGCAATTTTGATACACCAGATGATTCTTTACCAAGTTTTCTTATACTTTTGGCAAGCAAACGTAGATAAAAAATACCGGCAATTGCACCTATAAAAATACTAAAACCAAAAGTAAATCCTAGAAAAATTCCACTTATTGACGCTAATAAAATAGAAACAATAAAAGTAATTCCAAAAATTGTTAATTGCAATTTTGTGTATTCATCATTTTGGGAAAACAAATGATCTAATTGATTGGCAATGCCAAATTTACTTTCTTTGATGATCGAATTATTCAGGGCTTGGGGAAATTGAACATTCTCATCAGAAGAATGCTCAAGTTTTTTTCTATTTGAGTCCACCGATGTGAACATAGTTTAGAAACCCCTCTGAATGGTTTTAAGTAAGTATATAAACTCAGGGAATCTATCACGGAGAGGGGCCTTTTAGCTAGTTTTTTTTTATAAAAAATTAATTCTTAAGATTTATGGTTAATCTGTAGGCCATTTTTTAATTTTTTCTTAAAAATAAAAATTGATGAAAAGTCATCTTTTTTAATTGCGTTAACACTTTAAAACGTTAATAAAAGACTTGGCAAAATCTCAATTAAACGTCTCAATAGTAAATATACATCTAAAAAATTGGAGATAAGTCAAGAAAAAATAAAATATAAAAGAATTTCTAAAAGAAATAAAACCTTTAGTTCTAATTACAAAAAAAATTTCAGCAGCTTAACAGAGTCTATATTTCCCTTACCTTGGGCGATATGGCCTTTTGAAGCAAAAATCCTCATTGTCATCTTTGGAATTTGGTCAATATTAGGAATATGCATACTCGGATCATCAAGTTGGTGGGTGGCAAGTAGGGAAATGGGAAATTGGGCTTACTTTTTAAAAAAACAAATCATTTGGACAATTCCAGGAATTGGTCTATTTTATTTCGTACTTAATACAAACATTAGAAATCTTTTAAAGTTTTCAAGAATTATTTTTTATATTTTATTCTTTTTGATTTTCCTTACCAATCTTACTGGAATTACAGTTAATGGATCCTCAAGATGGCTAGTGCTTGGCAATTTACGTCTGCAGCCATCTGAATTGATTAAGCCTTTTCTAATTCTAGAAGCTTCTAATCTTTTCGCACATTGGAATCTAGTAAAGAACGATAAAAAATTAATTTCAGTTATAACCTTTGGTTTATTAATTTTATTAATACTTAAACAGCCTAATTTAAGTACTGCATCATTAACTGGAATTCTTCTTTGGGTAATGGGTTTATGTGGAGGAATAAAACTTAGCTCTCTTTTCTCATTTGCTTCAATAGGATTAATTACTGGATTTATCAGCATCCTTAATAACGAATATCAAAAACTGAGAGTTACTTCATTTATAAATCCTTGGAAAGATCAACAAGAAAATGGATTTCAATTGGTTCAAAGTTTATTAGCTATAGGTTCAGGTGGTCTATTTGGCCAAGGTTTCGGACTGTCGATACAAAAATTACAGTATCTGCCGTTCATGTATACAGATTTTATTTTTGCCATTTTTGCGGAAGAATTTGGTTTTTTGGGGTGTACTTTATTCTTAGGATTTTTAGCAGTATTCTCTTATATAAGCCTAAGAATCAGTCTTAAGTGCAGGAACAATTATACAAAATTAGTTGCTATCGGATGTGGTGTGTTATTGACAGGTCAATCAATAATGCATATTGCTGTAGCAACAGGTTCAATGCCTACTACAGGGTTACCACTTCCTTTCATTAGTTATGGTGGCAATTCATTAATAGCGTCTTTTTTTATTGCAGGGATGTTAGTTAGATGTTCATTAGAGTCAACAGGATTCATTGGTATGATTAGTACACGAAAGACTCTTAATTAGTTAGAATTTAAAGGATTAAATCCAAGCTATCGAATCATTTAATTTAGTTATTTCAGAATTATCTCAAAAGGGTAATCTGCTTATGCAGAATGGTCTTAGTAGTCCTGGTCCATTTACAATTTTTTTTGGTTTTCAGCGCAGGACTTTTAACAAGTCTTGGGCCATGTTCATTATCATTACTTCCAGTGACAATTGCTTATATAGGTGGAACAGAGAAAAATAAATTTAAACTGATTAGTTTTTCAGGAGGTGTAGTTTTTTCGCTTGTTGCACTGGGAGCTGCGAGTGGATTCTTAGGTAAATTATATGGGCAAATTCCATCTTATTACACTTCATTTGTTGCCCTAATAGCAATAATAATGGGTTTAAATTTATTAGGAATTCTAAAGTTTCAGTTTCCGAATGGACCTGATATCAAAATAATTGAAGATAAAATACCAACATTTATAGCGCCTTTTGCCATAGGGACTACTTTTGGACTAGCTTCTTCACCTTGCATTACTCCAGTTTTAGCAACTCTTTTGGCTTGGGTATCGCAAGCTAAAAACCCGATAATATCTATTATTTTTTTATTTTTCTTTGGGATAGGTCAAGTAACTCCATTAATCATTGCAGGAGCTACTGCAGAAAACTTAAAGCAATTTTTAGCTCTTAGAAAATTTAGTCAAATAATTCCCACTTTAAGTGGGATATTTTTAATTTCCCTAGGGTTATTAAATTTATTTTCAAATTGGATTTAAATGATTGTTTTTAAGAATCTAATTTTAAAAATATCAAGTTTAAGATTCGCCATATCACTGATAATCTTCATTGCTATTGCCAGTGGAGTGGGTACTTTTATACCTCAAGGTAGTAATAATAAATTCTATATTGATAATTTCGATAGAGCTCCCATTTTTGGATTTTTAGATGGAGAAAAAGTCTTAAAACTTCAATTGGATCATATTTATACAAGCTTTTGGTTTTTATTTACATTAATTCTTCTTTGCATTTCTCTGGCAGCTTGTAGTTTCAGGAGGCAAATTCCTTCATTAAAAGCTTCATTAAAATGGATTGAATATAAGAGCGAAAAAAAATTTAGCAAACTGCAACTAACTACAAGTCATCCAATCAATCAAGATGGAGAACATATATCAAAAGTAGATTTATTACTTAAAAAAAAAGGATGGAAAACATGCAAATTTAATAGTCATATTTCTGCAAGAAAGGGGTTAATTGGAAAAATCGGTCCTTTAGTTGTACATATCGGATTAATAATCTTACTTATAGGTTCAGCATATGGAAGTTTTACAAGTCAATCAAAAGAACAATATTTACTGCCTGGAGAAACTTTAGATCTTGTTAATGAGAGCACAAACTCAAAAGCCAATGTAAAATTAGTCGATTTTTCTATAGAACGAGAAAGTAATGGTGTGCCGAAACAGTTTATTTCAAAATTAAATTTTTCTTCTGAAGATCTAAATTTAAATGAAATCAAAACAACCAAAGTTAATCACCCGATCAGGTTTAAAGGATTAACTATTTATCAAGCAGATTGGGCAATATCAAATGTTGTTTTAGAAATAGATAATATCCTTTATCAATTACAATTAAAGGAGATTCCAGAAATCGGAAATCAAGTTTGGGGAGTTTTAGTTGAATTAGGATCGGAGACTAAAAAAAATTTCCTTCTAACAATAGATAATGAAAATGGCCCACTTAAAATTTCGAATATAGAAAATTTTTCCGGGAATAATCTCTATATCAATGACGATCCTTTAGAAGTCAACTCTTCAAAAGTATCTCTGAAAAAAATAATCCCAAGCAGTGGATTAATAATTAAAAATGATCCGTCTATACCATTTATTTACTTTTCTTTTATCTTAATAATTTTTGGGACGATAATAAGTCTTATACCAACTAACCAATTATGGATTCTGGTAAATGAAGAATCACAAAAGTTATCTATTGGAGGCCTTAGTAATAAAAATCTAGTTGGTTTTAAAAAAGAATTTTTTAAATTATCAGACGAAATAAAAAATTTTTAATTTCTTTTCTGCCCACTAAAAATATCTAACTGCATAGAAACATTCCCTCTGGGGTTAAATGCAGCATTTAAATGTATCCAGTGAGGTGTACCTTCATTCACTAAATCATCCATAATTCTATTCACAACTTCCTCATGTGATATTTTTATATCCCTAAAATTATTAATATAAAGCTTTAAAGACTTCAACTCATAGACTTTTAAATTAGGTTGATAAATAATATTGAGCTTTGCAAAATCTGGATAACCGGAAAAAGGGCACTTACATGTGAATTCAGGTAACTGAATAGAAATTTCATAAATTCTTTTCTTATTTGGATTATCGAAACAAATTATTTTTGATTCTTCAATAATTCTTTCACCATATAGCGGTCTTTGAGTCGAATCTTCTAATTTAGCTGTACTCATTTTTAGTAGAACTTTTTTACTAAACCTATATAAAAACTATATATAAAGATAAAAATTCGCAAAAGTATCAACAAATATAAGTATTACAATTGACTAAGTCAAAAGATGTTAAATCTTATTTTTGTATCAATTGTAACATTCATAATGTCTGCCGAAAGGTTTATATGTGTTTAGTTCAAATAAAAATTAATGGACATTTGTTTGATAACTATCGATAACAACTTAAATAAATCCCTTCAACCAAAAACTGCAATAGGAATGTTATGGCTTCAAACACACTTTGAGAATGATCAGTGGGAAGCGTTGTCAAATAGTACAGTAATAATTTCTGAGGAAAATTCCCAACTATTAGTTGAAGACGCCAAGAATGCAGGCCTTAATGTTGAATGTTTTTCTGATATTTCAATGTTGGATGTTTTCCCAAAAAACAATTAAAATAGAAATGTTCAATCTTTAATCATGAAGAAAATTGAAGCAATCATACGTCCGTTTAAGCTGGAGGATGTAAAAATTGCATTAGTAAATTCCGGTATTGTTGGAATGACAGTTAGTGAAGTTAGAGGTTTTGGAAGGCAAAAAGGACAAGTTGAAAGATATAGAGGTTCCGAATTTACTGTTGAATTCCTTCAAAAACTTAAAGTAGAAGTTGTCGTAGAAGATGAAAAGGTTAATTCAGTCATAGATGCGATTGCTGAAGCAGCAAAAACTGGAGAGATAGGTGACGGAAAAATATTCATCACATCAATTGATTCTGTTGTAAGAATTAGAACTGGCGACAAAGACGAAGAAGCTCTCTAATTCAAAGAGTTTCTTTTACTAAATTTTGTATATATTCACTATTAATACTTTTATTTGATTGACTTCCTAAGGTCATCCAAGCTAGATATTCATGATTCCCAGCGGGACCTACCAGCGGAGAAGCTATCAAATTCTTTATATTCCATTGGAAAATCTTAGCGGTATAGATAACAGACTCTATAGCCTCAGTATGAAATTTAGGATTGCGAACAACACCTCCCTTACTGACTTTATCTTTACCTACCTCAAATTGGGGTTTAATTAAAAATATGCCCTCAATACAATCACCTTCTAATAAATTACCAATAGATTTAAAAACTAACTTTAATGAAATAAAAGACAAATCAGCAACAACAAAATTTGGTAATTCATTACTTCTAGATAAAAGATCATTAGGTTTTAAATTTCGAATATTAGTTCGTTCAAAAAGTATAACTTTTGGGTGATTTCTAATCTTCCATGCAGTTTGTCCATAACCAACATCTATCCCATAAACTAACTTTGCGCCTTGTTGCAATAAGCAATCAGTAAATCCCCCAGTAGAGATTCCTGCGTCAATACATATTTTGTCTTTTACTTTAATGTCAAGTTTTTTAAATGCCTCAAATAATTTTTCGCCACCCCTTGATACAAACATAGGCGCGGAATCAATAAAAAACTCAGATCCAATTAATACTTGTTGTCCAGGTTTATCCAACACTTTCCCATTGATATCTTTAACCTTGCCCGCAAGAATTAAACCTTGGGCTTTTTGACGAGTTTCACATAAACCTTTACTTAGGAGATAAAGATCTAATCTACTTTTTTTTAATCATATATTAATCAATAAAAAAAGGCTGAATAATGAACTTCTATAAGATTAAGATCCAAATTCTTTAATACCTTTCAATTTTAAATAAGAACTAAAAAATTACCCATGATTACCGAATTAATATAAGCAAAAATTTTTTATTTAAGCTTTCTTTATTAGCCAGAAAAATTTTACATAGAAAAATAATAATCATTCAAATATGTTCAATGGCAAGTACATCTTTAAAGGTATAGGGCAATAATTCGATTATGTTATAAAGTTTAAATTGATAATAAATTAAAATTGTGATCGAGCGTTACACATTACCCGAAATGGGAAAAATCTGGACTGAAAGCGCAAAATTCCAGAGTTGGCTTAAGGTTGAAATAGCTGCGTGTGAAGCAAATTTTTCTCTCGGGAAAATCCCTGAGAATGCCATGAAAGAGATACGTTTAAATGCAAAGTTTGATGAATCCAGAATCAAACTAATTGAGAAAGAAGTTAAACATGATGTCATAGCATTTCTTACAAGCGTTAATGAATTTGTAGGAGATTCAGGAAGATACATACATGTTGGTATGACAAGTAGTGATGTACTTGATACTGGCTTATCTCTTCAGTTAGTAGATTCTTGCGAATTGTTATTAGAAGAAATTGAGAACCTAGAAAATGAGGTCAGATTATTAGCAAGGAAGCATAAAAATACATTAATGATTGGCAGATCTCATGCAATTCATGGGGAGCCAATTTCCTTCGGTTTTAAACTTGCTGGATGGTTAGCAGAAATAATAAGGAACAAAAAAAGATTATTAACCCTGAAAGATTCTGTAGCAATTGGACAAATAAGTGGAGCAATGGGAACCTACGCTAATACGAATCCTAAAGTAGAACAAATAACTTGTGATTTACTCGGCTTAAAACCTGATACAGCAAGTACGCAGGTTATATCGAGAGACAGACATGCAGAATATGTGCAAACTATTGCACTAGTTGGCGCTTCTTTAGATAGATTCGCAACTGAAATAAGAAATTTACAAAGAACTGATGTTTTAGAAGTTGAAGAGGGCTTTACAAAAGGGCAAAAAGGAAGTTCTGCCATGCCTCATAAAAGAAATCCTATTCGAAGTGAAAGAGTAAGTGGTTTAGCAAGAATTTTGAGGAGTTACGTCTTAACAGCACTTGAAAATGTTCCACTTTGGCACGAAAGAGATATAAGCCATAGTTCAAATGAACGTATCATGCTACCTGACGTATCAATCTGCTTGCATTTTATGCTCAGGGAAATGCAAGATATAGTAAGAAATTTAGAAGTTTATCCAAAAAATATGCTCAAAAATTTAAATATATATGGTGGTGTAATCTTTAGTCAGAAAGTTTTACTTTTGCTTGTAGAGAAGGGCTTGTCGAGAGAAAAGGCTTATAGCTTAGTACAAAAAAATGCGCATCAGGCCTGGAATACTCAGAATGGGAATTTCAAACAAAATATAGAGAGAGATAATGAAATTATGGATTTTATTAATAAAAGTGACTTAGAAGAATGTTTTAATCCTTCAATTCATCTTAATAATTTAAGTGTAATATGGGAGAAGTTAGGTATCTAGGATTACTGAAAACCTTATCTAAGTTAAATCAGTGTTTTCAGAGGAATAATGACCAAAAACTTTAGGATTGAAAAAGATAGTATGGGCACAGTAGAGGTTCCCATCAAAGCTTTGTGGGGTGCTCAAACACAAAGATCGATAATAAACTTTTCTATTGGAGAAGAATTAATTCCAATTGAGTTAATTTATTCACTGACCCTCATAAAAAAAGCTGCTTCAATTGCGAATTTCAATTTAGGTTTAATAGATAAAAGGAAAAAAGATTTAATTGTAGAGGCATGTACGGAAATACTTGATGGGCTTCACGATTCACAGTTTCCTTTAAAGGTTTGGCAAACAGGTAGTGGCACGCAAACAAATATGAATGTTAATGAGGTAATTTCAAATATTGCAGCTTTAAAAACTAATTCAGAGCTTGGTAGTCATCAACCAATTCATCCGAATGATGATGTAAACAAATCTCAGTCAACTAATGACACTTTTCCTGCTGCAATTCAAATATCTGTTGTTAATGAAATAATCAAAAAATTAGTTCCAACGATCAGAGAACTTACTAAAGTCCTTGATAAAAAAAGTGAAGAATGGAAAGACCTTATAAAGATAGGAAGAACCCATTTTCAAGATGCAGTTCCCCTTACTTTTGGCCAAGAGATATCAGGATGGTCAGAGCAACTTAAAGATGCTGAGAATGCAATTATTATGAGTCTGAATGAATTGTATTTCTTACCTCTGGGAGGAACTGCGGTTGGTACAGGAATTAATTGTCCAAAAGGATTTTGTGAAGAGTCTATAAAATCAATTTCCGATGATACTAATCTGATGTTCTATAAATCAAAAAATAATTTTTCTATCATGGCCTCGCATGATCGTCTTGCTCAAGTAATGAGTCAGATAAAAATATTAGCAGGTGCATTATTTAAAATTTCAAATGATATAAAAATTCTATCTTCTGGTCCAAGATCAGGAATATATGAACTAATTATTCCTCAAAATGAACCTGGAAGTTCTATTATGCCGGGCAAAGTGAATCCAACTCAATGCGAAGCTTTATCAATGGTTTGTACTCAGATAATGGGTCTTGAATATGCAGTCTCAATGGCAAATTCTAGCGGCACTTTACAGATGAATGAATACAAGCCTCTTATTGGATTTAATATTCTCACAAGTTTAAAATTACTTAAAAATGTAATAGAGAACTTCAGAATAAAATTAGTTGATGGGATGGAACCTAATCAAACGGGAATTAAGTTGAATTTGGAAAATTCGCTCATGTTGGTTACAGCCATAGTGCCAAAAATTGGTTATGAAAAAGCAGCTGAAATTGCAAACCTTGCCTTCAAAGAATCATTAAATTTAAAAGAGGCAACAATTAAATTAGGTTATTTAAACGAAGATGAATTTGATGAAGCAATGAATATCAATTCAATGATTTGATTAAAAAAATTTAAAAATTATTGTCAATTCTTTTTGTTGCAGGATTAATATCTTCAGAGACTTTTTTAAGATCATTAGATTCAGAAACAGGAAAACGATTAATAGCTTTTAATGCTAGCTTAGCTTTGCTTTTTAATTTATTACTAACACCAATACAGTATTGCACTTGAGAAAGGACATCAATTGATCTTCTAATAATCCTCACTACATCACCTTCGTCTAATGAAGTATTAAAAACCAAATCTTTCCATTTTTTTCCTCTTGCCCATTCAGAAATAATTCCAGTCAACTCTGTTTCTAAATAGATAGGAATTTCAATATGAAACTTATTTTGTTGAAAAGAGACTAATTTTCTTAAACCATCTAATTCATTAAAAACATCTATTACCTTTAAAGAAGGCTTGAAATTACACCAAAGATTAGGCCTCCTTATATCAACACATATAGCTTGAATGATTGCAGCTAACTCAGGAGGATCTAAATCGTCTAAATAACCACTAACTAAAACAAGACCAATCCATAATTCATTTTCACTTCTTATTGCACCAACTGTTTGTCCAACTTCTGTCAATTCCAAATCATTTAAACAACCAAAATGATTCAAAATTTTAATCAAATCAGTAAAAGTTCTCCAGTTATGATTTTCTTTATCCTCAAGAAGTTTTTTTCTAATATTTATTTCTTGTTCAACATCAATAATTCTTTTTCTATATTTCTTTAATTTCTTGGAGTCTCCAAATCTGTGTGCAGGATGATCGGTAACTGTTTCTTCTAAATTATTAATTTGTTGCTTTTGTGCCAAAACTTCCGTTGTCAAATCATATTGTGGAGTTTGTAAATCATTTTTTTTAGAAACTTCTAAAATTCGATCCGCATAAAACTGCGACATATCATCTCCCCTAAATACCTCTCCAGAAAAATACATCTTTGGCACTTCAAGTCCTAAGACATCAATTGCATCCAAATCATTAAAAATACTTACTATGTATGAGGGTTTTATAAGAATAAATAAATTATCAATTGTCAAACACAATAAACTCTTAATTTTTTGGGATTCATATATTTTCTTACAAATTAATCCTGGAACAATTTTTCTTTTAATTTGGGGAGCTTTGATTGAAATTAAGCTTCCATCTTTAATATATGGAAGTGCATTGGTTATCTCTTCTGATAATTTTTCCGCTGATTGTTTTTCTAAAATTTTCAAGAGTCTTCTCTCTTCTTTAAGACGATTTTTTAACTTTTCGTATGCATCAAAATCTTTCCATGAAACGTTAGATGTAATTTTTTTTAACTCAATTAAATCCTTATCTAAATTTTCAAGAATTATATTCTCACCTGATGATTCACCTAAATATAAAAAACTACCAAAGCTTCTTTTAATTAATTCTTTAGACTTCTCTAAAGTATAACTTTGTAAAAGATTAAGTACCATTCCATAGCTTGGAGTGAATTGACTTTCTAAAGCATTTGGTTTGCTTATAGCCAGTGCACTTGCTTCTTTGGCACCTTCGAATCTTGTTTGTAATGTAACAACGTATCCCTGAGTATCTTTTCCTCTTCTTCCAGCTCTCCCTGACATTTGCAAAAATTCACTGCTAAATAATAATCTATGACCATCTTCTGTCCTTTTTGATAAAGAAGAAATAACAGTTGTTCTTGCGGGCATATTTATTCCTGCAGCAAGAGTTTCGGTTGCAAAAACAACTTTGATTAAACCTTGCTGAAATAATTCCTCAACCAATTCTTTCCATGCAGGCAATAATCCAGCATGATGAGATGCAATACCGCGTTTTAATGCCTCGCATTGAGATTTATCTTTAATTGCTTCCTGATTATTTTTAAGATAAACATCTAATTTTTGGGATATTATACTTGCTTCTGAATAACTTACTAGAGTTAAATCTTTGATATTCTCAATAGCCTTATCACATCCTCTTCTACTAAAAATAAAATAAATAGCTGGCAACATATTTCGTTCAGCTAGTTTCGAGATCACAAAACCAATTGAGGGAGACTTTGGTTGCATTATTCTGCCCACTTTTCCTCTTATTTTCTGCCCTTTAGGAGCTCTCCAAATCTTACAGTTTGGATGAATTCCATTACCCTTATTATTTAAAAGTGGATGGAGGCCTTTAACACTACAAAAAATAAAATCAAGTGGGACTGGTCTCTTATCACTATTAATAAGTACTGTGGGCCCATGAACTTTTTCTATCCAGTTGTGCAATAGATCTGCATTGGCTATTGTTGCTGATAAAGCTATTATTTGAGTTCTAGTAGGGCAATGGATTATAGTTTCTTCCCAAACTGTACCTCTTTGGGGGTCATTCATATAATGACATTCATCAAGAATTACAGATTCTAAATTTTCTAAGGGATCATCAAATTCATCAAATTCGCCATAAAGCATGTTCCTAAAAATCTCAGTCGTCATTACTAAGATTGGTGCTTCTCTATTTATACTTATATCTCCAGTTAAAAGACCAACTTTATTTTCTCCATATTGATTAGCAAAATCTCTAAACTTTTGGTTTGATAGGGCCTTTAAAGGTGTTGTATAAAAAACTCTACTGTCATGAGATAAGCCTCTATATATAGCAAATTCACCTATCAAGGTTTTACCCGAACCTGTTGGTGCTGTTAAAACAACAGAATTTCCGCTATTAATAGCTCGTATTGCTTCTAATTGGAAATCATCTAGCGGAAAGGGGAAATATTCCTCTAAATTAAGCAATAATTGTGATTGAAGAGAGGATGAGTTAACTTCTTAATATATGATCTATATAGATATTAATAAACAAAAAATACCTTGCAAACTTTAATAGTAAATCTAAATCTTTTTAATTAAATCCATTATATTTTATTTTGCCAAAATGAAAAAAATAAAAATTCCAAAAAATAGAATCCGTAAATTAAAAACATTTTCTTTAGGTAAAAAATCCTTCGAACTTCTAAGTTTAAATTCGCAAAATAAAAAACTTATAGATTTATGCAGTAATGATTATTTTGGATTAAGCAGGGATAAGGATTTAATAAAAGCTGCTTACGAAATAAGCTTGTTAGAAGGCATTGGTTCAGGAAGCTCTAGATTTATTACAGGTTCAAGACCAATACATAAATTATTAGAAACAGAACTTGCCAAGTGGCTTGATCAAGAGAAAGTATTACTTTTCCCAAGCGGATTTCAAGCAAATATAGCCGCTATCCAGACTTTAGCAAACAGAAATAGTATCGTAATAGCAGATAAATTGATCCATAACTCTTTATTGGTTGGAGTCAAAGCTGCTCAAGCAAAACTAGTTCGATTCTCACACAATAATTTAAAAGATTTAGAAGATAAAATTATTAAAAATAACCCCACAAAAAATTCCATTTTAGTTGTTGTCGAATCTCTTTATAGCATGGAGGGATCAATTGCTCCGCTCAGAGAAGTAACAGAAATTTGCAAAAAAAATAGTGTTCAATTATTAGTTGACGAAGCTCATGCAATTGGAATATTGGGTCCTGAAGGCAGGGGTTTAAGTTTTAATTTTCGTTCAGATATAACTATGATTACTGGAACTTTTGGAAAAGCATTTGGAAGCGGTGGAGCTTTTGTAGCTTCCAATTCAGAAATTGGAGAATATCTCATCCAAACAAGCGGTGCATTTAGATATACAACCGCACTTGCGCCATCTTTGGCCGCTGGTGCACTAGAAGGTTTAAGAAAAATTTTAGCAAATAAAGAATGGGGTAATGATTTGTTATTTTCTGCGAATGTATGGAAAGATGAAATTATTAAAAATTTTAGTTTTCCAGTTCATGGCGATTCTCACATTTTATCAATTATTGTTGGCCAAGAAGAGAAAGCAATTTATCTACAAAAATATCTCGAAGAAAATGGGTTTTTAGCAATTGCGATAAGACCTCCAACCGTTCCAGTGGGGCAATCAAGAATCAGAATAACAATACGAAGAAACTTAGATTTTAATCTACTAAATCATTTCATTGCAGTACTAAAAGATTTTAAATGAAACAAATTATTACTCAACATGGGTGGGGACTAAATAAATATTTCTGGGATGATTATAAAGTTGATTTTTTAAGTAATAATTGGCATTGGCAAGATAATGAAAGGGGCTATTTTTCGACAAATAGTTATCAAGCAAATTGGATTAAAAGCGAATCTAAAAAAGAAATCAGAATGACTTTATGCCATTCATTTGGTTTTCATTTAATGCCAAAAAAAATTTTAAAAAAAGCAACTCATATTGTTCTTATAAATTCTTTTAATAATTTTCTTCCTTTAAGTAATAAAAGAAAGTTTATTTTGAGGTCTCTAAAAAGAATGGAAACAAAAATCATAAAAGATGAACCTAAGAATATGTTGAAAGAATTTATATATATAGATCATTTATGCCAAATCATATGAATAAAAGTTTTAAAAATATCTTTTATAAAAGTCTAGAGAGTTTAAATAAAACTCTTCTTTTAAGCGATTTAAAAGAACTTTATATCAATAGAGATTTTCCAGTATTTTTAAGAAAAGATTGCAAAATTATTTTTATAAAATCAGAAAATGATTTGATTCTTGACAATGAATCAAATAATAACTTTTTAGATTCCTTAAATAAAACACTTGAAAGGAAACCAATTTTAATTAAATTAGCTCGACAAGGTCATTGCTTAAATAATTTAAATTTATACGAGATCTTACTTAATACACTTAACGATTGAAATGGATTGTAAAAAGTGGAATGAGAAAATACAAAATAATTTCAATGATGCTGCATATCGGTATTTAGAGCATTCAAATATTCAGAAATTTTTTGCAAAAAAGATAGTTCATCTTATCAAAGAATTAAATCCCCAAAAAAAAGGTGAATGGATTGATTTAGGATCAGGACCAGGACTATTAGCAGATGAAATAGAAAAAATTTCTTCCCAAAAAGTATCCAGAATTGATTTCAGCAAGAAAATGCTACTTGAGAATAAATTATCTAGAAAAAGAATTTTATGGGATTTGAATAATGATTTACCTTCTGAAATAAATAACTGTTCTCTATTAACATCTAACTTTTGCATACATTGGTTAAACAACCCAGAAAAGATAATAAAAAATTGGTTTAGCAAATTAACACCAGGAGGTTTTTTAATCATTTCATATCCAACAAAAGATAGTTTTCCTGAATGGAAAGATACTTGTAAAAAAATTGATATTGAATATAGTGGTCTTAATTTCCTTTGCTCTAAAGAATTATTAAAAGATTTCAAATCAACTGAAATACATTATTCAAAACAGTTTAATTATCTTGAAAATTTTGAAGATGTATATAAACTTTTTAGAAGCATCAAAAATGTAGGAGCACAATCAACAAACTGTAAACGCAAAACAGTGAGAGAGTTAAAGGAAATTCAAAAGTTTTGGCCAAAGAATTACAATAATACAGTGAACCTTTCATGGCAAATTAAGATTCAAATCATAAAAAAATTATGAGTACGCAGGATAGTATTTTCAAATTTATAATTTGTGGAACAGATACTGATATTGGGAAAACTTTAATAAGCTCTTTTTTCGTTAAAGGATTAAATTCCTTTTATTGGAAACCTATTCAAAGTGGGATTGAGTCGCAAACTGATAGTCAAACTGTTGAAAAACTTGCAAAAGTAAGTAAAGAGAAAATAATCAAAGAAGCTTATGTTTTTACAAAACCTCTATCTCCGCATTGGGCTGCTGAAATAGATCAAAAAGCTATTAACTTTGACAAGTTGAGATTGCCAGAAGTGCAAGGCTCACTAATTATAGAAACTGCAGGTGGATTAATGGTTCCAATAACACGCAATTTTTTGCAAATAGATCAAATAAAAGAATGGAATCTTCCTGTAATACTTGTATGTAAGAGCTCACTTGGCACTCTTAACCATACCCTGCTTAGTATTGAGGCCTTAAAACAAAGAAATATTGAGATTTTAGGTTTAGTAGTCAATGGCGAAAAACACCTAGATAATCCAAAAACTCTAGTTGATTTTAGTGGTATTCCTTTAATTGCTGAATTTCCTTACATCAAAAAAATAGACTCAAATAATTTAGATATACTATGGAAAGAACTAGACATCAAGAATAAGTTGATCTCACTATTAAACTCAAAAATAAGTTAAATGACATCTTTGGATTCAAAAACTCCAAATCAAGATCGGCACCCAAATATTTGGCCACCTTTTACGCAAATCAATAACAGCAAACCGCAGATAGAAGTAACTCATGGTAAAGATGCCCTCCTATTCACTAAAGATCCTGAGAAAGAACTAATAGATGCAATTAGTAGTTGGTGGGTAACTCTTCATGGTCATAGTAACGAATATATTGCGGATGCCATTTTTGATCAATCAAAAAAACTTGAGCAAGTTATATTTGCTGATTTCTTACATCCACAGGCAAAAAAATTAGCAGAAAGACTTAGTGAATTAACAAATCTTGAAAGATTATTCTTTTCCGATAACGGTTCTACTGCAGTGGAAGTCGCTTTAAAAATTGCCTTCCAATCATGGCAAAATAAAGGAGAGACAAGAACTCAAATAGTAGCTTTTGATGGCGCCTATCATGGTGATACATTTGGTGCAATGGCTTTAGGTGAACGAAATATTTTTAATGAGAATTTCGATAATCTTATGTTCCCAGTTAGAAGAGTCCCATGGCCTTCAACTTGGATGAACGATGAAGAAGTAGAAAATAAAGAAAATAAGGCGATCCAAAAATTAGAAACTCTACTTAAAACTCCCACAGTTGCAGTAATCCTTGAGCCACTTGTTCAAGGAGCAGGAGGGATGAATATGGTTAGGCCTCAGTTTATAAAAAAAGTTTCAGAAATTATAAAAAATAATAATTCTTTGTTAATTGCCGATGAAGTATTGACTGGATTTGGAAGATGTGGAACCCTTTTTGCTTTTCAAAAGGCAAAAATCATTCCTGATTTAATAAGTATTTCAAAAGGTTTAACTGGTGGCTTTTTACCGATGGGGATAACTTTATGTAAAGAAAAAATTTTTCAATCCTTTGTTGATGATTCCCCAAGAAAAACTTTTTGGCATGGACATAGTTTTACGGCTAATCCTTTAGGTTGTGCTGCAGCAAACGCTAGCCTTGATTTATTAGAAAAAGAACCACAAAAATACCTTTCATTTGAAGAAAAACATTTATCTCATCTAATTAAATTTAAAAACTTACCTTATATAAAGAAGGTAAGGGTATCCGGTACAATTGCTGCCTTCGATTTAGATATTGGGAATAAAAAAGGTTATTTCAATAATATTGGGAAAGAAATAAAGAGTCTTGCAATGGAGAAAGGTTTATTCATTAGGCCCCTCGGGAATGTTATTTACCTCTTGCCGCCTCTCTGTATAACAGATGATCAATTGGGGAAAAGTTACTGGATAATAAGGCAAATCTTAGACAATCTTTAGATAGAAGGTTAAGGTCCCTGCAGTATTGCATTTTCCACATCTTCTCTATTAATACAGTAGGAAAATAGTCTTTTAGTTTCTTGTCCTTCACTTTCCCATATAACACTTAAATCTTCTTGTTCAAAAATAATAGTTGCATTCCAATTTGAAAGTAACAGATACCATTTAGATGGATTATTAATATCCTTAACAGCACCTAAATCAGTTAGCCACAATTCTAATGATTGCAGTGAATTTTGATTGATAGGTTTTTTAGAGGGATTCACAGACTTATTTAAAAAATTATTTAATTAGCCAAAGCGGTATTGTCTCTAATTCTTTTCCAGTAAAAGAAGCAATAAAAATTGAACCAATTAAACTTATAGAAATGATAATAATTAAAAGAAACAACGAAAACAATTCTCCATTCGAAAAAGGTCTTCTATTCCCTATTAAATTTTGATTATTAGAATCGATTACTAAATTATTTAAAACGTTAGTATTATTTTTAATCCTAGAGTTTTCTTTTAGTTTGTCATCATATTTTTTCCTTAAATTACTATTATTTAAATTTTCATAAGCTTCAAGAACTTCTTGAAATTTACTTTTAGCAACGTCTATTTCTAATGAAGTTGTATCGGGATGCAACTCAATAGAAAGTTTACAAAATGCCTTTCTTAATTCATGATTGGATGCATTTTCATTTACACCTAAAATTTTGTAATAGGAAGTTTCCCCTTTCAAAATAATCTTTTATTAATATTGTAATTCTAATAAATTTTTACTAAATAGAATGTATTTAATGGATGGTTAAAATTCATATTTATAACGAAATGAAAAAACAAAACATTCCAGAAGAAATTCTTTCCTTAATAACTGAAGAAGAAATAAATTTATTTCAAGAGTTACAAATCAAAATTAAAGAATTAAATAATAAGACCAATCTCACAAGATTAACTGATGGTGATGATTATTGGGTATCTCAAGTTTTTGATAGCATTTGGCCATTCAAAGCTTTCACAAATATTAATTTTGATAATAAAAAATTTTTAGATATTGGATCAGGTTGTGGCTTCCCAGGTTTAGCTTATGCAATAACTCATCCTAATTCTGAGATATACCTAATTGATTCTTTGAAAAAGAAAACAGATGCATTAAAAATTTTAGTTGAGCAGATCAATTTCAAAAACAATATTCATGTAATCAATGATCGTGTAGAGAATTTAGCCCACCAATCGTCAATGAGAAATAATTTTAATATTGCAACAACTAGAGCGGTTAGTAACCCATCAACAGTTTCAGAATATATTCTACCAATGTTAAAAAAAGGCGGGTTTGGAGTTTTATATTGTGGCAAATGGACGAATCAAGAAAGCAAAAATCTAGATAAAACTTTAGAAATATTAGAAGGGAAAGTTAAAGATAAAAAAGAGATACTATTACCAAGAAATAAAGGTACCCGAAATATTCTTCTTATTCAACCAAAGAATTTTTGTCCTAAAATCTACCCAAGAAAAGTTGGCAAACCTGAAAAAAATCCATTATGAAATTATTTTCTTGATAATCTTTTAGCATTCTTATCTCCAAACTTTTCTTTTAAATTCCTCAATTTTTTAATAACTTTTTTTGGATTTATATGACCTTCTAATACTTGTAACAATTGCCCTTCAGAAACATCTACATCTAGTAAATTCGCGTTAAATCCTGGGAACCAGTGGCTTCCATTACCAAGCAATTGATATCTAGCTCTTGCATATCCTTCCATACCCAACCAATCAATTAAATTTGAAAGCCAAAGCAGGACAGGAATATTAATATTTCCCGGAGTATATTCCCAACTTGGTAAATTTCTATTCCAATTTTGATGCCACTCTAAACCTAAGGAATTAATTGATTCCTCCCTTAATTTGTTAATTATCTTAGGCACATACTTCTCAGATTCTGATAACAACGAGACTGCTTCTAAATGCAGAGCAAAATCTGTCTCTTTTGCAATACCGACACTCAGAGTATGAACATTTTGATTTCTTAAGCAAAAAAGATCATTAAAAACTATAGGATGAAGTGGTTTACAAAATTCCAACATTTTTCTTGAGGGAGTATGAAGATGTCCCCCTTTATCAGTGGGACTTATTATGAAAACACCAAGATCATGCTTATTGGCTAAATTAATAACCTTTGTATTTTCCTGATTAATGAAATACCAGTGCAAATTTACATAATCAAATAAGTTTGTTGATATAGCCTTTTCAATAAGTGATGATTTTCCATGGGTTGAAAATCCAATAGATCCAATTAAATTTTCTTTTTGAAAATTCTTCAAAATATCAATGCAACCACCATCTCGAATAGCCTGATGTAAATGTTCAGCAGTATTGATACCATGTATTGCTAACAAATCAATTTTTTTAACTTTCAATTTTTCAATGCTAGATAATACATCTCGCTCAAAAATTTCCGGATCACTATTGGGTGGAATCTTTGTTTGGATTATATTTGGAATTCTCTTGATATTCTTAAAACACATCCCTAATTGCACCTCAGAAGTTCCATAGTACTTGGCGGTTTCTACATGACTTAAGCCGTATTTCGTTGCAAGATCTAATATATTTTCTACTTTATTTTGTTCTTCGTATGAAACCTCAGAAAAATCTAATTGATCCCAACTTTTTTGGAATCTCATACCACCTAAAGATAAAACAGGAATCTTTAGATTGGTTCTACCAAATCTACGATATTGCATCTTTTGATATTAGTGTTTATTCATTCTCGGTGGCTTTCCAAATGTTTGAAACATATTCCTATCGAGACTATTCTCTAAATCATCTAATTCTTCAAATTTGACCCAATGAATACAATCAACAGGGCATGTATCTATTGCTTCTTGTATGACATCAGAACTATCTCCATCTTGCCTAATAGCTCGACTTCTACCATGAAATTCATCAACAGTGAAGGTGTTCGAAGCGACGTGAACACAGTACTGACAACCAATACACTTTGATTCATCAACCCATACAGCTTTTTCGGCTAACTGACCACCTAAAACGGGCTCATAGCCTGTAATATCAATATTTTCTTCAGTATTATGAAATGGATCCGTAAAATCCATATCTTGAAATTAGTTTTCCCACTTGGTTAAGACCAATTCGATAGAACCATCATTTTTATTTTTATGCTCTACGATTTGGTATCCATCTTCTTGGGTTTTAGAAATGATTGTTTGGTAAGCATACATTTGTGTAACTTTTGAGATAAATCTTTCTACTGGAATCTCAAATTTCCATAGATCAAGGTCTGTAACTAATTCATATGCATTAGAATTGTTATCCCATTTAAATCCAACTTGGGTATCACCAGGTAAATTCATACTTATATCTACGGCTGTGAATTGACCTTTATATCCTTTTACAAATTTTTGTTCTTGATTAATACTGTAACCAAAATGATTTAAAGCCTTAATTAATGGCTCTACTTCTTTGAGCTGAGTTTTAATTGTACTAAAATGTGACATTAGATTCGTTATTTAATTGTGTTAAGTTTTCAATTTGATTAGAGATGAAAGCATCAGAAGTTTTATTTTTAACTGTTACTTTACCTAGAGCGTCTTCGAGATTTTTTGTAGCTTCATTGCATGAATTACCAGTAAATCCTTCAACAGTCTCTTCAACTCTTCCGTCTTGATGAATTTTGAATCTCAATGTTTTTTGAGGCATTAAATTCAAGTACTGAGTACTTTTACTTTATATAGAATAACGAAAATATTTTGTTTCAGTTGGTACAAGTTAATTAATTTTAATTTTTATATTGAATATCTGATAAATTAAATATTAATCTAGTGTTCTTGTAAAAAAATTAAGATTTTTAATTATAAAAACCTTGCATCCCCATTGAATCCAAGGCAGTTTTCGCTTCTTCCATAACAGAAGGTTCTTTATCGAAAAGAGCTATCTTGGTACATTCATCAACGAAACTCTCTTGAAATGAGTTGTTTAATTTTTCGTACAACCTACATAATGACCAAATGCAATTACTTCGTACACCTGATTCATTATCTATCTTTAAACTTATTAAAAGTTGTTCTGCTGCTAATTGAGCGTTCTCATAAGAAACATTTCCAATTTCAGCTAAAGAGCTAGATGACCATAACCTTACTGCCGCCACATCATTCTTTAGAGCTTTTATTAATGGTTCTAAAACAATTTGATTATCATAATTAGCTAAGCTCCATGCAGTAGCTCTTCTGACATAAGCATTATCATCAGTCTTCAAAAGACTGACAAGTTTTTGGACTGCGCTAGGACATGGATTACGACCTAAAGCATATACCGCACTCATTCTTTCAACAGGGCAAGGTTGATCAAGCAATGGCAACAAAAGGGGGAAAGATCTTTGATCTCTATACTCACAAAATATTCTTAAGCCTTGTATTCTTTCTTCTCTATTACCTTTGAGCATTTTTAAAGCTTCATCACACTCTTGAGTAATATTTAAATCCTTTGAAAAAATATCTTCATCAATTTGCTCTAAAGGATCTATTTCAATTTCTAAAGCTAATTCTCTAGCTAAAACATCTGGATCAACTGCGATTTCAGCTAAGCTCTCTAGTTTAGGATCCTTTTTTTTTGTCATTGTCAGAATTTAAAAATATCAATTCATTGGAGCAGGTGACATCATATCTCCTGGCAACCAAATTCTTGCACTAACAGCAAAGAAGGCAATCCCAAAAAGTGAGACGATAGCAAAAGGTAAAATTTTTGTCTTAATAAAACCCAAAGATTCAATATTTATTTATACAATAATAGCCTGTTTAAGAGACTTTTAAAAAATTTTTTTGATAATATTTTCTCAGATAAGTTTATTTATTTCTTGAATTTTGTCTTAACTGACCACATGCAGCACTTTTATCAAGTCCTCTACTTTTTCGTAAGCTGACAGCGATGCCATTACGGGAAAGTCTAGATTGAAATGATTGAAGATTTTTTTTAGAGGCTCTTTGAAATTCAACCTCATCAATTTGGTTATATTGTATTAAATTTACGTGGCATTGAAACCCTTTTAGTAAATT
>QCBK01000012.1 GCA_003281635.1 Prochlorococcus sp. AG-347-G22
GCCTTTGCTGATAGCTCCATTTGATGCAGAGTTATTTGGTCATTGGTGGTATGAGGGACCTTTTTTTATTGAAAATATACTAAAGAACTCTAGTAAACATTCAATTAAGCTTACAAATTTAAAAGAATTCTAAATGCAAAAACCAAATCTTCAGATTTGTGATCCATCGCCCTCAAGCTGGGGGCAAGGTGGTTACCATAATTACTGGATTAATGATGCAAATGCATGGATTGTTCCAGAAATCACAAAGGCTGGCTCAACATTTGTGGATTTGTGCTTGGAAAATTTTAATCATGATTTATCTCTAAGACTCTTCAAGCAAGCTGCAAGAGAGCTACTTCTTTCTGAATCTTCTGATTGGAGTTTTATTCTAAGAGCTGGAACCACAACTGAGCTCGCAAAAGAGAGAATAGAAAGACACTTATTCAGGTTCTGGAAATTGGATGAAATGATTAAAAATCATTCTAGTGTTAATTTAAAATTTCTTGAAGATATTGAGGAAGAAGATAAAGTCTTCCCAAATATTAATATTGATGATTGGCGAAAATAAAAATACTAATTTAACTTGAGCATTCCTAGTTTTACTTTTAAAGGTGAATTTATAAACATCTTACTCATCACATAAATTAGTTTTGGAAGTGGAAGTGTATTAGTAAGAAAACCTACCCATTCATTGGTTGATAATCTTAAGAAATTTGAGAAAAAGCTTCTTAATCTACTTTCTTAAACCATATTGGTAAAGTTTATGCCTTTGTGTTAACTCGTAAGGCCATAGGATTTCCCACCCTTTTGAAGCTAACTCTAGAGAACTTAGATGAGGTTCTTTTAAAAAGATTGCTAATTTTTGTGCAAGGAATGGAGCCCTTCTTAACAAAGATCCAACCATGTATCCTGATGCAGGGTGAACCATACTTGCAGCTCCTCCGAAACCAAGTACAAATTGTTTTTTAAATGGGAGGGGTAAATTCATAGGGAATAGGCATTTCTCTTCATGAAAAATTTCACTTACCTCAATACCCTTACTATTAAGTCTTTTATAAAGTCTTTTTTTAAGATTTTCTTGCGATATTGCAGGATAACTAGCTAATGAAGTTTCTTCAACAAAAAAAGTCTCGTTGCCAAGATCCATTGCATAAAGAAAGGAAGGAGATGATAACTTTTCTTCATTGTTTAAATGATTTGGACGAAAATCCATTAGAACAAATTGTTCTTTATTAACAGGTGGTGATGTAAATTTACCTACAATTCCGTAAGCAGCTTGTTGAGCGATTTCATTTTGAATTGGTCTTTTTACAAAATTACTTTTATGACCGCTTGCGTCAATAACTAATCTCGCCTTTATTTTAAGACCTGAAAAACAAGTCACTACAGATAGTTTATTTTTTTCCTTAATGTCTTTTGCTGTTTCATTCAACCATTCAATCCCTTTACATTTTTTTAAAAGCTCATTTTGAAAGGCTTCTTGATTTATTAAACCATAATCATAGTTGTGTTTTGTCGGAGTATCCCCTTTTTTATTTTCCCCATCTCCAAAATAACTAACTGTTTTACACCATCTGTGAGATAACAAGGACTCTAACCCTAATTCTTCTAGTTCAGATGCCCAGATACCATATGTATTCTCCCATTTTTCATTCGGAGATTTTGTTGATATTCCCTTAATATTTAGATCCTGCTTGGATAATTCTGAAGCTAAACATAATGCTGCAGGACCTGAACCTAAAATTAAAATATCAAGTATTTCCATATTTCTTCAGCTAACCATAAGGCTTTTAATTTTGTTCAACTGAGCTAGGTTGATCTTTTTCCTCTATTTGTTCACGAGGTACCAATACCACTTCAGCTAAATGATCACCGTCATCTAATCTTTGTAATTTTACTCCTGTAGCTGCCCTGGATTGCTGAGAGATTTTATCTGCGTTTGTTCTTACTATTACGCCTTTTTCGGTCACAAGTAGTAATTCTTCTCCCTCGCCAAGGACCTTCAAACAAACTAGCTGATCATCTTTAATTCTAAATTTTATTGCTCTCAAACCCATGCCTGCTCTTTTTTGTAATCTAAACTGAGCTACAGGTACTCTCTTTCCTAGTCCAAATGCACTTGCTATTAATACCCATGGACCATCTGAAGAGTTTTCCTCAACATTATCATCAAGATCTTCTGTAGGATCCTCAATTTTAGCCAATTGATCAACCAAATTAGATGTTAAAACATCCATAGAAACTAGATTGTCTCCTTCTCTCAAGTTCATTGATTTAACCCCTCTTGCTGTTCTACCAAGTGGTCTTAATTCATTGATATCTAGTCTGAAATGAATTGCCATTCCTGTTTTAGATCCTATTAAAACACTATCACCTTCGTTTGATAATCTGACCCAGGTTAGGGCGTCTCCATCCTCAAGATTAATTGCTATTAGTCCATTTGAGCGGATTTTTGAGAAAGCAGAAAGTGCAGTTCTTTTTATAAAGCCAGCTTTGGTTAGCATTAATAAATAACGATCGTCAACAAAAGAATCCACAGCAACTAGTGAAGTTATTTTTTCTTCTCTTGGAATTGGTAATAGTTGAACTGATGGAGTCCCTTTTGCTGTTCTGCTACTCATAGGAACCCTATATGCTGGGAGAGCATAAGCTACTCCTCTATCACTGAAAAGCAAAAGAGTATCATGATCATTACAGCTTATAAATAATTTCACGTCATCATCTTCTTTAGTTTTTGTGCCAGCTTTACCTCTTGAGCCACGACTTGTAGATTCAAAATCATTAACAGGCATTCTTTTTAAATAACCTGCTTCAGTTAATAGAACTACGGATCTGTCATTAGCTATGAGATCAATATCATCTAATCCGCCACCTAAATCTAGTATTTCTGTTTTCCTAGGAGATGAGAATCTTTCATCGATTTTATTAAGTTCTTCAAGAATAATTTCAAAAATTCTTTCTTTACTATTCAATATTTGCTGATATAAATTGATTTTTCGGGTTAGCTCATTATGTTCCCCTTTGATTTTATCTGCTTCAAGTGCTGTTAATCTTCTTAACTGCATTTGTAAAATTGCATCTGCCTGTATGGAAGATAATTTATGGTCGTTTTGCAATTTTTCTCGAGCTGATATTGAATCTTTAGCAGATCTTATGAGATTTATAATTTCATCCATAGCATCTAAGGCCAATAAAAGACCCTTTACAATATGATCTCTTTCTTCTGCCTTTTTTAATAAAAATGTTGTTCTTCGCCTTATTGTCTCAACCCTAAAATCAAGAAAAACGTCTAACATTTTTCTGAGTGAAAGTGTTGTGGGTTCTCCTTTTACTAAAGCGAGGATATTTGCACTAAAGTTATTTTGTAGAGGTGTTAACTTAAATAAATTATTTAAAACTACTTGTGGGTAGGCATCTCTTTTTAGTTCAATAACAATCCTCATCCCATCTCGATCACTTTCATCTCTAATATCAGAAATACCTTCTAATTTTTTTTCATTAACTAAGTCAGCAATTCTCTCTATCAATGCCGCTTTATTTGTTTGAAAAGGAAGCTCTGTAATTATTACTGCATCTTTCTCTGCTCTACCAATGGATTTAATTTGCTCAATATTTGCGACTCCTCTCATGGTTATTGATCCCCTTCCTGTTTTGAAAGTTTCTCTTATACCCTCTCTACCTAAGATTTGACCACCTGTGGGAAAATCAGGACCCTTAATTATTTCAAAAAGTTCACTATCTTTAATAGAGGGGTTTTGGATTATTGATTTAAGACCATTAATTAATTCCCCTAAGTTATGAGGTGGAATATTAGTTGCCATACCTACAGCTATTCCAGATGATCCATTTAGAAGTAGTTGAGGGATCCTAGCAGGTAAAACTGTTGGCTCCTGCTGAGAACCATCAAAATTATCGGCGAAATCTACAGTTTCAGATTCAATATCCTCTAATAAACTTTCATCCGTAAGAGATTGTAAACGCGATTCTGTATATCTCATTGCTGCTGGAGGGTCGTTATCAACAGAACCAAAGTTTCCATGGCCATCTATGAGTGGCATCCTCATAGAGAAATCCTGGGCCATCCTAACCAAAGCATCATAGACAGCAGTATCGCCATGAGGGTGGTATTTACCAAGTACTTCTCCTACAACTCTTGCACATTTTCTATATGGTCTACCGCTAGTCAAACCAAGTTCATACATTGCATAAAGAATTCTTCTGTGAACAGGTTTTAATCCATCTCTTGCATCTGGCAGAGCACGACCAACAATAACACTCATTGCATACTCAAGGTATGAACGAGACATCTCATTTCTTAGGTCAGTTTGAATAATTCGATCGTTATCTTCGCTTAGTCCAGAGTTATCGGAATCTAAAATATCAGACATACAAAAATCCTTTCTTTAATGATAATCGCTGATTGTCATAATGAATAAAAAAAAAGATTTATTTAATTCCCAAATACTCACATTTACACACAAATCAAAATAAAACCTGTTGTTTTTAAATAAACCTTGGCTTATTACCCCTTTAGTTGTTAATTTAATCAGAATAAAAGAAAACTATCGTGAATATTGAACTTGGTTTAAATAAAAAAGTCAGACGGGCTTATGGCATCGATGAAATAGCTTTAGTTCCTGGTAATAGAACACTTGATTACGATTTAACTGATCCTTCTTGGTCAATAGGTGATTTCAAAAGAGAAGTTCCGATCGTCGCTAGTGCCATGGATAGTGTTGTAGATGTCAATACGGCTGCAGAGCTCACAAAATTAGGTTCCCTAGGGGTTATTAATATGGAGGGCATACAAACACGATATGAAAACCCTGATGAAATATTGAACCAAATAGCATCAGTCGGGAAGAATGATTTTGTTCCATTAATGCAAAAAATATACAGTGAACCGGTCAAGGAAGTATTGATTTTACAAAGAATAAATGAGGTGAAAGAAAAAGGAGGTATAGCAGCTTTTAGTGGGACTCCTCAAGCTGCCATAAAGTTTAAAGAAACACTTAATAATTCCAAAATAGATTTATTTTTTCTTCAAGGAACAGTTGTTTCAACTGAACATCTTGGTATGGAAGGTAAGGAAATCTTAAATATAAAAGATCTCTGTCAATCTATGAATGTCCCAGTTGTAGCGGGTAATTGTGTTACTTACGAAGTTGCAAAACTTCTCATGAATGCTGGAGTCGCAGGATTGATGGTTGGGATAGGACCTGGAGCGGCATGTACATCAAGAGGAGTATTGGGAATTGGAATCCCTCAAGCAACTGCAATTGCTGATTGTAGTGCGGCAAGAAATGATTATTTTAAAGAAAGTGGTCGTTATATTCCTATTATTGGTGATGGAGGAATTGTTACTGGCGGAGATATCTGTAAATGTTTAGCATGTGGAGCAGATGCTGTAATGATTGGATCCCCAATAGCTAAATCCTCAAATGCTCCAGGTAAGGGATTTCACTGGGGTATGGCTACTCCTAGTCCAGTACTGCCAAGAGGTACAAGAATTGAAGTTGGGTCTACAGGATCCTTAGAAAGAATAATTAAAGGCCCTGCCTTACTTGATGATGGGACACATAACTTATTAGGAGCCATTAGAACCTCAATGAGTACTCTTGGGGCAAAAAATATTAAAGAAATGCAAGAAGTTGAAATAGTTATCGCACCATCGCTTCTCACAGAAGGTAAGGTTTATCAAAAAGCTCAGCAGCTTGGGATGGGTAAGTAGTTCACTTAGGGTAAAAGTTATAAATCCTTAGTTAATTTAGTATTAATTTGAAAAATTTTCTAATTAGGAGTTATTATGAAATGATGGGGGAAACCCCATACTCCTCACACACTAAATCGCCCGATTAATCGGGCTTTTTTAGACATTTTGTTACTTAAATTATTTAATCTGTAATGAAATCATCACTTAAAAGAATTGCCTGCTAAATTTTCAAAAAGGAATACTTAAATTATGTCATCAGCTCCAGCCGTAACTGATTCTTCATTTGACAAAGATGTACTGCAAAGTGATCTACCAGTATTGGTTGATTTTTGGGCACCATGGTGCGGTCCATGTAGAATGGTTGCTCCAGTTGTGGAAGAAATCTCAAAAGACTTTGAAGGGAAAATTAAAGTTTTTAAATTAAACACAGATGAGAATCCAAATGTAGCCAGTCAGTATGGCATTAGAAGTATTCCTACATTAATGATCTTTAAAGGAGGTCAAAAGGTTGATACCGTGGTTGGTGCTGTGCCAAAAGCAACTCTTTCGAGCACTTTAACTAAGCATTTATAAATTTAAAAGCTTTGCATAAAATTGGACTAATAGACTATGGAATGGGAAATATTCATTCTGTAACTAAATCTCTAGAAAGTCTTGGAGAAGAAATTATATTAATTAAAAACTTTAATGATTCCAAGATTTGTAAGGCGATTATACTTCCAGGTGTTGGAGCATTTGATCCAGCGATGAATAATCTCATAAATACTGATTTGATAACTGATTTGAAAAATTGGATTAAAACTGGTAAATCCTTTTTGGGGATATGTTTAGGTCTCCAACTCCTTTTTGAATCAAGTGATGAAGGAAAAGTTCAAGGACTGGGAATTTTAAAAGGAAAAATACAAAAAATACCCAATATTGTTAACCAAAGAATCCCACACATGGGTTGGTGCCAACTTTTACCTACAAAAAAAAATACTTTATTTGGGATTGAAGAATTAAATAATTGGGTCTATTTTGTACATTCATATCATGCAATCCCAGATGATTTTAATATTATTGCAGCTCAGGTTGATTATGGCTCTGAAAAATTAACTGCAATGATTGAGAATGATAATTTATTGGCCTGTCAATTTCATCCGGAAAAATCTGGAAAAACCGGTGAAAAACTTTTGAGAAGATGGCTGAGTAATATTCAATAAAAGATTCTTAGGGATGAAGAGTAACTTAAGACTAATAGGTGGTAAAAAACTCCAAAGTCCAAATAATTCTTATACTAGGCCTACCACTTTGAGAGTGAGAGAGGCCATATTTAATATATTGAATAAAAAAGTTGAAAATAGTAACTGGTTAGATTTATTTAGTGGAACAGGGGCCATATCTTGTGAAGCCTATAATCACGGGGCAAGCAAAATAATTTCAATTGAAAAAAACAAAATCAACTCAAAAATTTGCTTAGAAAATTTACTATCGTTGGAGAATATAGAGAATAGGAGAAATGATATAGAAGTTATTTGTAAAGACGTTCTGAAATGGACAAAACCTAATTATGAGAGAAACTTATCATCAAGAAATATGAATTTAAACAATTTAAAATTTGATTTTGTTTATCTAGATCCTCCATACGATGTGGATTTCCATGAATTAGTTTTAAATCAGTTATTTAAGTGTAATCTTTTAAAAAAAGATTCAACAGTTATTTGTGAACATTCTCCAAATCTATTTATTAAAAAAAGTACTTTATGGGAAACTATAGATGTCAGAAATTATGGGCAGACAAAATTAACATTTTTAATCAATGTCCAACATCCCTGAACCTCTTCTGTATTGATTCCATGCACTTACGAATAATCCAAGAAGAGTTATTGGAACTAAACCTAAAACAATTCCACATAGAAGAGGCTCGATCATTTTTTTTGCCTTTTTTGAATTTCTTATTCACAATTGTTACATAGAGACTATTTTTTGTGTCAACATCTTCATCAACTGCAGCAGAAAAAGACTTTAAGAAGGAATTCTTAAAAATTGTTTTTGTTGTATTTGGATTTTTATTGATTTGTTTTTCATTATTTTTCGTAAATCATCATGAAAATAACAAATATATTATTGAAACTCTTGAGCTTAATGGCTCTGCTGAGGAAGGAGATGCTCTTTTTAAGATAAATTGTGTTGGATGTCATGGAATTACAGCAAGAGGATTAGTGGGCCCAGACTTACACTCAATAACTCAACGTTTGAATGATAAAGAGATAATAAAACAAGTTACTGGAGGCCTGACTCCTCCTATGCCCAGTTTTGAAATTGATCCTATAAATATGTCTAATTTATTAAAATATCTTCATAGCCTTGAATGATTTTGGGAAAAAATTTCTCTAATTTAAAGGTGATTTTAGTAGAACCAAATGGCCCTTTGAATGTAGGAAGCGTGGCTAGATTATGCAGTAATTTTGAAGTTGATGAATTAAGAATTGTTTCTCCTAAATGCGATATATTTTCTTTAGAAGCAAAAAAAATGGCTCTTAAAGGTCAAAAATTTCTTAAAAATTGTAAGTTTTTTGATGATCTTCAAAAAGCAATTTTTGATTGTGATTTGGTTCTAGCATCTTGTGGAAGGATTGATGTAAATAAAGATTCATTTTTTGTTTCTTCTGAAGATATATTTGATTGGACTTTATCCTTTAAGAAGATAAATAATTTAGCAATTATATTTGGAAGAGAAGATAGAGGTTTAACTAACAGCGAATTGCTTCTAGCAAATAAAACTTTTAATATTCCTACTTCTCAGAGCAATCCTTCATTAAATCTATCTCATGCTGTTTCAATAGTTTTATATGAATTAAATAAGTCATCTAAAAAGAATTTAAATAATGAATTAAATGTTTTTAACTTGGCATCATCGAAAGAAGTAAATGATACATTTGTGGAAATAGAGGAAATGCTTTTGCGAGTTGGATATCTCTTAAAACATACTTCCAGGGCAAAAATCAGTAAATTTAAGAATTTTATTTTGAGGGCAAATACATCAAAGCAGGAAATAAATGTTTTAAGAGGAATTGTCCATCAAATAGACTGGTTTTTGAACAATTCAAAAAAAAATAAGTAAGTATAAATTTGATTAGTTATTATCACCTTTTTTTTTAAATTTGATAAGGATATTTACTAAAAACATTTTCTGAAGTAACATCTATTGATTATTTGAATATTTAAGAAAACTAAAACTGTGCCTACAACTAAAAAAAGAAGAGTTTTCCCTTTTACAGCAGTAATTGGTCAAGAAGAAATGAAATTGGCTCTATTGTTAAATGTTATTGATCCAAGAATTGGTGGAGTGATGATAATGGGTGATAGAGGGACTGGTAAGTCTACTACAATCAGAGCTTTAGCTGATTTGTTGCCTGCAATCGATGTTGTTAAAGACGATCCATATAATAGTTCACTAGTCGATCCTGATTTGCAAAGTAAAGAAGTTTTGGAAAAAATTACTCAAGGTGAAAATCTAGAGATTGTTCAAAAACAAGTGCCTATGGTTGACTTGCCTCTAGGGGCTACTGAAGATAGGCTTTGTGGAACCATTGATATAGAGAAGGCTTTGAGCGAAGGTGTTAAGGCATTCGAACCAGGTTTATTAGCTAAAGCTAATAGAGGTTTACTATACGTTGATGAAGTGAATTTACTTGATGATCATTTAGTTGATGTACTTTTAGATTCGGCCGCTTCCGGATGGAATACAGTTGAAAGGGAGGGGGTCTCAGTTCGACATCCTGCGAGGTTTGTCCTTATTGGTTCAGGAAATCCAGAAGAAGGTGAATTAAGGCCTCAACTATTGGACAGGTTTGGAATGAGTGTTGAAGTTAAGACAGTTAGAGATGCTGAATTAAGAGTTCAAGTAGTTGATCAAAGAACTTCTTTTGATGATAATCCTGATGAGTTTTCATTGAGTGTTGAGAAACAACAGGATGAACTTCAACAAAAAGTTATTAAAGCACAAGAAATATTAAATTCAGTTCAAATGGACGATGACCTAAGATTGAATATTTCTGCAATCTGCGGAGAACTAGATGTGGATGGTTTACGTGGAGATATTGTTACAAATAGGTCCGCAAGGGCAATTGCAGCATTTGAGGGCAGAAATGAAGTGCAAGAAGATGACATAGCAAGGGTTATTTCTTGTTCTTTAAGACATAGACTTAGAAAAGATCCCTTAGAACAAGTTGATTCAGGTGAAAGAGTTATTCAAGCTTTTTGTAAAGTATTTGATTTAGATGAAAAAGAAAATATTTCAAAATTTCAATTGTCTGCTGAAGCTTAATAAAAGTGAGAATAATTGGGATTGACCCTGGATTAGCTAGAGTTGGTTATGGAATAATTGAGGTAGAAAATAAAAGAAAGATATTATTAGATTGTGGCGTTATTGAGACAGGTAAAGATAAAAAAGAAGAAGATAGATTACATGAGATATTCCAAGATCTTAATGAATTAATAAATCATTGGAACCCAACTTTAGCAGCGGTAGAAAAATTTTTCTTTTACAGGTCAAGCACTACTATTAGTGTGGTGCAGGCCAGAGGCGTGATTATGATGGTATTGGCCTCTAAAAAAATTCATGTTAGTGAGTATTCACCTGCTCAAATAAAATTGACAATTGCTGGGTCTGGAAAGGCATCTAAGAAAGATATTCTTGATGCTGTTATGTATCACTTAGATCTTAACAAACCGCCAAAACCTGATGATTCAGCAGATGCGTTGGCTATAGCACTTACAAAACTAAATGAGGATGGCTTTAATTAAAAATTTAATATGAAGATCATTGAAAATAAGAAATTGGAGAGGGATACGTTTAGAAAACTAAGAGATGGGATTTCTCTTGATCAAAGAGAAAATGTAGAAAAGAATGTAAGATTATATATTGATTCATTTGTTAAAGAATATAAAAATATTGGTTATGTAGCCATATATTGGCCTCTAAAAAACGAAGTTGACATAAGAAGTCTTAAAAAAAAATTTACCCTAGCTTTGCCTAGATGTAAAGAAAAAAAAGAGTTGTTATTTTATCCATGGGACGAAAAACCTCTTACCAAAGATTCTGAGGGGATACTAAGTCCAAATAACTCCTCCTCTTACTCATTAAGTCATTCGCAGATAAGCATGATATTTGTACCATGTCTTTCCGTTGATAAAAATTTAACAAGATTAGGTTATGGGGGAGGTTATTTTGATAAATTAAGGAGAGATAATGATTGGAGAAATGTTCCATGTATTGGAGTATTAACTTCTAATTGTGTAAGCACGATTCCATTAACTAGAGCTGAGTGGGATATTCCTTTATCGGGCTTTATCACAGAAAAAGAAATATTTGTATAATAGAAGACTCATAAATTGATTAATTTATAGTTTTAAAAATGGAAAATCAGGAAAAATACAATAATTTATCAAAATTAGTAGAAAAGTTGAAGAAATCAGAAGATCCAAAAAGAAAATATGAATACATTTTATGGTTAGGCAAAAAATTGAAAGAACCAGATAGTGAAATCTTGATTGAAGAAAATAAAGTTAAGGGATGCGTTTCAGAAGTTTTTGTTAAGGCAACTATTAAAGCCGGTAAATTATTTTGGGAAGGATATTCGGATGCTCTCATAACAAAGGGTTTGTTGGCCTTTCTAATAAGTGGATTAAATGAGTTAACACCAAATGAAGTTGTTGATATAGATAGGAAATTTATAGAAGATACTGGTTTGAAAACAAGCTTAACTCCTTCACGATCAAATGGTTTTTTAAACATATTATTGAAGATGCAGTCTCAAGCAAATGAATTTTTGTAGGTCTAATAATATAAAATTAAATTCAAAGTAAAAAGAAATAAAACAATGAGAAAATGCAAAATTGGTATTGTAGGTTTTGGAACTGTAGGTTCAGGGATTTATAAAATATTAACTTCTGAACTTGATTCACATCCAATTCTAAAAGAAATAGAAATTTCAAAAATAGCAGTTAAAGATCTTAATAAAAAAAGAGATATTGAGCTAGATGTTAATTTATTAACTGATGATCCATTTAAATTAATTAATGACCCATCTATAGATGTAATTGTTGAAGTAATGGGTGGGGTTGATTTAGCGAAAGAAATTATTCTGCAATCATTAAAATTAGGTAAATCTGTTGTTACCGCAAACAAAGCAGTTATTGCAAGATATGGAGAAGAAATATATGAAACTGCATCAAAAGAACGAGTGTATATATTGTCAGAAGCCGCTGTTTGCGGGGGGATACCAATAATTGAACCCTTAAAAAGATCATTAAAAAGTAATAGTATAAAAAAAATGGTTGGGATAATAAATGGCACAACAAATTTTATTCTTTCAAAGATGGCAAATGAAAAAGCTGATTATAAGGAGACTTTAAAATTAGCCCAAAGCCTTGGTTACGCAGAATTTGATCCAACTGCAGATGTTGAAGGGCATGATGCTGCTGATAAGATTTCAATCCTTAGTGAACTCGCATTTGGAGGGAAAATCCCAAGAGAGGAGATACATTCTGAGGGTATTAGTAAAATTAATCTCAAGGATATCGAATATGCCAATAAATTAGGATTTGAAATTAAACTTTTAGCGCTCTCCGAAAGGGGACAAACAAATAGTAATGATTCACTTGCTTTGAATATTTGGGTAGGACCTTCTTTGATTCCAAAATCTCATCCATTGGCAACAGTTAAGGGAGTTAACAATGCCTTATTGATAGAGGCTGATCCTCTAGGAGAGATAATGTTTTATGGTCCAGGTGCAGGGAGTGGCCCTACTGCTGCATCTGTAGTATCAGATATATTAAATCTGCATGCCGCCTCAGTAAAAAATAATAATTCAGTCGATCCATTGTTATCTTTTGATTTCTGGAGAACCTGTCATATCATAGAATCTTCACAAATAAACAAAAAAAATTACCTTAGAATTATTTGTCTTGATAGTCCAGGCGTCATAGGAAAGATTGGAGATATTTTTGGAAAGAATAATGTATCAATCGAATCAATTGTTCAACTTGATGCAAGTGAGGACAAAGCAGAAATTGTCGTTATTACTCATGAGGTGAATAATGGAGATTTTGAGAAATCCAAAGATGAAATAAATTCGCTAAATGAAGTCAAAATTATTGCAAGTCAATTAAGTTGTATTTAAAAAAATAGTTTGCAAATTTCTTTATGGCTTGGTAAACCGAAGAGAGTAAGTGTTTAGTTTTAACACCTTAATGATTCATTCAAAACTATTAGACAGTGAAAATAATAATTTAAGTTCTTCTGAAAACCTTTATAAAGGTGCGTGTGTAAAAATTAAAAATAGCAATAAGACTTTTCAAGTAATTGGTTTAAATATAAGTAAAGAAATTTGTTGGGTTAGAGAGTGGCCTTTTGCCTGTAATTCTAAAAAAACATTTGCTTTAGAAATAAATCAAATAACCTTACAAATTTTCTGCTCAAATAATTCTTCAGAAAAACTAAGTAATTATGAAATATGAAAAAAAAAGTTGTTTTATCAATATTTATTATTTTAATTTCTTTTTTACAGAATTCTTGCGGCTCAAAAAGAATATCTAAAAAAATCATAGTAGCAAGTTCTGGAAAAATTGAATCTTTAGATCCAGCTAGAGCAAATACTCTTAAAGCAATTCAATTAATCAATTCTCTTGGAGATACATTATATGAATTAAATTCTGATGGAGAATTAATCCCTCAATTGGCCTCGGGGATGCCAGTTATTTCAAAGGATAGACTTCAAATAACTATCAATTTAAAAAAGGATGTTTTTTTTCATGATGGAACTGTATTTAACTCAAATGCTATGAAGTTTACCTTTGATAGATTCAAAAGAATTGGAACGATGAACTATATTTTAGGAGATAAGATTAAATCAATAGAAACGCCAAGTGAATATTCAGTCATAATAAATTTGAATAAACCATCAAGTTCTTTAAATGGTTTACTAACATCAGTAAATTTAACTCCAATATCTCCTACATTTTACAAACAATATTCAGATAAGTTTCTAAATGAAAAATTCGTTGGTACTGGTAAGTATGTCCTTACTAGTTTTTCTAATGAAGTTCAATCAATTGATCCATATTTGAATTATTGGGGTGAAAAGCCCTTAAATAGCGGCGTTAATTTTGTGGGATATTCAAATTCATCATCTCTTTTTGGGGCTTTAAAAAGTAAACAAATTGATGTGTTATTATCAAATTCAATTGATGATAGTCAAAGAAAAAGTTTAAATAATTTAAGCAAAAATAAACAGTTTAATGAAGGTAATAGCCCTTTCATTGAATTAAGTTTTATAAGCCTTAAAACTAGTTCTTATCCTCTAAATAATCTTAATTTAAGACTAGCTTTGGCAAAAAGTTTTAATAGAAAATTGATTAGTGAGAAAGTAAGTTATGGATTAAGGAAACCCTCTAGATCAATAATTCCTCCAATATTAAAAAAAGATAATCAAGAATTGTGGCCTAAATACGATTATTTAGGAGCAAGAAGGTTATTGCAAAAAGAAAATTATTGCAATGGAAATATTCTAAAAATACCCCTTACTTATAGATCGAATGTACCAGCTGACAAACTTATTGCTCTGACATGGCAAGAAGAAATTAAAAGTTCTTTAAAAGATTGTATTGATATTGAACTCAATGGGGTGGAATCTACAACAGTTTATAAGAATTTAAGTTTAGGCATTTATACGGCAGTTCTTCTCGATTGGAATGGGGCTTATTCTGATCCAGAGGCCTATCTCACCCCTCTTTTAAGTTGTAATGAAATAGTTGATGGCATATGTAAAAAAGGAGAATCAGTTTACAGCGGTAGTTTTTGGGGATCTAATAAAGTGGAAAGCTTATTTCTTGAGAGTGAAAAAATAAGTGGAATTAAAAGATTAGAAAAACTTGTTGAAATTGAAAAAATAGCAGCACGTTCAATACCTTATATTCCTATTTGGATATCCTCTCAAAAAGCATGGTCACAAAATAAAATATCAAAACCTATTTTTAATGGTGCAGGAATAATTTCATTGAGTGATCTTGAGTTAATTAATGAGTAGAAATTTAAATAAAATACTAAATTATTCCCTATTAAAAATTTCATTAATACCCATAATGTTATGGATAATTTCTTCATTAGTTTTTATTTTATTAAGAGTTGCTCCTGGCGATCCTGTCGATGCAATACTTGGATCTGGTGCGGATGAGGTTTCTAGGGAACTTCTACGAAATAAATTGGGGCTAAATGAACCTTTAATAAATCAATATTTTTCATATATTAAAAATATATTGCACCTAGATTTTGGCCAATCTCTTAGTACCCAAGAGCCTGTCATTAATATTATTATTAAGTCATTGCCTGCAAGTCTTGAGCTTGGATTCTTTTCAATATTAAGTGCAACACTAATAGGATTCCCATTGGGATTACTTGGCTTAAGAAATAGAGGGAAAAAGACTGATTATTTTGCGAGAATATTAGGAATTGCCACATATGCGATCCCTCCTTTTTGGGGTGCAATGTTAGCGCAATTATTATTTTCTGTATTTTTTAATATTTCCCCAATTGGAGGTAGATTTCCAATATTTCAGCAACAACCTCAAATTACAGGTTTTCTAGTTTTAGATAGTATTCTTTCAAATAATATTATTGCCTTGAAAGATAGTCTTTATCATCTCGTACTTCCTTCGATTACCCTTGGCTTTTTATTAAGTGGTATATTCAGCCGCTCATTAAGAGTAAATTTGGATAAGACTTTAAAAAGTGATTATGTAAATGCTGCTATATGTAGAGGAATATCAAGGAAAAAAATATTTTTAAACCATGCATTACCTAATGCTCTTTTGCCTATTGTCACTATTTCTGGATTGACTATGGCCTCATTAGCAGGAGGTGCCCTATTGTTCGAGGTGACTTTTTCATGGCCAGGTATTGCTTTAAGATTACATGAAGCTATTTCTCAAAGAGACTATACCTTGGTCCAAGGAATTGTAATTTTTACCTCTATGCTCATAGTCTCTTTAAATCTCTTCGTGGACATTTTAATCGCATATTTAGATCCACGAATAGAGTACTAATTTTTGGAAATTTCTTTTATTGTTTCAAGATCTAAAAGATGGAAATCAAGTCCTAAATCTCTTTGGTTTTTAACTACTGTAGGGATCTTTTGGTCTTTAATATTTTTTAAAAATTCAACTATAAATTTCTTAGATAAATCTTGTACTAATACTGGCTCTGAACCAATAAAAGATTCACTTATTTTGAAGACGTCATTATTTTCTTTATTGCTTTCATTAATTCTTATTGGAGAAAAATGACTTGCTCCTTCAATAATTAAAAATCTATTTGATGGATTATTTAAAGCAGAAAAGACACTAAATTGTTCATTCATTAATGGTGTAATAAGGTCAAACGTACCACCTATTAGAAGAGTTGGTGTTTTAATGCCTGTACTATTTTCATTTGGCCATACTAAACTCCCAAACGAATTAAAACCTATAATCGCACTGGCCTTATTAGTGTTATTTTTCTTAGGGAATGGTATTTCGCTTAACTGACATTGAAGTAATTTAGATAAATTTGTTACCGCAAAGTCTTCTAATGCCGAATCGCAATTTTCCTCTAGTTGATCAGTAGGTTTATTGCCTTCATATAAAAGTGCAATTAAAGCACCAAGTGAATGCCCCATTAAAATATAAGAATCATTAGGTAAATCAAATTCTCCATTTTCATGAGCTTTTAATACAGCATCTAAATCTTTAATTCTATATAAGAAAAAGTCTGCGCTTCCTGGTATTGTCTCCTTACCTTCAAGAACTTCTATGAATGAATCTAAATTACTTCCTCTATGATCTATAAATAATATTGGCCAACCTCTAATAGCCAATTCGTTACCTATCCATTTGAAATTTTTAATTTCGCCTCCAAGTCCTGGCATAAAAATTACCAGTTCTTTATCATCATTTATTTTATTGTTTTTCCATATTTCAATTTCAAGAGGTTTTACTCGGTGAGGGGCATAAATTTTTTTATCAATTTTTATCAGATCTTGAGTTGATTCTTTCTCAGCATTTTTAAAAAAATTATGGTTCGTTTTTTCAAGCTTGTTTAATTTGGATAAAAGTTCTTGTTGCATTGATAATTCATTTTTCCAAGATGAAATTATTAAAAATAAATTATCAATATCTAGTGATATTTCTTCTGATGGTAATGCCTTTATGATTTCTAAAGTCGAAACTTCTTTTTTTTGATTTAATAAATTTTCTATAGTGTTATATATTTCTGTTCCATTATTGTCATTTGGAACTTTAATGCTTTTGCTTAATTCTGTAAGAATTTTACGCCCTATCCAACTTCTTAATATTTCTCTATTTAACCCCTGTTCTTTGAAAACTGGAAATTCTAAAAATTTTGATAATTCAAAAACTCTTATAAATCCGTTGTTTTTTAACCAATCTAATAATTCTGTTGAATCATCTTTGTATTTTTCTAATTTTGATAATTGTTCTATAGTAAGAGGGATTTCCATCTCTTCAAACTTAATATTTATCTTTTCTGCAGCCTTTAAACCATTATTAAAAAATAAACCACAAAAACTAAAAAAAATTATAAAAATGTATTTCACTAGTGATTAGTCCAAATAGTTTACAAATTAGCAAAAATTGGTGGATTCAATTTCCATATCATTTGAGGTTAATAACCAAGATAAGATTTTTCGCTGCATTTGGAGCAGGAGGTGTTATTTATTTAACATCACTTATTTTTAATAACCTAGGATTATCGGCAACAGATATTGGCTTGGGGTTTACCATTTCAGCAATAATTGGAACTCTAACAAGACTCTTTACAGGTAATTATCTTAATAAAACAGGCAAAATACAATTTCCAATAATTTCTTCTTCAATACTAAGTATTGCCGCTAGCTTTTGCCTCATTTTTTCTAGAGATTCTTTTTTGTACCTAATTGGACAATCACTAGTTGGAGCTGCTGCAGGAATATATTGGCCTGCTGCCGAGTTTGGGGTACCATATTTTTGCCATCCTATCGAAACACGCAAAGCTTATGCTCTTGTTAGAAGTTCGGAGGCTTTAGGAATATTTCTAGGCGTATTCTTAGGGGGTTATATGACGAATTTTTTGTATTCTAAATCAATTTTTATTAATGATATATTTTGCATGATAGTTATCGTAAATTTAATATCTAGAAATAGATCTTCTATTAAAAGTAACTTAGAAAATTTCCAAAAAAAATTAGTAGATCCAATTAATCAGGGACAATTGAAATGGAATAAAAATTCAACAATAATAATTTTATCTATTTTATTGATAACTACCTCTTTAGCTCTGATTCAAGTAACTTTGCCTCTGGATCTTGTTAAAGGTGGAGTATATCGCAATGCATTAGGCAAAGAAATTATTAGTCTTATAATTTCTATTCAGTTAGTTTTATTGTTGTTTTTACAATGGCCTGTCGGTTCTTGGATATCTAAGAAAGGAAGATTATATGGCTTGAAATTTAGTTTAATAAATTTCTCTTTCGCTTCATTTTTATTATTTATTTCTAGTTATCTAAATATTCCAGCTTTTTATTTAATTTCTTTTTCATTGATATTAGTAAGTTTAGGGACAGCTTCATTTCTTCCAACATCAACAGATGTCGTTTTCAGAATAGCTCCTTCAAACAAAAAAGGTTTTGCACTTGCTCTATTATCACAATGTTTCGCTATGGGTTATTTTTTTGGACCATTTATTTCGGGACGAATATTAGATATATTTGGTTATGCTTCAATAATCTGGCTTTCCATTTCATGTTTTTGCTTTATTGCATTTGCAATTCTATTTAAGAGATTATTTTAATTAATCCTTTCTAATTCAATAATTCTTCTCTCTCTTAGGAATAAGAAAAAAGGTGCAGAGAATGCGAAGGCTATTAGAAAAGTTCCAATGTATATAACCCACATATTCTTCATGTTTAGTTTTTTTGATTCATTCACTATCCATATAAAAATAGCGCTTGCACCTACTAATAAGTCTCTAGAAATTGACTGAGCTGCAGGGTTTGCATTCGCTAAAGAAATGAAGTTATTTATATCAAAGCTGTTTCCATATTCCCTAGCAAATTCGAAATTTGCCATCATTGGCAGTACAGCTCCCAAAATTGATAGAAAAAGGTAAAGATAAGATAGTATCTGTTTATTATCTTTTAAAATGTTAAATGAATTCACTTGTCAAAAATATTTCTTTTAATAATAGTATTTAAAAGCATATGGTTGTTGAAAAGAATAATAAAGTTGAAGACTATAAATTAAAAAAAGGAAATTTAAATTTTGCTGTGGTTGGTCATGTTGAGTGGATAAATTTCTTAAAGGTTGATCAATTACCAAAACCCGGAGTCATTTCTCATTCTGAAAAGTCCCTTGAGTATCCAGCTGGTGGTGGCTCTATTATCGCAAAAATTCTTTCTGATTTAACTTTAAACCAAATTCATTTTTTTACGTCATTAGGTAATGATGAATATGGAGATAAGTGTTTCAAGATTCTCTCAAATATGGGAATTAAGATGCATGTAGCTTGGCGTGATAAAGCAACTAGAAGAGGATTTAGTTTAATTGACTCTCAAGGTGAAAGAGCAATTACAGTTATTGGAGAAAGGTTAGCTCCAACTCATAAAGACAATTTAGAATGGAACATATTAAAAAAAATGGACGGAATATTTATTACTGCATCTGATTCAGAGATTTTTAAAATGGCTAGATCAGCTTCAATTTTGTGTACAACACCAAGGGTAGGATTAAATACAATTAATAAATCAAAAGTCTTTTTAGATGGATTAATAGGCAGTAATCTTGATCCCGGAGAAGTTTTTTCTTTTTCTGAATTATCGTTAAAACCTAAATATACTTTTAAAACTGAGGGAGAGAAGGGAGGTATCCTATACCCAGGAGGAAGATATAGGGCTTTTAAAAACAAAAAATTAAAGGTTGATTCTTATGGTTGTGGCGATTCTTTTGCTGCTGGGATTCTTTATGGAATGGCATCTAAATGGGATATAGATAAAAGTTTAAATCTTGCTAGAGTAATGGGAAGAGACGCCAGTGAATTTTTCGGCCCATATGCAAATAGTGATGAAAATAATTGATTCTAAACTCATATGAGCAATTTAGAATATAAAAATAAAAATATTCTTGTAGAAAACATTATTGTTTTCTTTTTATTTACTGTTTTTTTAGTTTTTAAATCTTTGAAAACTTTATCTAGAATTTTTTCTTATGGAATATTAAAAAAAGAAATATTAACTACCAAAAGTAACTTAGGGGTAGATATACAAATAAAAATTAAATAGGTAATGAAAATAATTGTAGTTTTTCTAATTTTAGGATTTATTTTTTTGGTCTACAAAAAAAATAAATCTAAAAACCCAAAGAACTTAAAATTAGATAAATTTAAAAATAAACTGCAAAGCACGCAAACAAATATTGAAAGAATTTTTTTGAGGGAGGAAGAAAAAACCTTTTCAAATCCTAATATAAATATTTATATTGGGATTTATGATAATGAAGATAATATTAATAGAAAATCCAATATACATAGAGCAAGACTTTCAAAATTTAAGAAATCAAAATTAAATGGTGAGATGATATTTCAGGACGATGAACAAAGAATTTTTAAATTTAATAATGGGGAAAAAGTTTACTTATAATTTTAAATTCTAATTACACTCAAGACTTTCTCTCGTTGAAACACCTGTTGTTGGATTGATCCCATCAGCAATTTCACAAAGATTTCTTTGATCTTCGCTGTCAAGAATAGCGTAAGAAAAATCTGCTCCTTCTATTTGAGCTCCTGCAAAACTGCTGCCTGATGCGATCATATTTATTAAAACAGCATTTCTAAGATCTGTTTTTTGGAAATTAACTCGATCAGAAAGAGTATCGGTCAGGTCGATTCCATTTAAATTAGAACCTTTTAAATCAGATAGGGTTAAGGTTGTCCCATGTAAATCAACGTCACTAAAATCTGCATCTCTCGCAACTGCTCCAGCTATAGATGACAAATGAAGATCCTCTCCATGGAAATCAAATCCAGTAATATTAGATCTTACATAACTTGGAACTTCATCTCCCTCGCCCTTAACAGCTACATTTGCCCCAGCAAAAACTGGAGAGGATAAAACTAAGAAAGAAAAAGTTATGCATAAAAAATATTTTAAAAAACTGAAAAATTTCATACTAAAGAATTCAAATATTATTATTTTATAACAATTAGATAATTTTTAAAATTGATGACTAAATTTGGAACTCCTTTTTAAAATTATTTAACACTGTAAATTTTGAATCTAGGCTCTAAATTAGTTATACAATCTAGAAGTTTTTTGTTATCTTTGCTATTCGTAACCTTGAATTCAGATTCAACTGTACCCTCTTCATCTCTAATGGCTTGATTTAAAACTATGGAACCGTTTTCGTCAGATACTGATCTATGAAAAGTTCCTCTAGGTATTCTTAATATGTATCCACAAGATTCTAATCTAACTTTATAAAAAGGATAATCCCAGCCAAAATTGACAAGAAAAAATGTTCTTCCCCCGGAGATAGCCAGTAGATTATCTTCTTGATTGTAATGTATGTAAAATTGCCAATTCTTAAATTCTTCATCATTTGGAGGACTAACTGCAGGCCCACTGTGAATAACTAGATCTCTATAGTTTGATTCATTAACACTAATATCAAAAAATCTTACATCTTTTGTATCGCGGAATTTTTCATAACTTATCAATTCAAACATTTTCGATTTGTTTGAATTGATAACTGGAATTTCTAAACTTGAGTTCAATTTTCTTTAAAGATTAAACAAATGAAAACAGATATATATATCCAAGAACGTATCAATTAACACTAAAAAAGAAACATATTATTATTTATATTTATTTGTTATTTTAAAAGATTAAAAATTTAGTGTTTATTTAATTTCAAGAGGTTTGATTTCCCAGGATAAAGTATTTTCTAAATTATTTTTTCCTATAAAGTTTCCTGAAATTACAGAGGTTAAATTAGATTTTGAAGATGATACCAATGTTAAATATCTATCATCTATTAATCCTTTTCCGCTTGGATCAAAACCTCTCCAACCAGCACCTGGAATATATAATTCAGCCCAAGCGTGTAAATCTAACTCAGTGGGTAAGGGATCTTCAAAATGATAACCACTTACAAACCTACTTGGGATACCTATAGACCTGCAAGCTTCAACCATTAGCATTGCCAAATCTCTGCATGAACCTATACGTTCTCTAAGCGTTCTGCTAGCCGGCCATGCTGGACCAATATGTCTTTTGGTATATTTGACCCGATCTTGAATAATTTCTATTAGTTGGTATGTAAATGATAATGCGTTATTAATGCTTCCTGCTAAAGCTTCTTGGGCAAGCTCTACTGCAGAAGGATCGTGTTGTCCATTTGGCATCCATCCCTCTAATGCTCCCTGTAAATCTCTGTTAATAATGCTTCTACAAAAAGGTAATGTTAAGTCTCTATTTTTAACTCCATCAATAATGTTTGGATGTTTAATAGTTTCAACTTCGCTGATTGATTCAATAGTTAAATTATCTGTTAATCCATTGAATCTGATTCTATTAATCTCTTCTCCGCTGGCAGCAAGTAATGGATAAATAATTTCTGGTTCTGGAGTTACTTTTAATTCAAAATTCTTTAGCTTTTGGAATCCATTTGACCTTGGCTTTATACATAATCTATGCTCGCCTAATTGAACAGGGTCTTCGTATTTATATTCAAGTTTGTGAATGTATTTAATTCTCATTAATAAACTTATTAATTTATAAAATATTTTTCTTGAATGAGATCATTTAATTTATTTAAATCCATTTGCAATGAATCGATTGCCTCATGTAAACCATCATTGATTATATCTTCAATTCTGATATAACTCCACTTTGCTTTAAGCAAACCTCTCATACATTCTAATTCTGAAGGATTTTCAGTAGATGGTGAGGTATCTATCGTTTTAAGTGTATTGCTTATCCCATCAAGACAGTATCTTACTGATCTAGGGAAAATTGGATCAAGTAAAAGAAATCTCGCAACTGAATTAGGCTTTATAGAATTTTGCACTGCTTTCCTAAACATTTGATAAGCTCCAGCTGAACGTAAAAGTGCTATCCATTGCAGCTCATCAAGAACTCCTCCAAGTTCATCTAAGCTGGGTAGGAGTAAATAATATTTAACATCTAGAATTCTTGATGTTTTGTCAGCTCTTTCGATTAATCTTCCAAGAATGCTAAATCTCCAGGCAAGATCTTTGCTTAGAGTCGCATCTGTAATTCCATAAAAAAGCTGACATTCCCTCCTTATTTCACTTAATTGTTCTTGTCTTGGTTTATTCCATATGGCCTCTCCTTCTTGCATATTCCAATATAAAATATTAATCTGTTCCCACATTTCTGTGGTCATGACATCTCTGATTTGTCTTGCATTTTCTCTTGCCATTTGAATGCAAGAAATTATACTGTTTGGGTTTAAACGATCTCTTATTAAAAAATTAATAACGTCATCTGGTTTTTTCTCTGGGAATCTCTTATCAAAAGATTCTCTGTCACTTGAAGCATCAATTAAAGGGAGCCAAGGTTCGGCACTTCCTGGTGGACAATCTAATGACATAGCTTCGCTTACTTCCACGAAACGAGATATGTTTTCCGCACGTTCTAAATAACGATTGATCCAATAAAGAGATTCTGCTACACGACTCAAAAGCATATTATTTGCCTACAACCCATGTATCTTTGCATCCTCCACCTTGAGAAGAATTAACGACTAATGATCCTTTTTTTAATGCTACTCTCGTAAGCCCGCCTGGGCTAACCCATGAATCTTTTCCTCTTAAGATATATGGTCTTAAATCGACATGACATGGATATAGTTCTCCATCACATAACGATGGCACAGTAGATAATTCTAATGTTGGTTGTGCTATGAAATTTCTAGGATTGTTTTTAATTTTATTAGCGAATTCTTCTATCTCATTCGTTGTTGAGTGAGGGCCAATTAACATTCCATAACCACCAGCTTCTGCGACAGACTTAACAACAAGTTTTGATAAATTTTCTAGAACATATTCTCTATCCTTTTGATAATGACAAATATACGTTTCTACATTTTTAATAATAATTTCTTCATCAAGATAATATTTAATCATTTTTGGAACAAAAGAATAAATCATTTTGTCATCTGCTATTCCAGTCCCAGGTGCATTTGCTAAAGCAACATGACCTGCCTTAAAAACATCAAGTAATCCGCTAACACCAAGGCAGGAATCTTTTCTGAAATTAAGAGGATCTAAGAAATCATCATCAATTCTTCTGTAAATGACATCTACTCTTTTTAATCCAGAAGTGGTTTTTAAATATACATAATCATCATTACAAACTAAGTCATGACCCTGAACTAGTTGTATGCCCATTTCTTGAGCTAAATAACTATGTTCAAAATAAGCACTATTAAAAATTCCTGGAGTTAGTAGAACTATCTTGGGAGTGTCAGTCCAAACAGCTAGTTCTTGAAGAGTTTTTAAAAGATATGATGGATATTCATCAATTGGTTTAACTATTCTTCCTGAGAAAAGATTAGGGAAAATATTCTTCATGACTAATCTATTTTCTAAAAAATAAGCAACACCAGAAGGGCACCTTAAATTATCTTCTAAAACATGCCAATCTCCTTTTCTGTCTCTTATTAGATCCAGTCCTGAAATTTGACACCATTTATTTAGCGGAGGTTTGAAACCTATCATCTGAGGTCTCCAACCTTCTGAACTCTCTATTAATTCTCTTGGAATTATTCCATCATTAATTATTTTTTGAGAATTATAAATATCATCTAGGAATAAATCAATTGCCTCAAGCCTTTGTTCTAGTCCTTTTTCTAATGTTACCCAATCATCTTTACTAATTATTCTAGGAAGTGGATCAAAAGGTAATATTCTCTCAGTACCTTTTAAACCAGTATCATTTAACCTGAATGTAGCACCATGTCTTAGTAATAATTTTTTTGCGGCAGAATGATTCCTGTTTAATTCCTCAAGTCCCATATTATCTAAGGATGAAAGAAGTGGAATCAATATTTCTCTAGCAGAGTTAACATTATCCTTAAAGTATTCATCAAAACTATTTTTAGGCTGATAACTTGAAAACATATATTTCATCGTTTAGTAACTTTTACTTTAGCTTTATATCTTTATTCGTATTTATGGCTACCAAAAATAATATCTCTTGACTCGATCTATATCATTATTTTAATCATTGAAGTATATTTCTTAAAAATCTAAAAGGCATGAGTTCTAGTAATTGGCAATTTGTTTTTTTTAGATATTTCGCAAGCTTTCTTTTTATCCTCTCTCACAGTTTGCTGGTTCTTGATCATCTACCAGTAGGGGCGGCACTTCATGGACTTGGGGAGGTTTTTATTGCGCCTTGGGCTTTTAGGGAAAGAGCATGGGATCTTGTTGTTATTGCAGTTTTATTTTTCTTCTTCGATATCTGGGGACTTATAAACACTCCTTGGAATTAACTGATATTATTTATTTACTAATTCTGAGAAAATGATATTAAAAATTAAGTCTTATTTTTATCAAATTTATAAAATAATTTTTCTTTTATTAATTACGAATATTTCTAATTTATATGCACATAATTTAATTAATGGTGGTTGCAAAGAACATTGCGGCCAAAAAGTTAAAGTAATAAGTAATAAAAACAAATTAAAAAATATTGATGATCAAATAAATATTGAGAGTAAAAATTCTTGTTTAAATAAATCACTATGTAGAGGTTAACCTCTCGAGATTTTTGTAATTGTTTTATGAAAGTGTTTCTTTGATAATTATCATTAAATTACTATTTGCTTGATAATTTTTATTAGGAGGATTTATTTGATTTTTAATTAAAAAAATAAAAGTATATATTAACGGTAGAAGTAATGATGACGCAGCAACTAAAGCAATTATCTGGTTCAACCTAATAAATGGTTTTTTTATAAGTTCCTCTCCGCACAAGCCACAAATCAAAGTACCATTTGAGGATTGTTTTTGAAATTGATATTTAGGATTGCAATATGGGCAATAATATTGAACCATTTTAAAAATTTATTGCTTTAATCATTATCTATAAAATTAGAAGAAAGTCATCCTTTAACAAAAAAAAGAGGGCTTATTTAAGCCCTCTTTTATCTCTTACTTATATTTTTTACTGAAGTTAATAACGCACCTAAATCATGGATCCTTGTTGCTAACTTCTATTAAGCTAATGCTCACCAAAATTAACTAATTGTCTTTAACTGGGGCAAAAACTCTAGAATTAAGCTTGTTTCTTAAAGGGCACCTAAACGATGCAGAAGAAGGAAGCTTAGACATTAATAAAAAATAATTGGAGCAGTTAATTAAATTAGTTCGGTTTATTCCGAAATTTCAGGCAGGCTATCGATCATTTTGAAAGACCTCCTAGAACTCAACAATATAAAATTAGGAAAATATTTCTCTAAAGACAATCCGTTTTTATACGCATTGCTTTTTAATTAAAAATGTCCGAGAGTAGGAATCAATTGTGCTAATTTTTTTGAGATATTTTTAGTAAGTTTTGCTTATTTCTTTTGATATTTAATTCGTCTATCTTAATTTTAAATAATTGAGGAAATCTTTTATGAATCATTCGAAAGAAGTTAGTAAAACTGATAAATCAAATCCCATAGATGAATATTTTCAATGCCTCTCATATTGCGATATTCACCCAAAAGGGATAGATAATGACTGTGAGGTCATTTGTATGGAAAGACATTTAAAAGCTAACTATTGGTAATTAATAAATTTCTACTTTTTACTTAAATCCTTTTGAAAAAAGGTTAGTACGAACTTTAAATTTCCATACATTTACAACACCTTTTGCATTGACTGCTGCAAGTGCACAATCATCAGGTCTCCAGGATATTACCCCTACTAAATCTCCTGCGAATGCAGCCCCAACGGGATCACCATTGCCGTCATTTTTTAGGAAACTTGCGACAACGGAACCATCCCTAGATCCTGAGGCTACAAGCATACCTTTATTTGAAAAGGCTAGGCTGGAAATAGGTTCTGTATGGTGACATAGCTCTCCTGGCATAGTGCCCTCTGGACCATTCCCTATAAAGCTCCATACTGTGATTCTTTCACTGCCACTTGTCGCTAATAATTTTCCGCTGTCATTAAAAGAAAGGTGACTTGGTTTTCCAGGGTATCCAGTCATTTCAGCATCCATTCCTGTTGATCTTCTCCAAAAATGAACTGAATTGTCTTGACTCCCACAGGCGACTATATCTCCATCTGGGCTTAATTCCATAGAGACCAATGATCCTTGCCACTCGAGTTTTTGATTCGTTTTATTATTAGCTATGTCAAAGAATGTCACTCTGCCGTAGCATGCAGTTGCCAGCTCATTTTTATTTGACCATGTTATTGCACTTACTGTGCTTGGATGGTCTTCTGAGATCCATTTCTCTTCTCCAATTTCATTAAAAACATATACTTTTTTTGAGGAAGCTATAGCTAGAAATAAACCGTCATTAGACCACTTGAGGTGTTCTACCCAACCCTTGCCAAGATCAAGCGTTTTAATTACTTTACCTTCGTGGCAATTGCAAATTTGAACATTTCCATCCTGACCTGATGTTGCAAAAATTTCACCCTCTGGATGAATTGCCATCGCTAGTAGACCACCAGAGTGAGTATTTTCTTTTTCCCAAATAATTTTTCCAGTATCTCCTTCGAATGCAAAAATACCACCTGCCACGTCGCCAACAATAAATTGTTTTCCTTTTAGAGCCCAGCCACATGCTATGGCATAATCGTTAACTTCAGCTGTCCATCCTTCATGGAACATGCCTCTTGGGCTAAATGGTTCTATATCAGGCATTTATCAAAGCCTTCTTGCATCTCTTTTTCATTCAGATTTCTACCGATAAAAACAAGTTGATTTCTACGAGGTTCGTTACCCCATTCTTTGTCAGGTTGTGCAGTAAACAACATGTGTACTCCCTGAAAAACTATTCTCCTTGGGTTGCCTGAGTAACTAATGAAACCTTTAGTTCTGAATATATCTACCCCTTTTTCTGAGAGAAGTCTTCCCATCCAAGTATTTAGTTTTTCTGGGTCAACATCTCCAAAACGCTCTATAGCAATTGAGCCAACTTCATCATCATGTTCGTGCTCTGCTTGCCAGAACCTTTCAGTATTAAATGGGATCTCTTTATTTTCGTCACTTTTAATGACTTTCATATTGAATTCTTCAGCAGTGTGCTGTGTAAACAAACCTATCTTTGTAGGCTTTTCTATGTTCAGGATGAAGGATTTATTTCCTTTATCCTCCAATTCGAGATTTATATGTTCTCCATATGAGATGGTATTTCCAGGATCTAAACTATTAGCTTTTTCTGCATAAAGTCTCACGGAGGATTCGGCACCATCTTTAAGTTCCTCCTCACTCTCCCCTTGGTTAACGAGAGCTACTAAGGACATTTCTGGATCTGGTCCTTCTTCTAGCATTAATTCATATTTACCTGCATCAAGATCGTAAACACCTGTCCATTCAAAAGGATATTCTGGTTCAAGGAATGTTGGCCTGCGTTTAAGGATTTGATCTAGATCAAATGCACTTAGATTTAAGACTGTTTCAATTGGTACTTTGGCATTCTCGGCTCGAATAATTCGAGTCATTCGGTTCATATCTCTCAACCTCGATTCAAGAGTATTTAAAGCATCATCAGAGACTAAATCAGTTTTGTTAAGGACAAGAACATCTGCAAATGCAACTTGTTCTGAACTTTCATCACTCCTTCCTAGTTGCTGATCAATATGTGCAGCATCAACTAAAGTCACAATTCCATCGAGAGTAAATTCAGAACTAATCTCCTCATCCATAAAAAAAGTCTGAGCAACTGGGCCTGGATCTGCTAATCCTGTCGTTTCTACTAAAACATAGTCAAACTTATCTCTTCTTTTCATGAGGTTGCCAAGGACTCTTATTAAATCACCGCGAACAGTACAACAAATGCAACCGTTTGACATCTCAAAAACTTCTTCATCTGCATTTATTACGAGTCCTTGATCTATACCTACTTCACCGTATTCATTCTCAATTACGGCTATTCTTTTCCCGTGCTCTTCACTCAATATTCTATTAAGCAAAGTAGTCTTCCCTGAACCTAAGAATCCAGTGAGAATAGTAACGGGAACTTTATCTTTGATGCTCATTTACTGATTTTTACTTAATAAACAATAGTTTAATAATAGTAATAATAAGAAATGAAAACCGTTTTTATTAGAAAAATTTAATCTGAAAGTTTGTACCATTCAGACTCAAGATTGGAGCCAGATTCTTTATCACAGCTTCCGCCTAATGAATCAACAATTGTACAAGTGTTGTGAACGGCTACTGAAACCGTATTACCATCCATCATCAATCCATCAACGAATATTTGATTAGAAGCTAAAGGAACTGAACTTTGTCTACTTAAGTTCCTTAATAACTTAGATGCAGGAATTTGTTCAGGAAATATTGCCAGAACATTCTCTTCATCTAACATTTTTAAAGTAGAACTTATGTTGTCTGGCCTTAAGCTTGAGGAGTCTCCAAGAAAGTCAAGTAAACTAATGGTTTCAAAACCAAATGCATCCCCGTAGTATTCCATTGCTTTGTGTTTAGAGACAATTACTCTGTTTTCCTCAGGAATAGAGCTTACTTGTTCGACGATCCAACTATCTAAGCCTTCTAAGAGAGAATCAGCTTTTTCGAATCTTTCATTAATTAGTTTTCTGTCACCTCTATTAAAAACTGAAATATCTTTCTTTAAACTTTTGCTTATAAGATCTCCCATTTTTATGATGTTATGTGGATCATGCCAAACATGAGGATCTAGTCCTCCATGGTCATGATGATGATGCCCCTCTCCTTCGTCTGGTACTTGTGCTATTGGTTCTACATCACTATTTGAAACGTCTTTAAAAAAGTGTTGAGTTGCTTCAAACTCAAAAGGCATGTGTTCAGTAAAAAATATATATTGACCATCTTCTTTGATCTCCACGTTAAAAACAGTACTTTCTTTTCTTTGATCAAAGTTAAGAACAAAAGCTTTATTACTGGCTATCAAAGTACCATCATTTTTTCTGCTTATTGAGTCTTTAGATCCTAATAGTTCTTTCGCTAAATCTTCAGACCCTTCTATGTCATTAGATTTGAGAATCACCATCTTCATTGCAGGATCTGCATATTCTCCATCGACTTTTTCAAATGACCATTTGTAAGAACCCTTAGAAAGTTGGAATTTGCCTGCCCATTCGAAAGCACCCTCAGCGTGATCATCATGTCCACCATGATCAGAGTGATCGTCGTGACCTCCATGATCAGAGTGGTCATCTACCTTAGCTGAATGTTCAGAGTGATCATCATGACCTCCATGATCAGAATGATCATCTACGTCTATTGCACTAACACCTACAACAACAGTATTCTTTTTACTTTCCCAATTTCTCATGCTTGGAGTCATTTCTTTACCAAGAGTAAATACTTTGTCTGCGCTATTTAGTAATTGTGCTTGCCTTGGATTGATCTTTAAGTCATGAACATCTTGTTTTCTATCTACTAAGCATGTAACTTCGTCAGATGGTAATGCAATTGATTTAACTAAATCACAAACTAGTGGTTCTATTGCTACGTATGAATTTCCCTTAGCCAAAACATCCTGTCCAAAACCAGAAAATATAATCGTTCCAGCGATTACGGAATTTTTAATAATTGACTTACTCGAACCTGTTCTATTTGTTAAAAGTCTTTTAAAAATTGACATGAAAAATAATTAAACCTTTAAAAATGATAATCATTTTCATTATAACTGACAAGCAAAGGTATCAAATGTTATGAAAATAATACGCAATTTGTATTATTGGTAAGCTTATAAAGTGACTTTTTTAAAAGATTAATTAATGGCTACTTTAGTCGCTGAAAATTTAACCTTTGCATACACAAAAAAAAGTAAGCCAGCTTTGAATAAGGTATCGGTTGAGATTAAACCTGGAACTCTAACAGCTTTAGTTGGCCCAAACGGCGCTGGTAAATCAACTCTTTTGAGAATATTGCAAGGACAAAATACTCCAGATAAAGGCGAAATAAAAATTGACGGTAAAAATTTATATAGATCTAGAGCTCTTGTGGCACTTATGCCTCAAAGAAGTTCTATGAATTGGAAGTTCCCCATTACAGTTGAAAAATTGGTATCTCTTGGTCAAATAAAGTATTCAAAATCAAAAAGTAATAACCCCTTTCAAATTAAGACCCTTCTAGCATATCCTAATTCTTGGATTAATAAATGTTGTGAATTAGAGGCGACAATGCAAAGAGTCGGCATTGCAAATATTGCTAACAGAAGGCTTGATTCTCTATCTGGTGGACAACAACAAAGAGCTCTACTAGCAAAAACTCTTATGTCCCCTGCAAAAATATTTCTTTTAGATGAACCTTGTGCAGCTTTGGACCCACCTGCAAAGGAAGATTTTCTAAAAATTGTTCGTCAACTTGCTGATGCGGGACTTTCTTTGCTCGTAAGTAGCCATGATTGGGGCGAGTCTTTAAATAACTATGATCAAGTAATCGTTCTTGATAAAAGTGTTTTGGCAGTTGGTAGTCCTGACCAAATAAAAGATAAATTAGAGGCTATAAACATTAGCTGTATAAACGAAAATAATTTCTGTGATTAGAAAATGTTCCTTTTCAATTTTGAGCTTGATAACAGTTTTGGCAAAGCCCGAAATATTCGAGGGTATGAAACAACAATTGGAATTTCTTTGGATTTGTTTTGGGTGTATGTATATCTTTTACCGGGCATCCTTCCATTTTTGATGTCTCACCACATTGAACACAGGTCAAATGATGAATATCTCTATCTACGGGAGTGTAAAGTACCTCTCCAGTTGGGAGATGTCTAGAACGTATTAAACCATGCTTTATAAGAACTTGAAGATTCCTGTAAACAGTGGTCAATCCCATGGCTTTGCCGCTTTCTATCAATTGTCTATGCAACTCTTGACCACTCAATTCATCTTCACATTTATTAAGTTCTTCAAGAAGTTGTTCTTGTCTTTTGGTAATGTCAGACTTAGTTACCATTGTTTCCGAAATCTTTTTTTGTCCCGTATTTTTGATCATACCGAATCATTCGAATAATGTCTTTTATTAATAACAACTGGTGGCTTGTCCCATTAATAATAACTATTTTCTCAGGGATCTTATGTCCAGCAATGGGAACTGTATTAATCACTCATAAGAGATTATTACAAGTTAATTTAATCTCTCATTGTGTTTTGCCTGGACTTGCTTTAGCCTTAGCGCTTGGAATTCATCCTTCAATTGGTGGTGTTATCAGTGGTCTTTTAGGCTCGGTAATTGCGGAAAGTTTAACTAATAGAAAAAGTGAAAATTATGAAGCAGTTATGAATACTATTCTTGCTGGAATGCTTGGATTTGGAGTCCTTATAATCCCTCTACTCGGAATAAGGATTGATTTGGAGGCAGTATTATTTGGCGATTTATTGACAGCAAATTTTGGAGATTTACTTAGAACAATAATTGCTTTTTTAGTATTTATACTTTTAATGACTTTTGGATATGAAAAGGTGGTTTATGTTGGATTAGATCCAGAAGGTGCATCCGCAAGTGGTATAAACGTTTCTTTATTAAATCTTGCTTTGAGTTTTACAACGGCATTAGTAATTGTTAGTTCAATGTCAGCCGTGGGAGTAATTCTTGTTATTGCTCTTCTTTCTAGCCCAACTCTGTTAGGGCTAAATAAGGCTCATAGTTTAAGAATTGCAATGATGAGGTCTTCATTTTTTGGATTATGCATCTCACTTCTGGGCTTTATTCTCTCTATAGTCTTTAATTTGTCGCCTGGACCTGCAATTAGTGTTATTTGTGTCGTATCTCTACTGATTCCTAAACTTCGTAAATAATTAAATCTTAAATGTCCAATCAGAGTTTAATGCTTGAGCTTCTGGATTGTTTTTTAAAGCTACTTCCATAGCCTCTTTTTTATTATTAGCTATAACAACTTCATCAAATTCCTTTCCATTTTTTTTGAGACTTACTTTGAAACGCATAAAAATTATTTAATTAATCAAAAGTTAACCACTAAGCAACTAGATTTAAATACTCTTAAAAGTTAATTGATGAAATAGAAACTTTAGTTATTCTGAAGTTTTTCTACTACAGATTCTTTCTCGATCTTAGCTACATCCTGTAATCCATTAGCATCAAACCAAGGAGCGTTTTCCCAATTAAATCCTTCCCCAAAAGTATTATCGGGAGCAGCTACGTACCAGTGACATGAAGAGTCGGGAACATCTACAGCACATTTTGACCAGTCAGCTTCCCATTGTGGAACTTGTACCCACATTACAGATGCTAATAAAAAAGAAAAAATCAAATTCATAATTATCGGTTAGCAAAATTTTGAAAGATTTTTTTCACATTCTCTCTTTCTTTTCTTCCAGTAATTTTCAAGTATTTGATATTTATGCTTATTTTTAAATTGACTTAAATGAATATTATTCTGATTAAGAACTGAAGTGTTTTTGATTTTCATGACTCAAGCTGTCAATGTAGATCATATTTAAGACACTTTATAGATTTTTTGAAGTGAATTTATACTTAATTTTTGCCTTACTTTTGTGACGGTAAGTATTTTTCGGGATTATTTTCAATATAAGTAAACGAATATTTGACAACACTTACTATTACTGAAAAAAGAGCAATTGCTGAAATAATAAAAATGATTTTTTTGTAAATGCTTTTCATGAATCTTTTATGTTTTTGATTATTTTTTTCATCAACGCCCAATTTTTCTGAAAGATTTAAATAATTAGTAATTTATACTGTAGCCTTTTAAATTCTCTACGGAGTAGATTAAATACATCAGAAACTCCTCACACACTTTTTTCTGATAACTTTAAAAGTACTCGACCTTGATGTTTGAGTACTTTTAATATTTTTTGCCATGTGACAGTTAAGATAGAGGTCTATTAGACATTACATATTTTGAATTTAGGTGTGATATTAGGGAAGTGTGTAGGAGAAATTGATTTATTTCAGTGGAAACAAGGAAACACTTGATATAAATCAATTTAAAAAGATCTCTCTTTGAGGGATCTTTTTTTTTGGATTATTAGAAGTACATATTAAATTCTGAATATAAAAACATATACGCTATCTTACAAAATTAATTAGGTCGCCACTACAAATTAGTAATTTATTTCGTTAGATTATGAGTCATTGAATTCTTCTGTTAATGAAAATATTTTTTTTAGCAATTTTAATTTGTTCAAGCTTTATATTTCCTTCTTCATCATTTGCCTCACATATAGATCTAAAACCTTGTGTAGAGATTGCTCATTGTGTACGAGAAGAATGGGAGGTAAATAATATTGAGAATCCTTTTGAAGAGATTAAAACATTTATCGAAAACACTCCAAGAACTGAGATTGTAGAAATTGATGGCGATTATCTTCATGCTGAGGCAACGAGTAAATGGATGAAGTATGTAGACGACTTAGAAGTATCCTTTTTACCTGAATCAAACATCTTATCAATAAGATCAGAATCAAGAGTTGGAGAAAGTGATTTGGGAGTGAATCAAAAAAGAGTTGATTTACTAAAATCCAAAATGTTTTAAGATAAAAAGTTAAAAAAATAATTTGTTTTTATTGTTTTTTGTATAACTTTTCATGTTTTAAAAAAAATTAGCAGATAAAAAAGTGATAATTATCATCATGTCTTAATAATGGCAAATTTATTAGATTTTCTCCAAAAAGATGATCATAAATTTTATATATTTATTATTATTTATTTTTGCTTTTTTCTGGTTTTATATAAACATCAAAAAAAATGGACTTAAATGGATAATCAAAGGTCTTTTTCAAATTGGAATATTAGTATTATTCATTGGAGGGTTTTTCAAAATATTTTTCACCTTACCCCCTAATTTATTTTTAAAAATATTTTTTCTTATTATTTATGCATGGTGCACTATTGGAATAAATGTAAATTTCATGATCCCTTTGATTAGTTTGATTGACCAAAAAATAGTTAAAAAATAAGACTAAAATATGACTTAATTCTTAGTGTAAAAATAAATCTATTAACTTTATCTGTAATATTAAAATATAAAGGATTTATTTTTTTCCTTTTGAAAGTCTTTTTCTTGTATACCTAGTCTTTAATGCCAAGTCTGTAATTATATATATTCCAAATAAAAGAATGATTATTCCAATAAAGTATTTCATTATATTTTTGTAATTACTATGTTTGAGATTTATTCATGATGCCAACTAATTTTAATATCTATTTCTTGAGATAAATTTCTTGTAACTGGACATTCTTTGGAAGCTTTTTTCAAAAAATCAATAGTTTCATTAGAAGTGCTCTCTGGAATAAAAATATCTATTAATAGTTCTTTTATCTTCCTCTCGCTATTTTGTGTCATTATTTTTTCAATATTTAAATATATACCTTTCAAATCAAATCCTTTCGATTTGGCTTTAATTGCCATGATGGTTAGCAGGCAAGTACCTAGAGATGTTGCTAATAAATCAGTTGGGGAAAAACTTTCACCTTTACCGCAGTGATCTAGAGGTGCATCAGTTCTAATAAGACTTCCAGATTGTAGATGAATAGCCTCACAGTTTAAATTTCCTAAATAAGAACATTTGACTTTAGTCATTTCAAAAAAAATTAAATTAGGAAAATATTGTTAATAAAAGATTAAGAAACATAAAAAGATTATTGATGAGAAATTTTTATTTGCATATTAGTGGAGTATTAAGGAAATTCATAATTCAAGTTTTGAAATCAGTTTTTATATCCATATTCCTTTAAGCAATACTCAATTAATTCAATTGATTTATTAAGAGTTCTTTTATTTTTATTTTCTAGATCGAAACATTCATTTAAAACACGTATAGATTCATTTAAAAATGATTCTTCTTTATTTTTTATATCTTTAACTTGATTTACATAAATTAATTTTTTAATCCCAATTAGGGAAAATATGATTATTGATATTGTAAAAATTGCTATTTTGAATTTATTCATACAATTAGTTATTAAAAATATCTTAATTTATTTAATATCGAAAAACTTTACATAGCTTAGAGAACTAAGTAATTACATATGTAGCTGCGGTTATTGCTATGGCAGTAATTGAAATGAAGATGTATGGAACAACCTTTAAAGGTATATATAGATTATTTTTAGACATAACTAGAACTTTTATACAAATAATTACATTCCCTTTAAACTTTATAAGTCTTCAAATATACAAATTAATTTTCTTTGCATGAATTCAATCCTTTTAAAGATTAACAAATTTATATTCATTGAATTTTCATTAAATAAAGTATCTCTAAATCTTGTCTTGAGTCCGATATTTTTCTTTTTAAAAAGATTAATTCTTCTTGGCTCATTTTTGATTCTTTTATCATCAATTCTGCTTGTTCAATAGCATGTTCTATATTTCTAATTTTAATTTCTCTTATTGAGGGATCATCTTTACATGCTTTTTTAGTATTTGCATCTAACATGTGTACGAAAAAAATCACCTTGAATATAATCTAAATTAAAACTTCATTATGCTACAACCGCAAATTTAATTAAAATAAATTACTATAAGAATAAGAACTTTAACCTTAGCTAACCCTCTCTTCAATTGATCGAGTGGGTTTTTTTTATGGTGTAATATATTCCTAGCATTTACTATTAATTTGGAAGATTCAAAACTTAATCCTGAGAAAAATAATTCAATCGAATCGTCCCCCAATTTGAATGAAGACAATAAAAATCTTAATGAGGGGAATAAAAAAGAAGAAAATGTTAAGGCTTTTACAGAATTTCTAGAGAAAGCAAGTAATCAAGATTCTTCAGAAGAAAAAGTAAAACTTGATTCTGAGCAGCAAAAACTAAAAATTGACAAATCACTTTTTAAAAGATTTCTCAATAATGGATTTGATGGCATTTCAACTAATCCAAACTATAAAATGTTGGCATTATTAATAGTCCTTTTAATTAATCTGTCTCTATTTTTTGTAATTGGCAATATGGGTAAAGCGTTTTTAAGAAATGCAGGAATTATGGGTTAAAAATTATTTCTTTCTTTTTGGATATTCATCTTTACAATTTTGTTTCTTCAAATGAAACTGTGATATTTTTTTGTCAAATTAATATTTAAATAAAATTTGGATAATAAAGAGCCAGAAAATCCAGTAGTTTATCTTTCTAATTTAGTCAAGAAATTAGATGTAAAAAACAGAAATGGTTTAGTAGCCTTAGCAATAGTAAACCTTTTAGTGGTTCTTTTATTTAAATTTTATTTGAAAGGATCTGGATTATTATCTTGAATTTAACTGCTGGTAGTATTATTAAGTGTTTTAATCAATCATTAGAGATTGAATTTGAATTCAACAAGGAAATTGAAGGTCTTATATAAATAAAAATTGACCCATACATATCCTGCATAATTCTCATTTCATCGTCTAAATATAAAATTGAAACCTGGCAATTTGGCGATTCTTTATTCCAAGGTAACTTATTCCATATCTCTTTAACTGGATACCATCTATCCATAAGTAATTCACTAAATAATGGAATCTTATTAAGTCCATCAACTTTGGAAACTTTTGTCTTTTGTAAGTTCATATCAAGTAAATTATTTCTTAAAACTAAATCACTTGCTAGGGTTATTACTCTTCCACCAAAAGTAGGCAATAGTTTGAACCAACCTAAGATAGGAATAGTTGTAAGCCCAAATATTGTAGTGTCAAAAGTAGATATAAATTCTTTTTTTTCAAAATCGATCTTTTGAGCAATTCTCCCAATAGTTGATATCCCAAAGGATCCTACTTGCAATTGATGCAATTTAAAAAAAAGATTACTTTTAAATTCATCATTTAATGCCTTTTCAATAGCAAGGAAGAAAGGAGAACTTCGAAATAATTCAACATTAGAAAAAATCAATTCCCACTCTCCAGACAATAATTTTTCTGATATTTCAAAACTTAAGTCTTTAAGATGATCAATTAATTCATCCATTTCATTAGCTTTTTCCTCATACATAGGAGAAATTAATTTATTTAATCTTTGCCCTCTATCTGTAACAGCAGCAATTTTATATATATTTGACTTTATCTCTCCAATTTCTTTCATAACTCCAATACAAGAAATACTTATTAATCTTAGGAATTTAATTTGATGTTGATGGCAATTTTAATAATGCTGGTAATAAAATCAATTAATATTCTCCCCACCTTTTACCGATATCAAAACCCCATTCAGTGGTTAATTTAATTACTTCATCATGATTCTTGCATTTTGAAAGGGATAACTTTTTACTAGGATTATTTTTTATTAGCTCGGCAATTTGATTCAGTTGCTCTATTTTTTTTAGAAAATTACTTAGATCTTTATCTGACATTTATCTAGGAAGTAAATTTTTGATCATAAGTAAATATGTAATAAAGAACCCAGGCAACACCAATAATAAGAATTGCAATCATTATATTTACTGACCAAACTACTTCTATCATGTAATTTTTTTATATATTTTTAATATATCCAAAATTTAAATTAAATTAACCGTTAATAATTTAAATCAAGAATAAATACACTACTTTTTGTAAGTGTTTAAAATAATCTTAAATATTTCAAAAAATTATGGGAGAAGCCAAGAGAAGGGAAGAGTTAGGCTTACCACCTAGAGAAAAGAAAAAGGAAAAACAAACATCGAAAAATCAACTTAACAAAATTTTAAATAAATATCCTTATTTACCTTTCATTTTAGGTTTTTCATTACTAGCAATATTAATTATCGATTTAGTTAATTACTACAAATAGATATATAAAAAGGGGATACTTTTAGCAGAAGAGAAGATTATCTTCGCAATTGCGAAATTATTTTTCCATAATAAAAATAAAACTAATGAAATCGATTAACACCTCATGCGCCTTAATTTTAGGGGTACTAACTTTGTTTTCAATATCTAATGCAAATGCAGGTGGCTGCAGTTCTCATACTGAGAAGAAGGCAGAAATTGAATGCTTGTCTGATGATAAAAAATGTATAGAAGCTAAAGAAAAAGAATCACTATACAAAGTTGAGGCCTAAATGTTTGATAATCTTGGAACTGCTCTAGTACAGGCATTAGGCTTCTTTGCTGTTTTTGGTTTTTTTGTATATCAAACTTTATTCGCAGATAGCAAACCCAAAAATTCAAAATCAAATCCTAAAAAAACAAAGATTTCTGACAAAAAAGAATCAATTAAAAAAGAACCTAAAAAAGGCTTATTTAACAGAAAATCTATACCTGTTGAAGAGAATTTAACAGTTCAAAAAAAGGGATTATTTGGGAGAAAAAAAGAAGTTATTAAAGAAGAGATTAAACCTAAGAAAAAAGGTTGGTTTAAATAGGTAAAGGTACTTAAACTCTTTTTTGATATCTTTTATACAAAAACTTTTTTTAGTAACTTTATAATTTACAGGAGAAAACATACAAAATGAACCATAGAGAAATCACAAAAAAATATAGCGAGTTACTTAACAAGGCTGAGTTTGCTACTGGCCGTAAGGAAGTTGTTGGTCTATTAAAAAAAGCTGCCAAATTGAAATCTCAGATTGAAATCAACTATTAGATCTTAAAATTAGTTTAATTCTAAATGTAAAAAATTTTTTTAAATAAGTTTTTACATGAGATAATCTGCATAGATTATTTTTCTTATGAATAAAAAAGGTTATACGACCGAAAGCGGTGGTAGACAAAATGGTTTTGCAATTGAACCAGAAATTAACCCCATATCAGAAGGCGAATCAAAGAAATCCATATTTTTATTTATTGGAATATTATTACCTTTTCTAATAGGCGGTTTTTATTATTTAAGGACTCTAAATATATTCTGATATTTTATAAGCCATTTTTAGCAATATATTCTTCTGAGCTAACTATATCTTGAATTAAGCTCTCTGATGAAGGATTAAATCCATTTTGCTCTAAAAAAGATTTAACCTTTTCAAATTTTTGCTGAATTTTTTTTGTATATGGAGTTGTCATCAAATAATCATCTTTTTCTGTTGAATAGTTCATTTGATTAACGGATTACTTTTATAATTAAATTTTGCAAAATATGCTATTGCTAGTGAAGTTATAAATATTACATAAATAATTTAATAGTAATAAATACTTATAAGTTTTTTGTGTGTGGTCGATATTGGTTGATTTTTTTAAAGAGTACTTATAGTGACTAGTCCCATTAAATTTCTGGACTGCAGATATTTTTGAAATACTTCAGAATAAAATGCTTTTTTAGCCGCAAATTTTGATTCGAATTCAATTACTAATCCAAGCTGCCCTCCATCCCATTCATTTGAGGTTGATTCTTGTATTAAATCTCTTTTTACTATTACTCCTCCCACAGATTTAATCCAAGGCAATACTGTCCTTATATATTCCAGAAATAAATCAGCATTTTGAATTGAAATTTTCTTAAGCCAATAGCTCTTTGTCATCAAATCAACATATTCTGGGTAGAATATAGCACATGAAGGTAAGTATTTATCCTTAGCTATGTACTCCAGCGTTTATTAAATGGCAACCGAAAATGATTTATTAAATTTACTTCTTAAATCTCCAAATTCAGAGAATATACAGACTATTGCAGAAAAACTTGAAATTGATCATAATTTTTCCTTTAGCAAAGATAGAAATGATTTACAGGGCGTTTGGGAACTTAGGTGGAGTAGTTCTAAAAGTCCTTTTTTAAAATATTCTCCTTTTATTGATAACCTTCAAATTCTTAATCCCTTAAATTTAAATGGTCTTAATTTACTAAAACCTAGAGGAATAAAATCAATTATTGGTACTGGTATTTTAATAAGACTTAATTACATAAATGAAAAAAAAATTGGGGTCAAATTTACACATGCAGGTGTTATAGGTCCTAAATTTGGCAGAAAAAATATAACAGCTATAAAAGAAATAAATAATGAACAATTAGGTTGGTTAGAGATAACTTATTTAAGTAATAAGCTTAGAATCTGCAGAGGTGATAAAGGAACTTTATTTGTTTTAAGAAAAATAAATTCACCGACGTTATTCAAGAATTTTAAGGAATTTATTAAAATCTATTAAAAATAGAAATTAATTCTTTATCCAAATAGACTTTAATACGAAATAAATTGGAAAATATTTGAAAGATTCTTTGGGTAATTCATAACTTAAAAATTTTAGTGCTTCTTCTAACCAGTAACCAATATCAAAGCCTAAAAGAATTTTTTCTACAACAAACCAAAATTCTTTATCAAATATAATTCTGAAGTTTAAGTAAATATATTCCCAATGAAAGGTATTCCAATATTGGGTTAAAAATGAGGATAAAATAAGCCAAAGAGATATAAATAGAAAACTTTTTAAAAATTTATAAATTTTTTTCATATACCAGCAACTGTCTTATTGAATTTCAAATATGCCTTATTATTATTTGGATCAAATTTTATTTCCATGAAATATATCCAAAAAGATATAAAAATATTGAAAAATAGTAAATTTTAGTGGCATTAATAATCTACTCTTCTTTTTTTAGATTTTGCGCTTTTAAATTTTTATTCTTAAGAAAAAATCCTAACAGGAGAAAAGCAAAATATATTACTAAACTTATGCCAAAAATTAAAACTATCTCTGAAAAATCCATAAATGATTTTTTTAATTTAAATTACAGCATTTTTTGCAATGTTTTTTCTATGGTAATGATTTTTCATTTATCACGATAACGAGCTTCAATTATTAAGCTAATAATATTATTTTAATCATATGCAAGTAGCTTTTGCCTGGAGCCTTTGTCTATCAGTTGGAGTTGTTTTATTATCAATTATTCCATTAACTATAGGGAGAGTTAAAGCGGGATATTCTGTTGAAAATATGTCGGCTCCAAGGGCTTTATTTGATGAATTACCTTCTTTTGGTAAAAGAGCAGTTTGGTGTCATCAAAATTGTTGGGAAAGTATTTCCCTACATGCACCCGCATGTCTTCTTTGTTTGATTACTTTAACTGACTCTAATATTGCAATAATTGCAGCATTGATACATCCTGTTTTTCGTTTTTTATATATTGGTGCTTATGTATTTAATATCCCAACAGCTAGAGGTTTAATGTGGGCCTCAGGAATTTTTACTACACTTTTGCTTTACAAAGAGGGCTTAATACAATTGATATAAACTATTTATAAAATAAACTTTTCTAAATCTTTTAATTGAAATTCATTGATTAGTTCCACTTTATTTGATTTTGCTAATTGATGGGCAGACTTTGTAAAGCCAGATTTTGAGACTATTATTGCATGTGTACCTTTCCAAAATAATTTACCAGCTGAAATTTCCTGAACTGCTTTATTTCCAATAGCTTTTTCATGATCTTTGCATTGAATACATATTCTCAAATCATTTATTGAAGCAATTAAGTCAACCCCTTGATCTCCTGTATTAGGGGTTTCTTTTACTTCCCAGCCATTTTGTTTAAGAATTTCCATACAATGATTTTCAAATCTAATACCTTTTTTGTAGTTTTCCTTGTTTTTACTTGAGTAGTTTTTTTCTATTAGGTTTAAGCATGATTTCTCTATTTGACTTGCTATGAATACAAACCAATCTTCAGTCTCGAGCTTTCTAATAGATCCAATTATCTCATCATCAATAGTAGGATTCATATCAATATAAGATCTCCACTTTTCGAAAAATAATTCAATATTGCCAAATTTTTTTAAAATTACTTTTTCCCAAAAGTATGGTATACCCTCTTTAAATCGCTTGGATCCATAAAATATATTTTTCTCAATGGCTTTTTCATCAAGAGGTGGATTGCCAATCCATTTTTTATAATCCTCGTTACCGTAAGCATCTATTTCCCTTAACCTGATCCTTTCCTCTAACAAATTGTATTTGTTTTCTTCTATTAAATTATTAATTGTTTGAATAAAGAAATTGGAATTTAAAGCATTATTTAATTTAAACTTTTTCTTTTTAATTTGATAATCTCTTACAATTATAAAAATTAAAAAAATGATAAAAATAATTAAAATAAAAAAAATTTTCATTAAAGATTTTTATTTTCGATCTAAAAAGTTTTTGTTTTTCTAATAACAAAATTATTTTTTGTTATTACTGAAGATTCGTTTACTTCAAAACCATTAATTGCTGTTATTTCTCCTTTTATGCCTTCTAATGTTAATTGCTCTATAATGCCTTTTATTACTTCATCCTCGACCAATTTTCTGTCAATTCTTTCAGGTGTAATATCTGTAAGCCATTTTGAGGTCTTTTTTTTTACAACCTCTGTAGGGTTAGTTATTTTTAAGTAAATAGCCATTTTTTAAGTCATTCATTTGAATTATAAGCATTAAATCTTTTTAACTTTTATTATTGTCATTACTTTCCCACTCAAGAAATTGAAAAACAAAAATTGCAAAGATAGAGAAAAATACTATAAACAACCCTAACCAACCTATAAATTTGTGCTCTGTAAAAAGATTTGTAAGCATTGACTTTTCCTGATATCTTGATTCCATTTCATATTGATAAGAATCAATAACTTGAAATATATTCATAATTAATAATTTAATAAATCGTTCAATTGGCAAATAATAATTTCAACCGTTTAACTTACTAAAGGCTTCCGATAGGTAATCAGGTCTTTTTCTTATTATAGAAAAATTTAGTTTATTTATTAAGACTAAATTGACTTCGGCAATCGTTAAGATTTCATTTTCCTTGTTAAGAAATTTTGAAATTACATTAATCCTAGGACTTTTATTTATGTTGAATTCACTCTCGACTATTATTTTTTCACCAAGAAATAATGGAGATTTATATTTTATTGAAGTATTGATTAAAGGTAAATCTAAGCCATTTTTAGTTAGTTCGAAATAACTTATTCCTACTTCTGAAAGTGCATTTATTCGGCTTTCTTCAAGCCAATTAAAATATTTACCGTGCCACATTACTCCTGCATGATCTGCATGTTGAGGTAGAACAATTTTTTGTATTTTCCAAATTGGTTTTGAGTTCATCTTTTATTTAAAAAATATTTTTATTCAATAAAAAACTTATTTTGATATTGTAGATTAATTTTGTTTATTAACATAAGAATCATCAAAACTATATTTATAAAGTTATGTTTAATCGTAAAAATAGAAGTAGAAAAATGAAGAAGATTTTTCAATGGGAAGAATATTTAAATTGGAAAAATATGTCAAATGAACAGAAATTAAATTTCAAGAGGGCGTGTTTATTCCCTTTTCTCGTCTATATGGTTTATGTTTTTCTAAATCAGTACTCTTTGGCAATTCTTTTGTTACTAGGTCTTTATTTTTTAATTAGATTTAAAAATAGAAATAAGTTGGGAAAATGAATGATTTTTGATTTGATTTATATAGATTTGTTTTAAAATTATCTAGTTTTTCTAAATAACTTTATTGGCATATAACAATAGTATTAGATAAATTTTTTTTATGAAAAGAATTGTTTTGTTTTTATGTGTATTAGTTTTTTCAATATTTTCTAATACGAATAATTTATTAGCAAAAGAAATTGAAAATAACATTAAAGATAATATTTCTAACGAAATTGAAGAAATCAAGCCTGATAATAAAAAAACTAATATTTCTAATTCTTCGGCAGAAGATATATTTGGTGATGAACAAACCTTTCCATTTGTAGCAGGTTTAGGGAAAAATGCAGCCCATTGATTTTTATGGTTCTTGATAATTTAGAAAAGATTTTTTAATACTAATGAAAGGTCTTAGGGTCCTAGAACTTTCTGAAGCACTTAATGTTGATAGCGCTGATTTATTAGCTATTTGTGCAATTCTAAAAATAAAAGCCACATCTAGATTAAGCATGCTTTCATTTGGAGAATGTAAAAAGATAACTGATTACTATGAAAATAAAAATTAGAATTTTTTTATAAATTATTTTATTTTTTAATGTCTTTAATCATTGATACTAAAGTTAAATGAATTTCTTCTTCAGATATTTGATTTTTAAAATTGATAATTGCTGATTGGCCATCGTAATTGATTTTTATATAACTATTATTAATTTCTTCCATATAAGCATTCTGAAATCTTGATATCTTCCCATAATGAATAAGATATTTGTGCACTGAATCTATATGATCATTGTTCATGTGATCACAAACTCTTTTACTTGTTTCTTTACTAATAATTTTCATCTAAAAAATAAATTTGTTTTAAGCTAATCTATTTTTTTCATTATTTAAAGTTTTAATCATTTTAATTATTAAATTTTTAACTTCATTTTTATCATCAGCTCTAACCAAGTTATTTCTCAAATTTGAAGCTCCTTTAAAGTCTCTGCATGTCCATGAGATATGTTTCCTTGCAATTAGCAATCCGTGATCTCCTTTTTCTTTTATTAATTCATCAAGATGCTCAATAATTAAATATAGTTTTTCTTCTGTGTTTGGTTCTTTAAAATTTTTATTTTCTCTAAGGGCATAATCTATTTCTCCTATTTTCCATGGGGATCCTAAAATTCCTCGTCCAATCATTACACCATCAGCATTTGTTTTTTTTAAACAATTAAGAGCGTCATCTGTATTTTTGATATCTCCATTAGCAATTACTGGAATTTCCAATAACTTTTTAAGTCTCCCGATCATTTCCCAATCTGACTTACCTGAAAAACCCTGTTTTCTAGTTCTCCCATGAAGTGTGATCATCGTTGCTCCAGCATCTTGAAGTTTAAATAAGAAATCCTCTATATTTTCTTCTTTACTATCCCATCCGAGTCGTGTTTTTACTGTTACTGGAACCCTAACAGCTTTTACAACATTTTTGACTAATTCTATAGCAAGTTTTCGGTCATTAATTAAAGCACTGCCTCCACCTTTCTTTGCAATTTTTTTTACTGGACATCCCATATTTATATCAATTAAGAAAGCTCCAGAGTCCTCAGCTTGTTTCGCAGCTTCAGAAACAGCATATGGCCTATTATCAAATATTTGTACTCCAATTGGACCATCTTCTAAATCTATTTGATTGATTTTTTGTGTGCCATATCCTTTTTTAAGACTTGTGGCATTTATCATTTCTGTAAAAAGTAAAGAGTTTGGAGCCCATTTACGTACAAGTCCTCTAAAAATCTTATCTGTAACTCCTGCTAACGGCGATAGCATGACCTTACTCGTAATTATCCTATTAACTCCCCTTCCTTTTAGCCTTATATTAGAAGACATATAATTTTAAATTTATTTTATCTTTCTTTATTATAAATTCAGATATGGAGCTGATTTTATGTTTTCTATTTATTTCTTAATTTATAATAAGTGCTTTTACTTAAATAGGCCTAATTGATTACTTTTTTTGCTAGTTTATGTTGAGTTAAAATTTAAAAAGGAAATTTTTTCTTGTTTATATTAGTATCTATTTTTCTTCCAATAATTATTTTTATTGCACCATTAAATGTAAATTCTTTGCAAGGTAATTTAGATTTATCAAGTGCTCAAACTTCTGTAGGCAAAAGATTTGCTAAAGTTTTTTGTGATGCTAAGAGGGAAGGTTTAGATTCCGATTTTGCTAGTGAATATGCTTTGAATAATACATATTTGAAATTTGTAGCATTTCCAGATGATGACGAATATTTGGCTGATTTATGGAATTTCACCCATAATAATATATTAGATAATTGTGGTGAATTTGTAGATATAAATGATCTAAAAGACCTAGAGATTTTTTTTAAAGAAGAAGGTTTAATTGCATCAAATAGGGAACTCTATTTACCAACTTTTGAGAATAATTAGATTAATTTTTTAGCATGTACTAAAATATAAATAGAATATCAAATTTTATGAAACTATTAGGTTTAAATTCACCTGAAATATTCATAATATTAGTAATTTTGCTCTCAATATTAGGTCCAAAAAGAGTTGAAAAAGGTTTCTTATTATTCAAAAAACTATTAAAGTTTCTCTTAAGTAAAGATGAAGATCAAAGCTCAGCAAATTCAAAAGTAAAACTTGAGAAAGCAGAAGAAAGTGAAGTTAAAGAAGAAATAGCAGAGCCAGAATTAAAGGCAGAGG
>QCBK01000013.1 GCA_003281635.1 Prochlorococcus sp. AG-347-G22
AAAGGTATTTAAAGAAGAAATTTGCTCCCAATTGCCATGGAAGGCCTAAATTAAATATCCAAGTACTCGCAAACCACATTCTTGTATGGTTATGCAAATAGTTGTACTGCTTTAATTCATGGACCCAAGAATTAAAAAAATCTAATTTTGTATTGCCATTAATTGCACTTTCATATAGCGCATAATCAAAATCAAGATTTTTTTCTGAAATAAAATTTCTCCAAACTTTAGGTCTATTTTCCATCCACCCTTTCCAGTAAACTCTCCAAAATATTTCTTCAACAAATTTAGTTGAATTTTTGATTTTGTACTTACTTTTAATATCATAGATCAGATCATATTCCGATAATATTTTATGAGTAATGAAAGGCGATAATTTTGAAACTGAGCTTTTGTTATTTGGCCCAAAATCAAAATTTCTTAATTTTGAATAATCATTAATTTTGTATTTCGCAAAATTTTCCCAGGTATTTTGAGCTTTTAATAAAAATGACATTTTCTCATAACTTTAAAAAATTTTTTTTTGTATTGATAGAAATTTCAAAAATTTGGCTAAAAATTAATCCTTGAAATTTTCTATTACACTTTTAGGTAAATATGTTTGATTGAAGTATTTAATTTAAACTCCTGATAAGTACATTTTATACTCTTAAATCGCTCTCTGCGTAGGAAGATATTTAGTGATCAATTACTTTTTAGATCTAATTTTAATTTTCAAATTTTTATTAAATGATTTTTCTAAAAGATTCTTAAATATTTATCAAAATTACTATGAATAATTTATTGGTGAGAGATGTTAAGTATCTTGATGAGCAATACAGAATAGGTGAAGGCATAATTTCGGATGATGCATTTAAGCAACTTGAAAAGCTCTTTATTCCTGTTGATCCAGAGCCTGATTACTTTAATCAAAAAAATAATAAACTTTTGCCAAAATTAGGCAAAGAAAACCATAAAGAATTTTTGGAAAGTTTATTAACAAAAACAAGATTAAGCATTCAACCAAAAATTGATGGCTGTGCTATTGCAATCAGATATATAGATGGCAAGTTTAATAAAGCTATTACAAAAAAAGGATTTGATGTCTCAAGCAAAATTAAACAAATTAAAAATGTCCCCGATTGTATTTCTATCAAACGAGATTTTCAAATTAGAGGTGAACTATACGCTACAAACCAAGTTGCCGGCATTTCCCAAAGAATTACAAGAAAATACCTCAATGATAAGAAAGGGATTGGAGAAAGTCTCCGCTTTTGCTGTTTCCAAATACTTAATGGAAGACTTAATCAATACGAAACCCTTAACTATCTTAAAAAATGTGGCTTCAGCACCCCTGACAGTTACTTCACAAATCATACAAGCGAAATCCAAATATATAAAAAAAATTGGTTAGAGAAAAAAATATTTGCGAAATATCCAACTAATGGGATAGTTATAAAAATAAATAGTAGGAAATTACAGTTACTTAGAGAGAAAAGTTTATCTCAAAATAACGAATGGCAATATGCAATTGAAAAATAATATTAAATAGTACCTTCAAAAAGAGCTCACGATACTGACTTCCAGTATTTACAGTGGAAAAGTAATTAAATTTTTGGTTAAATTCCAAAGCAATTTGCAGGATTACTAAATGACTGCCACTATTTCAAGACCTAAAATCTCTAACTGGGGAACATCTAATATTCCAAACCTTATAGGCAAAACAGCTCTAATTACTGGTGCGAATAGTGGTCTTGGATACTACACTGCTAAGGCCTTAGCAGAAAAAAATGCTCATGTTGTTATAGCCTGTAGATCGCTTGAAAAAGCTACTCAAACTATCAAAAAACTTAAAGATCTTTATCCTGAAGGATTATTTACACCTTTAGAATTAGATTTATCAGATTTAAAAAATATTGTTGAAGTTCAGTCCAAAATTTTTGATAATTTTGAAAATTTGGATTTACTAATCAATAATGCAGGTATTATGCATCCGCCTAAAACTCTTAGTGCCCAGGGATATGAAATACAATTCGCAGTTAATCATCTAGCTCACATGCTTTTGACCCTAAAGCTTCTTCCAATTATTGAAAAAAAAGAAGAATCTAGAATAGTGACGGTCACTTCTGGAGCACAATTTTTTGGCAAAGTTGGTTGGAAAAATCTTAAAGCTGAGAACTATTACAACAAATGGGAATCTTACTCAAATAGCAAATTGGCAAATGTAATGTTTGCTTTGGAACTAAATGAAAACTTAAAGCACAAAAATATACTTTCTTTAGCTGCTCACCCAGGAATTGCAAAAACAAATCTCTTTACTGCTCAAAAACCTAACCCTAGTCCATTAGAAATTTTCTCCTTGGAATTATTTAGCCCTATTTTTCAAACTGCTGAGATGGGTGCTTTACCTCAACTTTTTGCAGCTACTTCACCAGATGCAAGAGGCGGTGACCATTATGGTCCTAGATTTAATTTCAGAGGTCATCCAAAATTATCCCCTACTTCTCCTTTCGCTATGAGTAAAAAAGAAAGAAAAAATTTATGGGAAAAAAGCCTTGAAATACTTAGTAAATTCTTATAAATTTTTCATTTTTACTAACTTTAGAAAATACTTCAAGATATGTAATTCACTCTCTGAAAGTTTCATAAATTCTGTTAAGGCATCATAATTTTTTTCATCAATTTTTTTTGACAATTTAATAAAACTTTCATGGTTTTCACTAACAAAGCGCTCAGCAATCTGAGACGGAGTTAAACCTTTTTCAATTAATTCACCTGGAGCATTTTTCTCCCACTTTTCATAAAACCAAGAGAACCAATATTTTGCAGTATTTTCTTCCATTAATCAACTTTTCTTTGGCGAATACTATAAATACTGAAGAAAGATCTCATGATTGAATTACCCCTTAAACACAATTAATATAAATGCAATTATAAATTTAATGATAGATAATCATTCTAGTAAAGGAAATATTAATCTTGTAATTGGATTAGGTAAATCTGGATTTTGGGCCGCCAAGTATTTGAGAAGCATCAATAAGAGAGTAATTGTTTGGGAAAGTAAAGATGGGATAGAATTCTTAGAAAGAAAAACAGAATTAGAAGAGCTTAATATACTAGTTTCTCTGAATAAAGAATTTGTAATTGAAGAAATTCAACCTTTTTTGAAAGAGATCGAATCTGTTGTCATAAGTCCATCAATACCTTATGACCATATAACTATTATTGAATTAAAAAAAAAGGGAATTAAAGTAATTGGAGAAATTAATGTTGCATGGGAAATTTTAAAAGACGCGCATTGGATAGGTATTACTGGCACTAATGGCAAGACTACTGTTACTCATCTACTAAGCCATATACTCTGTGATACTGGATTATATGCTCCTTTTGCTGGAAATATTGGTACGCCTTTATGTAAATATGCTCACTCCAAAAAACATAAAAAAATTGATTGGGTTGTAGCTGAACTAAGCAGTTATCAAATAGAAATATCTCCAGAAGTAAAACCTAATATTGGAATATGGACAACCTTTACAGAAGATCATCTTGAAAGACATAAAACACTTGAAAACTATTTCAAAATAAAAAAAAGCTTGTTAGATAAATCTGATTTTAGAATTTATAATTATGACGATAAAAACCTTAGAAATCACTACAGTTATCTATCAAGTGGGGTTTGGATAACAACTAGTTTCGATAAATCAAATTTTATTCCATGCGATTATTGGATAGATGATCAAGCATACATTGTTGAGAGAGGAAAGAAATTATTCAAACTTGAACATTTTCCTTTAAAAGGAATGCATAATCTTCAAAATCTTTTATTGGTAATTGCAGCAGCTAGAAAAGTTGGATTATCTGGGAAGATGATTAAAGATTCTTTATCTAATTACAAACAATTACCCCATAGGATGGAAACAATTTACAAAAATAATGATCTGGAAATAATTAATGATAGTAAAGCTACAAATTTCGACTCATCTATTGCAGGAATAAATTCAATTGAAGGTCAAATAATAATCATTGCTGGGGGTAGATTAAAAGGAAATGAATATAGTGAGTGGATAAAAGTTTTAAAGAAAAAAGTTAAATGTGTTTTCCTTTTTGGAGAAAGCTCAAAAGTCCTAAAAATGGCGCTTATTAATGAAGGATATAAGAAAAATATTTTTGAATTTTCAGAACTAAAAGAGCTTTTAAATTTTGTTTTTCATTATTTACAAAATAATAGGGTTGGAACATTATTATTCTCACCTTCATGCTCTAGTTTTGATCAATTTAAAAATTATGAAGAGCGTGGAGATTATTTCAAGAAACTAATAAGTGAAGAATTAAAGGTTAATAAATCTATTTTTTGTTAAAGCATCCTTTCGTAATTTTTCAGGTCGGTCATCACAACCGTATCCCCTCTAGCAAATATTCACTTAATTAGTTAGATTTTGACTATAAATTAACTACTAGTAATGAGTGAATCTAACAATTTACCTCAAGCAATAAGTCATAAAAAATTAAGTTACTTGATGCTTAAGGCACAAAAGGATTCTCATTTTTCTGATGAATTAGCAGAAATAGAAAGTCCCGAAAAAAGAGAATTTGAAGAGTTAATAAACACTTGGGAAGCTTCAACTAAGAAAATAGTTAATGAGTTATCAAAAAGAAAGGAGAATTTACTAAAAGATAAATCACCGAATTCTTTAATTGCTCTTGGTGCTATGGAAGTTCACCTTAATATGGCTTTGCAAGCCTTAAACGCGTTTAATAAAGGAGTTGATGGGTAAAAGTGACACATAAATTATAAAGAAGGCATCGAAAATAAGAGAAAATCTAGGTCTTTTTCAGTATCTATAGAGACATCATCATAATAATTAACTTCAAAACCCAAGCCATCTCCAGATTCGAGACAAATATTTGAATTAGAGTCGTTACTTTTTAAAAAAAGATTACCTTCTATTATTTGTATCCAATTATATTTATCGATTTTTAATGGCAATTTTTTTTCTTTAATTGGCTTATATTTACAACGCCATAAAGAGATACTTTGATTTAGAAAAAGCTTATTATTTTTTACGTCTTTGTAATTAAAAATAAGATTATCCCACAACTTTTCATTTAATGAAATTTGATCATATCGGGGTTTGATATTTTCTTTTTGAGGATATATCCAAATCTGAAACAACTTACAGGTCTCATTTTCTTCATTCTTCTCGCTATGAGAGATTCCAGTACCTGCAGACATAACTTGTACTTCATCTTTGTGAATTTTTCCAAGATTATTTAACGAGTCTCTATGAGTTATTGCTCCTTTTGTTACGACAGTAATTATTTCCATATTTGCATGAGAATGTGTATTAAATCCTGCATTAGGAGAAATAATATCTTCGTTTATAACTCTAATTTTCCCAAAATTATCCCATTTTGGATCTCTATGCTCTGCGAAAGAAAATGAATGCATCGAATCTAGCCATTCTCTAGTCGATCTAAATCTTTCGTGAGATTTCCTTATTTTAATTATTTTCAAAGACATAAATACTAAAAAATAAATATGGTTATATTTGTTTAATTAAATATTTTGAAAATTATAAATTATGAATAAGTAAATTGCTTTTTATTTATTTGTTAATTTTACTTTGTGCTTTATTTGCTTTATTAATTATTTTTTTTGCTTGTTGTCTAGTAGAACATTTTTCTGCCTCAACATTCAAGTTTTTTAGTTTATTTAGTTGCTTTGAAATTTTCATATAAGGTTAACTTAACAAATAGAAATTAACACATATTTAATGGAATAGCTAAAAATACTGGTTTGCGTTTGAACCTTACTACCTAAAAATAAGATTGGAGGTTAGAATTATCAGGACAGTAAAGAGGATGTATTGGATTATCTTTGATTGTTTTCTTAATTAAAAGCGGTCCAAGAGGATTATCAAAATAATTTTTCCTAATTAAGTTATATTGCATTATTTTTTTTGATATTTTTTTATTTCTATTCAGAAATTTCCCTTTGTTACCCCAACCTAACCATAAATCACAATTTTTATTTTCAGACCAGTGTTTTAAGTTTTTATTAATATGATTATTGTTTAGATGACCCACAGGATTTTTGTGATTAAAAAGTTTTTCTGGTTTGCTTGAAATAAGAGCGAATAGATTGATTAATTTTACTTTGCCATAATTATTGTTTTTCGAAATTTTGATTATCTTTTTTGTTGTATTATCTAGGAAAACTTCATCCGATAATGAGGGATTTAAACCAATAAAAATAATTTCCTTCGTAGATTTTGAAATCTTATAACTTAAACTCCATCTATATAGTTTGTTAGCACTTATTAAACAATTTCTTTCTAGAAATAAATTTTTCAACCTAAACCAACACCTCTAGCCATAAGAGTGGCAAACAAAGGTATTGTTGCAAAGCCTACTAATTCAGTAGTAATGATGAGTCTGAACCTCTTAACTAGATTCTCAGATATTTCAGGTAATTTATTCTTACTTAGTGGAATAGCCCATAAGATATATGTTGTTGTTGGGTATAAAGAAAGTAATCCCACCAGAATGTAAAGAGAAACCTTTATCCAAAAGACAGGGTTACCTGTATAGAAATCACCTCCTTGACCAAAATACTTAACACGCAAAATCCCAGTAACTAATATTGCAACTCCTGCCAAACCATAAACCACATCTGCAATTATCATTGAGATCGTCTCATTTCTGTTAAGACCTACTTTAAGAGTTAATCTTTCAAACAAAAGAGAACCGAAACACAAAATAATTCCTAAATAATGAACATATGCTACTAATGCACTTTTAGCAATTTCACCTGTTAATAAAGTTCCTAATAACATGTTCAAGTCAAAATTTATACAATCCTAACCACCAAATGAAGAATTTGTTTAGAAATAAATTGATAACTTAAAAGTAAGGTGTAAAACCTAAGAATCTAAATACCTTTTCTGGCCATCTTCAAAAAAATCCTTTTTATTCCATACTTCGATTACATCTGGGAAATGTTTTTCCATACAATTATCACAAACCCCATGACTGAATCTAATATCACTAATTTTCGTAAGATATTTTTCTAAATGCATCCAATCGCCCTCCTTATTTTTCACTTCTCTGCAATATGAACAGACAGATAAAATACCTTCCTGTTTGTGCAAGTTGGACAATGCATCTAGCAAGTTCAATGATTTTTTTCTAAGCTCTAAAAATGAAACTATTTGCTTGGATAATAATTCCATAATATTGAATTGTTTTGTAGTTAGATTTCCTGGCTTTCTATCTATTACACAAAGAGTTCCAAGTTTATTACCATCACTATTTCTAAGGGGAAAACCTGCATAAAAACGAATCTTGGGGTCTCCTTTTACCAATGGATTATTTATAAATCTTTCATCTTGGAAAGCATCACGAATAACTAATGGACTATTTTCTTTTATTGCATGGGTACAAAAAGACCAATCTCTTTTAGTTTCTGATATTTGAAGTCCTATTTTGGATTTAAACCATTGTTTATCTTTGTCTACCAAAGTCATTAAAGAAATAGGTACATTACAGGTTGTGGCAGCAATTTTTGTAATATCGTCATAACATGATTCTGGCTTGGTTCCCAAAATCCTATATTCTGCTAAAGCTTTTAATCTTCTTTCCTCTTCTTCTTTTTTTGATACAAGATTCTGCATTAATCTTCACCAATAATTAAAACTTTAAAATTAAAGTTTCTTCAAAAAACTTTTTCCGTCTAATACTTAATAAAAAAAAGATAAACTTATTGATTTGTTACTTACTGATTTATTACTTAGTAATTTTTATTTAAGGATTTAACTTTGAGACTGCCATCCCAGCGATCCATCCACTTGTCCAACAATGTTGAAAATTAAATCCACCTGTGATCCCATCAACATCCAAAACTTCTCCAGAAAAAAATAACCCTGGACAAATTAAGCTCTCCATACTTTTAAAATTAACCTCATTAATTTTTACGCCCCCGGAAGTAACAAATTCCTCTCCAAATGGACCTTTGCCCGAAATTATATATTTATCCCTCATTAGAATATTTATCATTTTCTCCCTTTCATCTGCTAGTAAATCAGCCCACTTTTTCTCTTTATCAATACCTATTTTCTTTAATAAAAAAATCCATAATCTTTTTGTTAATAGAGGTACAGGTCTACTGTTAATTAGATTTAACTTGCCTTTATTTAATCTTAAATAATTAACTTTTTCTTTTAAGTCCTCATAACTTAAAGAAGACCATTTAATGATTAGGTTAAATTTATATTTTTGGCTATAAAGTTCCCTTGCTGCAATGGATGAAAGTTTTAATACTGCTGGCCCACTAAAACCCCAATGAGTTATTAGTAAATCGCCTCTATTTTGAAAATTCTTATTGTTTAATTTAATTTCTATATCTATGCCCTTAATCGATACCCCACTACATTCATCCAAATTTGGTTCTTGTGTTGAAAAAGTAAAAAGCGATGGTACGGGTTTAACAATATTATGACCAAGATTTTGAGCTAATTTATACCCGCTTGGATTACCTCCAGTTGAAAGAGCAATATTTTTTGAAATTACCTTTGTTTTTTTAAGACTAAAAATATTGAATACATTGTCTGGAGTTTTTGAAATTTCTTTTACAAAAAATTTTGTTATTATCTCTACGTTTTTTGATAAAGCACTTTTTCTCAAGCAATCAATAACATCTAAAGAAGAATTAGACACTGGGAACACTCTAAGATCTTCCTCAATTTTTAATTTTAACCCTTTTTTCTCAAACCAATCATATACATCTCCAGCAGCAAAACGATTAAATGATTCCAAGAGCTGAATTCCACCTCTAGGATAATTCTCAACTAGTTCATTTGGTATCCATGTCGCATTAGTGACGTTACATCTTCCCCCTCCACTAATCCTTACTTTCTCCATAAGTTTTGAAGTGCCTTCAAGAATTATTATTCTTTTTACTCCATGTTCAGCAGCAATAATTGCTGTCATAAAACCAGCTGCACCTCCTCCTACAACTGCTAAATCAAAAGGTTCCAAAACTTATCATTCAATATGCTTCAATCTGATAATAGCAATGAGATACAAAGAAAAATTACTCCAAAAACTATAAAACTACGTAATAAATAGCTGCAATTAACTATTTTTTAAATTTCTAAAAGAAATCAACGCAGTCGTTATTTTTATGCTTTAACTTGATTAAATGAGTTTAATTTTTTCTTACGTTAAATATTCTGAGGCCAGTTTTCCTATGACTGGTCAATATACTGCTCTTCTTTTAATAACTTCTGTTATTTGGGTTCTACTTTGGTTTGGATATAGACAAAATAAGATAAATGATGAGATCAAGAAAAAAGAAAAAGAAGAAAGAATTAATGCGAAAGTTCAAAGAAGAAAGAAGTTAGAGAGTTTGTACCCTACTAATAAAAAAACTGTATAAAAAAAAATTCCTTGAAAATATGAAAAAAAATAATTTAAAATCACTAATTCAGTACTTACCGGGGATTTTGATTCTTATTTATGTATTCTTTTTAGCATTTACTCAATTTATAAAATAAAATTTTTAAAAATATTTCGTTTTGATTGGAATCCTTTCTGCTTTTGGAGCTGCTACATCTTGGACATATGCGTGCTTTATTTGGCGCGCGCAAACTCAAAAATATAAATCAATAGATATTAATTTAATAAAAAATATAATAGCTTTTTTAATTTTTATACCTGCTTTTATCAATTTAAGTTCTATAACTGCATTAAAAAACGTATTTATACTACTAATTAGTGGAATAATAGGTATTGGTTTAGGTGATACTTTCTATTTAAAGTCACTACAAACAATTGGTACAAGAAAAACTTTATCTATAGAAACTCTTTCTCCGTTAATGGCAGCTTTGTCAGGGAAAATTTTTATTAATGAAAATTTATTAACTAAATCATGGGTTGGAATAATTATAGTAACGATTTCGCTATTCATAATTCTCAGAAAAGGTAACGATTTTAAAGAGGAAAACCCCTCTTTCTCAGAAAAAAATAACTTTAAGACTTTTGCTTTTCCTTTTTTATCAGTTTTATGTGCTGTTCTTGGAGGTCTTTTATCAAGGATGGTTTTCCTTCAAAGCAATTTATCTCCTTTCCTTACAACTGAAATAAGATTATTAGGTGCAATAATTTTTTTGATTATTCTAAAAGGATTTAAGATTAATTTTTTCTTAAAAAACATAGACAAAAAACAACAAAAAAGGTTTTTTATTTCAATACTTCTTGGAACTAATTTAGGAATATTTCTACAACAAGTTGTATTTAAAACCCTTCCCATAGGAATAGGATGGGCTTTATTAAGCACATCTCCAGTAATTTCCTTATTTTTTGCTAAGAATGAGGAAAGAGAAATTACCAAAAAAATAATATTTTTTACTTGTTTTTTATTTTTTGGCTTGACATTAATAATTCTTTAATCTCTGAGTTAATGTAAAAAATACTCATGTTAATAAAAATCAAATTAAATAAAATTACCTTATAAACACTCAAAACAATGAAAACATTAAAGAAAAAAAGACTCGGAACATTGGAAGTTTATGTTATTTTTTTAAGCTGCATTTATGCAGGCTTTATAGGTTATAAATCTCTATTAAATGTTTTATTTACTTGGAATTAATTAATTCTTTCTAATGATTTAATCAATTTCCCTCCATCTTGGTCATCATCATCATTTGAAGCGAAAAATAAAAAAAATATTCCTAGAGAAGCTATAGATAGGGAAATTGACAATACAGAAAGCTCATCCATAAATTAGAAATTTTTTTTTATGATAAACGAAAAAAAATAAAACACAGTTAAGAAATACACATTCTCGAAAATAAATATTTCTTTCATTTGTAAAATGAAAAAACACATCCGAACTATTTCGTGAAAGTTCTAATATCTTCCCCCTGTAGTGCAAGCGTAATAATTCAGTATGGAATAAAAAGTTGGCCTATTTGGAAATGTGAGCCAAGCAAATTTCAATGGAATTACGATGATAAGGAAATTTGCTTAATTATTGAAGGTCAAGCGAAAATCAGTACCCAAAATGGCGACATTTACGTAATTAAAGCTGGAGATCTAGTTGAGTTTCCTGCTGGACTTAACTGCGAATGGGAAGTAACCAAAAGTATTAAAAAACATTATCGATTAGGTAGCTAAATTTAAGAAAAAAGATTTTTTCTTCTTTACTGTTAATTCAATGTAGATAAGATATGGTTAATAAATAATTTTCAAGAAGGAAACTAATATTATGCCTTTTACTGATCAAGAATATTTTGAGGTTATTGAAAAAAACGAAATAGTAAAAAAGGCCTTTGAAAATATTAAGCAAATTTGCATTGATTTACAAAAACAAACAAATTGTCCTGAAGAGGATCTAAAAGATTTTCTTGAATTTATATCTAAACAATGGAATAAGTAATAATTAACAAGTCTTTAAAATACTAAATTTAAAATTTCAATTTAGTTTTCTGACAGAATAAGTTCTAATCTAATTCCTTTTTTGGTTTTGTATTGATGCTGGAAGTTCCCTTAGCAGCAGAAACGAAGAAAAAGAAGCCTACAATTCCTGATATACCAAATATCGCAGCCAAAGGATCAAAAGTGAAAGAAAACATAGAATTTATAAAATCAAGATAAATAATAGTTTTTGAATCAAAATTGTACAATTATTGTTAAGTATAAAAAATAACAACTGCGCGATTCATTATGTCATTATTAGTTTTTCAGTAGGTTCAATAAAATTATTCTTCAAATTCATATTGAAGAATAAAAATATCAATAAATACCAAAGATCTATTCATACCAAAGAAAAAAGGTTTTCTAAAAATATTTATGGAAATATTGAATAACAATATTTTAGAGGATCCACAATTATTGTTTCTTTAGATTAGTATCAACAAATGACAGATTTGTACTCAGCTTCTTCCTCAGTAAGTTATTTTACAGCGATACTATGGTGCCTTTACCCCATCGCTATTCTTGTAATCATTGAGTTAATACTTGGAGGTGGGTTTGACGATGACAATAATGACGACCAAGATGGTGGAATGCTTATACCTGCCTACTCAAGATCCAACGTTTAAAATTTTTTTGAATTTTAAATAACAAATTAAAAAGATTTTCATTAAATTGAATAACAATATTGATACAACTTTTATTTCCCTGATTACCCTAACCATTTTCATCATTACCACACTCTCTTGGCTGGTCTTAAGAACCCTTAAAGAAGGTAGAAAAGCCTTAAAAGAAATAAATAAGGATAGATCGTAAAAATATCAAAAATCATTTAAAAATATAGAATTTTCATTAAATATAAACACTTTGATTTATAAGCTTTTTCAACTAAAAAGATATATTCCTAAAATTTAAAAACTTTTCATTCTGAAAGCTTGGGAAAAGCATAAAAAAACTTAAATAAATACTAGAATTTGTTTGATTGCTAAGCTAAAAAATTACCAATCTATTGATATCCCTTTTTTTCTGAAAGGCCCTCTCTTTGTAATTACTTTAATAAATAAACATGCATCTTAATTCTTTACTTTATATCTGTTCTATATCTTTATTCATTTATATAATGGCGCTATTTTGGAGAGACTTGCCAAATCAAAAGAAATAAATAAATAATTAATATTAATTTTGTTGCTTATCAAAAAAAATTGAGTTATTAATTTAATATTGGATTTAATTTTTTATATCAATGCTGAAAGGATCTTCAAATAACAATAACAAAAATATATTCTCACAGAGTTCAAGTATTGCAAAAGAAAAGATGATTTGCAAAGACGGATTCTGTTCATTACCAAATCAAGATGATATCCCCAAAAAAGATTCAAATGATATGAATTTATTTGATCCTATTAAGTAAATAAATAACATTTTGTTAAATTTAAGGTTAATTTGAGAATTTTAAATTCTTTAAAATTTTAATTTATGCTTAATGACTTTTTAAATGCATATAAGGAGTTTTGGATTAAAGCTACAGACTTCAATGGATTCACATCTCGAAGTGATTGGTGGTTAGTTCAATTAGCTAATCTTATAATTTCTTTACTTACTATCCCAATATTTTTAAAAACGTTTGGTTTCAATGCTTATGGAGTTGTTTGTATAGTTCCTCAAATAGCTATAGATATAAGAAGAATCAAAGATTTTGGAAAAGATTGGAAATGGATCTTTATTAATTTAATACCTATCTTCGGATGGATCTTGTGGTTCATCTGGTTAGGCTTTGGTAAGACAGGTAATAGAAAAAAATAAACTTACATAGAAATCAACTCTTTATTATTTGTCTTTTTTTAAAATCTACAAATCTTATCTTGTTTCTTAACCGTATATGTTTTTCAAGAATTCTAAACACGTGCATCTCGCATTCGGATAATTTGAGAAACTGATCGAGTGTATCTTTATCTTCTTGATCAAAATCCTCGAAAACTTCTGAAATAGCAATACTATTTTTAGAAATAAAATCCTCTGCGACATCTTGAGGATTCTTGCCTAATTCAAAATCCCGAAAAGCTTCATAAGAATTAAGTTCTCTAGTTAACCAATTAAACCATGGTTCATTTTTACCATGTTTTTTATTTATGATTTTCTTCATGAAAAATAATTTACTAGTATAATCATTATTCTTTATTCACTCTTTGACAGCTGTAAAATTACCTATTTTTAAAATTTAATTTAAAGATAATCCACATTTATTTTTTACAAAATAACCGACATAATTTCACAAATTAATCTTCGTAAAGAATGAGTATTTATTACTCATTTTTTTGTTTATAAAATAGCTAGAATTTATTTTTAATAAAGTACGTTGTCAATTCCCTTTTATGACTTTCCTTCATCTCCAATTTTAATAATTGGTGCTCTTGGTATTGCAGTAGCTATAGCAGTTTTCTTTGTTTCTTACCAAAAATATTTCAATTCTCCTTTGAACAAAGAGCTTGCAGAAAAGAAAAAAGCCTTAATTAAGGAACAAAAAGAATTAAATGAAAGATTAGAAAAAATAGAGCAAGATTTAAAAAATTTATAAAAAATTACTCTTATTGAGATAACTTAATAATCTCGAATTCAAGACCTTAATTTTTTAAATCGAAATTATGGTCTATAAGGGGTTATGGATAAAGATCATCTTATTGACTTAATTTCTAATAGCCTTGTTTATGAGAGTTATAATTCTGACTCTACTGAGAACCTTAGTGACTTTAAAAATTACTTAGAAAGATTAAATCTAGATCAATTAAGAACTATGTCTAAAGAATTTATTCTTTAGTATGATGTTGTACATAATTTTTTTATTAAATAATCAATACTTTTTAAAAATTGTTACTATCAGAAAAATAAGATAAATATGCTTAAAGTAAATAGAGGTGATTTTTTAATAAAGCCATTTCTAAAAAGAAATAATATTAGAGCTTCATATCAAATTATTTCTACCATATTCCCAATAATTTCTATTTGGTTAATCATCTACCAAATAACAAATCAACCTTTTTCATTATTGATAAAAGGATTTCTATTAATACCTTTTATAGTTCTTCTAACTCTGTTCTCTTCTCGAACATTCTCTTTAATGCATGATTGCGGTCATAATTCTCTTTTCACAAAACGGAAATTAAATCGCTTTTTTGGATTTTTGCTTGGCTTAGTTAATGGTATTCCACAGAAGTCATGGTCAATTGATCATTCATTTCATCATAGAAATAATGGAAATTGGGAAATTTACAAAGGGCCAATAGATGTTTTAAGTCTCGAAGACTATAATTCCCTTACAAAAAGAGAGAGAATACTTTATAAATTAAGTCGAAACTGGATAATGCTATTCCCTGGCGGTTTTTATTACTTAGTTTTAAAACCTAGATTAGGAATTGTTATTATTATTTTTAATTTGACTAAAGATATATTAGAAGAGACTTTTATAAAAATAAAAAACAGAGAAATTTCTCAACTTCTAACTATTAATTCAAGAGTAAAACCACCTTTTTCTGATTATGGAGATAATTTCAGTGAGATAAGTGAATTAATAATTAATAACATAGTTGTAATATTAGGGTGGATTTTTATGTGTAAATGGTTTGGGCTAGTTTTTTTCTTATCATTTTATTCCATGGTATTAACCTTATCAGCAGCAATTTTAATATGTGTTTTTTTCGTACAACATAATTATGAGAACACTTATGCTAAAAATACAAAAAATTGGGATCTTATAGATGGAGCGATTTTAGGTAGTAGTAATTTAGATATCCCTAATTGGCTAAATTGGTTTTTAGCAGACATATCCTTTCACAGCATTCATCATCTCTCTGAGAGAATACCAAATTACAACTTAAGAGCTTGTCATAAAGCAAACATTCATTTACTCCAACAATCAAAGTTCTTAAAATTGAGCGATTTTTCAAATTGCTTCAAATATATTATTTGGGATAATAAAAAAGAAAAATTAATTCCAATAATTTAAAATCTAATTCAACCTTCTTCTCAATTTTCTTTTTAGGGGAATACTGCTATATGCATGAGTACCAATAGATGGAGGCAAGTCATTCTTCAAAGGATGCATAAAAGCATTTGCCATACTCTCTAACATTTCCGAAAGCCAATTAGTTACTGATTTCATTTAAAAATCTAAAAGTGTACTTTTTTATCATCTAACTAAATAACTAAAAAGTAAATCAGTCTTTATGCTGATTTTTTGGGAAGATTAACTTATAAAATTAATATTAAATATTCAAAATTATTGTTTCCTTCTCTGTTTTGAAAGAAAGATATTACTACCTTTTAAAAGGTAAACCAGGTGCAAAATATTTTTAGTAAATAATACTTATTTTTTCTAATTAACTTAATAAATTAAATTATTGAACATAATTTCATGCTATATCTCTATTCCAAATAAATCTAACAATATTATGAATGATTCATTTGTTTCTACAAACCAAAATATAGAAATAGATTCTATTAATTCATATTTTGAGTGCATCACTGAATGCAGTAATGTGGATGGTCATCAAGAATGTATTACACGTTGTATAGAAGTTCATTTAAAGGGAGGTGATCAAAATGAATAAAAAAAATTCACCTCAAAGAAAAACGACTTTAAAATGGAACACGAATGGAGATCTTTCGGAAATTGATATGTTAAGAATTTTAGAAAAGATATCATCACATGATCTTAATCAATGTGAATTAACATGCGATTCGGATCAAGCTTAAAAACTATTATTTCTTGCTTTTTTTAAATTATTAATTAAGCAAAAAATTGGATACTAAAATCAAACAAATACTTCTAATAAGATTTGGAACATTTTCACGATATCTTAGGGTTTATTTAAAAAATTAATTTTTAGACCCCCTACCTTTTTTTAAGAATGTTTTACTAATTTCTTTTTTTGTTAGTTGAATCGGTTTTACTAAACCTGAATCACCATGTGTTGGACAATAATACGTAATAAGCATCCACCTTTTTTCATCTTCCATAAGTGTTCTGAAACTAAATCGTTATTGGTTTACTAGGACGAATTTTGAAAAAACTGATATTTTTTAATCTTTTTTTTTTTTTTACTTAATAATTTATAAAAATTTTGAATCTATTCTCACTTTATAGATATTAATACGCATGACTTTCAGGAAAAATCCTGCTATTAATTAATAAATTCAAAATTAATCATGTCTCTAGAATCTATATTGATGGTAGTTGCTCCAATCTGTCTTTTTACAGCAGGAGTAATTGTTATACCTATTATAGTAAAACCTCGTAAACGATCTAGTTTGCCTAAGAGGTATATACGCGGTCTTTAAATTAATTAAGTTTTAAAGAAGAGCAAAGATAATCATCATAAAAAAATTAAATAGACAAATAAAAAGATTGCGATAAAAAAATAAACAAAAATCGTTCGCATAAATAATATTTTTGAAGATGAAATCAAAATCTTAATCACTTTATCGAAAAAAAAATTATCAATTCTTTTCATTATGAGATCCTGTGATGGATAATAAAATATATAAATTAGCTTTTATTTAAAAAATTCTTAACCAAAAAAAATTTGAGTAATATAAAATTTTCAGGTCTTAAAGGCCAAGCGCTTGTAATAGAGGATAAAGATATCCCAAGCATAAAAGAATTTAAGGATGTTATTCCAAAAAAATACCTTAAGTGCAATACCATATCTTCTTTAAGGTATCTTTTACAATCAGCTTTAATTCAATTATTAGTAGTTGCGATAGGGTTATCTATTCCATTTACCCCAACAATGATTCCAATTTGGATTATTTACGCATTACTATCAGGTACCACTGCAATGGGATTTTGGGTAATTGCCCATGAATGTGGGCATGGAGCATTCTCTAAAAACAAGACATTGGAATCTATAACTGGTTATTTACTACATTCATTACTTCTAGTGCCTTATTTTTCTTGGCAGCGTTCTCATTCAGTTCATCATCGATTTACAAATAACATTACCAAAGGAGAAACTCACGTCCCTTTAGTCATTAAAGGAAATGGAGTTACAGAAAAAGTTGGTGGAGAAAAAGAATTACATTTTTCAAATTCCTTAGGTAAGAAAAATTATGGAATTCTTCAACTTGTTTTACATTTAATATTTGGCTGGCCTGCTTATTTACTTACGGGAAGTACAGGAGGTGTTAAATATGGAACTTCAAATCATTTTTGGCCAATTAAACCATTTTCTAAAGCATTATGGCCATCAATATGGACCAAGAAAGTTTGGGTTTCAGATATTGGTGTAGGTTTGACATTATTGGGTATTTTTTATTTAGTCTTCAAGTATGGATTATTTCCAGTAATTGCTTTGTATTTTGGCCCTTTATTAGTGGTTAATTGTTGGCTAGTAGTTTATACATGGCTTCATCATACAGATTCAGATGTACCTCATCTTTCAAATACGGAATTTTCCTTTATGAGAGGAGCATTTCTATCTATTGACAGGCCTTACGGTAGAGTCCTTAATTTTCTTCACCATAATATAGGTTCTAGCCATGTCGTTCATCATGTATGTCCTACGATCCCTCATTATCATGCAAAAAAAGCAACAGTCTTAATTAAAAAAGCCTTTAAAAAAGCATATCTTTTTAATCCTGATCCAATACACAAAGCTCTATGGAATATTGCTTGCAATTGCGTTGCTGTTAAGTCAGACATCAAGAGAGGAAGATATTTATGGCAATCTTCATACAGAAAGTTGGATTAAAAACGCAATAAACATCTATTCTTTATCACATTTATTTACGCAAATCTGAAAAGAATATAAAAGAATTAGCATGAGCAAATTTTTCATCTTAGAAAATACCTACACGCAATAATTCTATGAGTGGCGACAATTTGCATGGTAACCAACCTATTAAATTTTATTCGGAAAAAATAACACTTACAAAAATTGAATTATTGGAAAGACAACTGAGTTTAGGCGAAAAAATATCAGATTTAGATCAAAAGCATAAAGAATGGAGTAAAAAACTTTCAGGTTGATTACAAAATCTGATTAATTTTAATAACTTATTGATATTTGATTTAACTTATCAAGAAACTTTTCTGTAAATTATTGACAAATTATTTGCAGGCATTTTAATAATATCCTCAAGAGAAAAACCATTTTTCTTACTCTCATCACAAACTTCCTCAAGATTTTTAATACCCCAAAGATTATTTTGCATTTTTAATGAATTATCGAAAAAATAATTACTTTCACTTGTATGATTATTACAAATTTTAAATGGCCCATACAAAATTAAAAATTGTCCCTTACTAAGTAATTTCCCAGACTCTCTAAAGAGTGCTACAGTACAAGACCATCGTGCTACGTGAATCATATTTATAGAGACTATTCCTTGCAAAGAATGAGCTAATCTCAATGGAATTTTCCAAGGAATTTTTTCTACATCAATCTCAAGAGGCTGGGGCATTTTCTTAGTTAAGTCTTCATACTCAATCCAAGAACTTATACTTTTTCTATGAACTAACTCTGGATCACTTGTTTGCCAAATTATTTCAGGAAAGCGTTTTTGAAAAACCACTCCATGTTCACCGCTGCCACTCCCGATTTCCAATACTGCTCCTTTTTTTATAATTCTGGAAAGTACATCACCAATGCAGTCTCTATTTCTTTGAGTTGCTGGAAAAAAAAGTCTATAATCCAAAATTAAAAATTAGGCGCTTCCGTAAAAAGGATAATTCTAAAATCCTTGATTATTTAACCCTTCTCAATTTAGGAGACTTGAAAAACATTATTTTAAGGCTGAAGAATAAAATTGAAATTGTAAGAGCAGGCAAGATATAAAGTATTAAATCAGAACTCATTAGAGAAGGAATCCTTCCAAAAATCAAATGCATGTAGTAAGAAGCGAATGACATAAATTCGTATATAGCTAATTTATTAATAGCAATTATTTAAATTCTAAAAACTACTTTTAGTCAAAAACCAAAAATTATCAAAAAAAGAGTCAGCCTGTATCCCTACTAGCTGACTCTATTAATATACTAAATTAAATTACCTTTTAATGAGGATATACTTCTAAAAATACAAGTTAAAAATCCTATATTTTTTTTCAGATTAAAAAAAAAGAAAAAAAAATGAAACGCCGTTAATGTATTTATCGATACATATCTGTAGCAGTTTTTAAATATCCTGACAAAAAAAGGGCTAAATCCTCAATTTTCTTTACATTATTAAATAAATATGTTATATTTTTTAACAAATTACATCAAAAAAAATGACTCCAGAAGCAGAACGTTTTAACGGTTGGGCAGCAATGCTAGGTTTTGTTGCAGCGGTTGGTGCCTATGTCACAACAGGCCAGATCATTCCAGGTTGGTTCTAATGAAAAAAAACGAACCAAAAGTAATAGAAAAAGAAAAAATCGTTGCTGAGAAGCTAAACGGTAGATTCGCAATGTTAGGCTTTGTTGCATTAGTTGGAGCATATTTAACTACAGGTCAAATCATTCCTGGTTTCATCTAATATAAGTTTTAAATTTTTTATAAAAGCCTAATCTATAACTGGATTAGGTTTTTTTTTGATAATGGAAATTCTGTAATAATTGAGCTTTGAATTATACTGTTACGGAAAAATATCTTCTAAATTAGTATTATTTAAGATTCTCATTAATAAAATTAGATTCAATTTATTCAGATACATCACAATTTGCATGTCATTTTAGAGAGATTTCTTATAAATACCAAAATAAATACTGGAGAGAAAGATCTCGAGTCGAGGGAGGAAATAATAATAATATTCAAATAATATTATTATTTTTTTCTTTAAACTAAAATTTTTTATTAATTAATGCTATCGTTATCGAGATAATTCGAGGAGTTAATGAGAGTAAAGCTTGAACCGGAAACAGCTTTTATTGGTAAGAAGTTTGCATATATATTTCTAGGAATAATATTTATCTTAAATGCCATAACTTTTACTTGGTTTTTCTTATTTTCAAATTTAAAATAATCTTTGAAAAGTGAATTTGTCTAAAATAAAATCTAATTATTTAAAAGACTAAAGGTTCAACAAAAAGATTAAAAAACAGTAATTTAGTTACTAAAAAATTCCTGGAATGATCTGTCCTGTTGTTACATAAGCGCCTAATAGTGCAACGAAACCAACCATAGCCCATCTACCATTAACTTTTTCTGCATTTTGAGGATATCCATCGTAAGAAACAGTTTCGTCAATATAAGGCCTAGTTTCTGATGGGAACATATTTTGCCTTCCACCTGATTCTGTAGTAACTCCTGATTTTGTCATTAAAAATATGATAATTGTTAATTAAAGTAACACGAATATTAACTTTTGTAAACCAAAATCTACAAGAATTTTTCCTCTGAGCGTTTGTATAAGTCATTATGTGACATTTCTGTTTAAAAAAAAGAATAACGATCCGCATTTTTTAATCAAACAACTTTTTGTTAACAAATTCGCAGGTCGATCACTAAAAATAAGCATTTATACTCACAATAAGTAATTTTACTTAGTAAGATAGTAATAGCATTTAGGAAGTGCTTAGCTGGTTAACACAGAAAATCTGCATTAACTAGGTCGTCATGAGCTTGCCAGTGGGATACTTGCAAGCTCTTTCAATTTTAAAGGCTAGTAATATATCAAGCGTAAAGAGTGTTATTTGAAATTTTTAATAAAACCTTGAAGACACCAAACCAAAGTCAAAAACTTATTTATTTGCTAAATAGAAAATATATTGAACAAAATGTATGTCTTTGGATTTTATTCTGATTCCATCTTGTATTTTAATTATCCTTTTTCTTTTAAATAGAGAAAATATGTTCTATAAAAAATCAAAAGATTAAATAATATCATTATTCTAAAAAATCTTAATACTAAAGATCTAAAGATCGAAAAACTTTATTATCTTGTTAAAAATAATAGGGTTTTTCAAAACCACCTTAAAAGACTTTTTAAACCTTAGAGGATTTAGTGCAGAAACTATACCAACTTTTTTCTTAAAATTAATTTATCCCAATAAAGTTTTGAATTATTAATTTGATTTATTTTTTGTCGACAATGAATGCAATTGCATTCGTATATTAAAGTTTCATTTTTCATGCTTTAACTCTTTTTTTAAAGAAACCAAATTTCTTGTTTTATTGCAAGTGTTAATAAATTATTTTTCTAATTTATTATTGAAATTTAAAAAATGAAAACTTTTTTTAACCAAAAATTCATAATGGTTTCTAAATCATTGATATTTTATAATGTTAAAAAAGACAGTAAAAAACAAATAAATTTCTTTTGAAACTTTCAAATCAATCACTAATTAAAAAAACCATTAATAAAGTAACTACACCTTGGTATTCAATACCATTAATAGATAGATGGTTGTTAGGGCAAATAATTCCTCCCATGATATTTGCTATTTCTGCTTTTACCGTTATTTCATTATCTGTTGGGGTCATGTTTGATCTTATAAGGAAAATAGTTGAATACGGTTTGCCTTTATTTTTAGCTTTAAAAGTTCTTATTTTTAGTTTGCCCAGCTTTTTAGTTTTATCATTCCCAATGGCAGTTTTGCTTTCAACATTATTAGCCTATGGAAAATTATCAAATAATTCTGAATTGTTAGCATTGAAATCTTTAGGCGTAAAAACTTCAAGGATCATTTCTCCAGCTATTGCTATTTCAATATTCATGACAGGATTGACTTTTTACTTTAATGATAATTTAGTGCCGGAAAGTAATAAGTTAGCTGAAACTACATTAAGAGCAGGAATAGGAAGTTCTTTCAGCGAAGAAAATGGAAAAGAAAACATTATGTTTTCAAGATACGGATCCAGAATAAATTCCGAGACTAAAAAACCAACAAAAAATAATTCTAAACTCACTCATATTTTTTATTCTCAATGGTACGAAAACAAAATCATGAAAAACGTTACAGTATTAGATTTTTCCAGAGAAGATTTTCAACAAATTTTAAGAGCAAATACCGGAAGATTTGACAAAAAAAGTTCTTCCTGGATATTTTCTGAAGGGAGTATTGTATCAATTGATTCAGGCGGACAAACTACAAATATTCAATTTAAAGAATATACATATCCATTTGTGGAAGGTCCTATGGAGCTAGCAAAAGTGCCTAAGGATGCCAATGAAATGACTCTAAAGCAGGCCATACAAGCAGAAAAAATTTATAAAAAAACTGGGAATTTAAAGGAGGTTAGAAGAATTAAAGTCCGCATTCAAGAAAAATTTACTTTACCTTTCGCATGCTTAGTCTTTGGTTTAATAGGAAGCAGTCTGGGATCTAAATCAAATTTAAGATCTTCAAAAAGTCAGGGATTTGGATTGAGCGTAATTCTTATATTAATTTATTATGTAATGTCATTTATATTTAGTTCGTTCGGAGTAAAAGGGATTTTACCTCCAATTTTTGCTGCATGGTTACCTGTCTTAATTTCTCTGGGAGGGGGGATTTATTTATTAAGAAAAGCAAACTCTTTTTAAATATTTTAAGAACAAAAATAAAAATAAAATTTTTTATAAATTTCTTTTACAAATAAAGACTTTTTAATCTTTATTTCTCATCTATTTTTTGATAACCATACCAATCAGGATAGTTGTTTTCTTCAATAAAGTTTTTATCTGGAGTTAATTTTATTTCCCAACTATCTATTTTTTTTATTATTTCACAATCATCGCAACTAATTAATGTTTCTAAGAAAGAAATATCATCTTTATGCTTTTTTTTAAAGCCAATAAGCCATTTAGATTTAGCTATATTTTTTGCCTCTAATTTATTTGAAGCTATAACTAATCCAAACTCATGTTTTTCTTGCATAGAACTTGGATCGTAGCCTCCAATATTGACGAACCATAAATTCTTTTTGGTTTTACTTTTATAAGAAAATTTGTTTTTTTTAATTTTCAAATTTTCAACACTAATAAGATTTATTTTGTAACCATCTATGTATTGGATTTTTTTATAGCTATCGATATGTAAACCTTTTGAAGATCCAAACCAATCCTTTCTTAAAGTATCGTATGTGTCTTCAATTTTAGAGCCTACAACCCATCTAACATCATGTAATTCAATATTAGCTTTTTCCGCTCTCCCTCCAAGCACAAACAAATAAAGAAAATTATTTTCTAAATTTTTCACTTTTAATAAATAAAATTTACTAATACTTTAATTTAAAATATCGAGAGTTAATTACCGAATTAGTTTTACTCAATCAGATATTTCCTTAATTAAACCAACCTTTTTTCTTAGCTTTAACTTTTGGTGAAGTAAGAATCTTAGGAGCTTCGTCTACTCTACCTTTAATAATCATTAGAGGAACTATCGCCCATAGCGCTAAAAATAATATCCAAAAAAGATAAATGTTCATAATTAAAAATTTAATAAAACTATCTTAAAATCAATTAAATAAGATTCGTGAGTTTCTTTTTAAAGTCCCAGTTTAGATATAGAATAAAAAGTTATCTTTTTTTATTAAAGCTAATTATAAAATTTAATAGATTTGAAATAAATAATGTTGATAATTTCAGGAAAAAATAATGGAAATGATAAATTTTTAATAAATCAATTAAAAATGTTTGCACTCAACAAAACCACTGCTTTGCCTCAGGATGTATAGAGTGCATTTTCTATAATGACACGATAAATTTTTTTTCGTGAATCTTTCTAAATCAAACTTTTGCTTATGTAAAATTAAAAAAAAACATTATATAGAATGAAAAAATGTGATTTATGTGATGCGCCATATAAAACTCATTACAGAGTAAAATCCATTATTCATACGGACTGGATTTTTTGCTGTAAAGAATGTTGGTATCTAATTTCTAAACATAAAAATTATTCCTATGGTGGAACTCGAAAGTCAAAATAATTAATTCCCCAGAAAACTAACTCATAAAAAAATAATCAAATAATACAAATAAACCAATTGTTTTGGACAAAGGATTTTACTTTTCAAAAAAAATCGTTAATTTCTTTTTTTATAGATTTATATCCTGAATTAATATCATTAATAAATTCATCTACTTCTTTTTTTATATTTTTATATTCATTAATTTTTTGTTTACTTTTCTTATAAAAAATTGATTCAAATTTTCCTGGACTTACCTCCTCAATCCAATATCCTGCTAAACAATAAATTTGATTTGGAACAACAGTAATAATATATAAGTTTTTGGAATTTTTATATTGATCAATTATCTTATTAGCGAAATTACCTTTAGTTTTGTTAGTCCCAAATAGAGTAATATCTTTTGCTAATGACTTAAAATTCTTAGATAGATTCTTACTCTTTTCTAATGTATTTCTAGAAATTATTTTTTCTAGAGAATAACAATAATCGAAAAAATTTGTATTTTCTCTTTTTGAAGGATAAATACTTATGAGGGAACTAAAAAGTAAAAAAGAAGTTAAAATAAATTTCTTAAACATTTTATTTTAATTAAATTTATCATTTCATAAATATAAAAAGACAATTCATAAATTACTATTAATTACCTTAAAAAGATTCACATTAATTAAAAAGATTTCTATTAATTGAGCTAAACCTCTTTGAGATAAATTTAAAAGTATTTTGGACCAATAAAGCATTTATCAAACGGTTAAAAATTTTTCTTATAATTAGATTATGAAAAATTCTTTTTTGAAAAATAAAAGTATCAAATCTTGTTTAGATTTTTTTTCAAGATTATCAATTTCAGCAATATTTATCTCAGCAATACCAGGCAAAATAAATGATTTCGAGAGAACAGTTGAATATATTTCTTCAAAAGGTATTCCTGAACCAATTGCATCTATTCTTCTAGTGGGAGCAATTACATGTCTTATCTTGGGTTCGGGATTTTTTATATTTGGGGAAAATCAAAAAATCGGTTCAGTCTTTTTATTACTATTTATTATTCCAACGACAATAATTTTTCATGTATTCCCTTTTCATCAAAGGGCAGTATTTATGAATCTTGCATTGATAGGTGGATTAATTATTGCTGCAATAAGGGAACCAAAATAAATTGCTTAATTAAAAAAAACTTAATATTCTTTTATTTTTTCTCTCTTAATTCTGGGAAGCAATTTGCAATATGAATTAATTCATAAACCTCTTTGCTATCGTATTTTTTATTCGGAATTCCACTTCCCACCACTATGCCTCTCTCTTTCATCTTCTTTAGTATCAGTTCTTGTCTTTGCACACTTGACATAGACTTAAATCTTTTAGTTCGTTCTTCTTTATTCACTAGATTTTAAATTAGTTAAACTATATTGTTAAGGTTATATCAATTAGCGATTCATTATATAAGTAAGAAAGCCAGTAAATGTAAGTAATTTAAATCCAATAAAGAAAGGCAAATATTTTTTGACCTTTTTGCCAAAAGGCAATAATTTGTTTAATGAATTGATCATGATTTACATTAAAAATCTAATTATTTCGAACATCCTAACGAATTTTTTTAGAATTATTCCATTTTGATTTGTACATTTTAAATAGTAGATCTAAACTAGAAGGGTTATGTCACCTTTTTTTATGAATGATAAAGAAACAATAATTTCATTATTAAATGATTTTGCCAATCCAAAAAAAATGGCCTCATTTTTTGTTGACAATGCGACTCCAGATTTTTTATTCATAAGACCGAGTGGTAATCCTATAGATGCAAAAGGGTTCGAACAAATGATTACTGGTGATATAGTTCAAGAAAAGGCAGAAATAACCAAAATTCACCGATTCGAATTTTTAAGCGAAAATATAGTAATGTGTATTTTTACACTAGGTTCAAAATTTACTTATAAAGGGACAGCTAATGATGACTTACCAACAGTTACTTCAATTTTTAAAAAAGTAAATAATGTTTGGAAAATTCACTGGATGCAAAGATCTACAGGAAATTCTGATTTATCTTTATGGGATTAGCAAAGTTAGTATCTTTTTTAATGGTGCTACTTCTTGTAGGTAGTTCTTTTATTGGTTTAATTTTTTATTTTATAAAATAAAAAAATCAAAAAAAATTCCCGTTACTATTTCTTAATTTCGAAAACAATTGCTTTTTTATTAAGTAATTTGATTTTCAGGTAAAAATAAAAACCTTAGACAGACTAACCCCTATATCTAACGCTAATAAAGCAATTAGTAACTTACTCATTTTTTAGAACTCTCAACTATTTTTTTGTAAAGTTCCTCAGAAATAGGTTGCATAAGCTTTTAAAAATCTAATTACAAATTAATTTTTTTAAAATTAACTTCTCGTTACTAAATATACGAATATATGAATTTTTAAATAGGCAAAAAATATATTCACTATAAGTTTTTCTTATAAAGTATTAATAAATACTTAATCTAAAAACGTCAACAAATGTACAAACTTTTTTTTAAAAAAAATTAGAAATCTCATTTCAAGTAAATAGATCCTCTGTAAGTAAGCTTTATAATCTTTTCTTCTTGTTTTTTACAATATACGAATGACTTTCCATTGAAATACATGTTTACCATGATGCAGCTCCTGAACTTGCCCAAGTCCCCGTCCTATGGCTTGAGTCGTACTGCGGTCTATCAGATGGTAGATCGGACGATTTTGTAGTATTCACTACAATCTATTTATAAAGTATTTATACTTAGATGTCAACAGTTAATAGAAACTAAACTTCAATTTAAAATTAGATGCTGCTCTTGGAAACTCCCTAAAAAGAATATATGTCATGTAAGAACGAGTAACTCCCATAAAAACTGAAACAAATGCTAGAACTACACAAATAGGGCAATGTGGGAATTCCATTATTTATTGTCCAATATAAATTTCAATTCAGTCTCTGCAATAAGAATATCGATACTTCTCATGAGCAGTTTAAAAAATTTAATTATTTTTTTCAAAATTAAACCTTCTTTAGGCATCAATAATAATATTGTTTAAGAATGAATATATCAATGAGCAAAAATACTGAAGCCATTGATATAACAAAAGTTTCGTAGCAAATTTATACAATAAACAACGCCAACATATTCTCGGATACTCTTGCTCAATTAGCTTATTCAAAGTCAAATATAAGTATTGGTGATCTAGTTACCTTGCAGTGCTATTTTTCTTTTGCTAAAAAATAAAGCGGGCTAAAGTCCAATACTCCACGAGGATTTAGTCCGCTGCCTAAATATGAGAGTGCAAATTTTTCTTAATTAATATGCAACTATGCCTTATGAGGTAAATATTTTGATTGCGTAATAAATTTATTTTGTATATTGCTATTACAAAAATGATGAGCTTATTTAAATTAGTTACTTAATCCTCGTGGAGAAAGCTTTAGTAAATTTCTTTTACTGGTTACTGATAAGATCAGCCGAATCTCATTATGGAGAATCATTTGTATCTGTGGAAGTTCCATCAAATTCAATCAAAAGTTTTTCTTGATTTTAGAAAGTTTTTAATACCTAAATTCATAGCTTTCTGAAAATTGTATAACTAATTTGAGTTAAGTTGGTTAATTATCTCTATTGCAAATAAAGATAAGGTTGTTAATCTTGCACTTAAAGAAGAAACTTCATTTCTTAAACTGATGCAATTTGATCATTTAAATTTCAATGAAGATGATAGCCTCATTTCCATAGAAGATTTAAAGGCTTTACGTCTTCGAAAAAAGAAAATTGAAAGTGATAAGAAAGCTAGAAAATATATCCTGGATATAAATCAAAGATATAGAAAAATGAATTCCCACAAAAGTAATAACTTTTTAAGAACTATGAACCCTTTTAAGAAGGCCGCATAAATTGTTAATCTAGATTTTGGTAATTTGTTTAAATTTGCATCTTTCAGAGTAAAATTTTGAAGGTGTTTCTTTGGAAGAGTTTCACCGAGAGGGGCTTTTTTTAGCCCCTTCTAAGTTGAATTGTTTCTTTTATGAAGTTAATCTTCAAACAAAAAATAATTTTATTTAATTATCAAGTATTGGGTAAATCGCTTAATCCAAGCCCAATCATATCTTTAATTCTTAATTAACTAAAATTTATCTTCCTTTAACTTCCTTCAATAAAAAATTATTGGATAACTAATTTGTTTTTATAAATCGTGATTAACTTAAAAGAAGACAAATTATTTATCAATAAGAGGCTCATACTTTTTTTAGTATTGATTCTTCTTTTAGTTTCTTTTTATTCAATATTTTTTATCGAAAATCATAGTTTGATAGCACACGACGAGTCTCTTTATGCTAATAGAGCAAAGTTAATAATAGATTCTAATAATTGGTTCACACCTTTTGAGAAGGCTCATCATAAAACTATCGGTTCCTATTGGCTAATCGCATTAAGTTTTAAAATATTTGGCATAAGTGAGTTTTCAGCAAGATTACCAAGTTATATTTTTTCAATACTTTCTTCTTTTGTATTATTCAAAATAATAAAAAATATAGGAAGTTTAGAAATAGGATTAATATCCATTTTCACATTATCTTCATCATTTATTTGGTTCAGTTACGGTAAGTATTGTAGTCCTGATACACTTTATATTTTTTTTAACTTGTCAAGTGTTTTATTTTTACTAAAAATAAATGAATTTTTAAAAGAACATAATAAAAAAAAATATTTATTTATAAGTGGTTTATTTCTCTCAATTCCATTTTTTATAAGAAGCTATTTACAATTGCTGCCTTTAGTAAGTCTATTACCATTTATTTATTTTAAATTTAAAAAACTTGGATATAAAAATACTAGATATTTCATTATCGGATTTTTTGTTGGTTTAATACCTCTAATAGTTTCTTACTACATTTCTTATCGAACATATGGATTTGATTCATTAATAAAACCATACATGCTATTGGAAGCAAAAACATTGAATGAAAATGACATTTTTGCAGGTTTTCTATTTTATCCACGTAATCTAATTTTATTATGTACACCCTTCTTTATTTTTTTAATTAATGGGACTCGTTATATTCTAAAAAATAAATCTAGAGAACTTCAAATTTTATTAGTGTTTACTCCTATTTTAAACATAGTTATTTTGATGTTAACAGCTTCAAAATATTCTCATTATGGATTATTTAGTATTCCATTATTAGCCGCAAACGCCTCTTTTGGAATTTATGCATCATTGAAAAATAAATCTAAAGGATCAAAATTGACATTAAGAATATTTGGAGGATTAATTTTACTATTAAGTATCTTAATTTTAATAGGTTCAATATTAAATATTCATTTAAAATTCCTGAGTCAATTTAACTTAATTGAAGAATTCATAATAATTGCTTTAACAGTAATATTAATGAATCTTTCTTTAAAAATTTTGTATAAAACTAATTCAAAATCCTTAAATTTAAATAATATTTTATCAATATATTTCATTCAAATTTTTATACTAAATTTATTTTTTACTAATGGCATAATTGGAAATCCTAATAATGAAATAAAAGCTTTTATTTATCAAACTGATATAAATAAAATAATAAAAGATAATCAGATATACCTTATAGGTGAATTAGAAGATAAAAAATTAAATTTATTAAAATTTTATCTTCCAAAGTATAAAGTAATTAAAAATAAGCAAATCCATAAAATTGATCAGACCATTTATGGATTTATAAGTGACAAAGATATTGCTCAATTTAATGATTCAATTAGACCTAAGTTTGTAAACTTGAGAGAATTTAAAGATATTAATCTTGTGAAAATTAATTAGAAGATTTTGTTTTAAATTAAAATTTTTTCAAATTCCCAGAGTATTACTAAAAATATAGATTAATCTATAGAAAATTTTTTCAAGAATAATATAAGAATCCATAACGCATCATCATCGATTCTAATGGCCTAGGCTAAAGTTGAAACTCTAAAAAATCTCAATCCAAGATTCTTTTGGTTAATATTTAGTAAATATTGATGCTGAATATTTAATTTTTGTAGCTTTTATAAAATCATTAAATTAATGAACAAATGAACTATGAATTTGCAAAAGTCTCAAATTTGAAAGCTAATAGATCTTCTAAAATAGCTATTACTCTAGCATCATCAACTTTATTTTTGTATGCCTTGGGTCAAGCACCAATTTTTAAAAATATTCTTGCAGGTGTCTTCTCTTGCTCAGTCTAAATAAAATACTGTTTTTTTAAGAGAAGCTAGAATAGATTGTGATTGACAGTCGATCTACACTTGGAGGGATAAACCCCTCTTTTTTAATGTTTAATAGGTTTATTTATTAAAAGATAATGACTCTTCTTATTTCTCTTTTCAGCTGATGAATATTTCCCCGCACCTATTAATTGATGCTTTGATATTAAGCGCTGCCCTTACGATAACTTTGGTATTAAGAGCAAAAGGTAATGCTGCCAGACAAGAAAAAGGGAACAAATGATTACTAAAGAAGAAGAAAAAGAATTTAAAAAACCTAAATTATATAGATTTTGGAACTTTCTTATTTATGGAAGTTCGATTGCTATTGGCGTTTTCTTAGTTTATTTATATTCTGCTTATGTCTTTATAAATAAATGACTCACATGTACGCCATTGCGAATACTTATGGGGTTTTGAGTCTTTTATTGCTTGGTGGCTTTGCATACTTTACTTTTAAAATGAAACGCTAATTTTTATGTCCTCTTCAATGAAAGATTTCTTAAATAAATTTTTTGATTTATGTAGAGAATATCAACAATAAATTCGACTTCAAAAGATGGCTGCGATTTTAAGATAATATGCAGATAGATTAGATGAATGATAAATACTTGCAGACCTGAGAAAGTATTAAGAGAATATTATTCCTAAGAAAATTAATCCAAATTTTTTAAAGTTAGAGTAAATTTTATGAAGATATTTTCCTCTCAATTATTCATAATTTGAGATTTTTTTTGATCCTTAATCCGTACAATTTTGTTCCTCTAACCGCACCCATACAACTTGAAATTTAATATTCAAATGAATTAGAACATAGGTGTAGTCAAGGGGTAAGTCTTATGGCACTAAATGACACATTTACTATCCAAGAAATCAATTTAGATAAAAAAAACCTTTCATATGATAATAAGCTGAAAAAAATTGATGCTTATTGGAATATCGAATGTGCAGAACATCCGAGTAACAACCATTGCAAGATTTTTTGTGATTAAAATTTTAAATTTTAGGTATTCTTACGCTTGATTTTTACATAATGACCGTACTATACAATAATCAGATAGAAAGGAGGCCAAGCAAATGACTAATTTAGTTATAGAAATTTTATTTTGGACAATTTTAATTTCTTATCTGGGATTAAGGTTTTCTCAAACTTGGAATGGATTCAAAAAACAGTATTAATTAGGAGCATAGAAAATGAAACTACAAACTCAGTTCACGGTTCCAAAAAAAGAATTAAAAGATCTTGATTATGTTAATAAAGTAGATTTCTTAGAAGATACTTTAAATAAAGAATATATAGATTATCCTAATCAAGAAGATTGCTTGGTTTGTTGCGATTAAAAATCAAAAAATAGCTGTTTTTTAAAGTAAATAAATTTTTATTAGTATTTATAAATTTTCTAAAAGGGAGTTAGCACTATGGAATTAAGATTCTTCCCAATAAATATTTTTAGAGAGACTCCAAAAGTCACATTCTTCGATGCAGGCATAGACATTTCTAATGGTTCTGATGTTGTGATCCATTCTGAGGAAGCTACATCTCCTCCAGATGATTTAAAAGATGAGCAATATTATGTTCACAATCATCAAATTGACCATAATTTAGTCATAACCGGGGAAAGAAAATTTGTTTTGATAAATCCTTCATGGGACGAACCTCATCATGTGATTTATTTAAATAGGTCTATGGGAGCATTAGAAATTCCTATAGGAACTTATCACAGATCAATCTCAGGGAAAGAAGGTAGTATTGTTTTAAACCAACCCAAAAGAGATAAATTTTTTGATCCTGCTAAAGAATTTATCCCTCAAAAATTAGACAAGATCAATCTAATTAATGCAAGAAAAAGTCCACCTGTTTATTGGATTTACGAAAATAACAAAATTAAAAGAATCAATTTTAATCATCTTGAAAGAAAAGTTAAAACTCTCGTTTGAAATGAAAAAAAATATATCCCCAAGTAATAATTTAAAAAACCTGAATTTAATTATTAATTCTGATACTTATAAATTGGCTCACGAAGATATTGGTCTACTTAGCCGAAATGAAATGCGTGGAGTCAGAATGCTTCTTGAAATTACTAAACCAGATTTAATCCTTGAAGAAAATAGAATTCTTTCAACCATAATTATTTTTGGAGGCGCAAGCATTTCAGAAGAATCAAATATAAAAAAGAGAATTGAAAATATAAAAGAGTTAATTAAAAAAAATCCTAAATCGAAATGTCTAAAACGAAATTTAAATAGATTAGAAAATTTGCTTCTAATGAGTCATTACTATCAATCTGCAATGGAGTTTTCTAAACTTGCTTCAATTAGTAATCAAAATAAAAACTGTAATTCTCATGTGATTGTGACAGGTGGGGGGCCAGGAATTATGGAAGCTGCTAATAAAGGTGCATTTGAAGCGAATTGTAAGTCTATAGGGTTAAATATCAGTCTTCCTAATGAACAAATACCAAATGCTTTTATAACTCCCGGTCTTTGCTTTAAATTTAATTATTTTGCATTAAGAAAGATCCATTTTGTTATGCGATCAGTAGCTGCTGTTTTTTTTCCTGGAGGTTTTGGAACACTAGATGAATTATTTGAACTATTGACACTTTGTCAAACAGGAATGAAAACTAAAATACCAATTATACTTTTTGGTAGAGAGTATTGGAATAAGATAATTAACTTTGAAAATTTAGCTGATCTTGGATTAATTGAAGATGAACACCTAAATCTTTTCGAATATGCGGACACCGCATTAGATGCATGGGAAATAATCAAATCATCAAAATTGTCTGATTAAAACTTTTTTTGTTAATAAATAATTAATAACAAAGGACACTATCTGCTTTGATTGACTCATCAACTAATACATCAGGCATTGCAAACTCTGCATTATATCCTTCTAGGAGCTTCTCATCATAACCCCTTGATTTAGCTGATAGTCCTGAGACATATATGCTAACTTTTGAGTTCTTTAAATTTTCAAGATGATCGTATAGATCTCCGGTACCTTGACCAACTACTTCACCAGCTTTTTTACAACTTAGTAAGTTTACTCCGTCACCAGCAAGAAAAAGAGTTACTTTATGATCATTTTTTTCTGCTTCGAGAGCAACTAATAAACCTAAAGTTACTTTATTTTTGGATTCTAACCCGCTATAAATGTGAATGAGCACAGTATTGTCGGTAATGATAGACATTTAATTCTACTTAAATTTGTTTGCATAATCCTAAAAAAATATATTTTCCTTAGCTATATTTTTTATGAAACGCTTACTATTCAATCCTAAATTCAAAAATTTTAAAAAGAGTAATTTAGTTCCTCTTAAAATAACTTTTAATCACTTAATTTATAATTTGTTTTAACAGTTTTTACTATTCAATCTTGTGGTTCTTCACTTGGGAAACAATTAATAATCCTATATTTGCCTCCTTTTTTATTAGTCTCAACAACTATAAATTCAACTTATTTACCAATTCCATCTCTTAAATATTTAACTTCAGTATTTATGATCTCTTCTTTAGCATTTTCGATATTACGTGATTTACCTCCGCAACTTAACAAAGCGTTCCCCTCAGTGAGAAAAAAATCTTTGTCTTTACTGCAAGAAGATATGAAAGATAAAGAGACTATTATTAATGTAAAATTTATCATAATCAACTTTTTGTACTAAACTACATTATTAAAAAAGCATATTAAATATATAGTTAAATCCCTACCAAATTAAAAATTTAATTAATAATATCAGTGCTCTAAATAGAAATATGTTAGAAAGAAATTCCTGATGCATTTAGAAAATCTTTATAAATATTTTGCCAGTGTATAATCCTTTGTTCAAGTCTATTGGGCGGACCAAGTTTAAAATCTTCCAGATAAGACTTATGAACTGATTCTACAATAACTTTATCTTCACCAAGAAATTCTAATATACTTTTTTTCCAATTTTCTAAATCACTTTCACATAAAGAAGCAGAGGCTAATTTAATTTCAATAATACACTGATTAATATTTTTAGGAAGATAATTTATTAAAACAATCCCTTTACCAGGCCAGATTATTAGATGGGTCCATGGGAGTAATCCAAAGGTATATAGATTTCCCTCACTACTAAGAGGGGTAACAAGTACATTACAAAATTCACTGAAAAAATACCTGTAGTTTTTAATTGGACCTTGTTCTTTATGTAGGGTATCTTTATGAGCTATTGCTACATGATAATCATCCAGTGTATTGTCATGGGCAATTTTCCAATTGCAATTTAAGGTATCTGAAAAATCAGAAAAAATGCTGTAATTCATATCCCATTCAACATTACATTTTCTCGCAACAAGCTCAATTTGATCATCTATAGATATTGGTTTTTTGCTGAAATTAATCCAAATTAAAGGGCCATTTATTAAACAATTAACTTTTTCTAAAAAATAATCGCCTGTTTCTATTTTTAATTCAAAATCGTACTTCAATGGCAAGTTTTTAAGTTTGCCAAAACTATCAAAAGTCCAGCCATGGTAGGGACAATAAATACTATTAGAAGGATTTAATTTTGTTTTTGGCAAACACAATTTTGACCCACGATGGGGGCATCTATTTTTAAAAACAGTTATTAAATTATTTTCTGAACGCGATATAATTAATGATTGATTAAAAAATTTTTTTCCCAATATTTCCCCAGGTTTGATTTCTCCAATAAAAATTAATGGGTGCCAATAATTTTCTGAATAGTTATCTAATTCAAGTTCAAATATTTTTTGATCGTTATAAAGCCAAGTAGGCAAAAAACTAGTTGACATTATTTAAATTTTTTGGAGGCTTCTTAAAAAATCAGATAATTCATATCGTAATTTTGAAAAATCCGAATCAAGTTTCAATTTATCTAAATCACCTTTCTGAAGATCTACCTTAACTTCTTTTATGATTCTTCCAGGATTAGGTGCCAAAATACATATTTGCTGAGAGAGAGCTAATGCTTCTTCAATATCATGGGTTATAAGTAAAACTGTCAAGGAAGTTTTTTTCCATAATTCATAGAGAAATTTCTGCATAGATTCTCTTATCTGTAAGTCCAAGGCTCCAAAAGGTTCATCTAAAAGTAGGATTTTAGGGTTAGTCGCTAGAGCTCTTGCAATTGCAATCCTTTGTTGCATTCCTCCAGATAATTCTTTTGGATACTTATTTCCCGAATCCTGAAGACCTACTACTTCTAATAAATAAGATGTCCTATATTTTATTTCTTTTAACTTATAAGAATTTAAATTCATTCCAAATGCAATATTCTCAGATGCTGTGAGCCAAGGGAAAAGACTATATTTCTGAAAAACCATTCCTCTATCCAATCCCGGTCCACTAACTATTTTCCCATCGACTTTTACGTTCCCTTTAGATGGACTCTCAAGCCCAGCAATAATCCTCAATATAGTACTTTTACCTGATCCAGAGCTCCCAACAAGAGTTTTAAATTCGCCTGAACTTATTGAAAAGCTTATTCCCTCAATTGCCTTTTTTCTATTTGAACCTTCCCCAAAATATTTTGAAATATTATTAACTTCTAATTTCATTTAAACAGCCCATTTACATATACGTCTAAGTAGCAATCTAAAACTCATATCCAAAGCAAATCCTATTAATCCAAGAACTATTAATTCTGCAAATATTTGATCTGTGCGAAAAAATCTTTGAGCCAGTTGAATCCTTTTACCTAAACCAACTTCTGCTGCAATTAACTCTGCAACAATTACTAAATTCCATGAAGTTGCGATATTAATTCTTAAAGTATCTATAATGCTTGGTAATGAATATCTGGCTATTACTCTGATCAATAAATCTTTTGTATTACCTCCTAAGGTAAGGGTCGTTTCAATGAGTTCTTTGGGTACAAATTTTACTGAATCCATAACCATCAAAACATTAAAGTAAACAGTACCAATGAAAATTAATGCGATTTTTGGAGCCTCTTCTATTCCTAAATAAATAATAAGCAAAGGAGAAAAAGCAGCGGCAGGCATATACCTAAGCATCGCAATTAATGGTTCACACAACGCACAAAAAGAAGGGAAAGAACCCATTAAAATTCCTAAAGGAATTGAAAAAATTGTTGCAATTATAAAACCAGCAAATACCCTACCAGTACTTGCAAAAATATCTTCAAATAATATTCCACTTTCAGCCATATCCAAAAGAGAATAAAAGACCGCTAACGGTGATGGTAAAAACATTTCACTTACAAGTTTTAATTGACAAACTAACGTCCAAATTAATAGGGGAAGCAAAAGTGAGGCTATTTGAAGAAATATTTTATTTAATTTTTTCGGTTCACTACCAAATGAAAAGAGGGATAAAAAATATTTATCCCTCTTGATTAATTTTGAACTAACCATTTTAATTTTGTATTAATTAACTGATGTTTTTAACGAACGAAGAGTCAAATAATTTACTCAAATCTGGTTTTTCAGGAATAAATCCTACCTTTACCATAAAGTCTGCCATTTGTTTCGCTGCATAAGGCATATGTTTCATACCGAACCCATCACTAAAAGCTTCTAAATTTTCTTCCAAAGAAAAGAACCTAGTTCCACCTTTATATTGTTTGTATTCGCGTGTTGGGATCCCAGCTCGCTTTGCCATGATCTTTTCAGATTTTCTTGGATTTTTTTCCATGAATTCTCTTACATCCCACCATGTTTTAACAATTTTTTGAACATCATCTGGTCTTTCAGAAATCAAATCTCCGCTTACGGCTAATAAATCAGGGATTGCACCTGGATATTCTTTTGAACTAGCAATAACTCTTGCTCCAGGCCTCTTCATTGCAGTTCCAGTAAATGGAGGGAATGCACCAACTGCATCTACTTTTCCTGCTGCGAATGCAGTTGCAGCCTGATCAGTTGGCAGACCTTTAATAATTACGTCATCTCTAGTTAACCCAACATCATTCAGAGCTAAAACAAGTAAAAAATCATCCACAACACCTTCTTCTACTGCTACTGTTTTACCTTTCAAATCAGCAACACTTTTAATTGATTTATCTGCAATTATTTGGTCATTTCCTGCAGAATTATCATTAACTAAAACAACTACTTCTCCTCCATTCTCTCCGGGTAAGAAAGAAATAGTGTCATTAAGAGTCTGCGAATTTCCATCTATTTTTCCAGCAGCAAAAGTTTCCATAGATTGAACATATCCATCAAACCATTTCATCTGAACATTAACTCCATTTTTTTCAAACATTTTTTGATCAACAGCTATCGCCCAGGGCCACCATCCTGCCCAGTTACTGTATCCCAAAGTTATGGGTTCACCTTTTGGAGCGGCAGGACTTGTTAGTGTACTTAATGAAATCGCTAATATCAGAGCAAGCAAAGAGGAAATTAAAACTCTCAATTTTTTAAACATTTTTGAAAAATATTACGTACTATCAATACTTAAGAAAAAGCAAATCTAAAGTTGTAATATCTGATACTTTTAAAAGATTACTTTAAATTAATCAATATTACTTATTTTTTAAATTTCAGAATCTTTTCACTAATCCATTTTTGCCATAAATCAAATCCAGACTTGGTTATCGAAGAAATTTCTATAACATCTGCCTTGGGATTAGTTGATGATATATTCGATTTCAATTCGTTAATATCAAAATTTAAATGGGGTAATAAATCAACTTTAGTAATCAAAATTAAATCTGCTTCTCTAAACATTATTGGATATTTTAAAGGTTTATCCTCACCTTCAGTAATACTTAGAAGTGCAACTTTAAAATGTTCCCCTATCTCAAATTCTGCAGGACAAACTAAATTTCCTACATTTTCCACTAACAAAATATCTAGGATACAAGGATTGATTTTTTTTTCTAGTAATTTGAAACCTCCACTAACCATATTTGCATCTAGATGGCACGCTCTTCCAGTTGTAATTGGTACTACTGGAATATTTAATTTTTCTAATCTCGCAGCATCAAGATTAGTAGTCATATCACCCTCTAAAACAGCACTTTGAAATTCTGTTGAAAGATCTTCTAAAGTTATCTCAAGTAATCTCGTTTTTCCTGCACCAGGACTACTCATTATGTTCAAGCAAAGCAAATTATAATTATTAAACTTAACTTTATTTTTCTCAGCTTGATGACTATTTTGATGAAGAATATTTAATTCAATTTTGTCTGAAATTGGTAAATGCATTTATATTAGAAAATACATTTTTATTCTAGATACTAAATTTCTACTTTTCTTTAAAGTCAATAGATGCAATTTTTAATTCCCTCCCGCTAATAATTTCCTCTAAATTAAAATTGCAACATGGAGATTTATATCCATTCTCTTGCTTTGGGTAATATGATCTATTGCATTTAGAGCATTTTCCTTCAAAAGGTATTGTTTCAACAGTAATCTCAGAGGAATCTAACCAAGAACCCAAGACTGCAGCATTAAAAGTATTTATTAATGATATTGGCTCTACACAAGTAAATTCGCCAATTTTAAGGTTAATCTTTTCGACAATTATTTTTTCTTTATTTTTTTTCTCTGCCCACTCTTCCATAGAAATTATAAGGCATTTTGTCATATCTACCTCATGCAAAATAATCTATCTCCATTTTTGATCAACTGACATATTGCATTTGTCTGAAATCCATTCTGGTTTATATTTTCTTGGGAGCTGACCACTTACTACAAGATGTGCGATTGAATCACAAATAACTCTTGTAGCTAATAAGGCTGTCATATCACTTACATCATATGGAGGCGAAACCTCAACAAGCTCAATTCCACATACATTTACTTTTCTAATAATATACTCCAAAAGTTTTAATGCCTCTCGAGGTAATAAACCCCCAGGTTCAGGCCAACCAGTTCCAGGGACAAATCCAGCATCAATACAATCAATATCAAAAGAAATATATACACAGTCAGTTCCATCAGTAGCTTTTTCAATCGCAAAATCAGCAGCCTCTTTCAAACCCATTTCACAGATATCAGTAACTGTTAAAACATTCGTACTTCGTTCCCTGCAAATTTTCACTCCTTCCCTTGGTACTTGCCAACCCCCAATCCCTAATTGAACAAGATTTTTTGCAGGTGCATTTTTCATATTTGTTGCATGAAACCATGGACAGGTATGCATTCTTTCATCTAGATCTGTTTCTTGAGTATCTACATGTCTATCAAAGTGAATGATCCCTACTTTTTTATCCCCTAAGTGGCGACAAACTCCTCTAACTGTAGGAAAACCTATTGAATGATCTCCACCTAAAATAATTGGAAATGCACCACTAGCAAAAATATGAGCAACCCCCTTTGAAATTTGATCAAAACTTTTTTCATTATTAGCTGGAATTGTAAAAATGTCTCCTACATCACAAATAGAAATCTGCTCTCTCAGATCCACTCCCATTTCGTAATTATAAGGAGTATAAAGAGCAGAAATTTTTCTTATCCCTTGAGGTCCGAATCTTGTCCCTGGTCTATAAGTAGTCCCAGAGTCATGAGGAACACCAACGATCGCAACATCATAATTTCCCACTTCATTTACATTTTCAACATATGGAGCTTTCATGA
>QCBK01000014.1 GCA_003281635.1 Prochlorococcus sp. AG-347-G22
ATTCCGAATCTAATAGCTCTCATCTTAATAAATCTTCTGGAGCAGAAGGTTGGGAAGACAGAAGTTATGGAAATTCTTCTGAAAACTCTGAATATGAAAGTGGTAGGAGCAGGAGAAAAAGGGGAATGTCCAATGAAAACAATGATTTTAACGAGGCAAATTAGAAACCCATATCTTCAAGTGCTTTCGTTAATTTAAAAAGATATTCGATTTTTAATTCTTTTTGTATAGATTTATTTGAAATTTGATTTCTCCAAATTTTAGCTTTTGGTATACCTTCAACTAGATTTATTAGATGTTTACAAATATCCCAAGATTTTCCTCCATTACTTATATGAGTCTCAATATAGGGAATTAAGGAGAATATAATATCTGATGCAGATTTGGGGTTTGTATTAATCCCATAAATCTTTTTATCAATTTCTGTCCATCTTAAGGGATGTTTATATACTGCCCGACCAACCATTACCCCATCAAAATCATCTAAGGCTTTTAATGATTCGTGGATATTTGTTAAACCTCCATTGATTTCTATTAATAAATTTGGATTTGATTTTTTTAATTTTTTTACTATGTCGTAATTTAGTGGAGGTATTGTCCTGTTTTGTTTTGGATTTAGACCTTTTAATATGGCTTTCCTTGCATGAACTGTAAATCTGTCTGCGCCAGCATTCGCGATAATTTTTACGAAATTATTCAAGTTAACGAAACTATCATCGTTGTCTACACCGATTCTGTGTTTGATCGTAACCGGTAAGTTGCAATTAACTTTTAATGATTCTATACATTTTGCTACTTTTTCAGGGTCTTTCATAAGTGAAGCGCCAAAATTTCCTGAACAGACCCTTGGACTCGGACAACCAACATTAAAGTTTATTTCGTCATAACCCCAATCCTCTGCCATTTGGGCTGCCTCTTTAAGAATTTTCGGATCGTCCCCACCAAACTGAATAGATATTGGGTGTTCTTCACTATTAAAATCTAGAAAATTTTCTTTTTTATTAGTATGAATTAAACTTTGGGCCACTATCATTTCCGTATACAATAGAGCTTCAGAACTTATTTTTCTCATTATCATTCTGAAGTGTTTATCAGTACAATCCATCATTGGAGCAATACTTAATTTATGAATATTTTTAATAGAATTAGGATGTATGAAACTCATAGCTTTTTTGTGTTCTAAATATATGAATAAATTTCTGCCAAGAAGAACTTTTATTTTAATTCCTACTATGTCAATCTTAAAAATAATCTTCAAGCCTATACAAGTATTAGCATCTTCACTTTCTTCTAAAGAAGAGTGGAATTTCTCAAAAGAAGAATGGAAATCTAGGCTTAGTCCAGAATCTTATTATATTTTGAGAGAGGAAGGGACAGAAAGAGCTTTCAGCAGTCATTTAAATAATGAGAAAAGAAAAGGAGTTTTTCACTGTGCAGGATGCGATTTGCCCCTTTTTGTTTCAGATAAAAAGTATGATAGTGGCACGGGATGGCCAAGTTTTTGGGATTCAATTCAAGGATCAATTGAAACAAAGGTTGATTTTAAGTTAATTGTCCCTAGAACCGAATATCATTGTTCAAGATGCGGGGGGCATCAAGGACATGTCTTTAATGATGGTCCACGTCCCACTGGTAAAAGATACTGTAATAACGGATTAGCATTAAGGTTTGTTCCTGACTAAAAATTTGTGCGGCCTTCCGCAACTTGTTTTGTGCATCACTTTATTGGAGAATAGTCTTATTAAATTTTAATAAAATGGTTGAAAATCAATCAGACAATATTGATAATAAAGAAAATGATGTTTCTAATCAGGATCATGCTCCTGAAGAGACTTCTTCTTCACAAGATCTAACTATTGAAAATGATGAATTATCTCCTCAAAAACCAGAAGAAATAAATGCTGAAGAATTAAAAAATACTATCTCTAACAATGATGCAAGATTAGAACAATTAGAAAAAGAGCATGAAACATTAAAAAATCAATATGTAAGGATTTCAGCAGATTTTGATAATTTTAGAAAAAGGCAGTCTAGAGATCAGGATGATTTAAAAATTCAACTTGTTTCAAAGGCTTTAAAAGCAATACTCCCTATTGTTGATAATTTTGAGAGAGCAAGACAACAGCTTAAACCAGAAAGTGAAGAAGCTCAAACTCTTCATAGAAGTTATCAAGGATTGTATAAACAATTGGTAGAAGTTCTAAAACAACAGGGAGTTTCACCCATGAGAGTTGTTGGTCAGCAATTTGATCCAAGTTTACATGAAGCTGTATTAAGAGAGCCTAGTGAAGAGTTTGAAGAGGATTTTATTATTGAAGAATTGCAGCGGGGATATCATTTAGAGGGTAAGGTTTTGAGACATTCATTGGTTAAGGTTTCTATGGGACCTGGTAAACAAAATTCACAACAGGAAGTAGAAAAGGATAAAGTTGAAGGGGATGTTGATTCAGAGGCAAATACATCTGAAGATGTATAAATTCCAAATTTTTATTTAAGCATTATCTAATGGCTGATTTTTACCAAATACTTGGAGTTTCAAGAGATGCTGATGCGGATACCCTAAAAAGGGCTTATAGAAAATTAGCCAGACAATATCATCCTGATGTTAATAAAGAGCCTGGTGCTGAAGATAAGTTTAAAGAAATTGGCAAGGCTTATGAAGCATTAGCTGATCCTGAAACAAGAGCTAGATATGATCAGTTTGGAGAGGCCGGCCTTGGAGGCGCTGCTGGAATGCCTGATATGGGGGATATGGGTGGCTTTGCAGATTTATTTGAAACCTTTTTTAATGGCTTTGGTGGACAAAATCCTCAGGGTGGAAGAACTCAAAGAAGAGGCCCTCAACAAGGAGATGATCTAAGGTATGACCTTAATGTTGACTTCAAAGATGCAATATTTGGTCAACAAAGAGAAATTAAAATTCCTCATCTTGAAACATGTGAAGTTTGCAGGGGAACAGGTGCTAAACCAGGAACAGGACCAAAAAATTGTTCAACATGTGGGGGAAGTGGACAAGTCAGAAGAGCTACGAGAACACCTTTTGGTAATTTTACACAAGTAGCTGAATGTCCTTCATGTAATGGATCTGGTCAGATAATTGCAGATCCATGTGTAAGTTGTGGCGGTAATGGAGTAAAGCAAGTAAGAAAAAAATTAAGAATAAATATTCCTGCAGGAGTTGATACTGGTACTAAGTTAAGAGTTTCCGGAGAGGGAAATGTTGGTTTAAAAGGAGGTCCACCTGGAGACCTTTATGTTTTTATAAAGGTTAAGAATGATTCAAAACTCAAAAGAGATGGTGTGACTATTTACTCAGAAATAGTTGTGAGCTATTTACAGGCTATTTTAGGAGATACTGTTGAAATTACTACAGTTGATGGAAACGTTAATTTAAAAATTCCAAGTGGTACCCAGCCAAATACAACTCTCTCACTTGAGAACAAAGGGGTACCTAGACTTGGTAATCCAGTTGCCAGAGGAAATCATGAAGTCTTAGTAAAGGTAAAATTGCCAACTCGTATAACTGACGAAGAAAGAAAGCTTTTAGAGGATTTAGCTTCTCAATATTCAGATAAAAACATTAATTCCAGTAGTGGACTTTTTAGTAAATTATTTGGTAAAGATTCTTAATGACTTCTTTAAAGCATTTGGATCTTAAATCTGTTCCATGTCCTTTAAATGTTGTCAAAATCAAACTAGCTTTAGAGAAGTTATCTAAAAATGAACAACTTATTGTTGAACTAGATAAAGGTGAACCAGAAGAAATGGTATTCAACAATTTAAAAGAGATGGGATGTTCGTTTATACAAATCAAAGAAAATGAAAAATTTGTAAAAATAAAAATATTGAATGAAAACTAATAGTAAATACTTAGGGTTAGTCACGAAAAAATTTAATAATTTTTTTTTAGTTGACTTAAAAAATCAAGAGAACTTGGGAAATAGCGAGAAATTTTTATGTAAGGTGAGAAAGTCTATAAATTTTAAGGATCAATTAATTTATGTTGGAGATGAAGTAGTAATTAACAATATTGATTTAAAAAACAAACGCGCAATAATAACAAGTCTTAAGAAAAGAAAAAATTTATTAGTTAGACCTTCAGTTGCAAATATTTCTAATATATATGTTACTTTTTCTGTTAAAGAGCCGGAGTTAAATTTATCTCAAGTTAATAGGTTTTTGATATCAGCAGAATCGATGGGAGTTGAAGTGTCATTAGTTTTGACAAAATGTGATTTAATTTCAGATAAAAGAAGATCTTTTTTACTTGATAAATTTGGGAAATGGGGTTATCAAGCAATTACTTTAAACTTAAAGAAATCTGATTATTTTAATAATTTATTAGCTGAGTTACAGCAGAAAGAGTGTTCAATTTTTATGGGTCCATCTGGTGTTGGCAAAACTACTTTGCTTAATATGATTATTCCCGGTCTTCAAAATAGTACTGCTCCAGTTTCCAATAAAATTAAAAGAGGTAAAAACACTACTCGAAATGTAGAGTTATTTTCTATATCAAATCAAAGTTATCTCGTGGATACTCCTGGTTTTAATATGCAATCTTTAGAGGTCGATATTAAGTTGTTACCTCATCTCTATCCAGAAATATATAAACAGGTAATTGATGAAGGGATTAGATGTAAATTCCGTAACTGCTTACATTTAAATGATGAGGGCTGTAATTTAAATAAATCCTTCGAAAGGTATTCTTTTTATAAAGAAATGATCGAGTCTTCTAAGACTCACTATTATCAAAACCAGGAAGATTAAGATTTAATCCACCAGTCAAATCATTCATCCTCTCTTTCATAGTTGTTGTAGATGCTTCATGAGCTTTTTGAATGGCTTGTAAAATATTTTTTTCTATTTTTTCTTTATTTGAATTTAAAATGTTTTCTTGCACTTCTACCTTTAAAGGAAGTTGGTTACCACTTATCCAGACTTTTATCATTTCATCATCGCTTTTTCCTTCAATTTCCATATTTTCAAGTTCATCTTGTAATTTTTGAGCATCTTGCTGAATTTGTTTAGCTTTTTTAAAAGCTTCTGTAAGTTGTCCAAAGTTAGGAAGTCCAAAACCAGCCATTTTGTAAAAAAGTTTCTTTAATTAGGATAGTCAAAACCAATCATTCTTACTTCCGGTTGCAAATAAATTCCTCTGTTTTGTAGTACTTTTTGTTGAATTACAGTTATTAATTCATAAATATCTTTTGAACTCGCTGAAGAATTGTTAATTATAAAATTTGAATGCATCGTAGAAATTTCTGCACCACCAATTTGAAATCCCTTTAAACCTAAATCATCAATTAATTTCGCTGCATAATTATTTTTCGGATTTTTAAAAACACTACCAAAACTCGGTTGATAATATGGTTGAGTTTCTGTTTTTAATTTAAGGTTGTTTTTGGTTGTTTTAATTATTTGTTCGAGATTTCCATTAGGCTCAAAACGTAGTCTAGCACTAATAATTATCAAATCATTTCTTTGAAAAGAGCTAAATCTATATTCAAAATTGATATCTTTCTTCTCAATCTCAAATATTTTATGAGTTTTATTATTAATAACTTTTACGGAAATAAGATTTTTAGCTAGCGATAAATTATATGCGCCAGCATTCATATAAATTGCTCCTCCTAATGTTCCTGGAATTCCAACAGCCCATTCTCCTCCTCGTAATCCATTTTTAGCAAGAGAATTAGATAATACTGGGAGCATTACACCTGCTTCTGCTTCAACAATTCCTGAATATGGCTCTATCTTTAATAACTTCATTTTTTTTGTACATATAACTATACCTTTTATGAAAATATTATTTATCAAAAGATTTGAACCTGCGCCGATTACTTGGCATCTAAGTTTATTTAAATTGGCCCATTTTATTAAATATGAAAATTCATTTAAATTTCTTGGCTCAGCAAAATATTCAGCTACTCCTCCCACCTTTATAGTTGTATAACTACTAAGATTACATTTCTCAGAAAAAATCTTTTTATTCATAAATTAATAAACTTTACTTTCCCCCCCATTTAAAATTGACCAGAAATTATGACAATCGCCAGCTCCCATATTTAAAATCAAATCCCCTTTCTGAGTTAATTCGTAAAAATTTTTTGAAATTTCATGATAATTATTTATATAACTAACATTTTTGTTTTGTTTATAAATCAGATCAGTAATAATTTTCGAAGTAATTTTATCTTTGTTTTCTTCTCCTGCCCCATAGATGCTAGTTACAAAAATAACATCTGCTTTTGATAATTCTTCAGCGAATTCTCTACTAAATTGTTTTACTCGAGAGTATCTATGCGGTTGAAATATTGCTACTAATCTATTTTTATAGAGTTCGTTATTATTTTTTTGCTTAATAAATAATCTTCCTAATTTAATCGTCTCTTTTACTTCATTTGGGTGATGTGCATAATCATCATATAAATTTCTTTCATTTAATTGTCCTCTGAATTCAAATCTTTTTTTTGGTAGCTTGAGGTATTTTATATTTTTCTTAATTTCTATAAAATCTACTCCTATCATTCTGGAAGCTGCAATTGCAGCAGTGATATTAGATAAATTGTGTAAACCTGGAATTGGGATATTTACAATACTTATGAAATTTCCATTTTCAAAATATTTTCCAATTGTATGACTTTTATAAATTTCAGTTGGGATTAAAGCATAATCTACGTTGAGTGTTGTTGTGTTTGACCATTTATTTTCAGAACTAAAATTATTTTTTGTGATTTCACAATCAAAATTAATTAGTAATTTTTTAGAATTTTTAGCGAAAGTTTTAAAAGAAGATATGACTTCACTTAGATTAGAAAAGTGATCGCAATGATCAAAATCAATGTTATTGATTATTCCAATATCAGATTTATATTTGTCAATAGTCCCATCAGATTCATCAACTTCAGCTACTAGGTATTTTGTATTTTCTAAATGACAATTAGAGTTGTAAATAGGAATTATTCCTCCAGTTATTGAAGAAGAATTACGTGTACATAACTCAAGTATCGTAGAAAGAAATGTACTAGTTGATGTTTTTCCATGGCTGCCTGCTATTGCCAATGCAGTATAAGTGCGCATTAGCATTGCAAGTACCTCTGAACGATGTTTTATTGATAAATTTTTTTCTTTGCAATACGAAAATTCTTCATTTTCTGGCTTGATCGCGGAGCTTACAACAAAATTAATCAATTTGTTGGTAAATTTTGAAGTAACAAATTCAATATTTTGTCGAACTTGAGAAGTAAAGATTACTGCACCAAATTTCTCTAATTTTTTAGTTTCATCGTTTTTAACTAAATCAGATCCTGAAACTGAACAACCTTTTTTAAGTAAACCTATTGCTAATGCTGACATCCCAATACCTCCAATCCCAATAAAATGAAAATGACTTTTCAAAAGTAATTTTTTATCCAATGTTTATCTTTTACTTAAATCAAAATAACTTCTAGGTAAAATTTTGCTATTTTTTCTTAAAAAAAATGTTTTTTTTTCTTGAATTAATACAAAACTAGACTTATTTGCTTAATAAATCAAAAAAACCTTACGTTATTGCACAAAATTCAGTATGATCAGCAACTTAGGTTAATCATTTAGAAATTATTAGTTATGACTTTGCGTGTTGCAATTAACGGCTTTGGCAGAATTGGTCGAAACTTTATGCGTTGTTGGCTTAGTAGAGGGGCTTACACCAATATTGAAGTAGTCGGAATTAACGTTACCTCAGATCCCAAGACAAATGCTCATCTATTAAAGTATGACTCGGTTCTTGGTCAACTTGATGGTGTTGATATTCAATATACTGATGATACTTTTGTAATTAATAACAAGACAATTAAATGTTTCTCTGATAGAAACCCAATGAACCTCCCTTGGAAAGACTGGGGTGTAGATTTGGTTATTGAATCTACTGGAGTATTTAATACAGACGTAGGTGCAAGTAAGCACTTAGAGGTAGGAGCTAAAAAAGTCATCTTAACTGCTCCTGGTAAAGGTGATGGCGTTGGTACTTATGTAGTTGGAGTCAATGCTGATACATACAAACATAAAGATTATGATATTTTGAGTAATGCTAGTTGTACAACGAACTGTTTAGCTCCAGTAGTTAAAGTTTTAGACCAAACTTTTGGGATTAATAAAGGTTTGATGACTACAATTCATAGCTATACAGGAGATCAAAGAATTTTAGATAATAGTCATAGAGATCTAAGAAGGGCTAGAGCCGCCGCTACAAACATCGTTCCTACTTCTACAGGAGCTGCAAAAGCAGTAGCTCTGGTATACCCAGAAATGAAAGGCAAATTAACAGGAATTGCAATGAGAGTTCCAACTCCTAACGTTTCAGCAGTAGATTTTGTGTTTGAATCCTCTAAATCTGTCACAGCTGCAGAAGTCAATAATGCGCTCAAGGAAGCATCTCTAAACCCAATGAAAGGCATTATTAAGTATGGAGATGAACCATTAGTGTCAAGCGATTATGCGGGTACCAATGAATCATCAATTGTAGATAGTGACCTTACTATGTGTATCGGAGATAACCTTGTAAAGGTGCTTGCATGGTATGACAATGAGTGGGGTTATAGTCAAAGAGTTGTAGATTTAGCAGAGATTGTTGCAAAAAATTGGGAATAATTAAAAGTGATTGAAAGGTGTGTTTTTTAATAATATGTTTTTGTTACTATCTTTAAATTCTATTGATGGCTCACCATCAGCAAAAAAACCAATCTCGTTAATATCTTCATCAAGTTTAGATAAATTCTTCGCCCATTTTTTTGGCAAGGAGAAAACTAATTCGTAATCTTCACCTCCAAAAAAATAATATTCGTCCCATTTATCTCCTCTTGGCCAATCCTTATCTTTGGGAATTTTTTCATAATTGATAATTGCTTTACATTTGCTAGCACTTGCTAAATCTTGTAAAGCCTGAAATAGACCATCACTGCTATCAGTACATCCTATTCTTTTGATTTTTTTATTGGAGCGACTTTTTATAAGATTTTTTAGAAAATTTGGGTATGCTTTAGGGCGACAAAAATGTTCAACGGATTTACTAATTAATCTTTTATTAAGAGAAATATCATTATCTAAATTAATTTTATTTTTAATTAAAAATCCTAGTTTGCTAAGACCATGAATTCCTGTAGTTAAGATGACATCTCCTGGTTTACATGCGTTTCTTCGTAACTCAAGTTCACCTTGAATCCCAAAGGCAGTAATTGATATTGCTTTTTGATTCCCTTTTGAGCAATCTCCTCCAAGAATTATTCCACCATATTCTTTTAGTGCTTTATTTATTCCTTTGTACAATTCTTCAACCCAAATCCACTCAGTTCTTGGAGGTAGAACAAGGCTTATTGTAATACCAATAGTTTTCTTGCTTCCACTAGATAATAAATCAGAGATATTGCTTACAACTGCTTTCCACCCAAGGTCCCTTGGACAAATAGTAATGTCATTGAAATGAACATTTTCTACCAAAGAATCAGTATTAACAAGTAAATTTTCATTTTTAGTTTTGATTAAAGCGCAATCATCTGAAATTTGGTTTTTAGGCATAAATCTTCCTAGCCTATAGATTAATTCTTTTTCCCCAATATCTCTTAGTACTTCTTTATGCATTTAATTTGAGGTTTTCAATCCCTTCTAAAACATCAATTGAAATTATTGTGTCATCTTTCGTAAGCTCTTCTAATACATCAAATCCATCTACAACGTAACCAAAGGCAGCATTTCTCCCGTCAATTAAATTGCGACCTGCTGGATTTAATTCTGCTTCATATAAAAAGAAGAAAAATTGCGATGAGCCATCATCAACTGCGGTATTTGAATGGGACCATCCTAGAGTTCCAAGTGTGGCAAAAGGTAATGTTGGCGTCTCTGTGTAAAGACCTAAATCTTCAAAAGTTTGATTATAAAAAGTATCTTTTTCATTAGGAATTCTAATTTCTAGGGGAACGTGACGTTCTACGTTTGTTTCAGGATCTATGTAACCAATATCATCACCAATTGGATCACCTGTTTGTAGTACAAAAAATTCTTCTGCTCTGTTAATGGGTAAATCTTTGTAGAAGTTTTTTGAAGATAAATCTATAAATGCTCCTGCTGTAAGTGGGGCGTTAAATCCATCAACAATTGCTTGGATATTTCCTTTGGAGGTTTTTATATTGACTTTTGCTCTGCCCAGTAATCTTGGTAAATTATCAAATTCCTGAGGAATAGAGTATGGAAATTCTTTTGGTAGAAAATATTCTTCTAATCCACCTATTTTATCTAAAGCATTTCTTCGAGTTGCTATAAATGAGTATTTATCCTTTGATTTAGAGTAATCTTGAAGGCTATCAAAATTTTCTTTGAGTTCTAAAAATGTTTTTTCAGCAATCTTCTTCTTATCTTTTGGTAATTCTTGAATAATTTTACTTTGGTATTTTTTTAGCAAAGATTGACATTTTGTAACAGTTTTCGTAAGAGCTGGCCATCTTCCGCCTCTTACAAGGTCACTAGTTTCTTCCAATTTGTGTTGAATTTCTTGTAACTCAACTTGCTTGATAGGGAGTGCGTTTCTGAGGATTGCATTAGGGTCTTTTACTGCATTCCCAGTAGGTAAATCAGCTAATACTTGAATAGGTTTTAAAAGAAAAACATGTAAAATTACAATCGATAGAATTAAAAAAAGTTTGTTCTGATTTGATAAGAATTTTTGCATAGCACTCTTGCAGGTTTATGATCCTTGGGGGATGTAATACAGGAATGATTTCCAGTAACGATTTTCGCACAGGTACTACCATCGAATTGGATGGACAAGTTTGGCGTGTTGTAGAATTTCTACATGTCAAGCCTGGTAAGGGTTCTGCTTTCGTACGAACAAAATTAAAATCAGTTCAAAGCGGCAACGTTGTTGAAAAAACTTTTCGAGCCGGAGAATCAGTACAACAGGCTATCCTTGAGAAGTCTAACCTGCAGCATACTTATGTGGAGTCTGGTGATTATGTTTTTATGGACATGACAAGTTTTGAAGAGACAAGACTCAGCTCTGAACAAATCGGTAAAGGCGCAAAGTATTTGAAAGAGGGAATGGAGGTTAATGTAATTTTTTATAATGGTAAAGTTTTAGAAGTAGAACTTCCAATATCTATTACTTTGAAAGTTACAGAGACTGATCCAGGAGTTAAAGGTGACACTGCTAGTGGGGGCACGAAACCAGCTATTCTAGAAACAGGTGCTCAAGTTATGGTTCCTTTATTTATTTCTGTGGGAGAAATGATTAAAGTTGATACTCGAAATGACACTTATCTTGGACGTGAAAATTAATGGCTATGAAATTAGATCATGATGACTTAGATCGCTTAATAGAGAAAATCTCTACAAGTGATATACAAGAGTTCTCGCTAGAGGGAGAAGATTTTAAACTCGAAATAAAAAGGAATGTATTTGATCAGAATCAAGTTATTAATAATTTAGTTTCTAATACTTCATCTGATAAGCAAACAATTTCTAATCAAAAAACTATTAATGATAATATCCCTGTTGTTAATGAGCCTGAAGCACCTCAGGTGGCACCGCCAGGACGTTCTGACCTAACTGAAATTACTTCTCCTATGGTTGGGACATTTTATAGGGCTGCAGCGCCTGGTGAGGAGCCATTTGTCGAAGTAGGAAATAACGTAAAGGTCGGTCAAACTATTTGTATTTTAGAAGCAATGAAGTTAATGAATGAAATTGAATCTGAATTTAATGCTGAAATAGTAGAGATTCTCGTTGAAAATGGAACACCAGTTGAATTTGGTCAAGTTTTAATGCGTGTTAAGCAGTCTTGAATTGTTAGTCATCTCTACGGCAGCCTTAATAGCCTCAATCATGCTTTGAGATTGAGCGATTCCTTTGCCAGCAATATCAAATCCCGTTCCATGATCTGGAGATGTTCTTATAAAAGGTAAACCGATTGTGGTATTTACTGAGTAATTAAGAGCTATCATTTTCATTGGTATTAAACCTTGATCATGATACATAGCAAGAATGCCATCATGTTTTTCAGCATTTTTGTCATTCCACGCTTTTATTGATGAATTCCAGCAACTATCTGGAGATAAAGGACCTAATAATTCAATACTTCTATTTTTTTCATTCCAAGTAATTAATGCATCATTAAGCCAATCTTTCTCTTCATTACCTAGAACGCCTTCTTCACCGGCATGAGGGTTTATCCCTGCTACTTTTAAACTAGGTTTATCAGTATAGGTATTACAAAAATCTTTAAAAAGATCCAATTTAGAGTGGATTAAGTCTGTAGTTAATTTCTTGGGAACCTCAGAAAGGGCTATGTGGGTTGTAGCTAATAAAGTATTAAATCTCCAACCAGTAATTGGTGATTTAGCTGTGAATAGCATGCCAACATTTTTTACTCCACATGATTTTGCTAGTACTTCAGTTTGACCAGAAAAATAATGACCTGCTAGGTACCATGATTTCTTGCAAATTGGTCCAGTTACAAGTGCTGAATTGGGATATTGTTTTACAATTTCTATTGCGTTTGTTAAATATTGGAAACTTGCATTGCCGTAACTTGATTTAGGGTCATTATCTGATGTGGCAATTTCGAGATCATGTATCTTGAAATTTTTAGGATTTGCAAGTTTTTCTAATCCTAATGACCTAAGATATTTATATGTATTTTGTAGATTTTTTTTTGAACCAACTAATACATAATCTATATTTTTGGGTATCTGACTAGAACAAAGTGCTTTTAAGATTATTTCAGGTCCAATACCTGACTCATCTCCAACGCTTAGTACTACCTTCGATATTTTATTAGTTTTTTGACAATTCATAAAAAGTTTTTAATTTAAATTTTTTTACTGTTCAGATAGCAATTTCGTAAGCCTAATTTATAGTTTTTATAAATTAGTTTATATCCGAGTGTTTCGCATAAAAGTTTGTTTGAAACTCTTCTATTTTCCATCCAAAAAGATTGAGCGATAGGAGATAATACATCTTTTACATCCTCAAATAATATTGGCTTAGGCATTGTTAAACCAAGTAAATCGTAGCAATATTGAATAACTTCTATCTGAGAACAGGGCTCATCATCTGTAATATTTATGATTTGGTGAAACTTTAAATAATCTTTATTTTGTAATAAAAAAATAATCGCATGTGTAATATCAGCAACATGAACTCTTGAAAATACTTGAGCTTTTTTTAAGATAACGCGAATTTTTTGATTTTTGATTGCTTCAAATGTGGATCTTCCAGGTCCATAGATGCCAGGTAATCTAAAAATTTGTACGGGCAAACTAGATTCAATCCATTTTTTTTCGCAATTTAATCTATTATGACTCCTTTTTTGAAAAGGATTAGGCTGATCTGTCTCAGATACCCAACCACCTTCAGTATTTCCATATACTCCTGTGGTAGATAAATATCCAACCCATTCAAGGGGTAAATCTTGTAATTTATTTTGAAGGCTTTCTAGTACTGGATCATTACCATTTTTGTCAGGAGGTATGCAACTAAGAATATGCGTTACTCCATCAAAAATTTCATCATCTGGAACTATACCGTTTTCACTGTTGAAAATAAAATTATTTGGATCTTTGTTTGCAGATCTTGAGGTTGTTAAAACAGTGCAACCGAGTTTTCTTATGGTTTTTGCAAAAAAACTACCGCTGAAACCACTTCCCAAGATTAAAAATTTATTTTTATTGCCTATTAAACTTGCAGGATTCTTCATGCTGGGTTAGAGTAGTACATATGTATTAATTGATAATGAAGACAGCTTTTGAGTCCGATTTAAAGTCAAAAACTTTCTGTATTAGCAAAAGTTACCCCCTTCTAGCAGAAAAAGAAGTAAGTTCAATTAGTTTTAAATTCTACCAAAAGTTATTTGTCTTTCTTATTTCATTTTCGACAATTTTAATATTACCAGAATCGCCAAAAGAATTGGAAAATATATGTGAGGCTTACAATTCTAGACAAATATGTAATGTTTGGTAGTCAAGCGGCCTTATATGCTGATTTATCTTTTATGTAATTTTTATTTTTTACCTTAAAATTAGGATTGGCCCATTGTAGTAATCTTATAGCTAATCTTAAATCTCCTTCTAACCAAGCTCTTATAGCCATTGCTCTTCGTGGATCATAAAATTTTTGCTTCCTATACCAATACAAAGCATTTTCATCTGATTTGTCCCCATTACATGAAAGACATGCAGGGACACAGTTTTCTGTTGTACTTAATCCTCCTTGGCTTTGTGGTATTACATGGTCAATAGATTCAGATGGTTTTCCGCAATATATACAACTTTTTCCAGTAAACTTATGAATAGATTTTCGCCATTGTCTCAGTCTGAACTTAGGACATAAATCCTCTAAAAACACCGCATCATTAATATGCATTCAGAATATTTAGTTAAATAAATAATCGCTTGAATATATTAAAAGTCAACATTTAATTTTGCTTTTTAGCCTAAATTTGCTAGTAAAAATATTATTTAGTGTGTTTAGATACAAAAACGTATTTATAAAATTTAGAAAAGTTAATTATCTTTTGGAACCCTTTATCAATAACTATATCTATCAAGTGTTTCATCTCTAAATTCTTCAGAAATTTCTTCATTAGTTTCTTCTAATTCTTTTTCTAATTTTTTTCTTTTGTTTTCTCTATCTTTTGCCTCTTTTTCTTTTCTTTTTTCTTCTTTTTCTAAATCTCGTATTAGTTTTCTATTTGGATGAAGATTATCTAAATATTCAATACAATAACTAAATTTTTCTCTTTCTCTTATGACTGTTTCAGTAATTTGCGCTGCTGCATTTTTAGGAGAAACTTTGAAGAATCCGCCTTTTTGTTTTTTTATATACGTGTAAGCTGCATCCCAACTACTTTCATGGTCATTTCCGCCATCTCTCATGGTACAAAAAATTTCCGCTCCAAATGCACTTGCATTTACTTTTGGTGTAGTCAGGATTAGAGGAGTGAAAATTCCCAACGCTAATGGTATTAGTTTTTTCTTATTTAATCTTTGCATTAGGCTTTTATCTTCTATTTAAAAATATCTTTTATTGTGAATATGTCTATAGAAATTTAAGATTTAATCACTCCAAATATATTCAAGCATTTTACAACTAAAGGAAGAATTAAGAGTACAGTAATCAATCTTACAGCGTGTAAAGTTGCCACCGCAGGTCCTACTCCGTATTCAGACCCCACCAAACTCATTCCGCTAATTCCTCCTGGTGCAGCTCCTAGAATTGTTGTAATGATATCTATATTAAGTAATCTGCTTGTCCATAATCCAATTACTAATCCAGTAATAACTAAAGTAAAAGTTATTAATATAGCTGGCTTCCATAAATTTTGAATATCAACTAATGAGTCTTTTGTTAATGATGTACCAATGACTGTTCCAATGCCGATTTCTAAAATTGTTCTTGTTCCTATTGGCCACTCTGCAATTTGAACTTTGCCACTTATGCTAAGTATGCTTGCGCCTATTAAAGCGCCTGCTAAAGGAGCCGCAGGAATACCTGTTTTAAGAGCTAAGGCTCCAAAAAGACAACCTGCAAAAAGATAATAGAAAAGATTTATGTTAGGCATAAATTTCAAGGATGTTTGAATATAATATTAAAAAAAAAAAATTTTTTTTAAGTTTATAGTCAAATAATATTTTTAGTTTCCTCTCGAAATGTCCCTTTTTGCTGGCATAATATTAACTAAAGCATGAATTTTTATGTCTTCACAAATTTCATACAAAGATAATAAAAACCGCATAAAGAAAAAATTATCTTTTTTTGAGGGTGGCCACCAGCTCGAAAAATTAGAATTTGCACTTGCCATTGCTCAAACCAAGGGTGATGAAAAAAAATCAATCGTTCTTAGAAAAAAGATTGTTGAATTAGGCGGAAATGTTGAAGAGCCAGGCACTTAACTTAATTTCCCTCTAGAAATTTTGATACCATAACTAATGCTTCGCCAGCTTGTTGGGCTGTAATTTTACCTAGCTTAAGAAGTGTATTACTCATAGCAGATACTACTGTAATAATATCTCTATCATTTACATATCCTAAGTGCCCGACTCTGAATATTTTCCCCTTCAAATGATCTTGACCACCTGCAAGTAAAATATCAAAATTATTCTTTATTGTTTTCCTAAATTCTTCAGCATCAATTCCTTCAGTTTTTATTGCAGTAATTGAGGGACTTAAATATTTTTCATTAGCAAATAATTTAAGATTTAAAGCCTTTACTGCATTGCTCATTGCTAATTTATGTTTATTGTGCCTTAGGAAAATGTTATCTAAGCCTTCTTCTCTCATCATTTTTAAGGCTTCATCTAAAGCAAAAACTAAATTAACTGCTGGGGTGTATGGATTGCTGTTAGTTAAAAGACTTTTTCTGTAGGATTTTAAATTTAAATAAAATTTTGGCAAATTAGATTTTTCTGTAGCTTCCCATGCTTTTTGGCTCATTGCTATAAAGCTAAGCCCTGGAGGGATCATATAGCCTTTTTGTGATCCTGATGCAACAATATCTAATTTCCATTCATCTACGGGTACATTGCAAGCTCCAAGACTTGTAACGCAGTCTACAATTGATAAAGCTGTGTTGTGTGCACGAATATATGAACTAATAGTTTCTAAGTCATTAATTACACCTGTTGAGGTTTCAGAATGAGTCAAAATAACCGCCTTTATTTCTTTTTGTTTATCTTCCTCTAATACCTTTTTGAATTCTTCTGGATCAAGTGGAGTCCCCCATTCGGAATCAATTTTTATGACTTCTAGACCAAATTCTTTAGCAACTTTTACCCATCTTTCGCCAAATTTTCCATTTTCTCCACAAATGACTTTATCTCCTCTACTTAAGGTATTTATTATTCCAGCCTCCATTGCGGCAGTACCACTACCAGTGATCGTTAGAACATCATTTTGAGTTTGATGAAGCCACTGTAAATTTTTAGTTGTACTCTCTACTAGATCTTGAAATTCTTTACTGCGATGGCCTATCGGATGCTTACTTAATGCTTGTAAAACTTTTTCTGGAACAGGTGTGGGTCCAGGAATCATCAATGATAATTTTTGTTGTATGGCCACTTTTTATTAAATAGGTCATTCTTAGATTAGTTCTCATTATATATTTTTCAATTACTTGATTTGAAAAAAGGATTTTCTTTACCTTTGTGGGTTGCTGGAGCTGCTAGGTCAGCATTAAATAAACTAGTAGGGTTACCATTTAAGAATTATGAGCTTATAAAAATTCCTAATGAAAAAAAAGAAATAAAAATTGAGATTCATTCTGTTGGTTTACTTAAAGATGACTCGCAGGCATTAGGAATTACGTTTGCAAAGTCTGGCTTAGATCTTGATATTACACAAAACTTAGAGATATGGACAATAGCCTCTTTAGAAAAAATTTCTCTTAATAATCCTGCTCACACAATTCCAATAAATATTATTGCAGGATATGGTGTAGGCATAAAAGAAGATACATCAGAGATATGCATTTCTAATTTTGCCAAGGAAGTTCTATATGAAAATTTATTAGATAGTATTCCTGTAGGCTTTAATTTGAAATTAGAAATTATTTTCCCAAATGGGGTGTTTTTAGCTGAAAGAACGAGTAATAAGTCATTTGGTATTGTTGATGGACTATCTATTATTGGTACTTCTGCTGAGACTTATTCGAGTGCTTCACCTGATCAATTAGAAGAGGCTAAAAATAATCTATCAAAAGTAAGTCAAAATGATTTTAAAGGGAAAGTTGTATTTGTTATTGGTGAAAATGGGTTAAATTTGGCTAAAACTTATAATGTTAATTTGCCAATTATCAAAATTGGAAATTGGATCGGACCATTATTAGTTGATGCTGCAATAAAAAAAGTCAAAACTGTAATTCTTTTAGGTTATCACGGAAAATTAATTAAATTAGCAGGTGGTATTTTTCATACTCATAATCATTTAGCTGATGCAAGAATTGAGATTCTTGTTTATTTAGCTGTTCAAGAAAAGTTGCCACCTGAAATAATAGATGAATTATCTCAGTTAGATAATCTCGAAAATGCATTACAACTTCTTGAAAGATTCAATAAATCTTTAGCTGATAAATTATTCAAGAATTTATCAAATACAATCGAAAAGCGTTCTTTTGCTTATGTAAATAGGTATGTAAAAACCGATATGGAAATCGCATCAATCATTTTTGATAGAAAAAGGAAAATAAGGTGGGCTGGAATTAACGGTAATAAGTATATTTCTCATTTTCAATGAGATTAATTTTTGATTCATTATGCTTTTGTAAATAAATTGAGTTAACTTTTATACATGAGTCAAACAATTTTTAAAAAAGAACGAGATCCTTCAATATTAATTTTGGATTTCGGATCTCAATATTCTGAATTAATTGCAAGAAGAATTAGAGAAATTAATGTTTTTTCTCTCGTAGTAAGTAATTGCATCTCAATTGAGGAAATTAAAAATATTAACCCAAAAGGTATTATTTTGAGTGGAGGCCCAAATTCTGTTTATGAAGAAAATTCTCCTAAGTGTGATGAAAAAATTTTTAATTTAGGAATTCCTATTCTTGGCATATGTTATGGAATGCAATTAATGGTCAAAGAACTTGGAGGATCTGTTATTTCAGCAACCAAAAGAGCTGAATACGGTAGAGCACCAATAAATATAGACCAACAATCTGACCTCCTTTTTAATGTAGACGATAAATCTATTATGTGGATGAGTCATGGCGATTCTATTAATTCTTTGCCTGATGGATTTAATAAAATTGCTCATACCGAGAACACACTCCATGCAGCAATTTCAAATGATGTAAAGAAGTTATTTGGCGTACAATTTCATCCTGAAGTTATTCATTCAGAGTTTGGAATGACGGTAATTAAAAATTTTGTTTATAAAATTTCTTGTTGTGCGGCTGATTGGACAACTGAAACCTATATTGAGGAAACCATTCCCAGGATAAGAGAGCAAGTTGGTAATAAAAAAGTTTTGCTTGCCTTGTCTGGAGGAGTTGATTCCTCAACTCTTGCTTTTCTTCTTAATAAGGCAATTGGAAATCAGCTTACATGCATGTTTATAGACCAAGGTTTTATGAGAAAAGGTGAACCAGAATTTTTAATGAATTTTTTTGATAAGAAATTTCATATAAAAGTTGAATACATTAATGCAAGAGAAAGGTTTATTGCCAAATTAAAAGGTATTACTGATCCAGAACAAAAAAGAAAAATAATAGGTGAAGAATTTATTAGAGTATTTGAGGAAGAAAGCAATAGATTAGGACCTTTTCAGTATTTAGCCCAAGGTACTCTTTATCCTGATGTTATTGAAAGTGCTGGTACTAATATTGATCCTAAGACTGGTGAAAGAATAGCTGTAAAGATAAAGAGTCATCATAACGTTGGTGGATTGCCAAAAGATTTACAATTTAAATTAGTTGAGCCGTTAAGAAAACTTTTTAAGGATGAAGTCCGAAGAGTGGGAGCTACTTTAGGTTTGCCTGATGAAATTATCAAAAGGCATCCATTCCCAGGACCAGGATTAGCTATAAGAATTTTGGGAGAGGTGAACAATGAAAAACTTGACTGTTTAAGAGATGCAGACTGGATAGTAAGAGATGAAATTAAAAAATCAGGTCTTTACAATGATATTTGGCAAGCTTTTGCAGTATTACTACCTGTAAAAACAGTAGGGGTTATGGGTGATAAAAGGACTTATGCATGGCCAATAGTTTTACGTTGTGTATCTAGTGAAGATGGTATGACAGCCGATTGGTCAAAAATTCCTTTTCAGATTTTAGAGAGGATTGCAAATAGAATTGTAAACGAAGTAAGTTCAGTTAATAGAGTTGTTTATGATATTACAAGCAAACCTCCTGGAACTATTGAGTGGGAATAGTCAATTAAAAGTTATCAATATTGTTTTAGATTTTTAATATATAGATTTTTAATATATTTGGGAAGGGAAACTTTATAAATAATCTTTTTATTAATTTGAGAAGACTCAATTTTCTATCTACATTTTTTTTTGAGGCTGTAACATCTCCTAAGCTGTAATTTCTATAAATATATTGAGTACCATTAAAATTAATTATTTTATTAGTTTTCTTTCTAATTAAACCGCTCAGTAGAATTGGTGTACTTGTAAAGTTCAAAAGATTTATAAGAGTGCCCGTTTTATATTTGAAATTTCTAAAAATTCTAATTTTACTTGCTAATTTTTTATCAATAATCTCATGAAATTCATTATCGTATCTTTTATATAACTGTAAACAATCTATTTTTGCAAGATTACTTATTAAGCCTAGATTTCCTAGCAATAAATTACCTTTATTGGAAAAACAAATATCATAAAAAAAGGTTGGAGAATATTGTCTAAAGCCATGCTCTAAATGACAATTTGCTGGCAATGAAAAACAGTATATTCCATCTTTTTTCAGGCAACTAAAAATATTCACTAAAGATTGTTGATCATTCATAACATGTTCAAGAGTTCCAGGGTCAATTATTAAATCAAAATTATTTATCAAATTATTATCTTTTATGGGGTAGTTAAGATTATGTATGAAATCTGCATTCTCTTCACTAGAGATATCAAGGATTTTAAAAACTTTTACCTTAAAATATTTATGAAATATAAATTTACTTCTTAAATTAATATCGATATTAATTAGTTCATTTTGTTTACATTCAAAATAGTCATTGAACTTTATATTGTCTGCTAGGTAAGGATTCCCTAGAGAAAGAATACTTTTACCTTTAAGTTCATCTTTAATTGAGTAGATTAACTCAAAAGTTTCTTTATTAAGACCCATTATTTCTTTTTAAACATTTTGTTTAAATGTGAAATCTAATTATGAAATAATCCTATCGGTATCAGGGAAATAATGTTAAGTCGAAGGAAAAAATTACACTTTTCTAAATAAAATTTTGCTAATTTTTTAACCCTCGTAGTTGTTGAAAATCTTTTTTGTACATCTTGCCTTGCTTGTTTAGCAATTTTGCATCCTGAAATGCACTTATAAGATTTTTTATTTGTTGCAGAAATAAAATCTCTAAAATGGGCTGCTATGACAAGGCAATCAATAATATCCAATCATGGCTTTGTTGGTCAATATCTGGTTGGGAAAGAAATAATAATTTGATAACTAAGGTTGTTTATAGATACCCAGATGGTTCAAGAAATTCCATTTTGATTGACCTTGGATGGGTTTTAGATAAGAGTAATAAAATGATAAATCTTATTGAACGACTTGCTGATTTAATGCGAGAAAGAAATGTTGATTTAGCAAATGCTTATGAACTAATTAATGGAGAAAAATATCAAAAGGAATTAAAAAAGAAATTAAAAAAGAAATTAAATAAGAAATTAATTGGAAATTTTTAACTGATGAGTTTATACGTTATGAAAGATGGAATAGAAGAAACACATCTTACTTCAATGGGTCAAATGGATAAGAATAAAAAATCAATATTAGATTTTATTTCTAAAGGGGATTTTTATTATTTTAATTATATTAAGTTAAGAAACTTAGCTTTTTCTTCAGTGCAAATTAAAAAATTATAATAATCGCTTTTAGCTAGTTTCTCTACTTTCCTAATTCCAAAATTTTCTTCATTGAGATTGAAATATAGATAATTAAATTTTTCTAAAAGTTCAGATAATTCAGAGGCTATATTATTATTAAGTACTTCGATAATAATTGAAGGTTTATACTTCTCTATAGTATTTAATAAACCTCTGATAACGTAAACCTCGTAAAGTTCTACATCTATTTTGATTAAATCTACTTTATTTAAATTTTCTTTTTCTACAAATTCATCAATAGAAACAGTTTCACATTTTATCTTTTTACTCAGTCCAGAATAATCGTCTATTTCGCAAACTCCAGTCTTTTCGCCCACTGCTAATTGAATGGGGAACATACGCTCTTGAAAATCATTAACTAAAATATTTTTTTTTAATGATGGAATGAAAAGAGAGTTAGGTTCAAATGAGAATGTTTTTGCTTTACTATTTACCGCTGTCGATACGAGAGAATAGATGCCATTATTGGCTCCAATATCTAAAATAATCTCACTTTGAGTTGATAGTTTAGTCCACAGATCAAGAGATGTCTTTTCCCAGCATTGGCCAAAGCCATTCCAAAATATTTCGTTTTCAATGATTGAATCATTAAAACAATTAAACGAATGCTTACTATTTATTTTTACTAAAAAAGGTTCCTTGAATCTAAGGTGTCTGTAAATTTTTTCTGGAAGAACAACATATTTTTTTAGTTTTAAGAAAATATTTTTTTTAAAAGGTAATGCGAAATATATTTTCTTGAGAATTTTCTTTATAATTTTTTTCATAATTTTTTTCTACAATATAAATATTTCTGCAATTTCTATTGGAAGATAAATAAAAATAGAAACTATTCTTTAACATGTCGTACATATGCCATATGAACCATGTGAACATAAAGTGAAAATGAATTAGTAAGAAATCTCCATAATATGCTTGATGCTTACGAAACACTTTTTTTTAGAGGGGGTATTGATAGCGATAATTTTCTAATTGGCGAAGATCCTGATGAGAATATGACTATTGAAGAGACATATAAGAAGAAAGTACATTACTTAATCGAGAGACCAAGCAGTTCTCAAATCAAAAAAATGAAAAAAGAACTTTGATTTTTTTGTCAAAGTTGTAATTTTGACTTCCAAAAAGTTTATGGAGATATTGGGAAAGAATATATTGAGGCGCATCATTTAATACCAATATCTGCATTAAAAAAAGGTGAGACTGGAAAATTAACTAAAAAAGATTTTGCTGTTTTATGTTCAAATTGTCATCGTATGATTCATAAACTCAATGATTCTAGTGATTAAGAAGAATCAAAGAACTTGATCAAAAATGATTAAAAAGAGCGGTTATACGTGGGTTACACGTGAAGAAATCTGTGTTATGCTATGGTCAAATCAATTGATATGACTATGTTTTTGCAGAGCAAATTCTCGTTACTATCGAGTGGTAGTAAGTCTTCAAATTTTAAAAAAATTTAAAGTTTTTTATTTAAGCGAGAAATTTTTAAATGAGATTTAAAACGTAATGCCCGATATTATTAAATTAAGTAGATCTACAGTTGAGAAATATCTTAGTTGCCCAAGATGTTGTGTCCTAGATAAAAAATATCAAATAAAACCCCCATCATTACCATTTACCTTAAATTTAGCTGTAGATAATTTATGTAAAAATGAATTTGACTATTATAGAAAAATTCAGGAGCCACATCCTTTATTTATTGAATATGGAATTGATGCTGTGCCGTTCAAACACAAAGATTTAGAACGTTGGAGAAGTAATTTTCAAGGAATAAGATATAAGTCAATTGAACACAATTATGATTTTGGTGGAGCTGTAGATGATATTTGGCAGAAAAAAAATGGAGATCTAATTATCGTTGATGTAAAAGCAACATCTAGAAATAATTTTGATTGGTTTGAGACTTTTAATAAATACGAATATGCAAAAGCTTATAAAAGACAATTAGAAATGTATCAATGGTTGTTTAAAAAAAATGGTTTTCAAGTAGCTAAAGAAGCTTATCTTTTATATTTCAATGGCAAGAAAAATGAAGAGTTTTTTAATAACCAATTAAATTTTGACGTACATCTAATTAAATTAGATTGTTCTACTTTTTGGGTAGAAAATAAGATAATTGATACGGTTAATTTATTACGTTCGGATAAATTCCCGAAACCTTCCTTTAATTGTGAATATTGTAATTATTTAAAGAAGCGTTGGCAGTTGACGATAACTTAATATTAATTTATAAAAATTTTATATTTCTGGAAAAATAGTGAATAAAAGATAATCTTTAATTAGAATATTAATTTAGACTTTTGATAAAATCGAAGAATTCTGAAAGAAAGATAACTAATCATCTGCAACAAGATGTAGTCAAGGTATCTGGTAAAACAATTTTTATTAATCCTTTTTTATATTGGCGGAGATTTGATGAAAATACCAATAGATGGCTTAGAGAGCCTGGTCAAATGTCAGAGCATCAAATCTCACCTAACAGGAACCGTTTTTATCCAGAAATAGAGTGGACTGATTTAAGTCATGAGCAAAAGATCATAAAAGATGCAACAGTTGAGATGTTTTTAAAAACTCTTGAATTGATAAGTACATTTCATCCTTATCTTAGTTCCGGACAATTATTAGAAGTGGAGAGAAAAATGGCGATTACAAAAAAGATTCCTTTCGAAAAGTGGGTAACAAAATCTTTCGCCAAAAAAGCGAGATTGCTAGAAAATGAAAAAAGAAAATTTCAAAGAGAAAGATTTTATAACAGCTGGAGGGAATGGTTCAGCCTAGTAAATACTCAACAAGCCATTTTGCCGTTAATCGTTACGATATTTATTTCTTCTTTTATTGGATGGTCTTTAGGGATATCAAAGAATAGTTGTAATCCTTATTTTGAACAAAATATAGAACAACTAAATTAATTTCTTTTTGATCTTTTTTAAGTATCTAACGTTAATAAAATTATGAAAAAATAAATTTATTATTTAGAATTCTATTAATTCAAACAATTGCCAAAAAAGTATAAGTTTTATGAGTGAAAATTCTAACCCAAATAATGTTGAAAATGATGAGTTTAATCTCATCAATGAAGACAGTGATTATAAAGATTTAATCACTAGACTTAATGAGATAAAATCAACCATTGCTTTATTAGAAAAGGCAATATTTAAATAAATTTTATATTTTTGATAAAAACAAGTCCCAAAAAAAAACTGATTTCATTAAAAAGACAACCTTTAGTCTTACTTATTTTTTCTTCTTTATCATTTTTGTTAATTCTATGTAGGTTAATTTTTTTACAAATTTTAAATTATGAATCTTTTAAGAAGATGTCAGATGAGAATAGGATCAGACTTATTGCTTCACAGCCAATACGCGGAAGAATATTAGATAAAAATGGTTATGTTTTAGCAGATAGTAGAGTTCAATATTCTTTAATAATAAAGCCTCAATCTATTAAAAAAAACAATTGGGAAAAACATAAATCAAGCATTTCTAACTTGTTAAATATTGATAGTAATATAATTCAAAAAAAGTATTCAGATGGTCTAAAAAATCAAAAGCTTTCAATAACAATTCTTGATGATTTAAATGTAGATCAATTAATAAAATTTAGGGAAAATGAGAGTAAATTAATTAGTTTTGAAATAGCTACCAAATTAATTAGAAATTATCCTTATAAATCCCTTGCTGCCCATGTAATTGGTTATACTCAGCCAATTACTGAATCAGAATATAAATTCTTATCTAAGAAGGGTTATAAATTAAATGATTTAATAGGAAGAACAGGAATTGAATATGTATATGAAGATTTTATAAGAGGTGAGTGGGGCGGAGAAATGGTTGAAGTAAATTCATTAGGAAAATTTCAAAGATCATTAGGTATAAGACCTCCTGTAAAAGGTAATGATATTGAACTAACAATAGATCTTAATCTGCAATTAGTTGCTGAGGACGTTCTTAAAGATAAAAAAGCAGGAGCGATAATAGTGATGGATCCAAGAGATGGTGCAATAAGAGCGATGGTAAGTAGGCCAAATTTTGATTTGAATTTTTTTTCAAAGGATTTTAAGCCTGAAAAAGAATACAATAATATATTTAATTCTCCTGAAAAACCTCTTTTTAATAGAGCTTTAAATGCTTATGATCCAGGGAGTGTTTGGAAAATTGTAACGGCTTTAGCGGGCTTGGAAAGTGGAAAATTTCCTCGCAATACCATGTTAGAAACGAAACCATGTATAACTTATGGGAGTCAATGTTTTAGAGAGCACAATGATTTAGGTTTTGGGTTAATAGGTTACGAAGATGCTTTAAGAGTTTCTAGTAATACATTTTTTTACCAAATAGGTTACGGAGTAGGAGTTGATGAAATTCATAAGGTCTCTCGAAAGCTTGGTTTTAATTCTTTATCTGGAATTGAAATTTCTGAACAAGAAAATATAGGATTAGTAGCTAGTAGTAAATGGGCTAAAGAAGGTAGAGGATGGGGGCAACCAGGAAGAACCCCTTGGGTTCCAGAAGATATTGCAAGTATGTCAATTGGACAATTTGTTGTTCAAGTAACTCCAATTCAAATAGCTAGAGCATATGCAGCGGTTGCTAATGGAGGTTATCTAGTTACTCCACATTTGACTAAAAAAGATGTAGAAAGTCGTTTGGATAAAAAACGTGTTTCAATTGACATTGATCCACAAAATATTCAATTGATTAAAAGTGGTCTCAGGAAAGTAGTAGAGTCTGGCACAGGAGTATCAATTAATTATGGAGTTTCAAATTTACCTCCAGTGTCAGGTAAAACAGGAACTGCTGAAGATGGTGAAGGTGGCTCAGATCACGCTTGGTTTGTTTGTTACGCTCCTTCGGAAAAAAGTGAGTTGCTTGTAGTCGCTTTTGCACAAAATACTCCTGGTGGAGGTTCGGTACATGCGCTCCCTATGGCTAAACAAATTTTAAAAGTTTGGAATGAAGAAAATCGATAAGAATTTTTTGTTTTAAAGGTTATGTTTTTAATTTTTTCATTTGTAAAAGTCTTTGAATAATATCTTCAATAGTTTTTGTATCTATAGGTTTGCTATATGAGGACAAAAGCTGTCTCCCTAGTACTTGACTTCCTAAGTGCACTAGTTGAATGCGTAATGAGGTCAAAAGTTCTAACCCTATGCCACCAGAAAATGTTGCAATTGCAATCGGTTGGCCATTAAATAAATTCCTAAAATCATCACCTGAAATAGAGAGCCATGCTATGAAGTTAGAGAGAATGGGAGGTATAGATCCATTATATTCAGGCGCACAAATTACCCACCTTTCAATTTTGAAAAGCTTCTTCTTTAATTCCTCTATTTCATTTGGAATATTTTCTTTGCTGTGAATTCTTGGATTAAATAATGGAATATTAAGAGTGGTAAGATCTAAAATCTCAGAACTTATTTTAAGTTCATTACTTTTTTCAAGGAATTTCTCTGAAAGTTCTAGATTTTTCCCACAACTTGCTGAAATGATTATTAGATCTTTTGATTCAATCATAAAAAAGATAATTAAATTTAATAACTAGCACCAGTTTTACGGTGATGGACTGCCGTAAGACAATCGGATTTTAGTATATTACCGTGTAGTACTTCAGCGTATATTACCCAATGATCTCCACATTCCATTCTTTCTTTTACTGATGCGTCCAACCATGCTAAAGAGTTTGGAATTATTATCTGTTCATTAGGAGTTAATTCAATATTTAAACCTTCAAATCTATCTTCACCTGGTGAAAAAGGTTTTGTAAATCTTTTCAAAGGTTCTTTAAAATCTTTTTCACTTAAAATATTTAAAGCGAATGAATCTCCAATTTGAAGTAGAGAATCTACCGATCTATCTTTTGCTACTGCAATACTCAATCCCGGTGGAGAAAAACTTGCTTGACTAACCCAGGAAGCAAGCATAGCTCCTCTGATATTATTCTCATCTTTTCCTTTAGAGGCAGTTAGAACACAAAGTGAGCCAATTACTCTTCCAAGGGCCTGTAACTTTGGATCCGTTTTACTCGTAATCATTCCAGTATCAGATTTTCTAGGTTTTTTCTTAATTTTTTTTATAATCTTTCTTCCAAAGTGAGTTCCTATTTCTTCAAGCTCTTTAATTTTTGGTTTATTTGGACTGAATTTAATTCTTATAGGGTCAAAACTAAACTGAAAACCACCGTCTTTTAATTTCGATTCAAGTAAATCTATCGCTTCGCCGCTCCAGCCAAAACTACCAAAAATCCCAACTGGTTTATCTCTATCGCCCTCTGATAACAATGTCCCTAGTGCACTTACTATAGGTGTTGGGGCATGCCCCCCAAGTGTGGGAGATCCTATTAAATATCCATCAGCATTTTGGATGGATTTTAAAAGTACATCATTTGATGTAAATTCACAATTAATACTTTCTACTTCAACAGAAGTTTTATTTATACCTTTAGCTAAAGCATCGCCTATAGAGGCTGTATTTCCATAAGCACTTGCATAAATAAGAGCAATTTTAGGATTATTTGTTGAGAGATTTTCACCCCATCGAATATAGTCATTTAAAAAGCTTTTTAAGCTATATTCGATGGCTGGACCGTGCAATGGTGCAATAGTCTTAATGTCATAATCTGCAATTTTTTCAGTTATTGATACTACTTGATTAGACATTGGAGCCATCAGACAATCATAAAAATGTTTTCTATCAACTTCTGTACTGATTCGATTTGTCTCTGACCAAGTTTCAGATGAAATGTGTGCAGAAAAAATTTTTTCACTTAGAAGTATTTCTTGATTGCGTTCATAAATTATTAAGCCTCCAGGCCAACGTGCTGTTGGAATAGGAATTAACTCTAGTGAAATGTTACCTAATTCTAAATTTAGTTCCTTCTTGACTATGTTTATTTTGGGTAATTGAATTTCAATGAAGTCTTTTAAGTTAGGATTTCTTTGATTCCAAAGTTCACTAATAAGTTTAAATCCAGGATTTGAGCAAGTTATAGTTAAGTCTTCAAATTGCTTATTAACGTTTTTTATAGTTTCTATAATTTGGGGATTGATATGTCCAGAAATGACGTTAATTTTTTTTAAATTGTATTGTTTAAAAAAGTTAGAAATTATCTGATTAAATGCTTCTAAATATTGCTTTTCAGGTGGATGAAGAATAAAAAGTTCTTCATCATTTCTTATTAAAAAAGTGTTAAAAGAGGTTCCTTTTTCGAGATTAAACTCAAGTTCAAATCTTTCTTTATTTTGGTCTAAGAATCTTACACAAGAAAAATTTTCAGTAATTTCAAATTCTGATAAATTTTGATTTTCTGCAAGTAAGCCTATATTAGTATCTGACATTTCAAAGACTTATTTTTCTAATAGTGATTAGCAACTTTTCTGTGATGAACTGCTGTCTTACATGATAAGTCAGAAACATTGCCATTTTCAACAATTCCGTAAATTATCCAATGGTCTGGAGTCTCCAGTCTTGAACTGACTTTACAATCTAAAAAGGCGAGTGAATCTGAGAGAACAGGTCCTCCTTCAGCGATGTTGCTAATTACATCTACATCCGCAAATCTATCAGCTCCAGGGGCAAATCTTTTTAAAAAATGTCTGAACATTTTTTGATAGTTATCTTCTCTTAAGATATTCACAACAAAACCTTTACCAACTTGCATATATGATTCAATAGCTCTATCTTTTGCTACTGCAACTGTAATACCAGGTGGAGAAAAGCTCGCTTGACTAACCCAACTTGCGACCATTGCACTTTGTCTAAATGTCGAACCTTCCCCTTGACTAGCTGTTACTACATATAATCCTCCACTTAATCTACCTAACGCTTTATCTAAATTTGAATCAAGGCTCTTCATAGAGGCAATATTCTTCTTTTTATTGATCAATTGACCCAAATCGGTTCCAGCTTCTTCGAATTGTTGATAAACAATCGGATCTGGAATATTTTTAACTCTTAAGGGAGAGAAGGCTTCTTTTTGACCAAGTTCTCTTAATTTATTTGCTAAGGAATCTATAGGTTCATCATTTCCACCAAATGCATCATAAACTGCAGTAAATTGTTTTGGCTTTAGTGCTGCAAATAAAGTACCGAGAGATTCTTTTAATTCATTATCTGAGTCTACCGGCCATGTGGGAATGACTACTGCTTTTGATTCAGAAATTAAATTTGTTAATTCTTGCGGGTCAGAAGATCTCAGATCAAGCAATTGAACCTGTGCATCTGCTTTGCTTATTCCATGAGATATCGCTTGACTGAGTCGATCACAATAACCATAGTCGCTTATGTAGCAGACTGACACAAAATCATTGCCTTTGCTTTTATTGCTACTCCATTCTAGATATTTTCCTTTCCAAAAATTGACCTGATTATGGAGCAAAGGCCCATGACCGACAGCTATTGTTTTTAATTCAGGTAGCTTATCTATTCTTTTAATTGCCTGCAAAACGCTTCTAGCGTTTGGACCCATAAGGCAATCGTAATAAAAACGGAAATCATCGTATATTTCTTTTTGATCAGCGTCAAAAAATTCGTCAGAACAATAATGTAGTCCAAAAGCATCGCATGTATAGAGAACATTTGTGCTGTGATCATATGAAAATATGGTATCTGGCCAATGCAAATTTGGTGCACTTATAAATTCAATATTATGTTCTAAACCACTATTAGGATTAGTTCCGAGGTTTAAAAACTCTCCGCTCTTAACCTCTAGACGTTTAAAGGGAATATGTATTTGGTCTTCAATAAATTTAAGTGCTAATTTTGATCCAACTACTGTGATATTTTGGTTTAATTCTAAAAGATTACCTATTAAACCAGAATGATCAGGTTCTGTATGGCTAGTAATTAGATAATCAACTTCTTGCAGATTTACTTTTTTAAGTAATTCTTCAAACCATAATTCTTCAAACTTTGCGTGACTAGTATCAATGATTGCTAGTTTCTCGCCTTTAATAATAAAACTATTGTAAGTAGTTCCATTTCTTAAACCAAATTCAATATCAAATCTACTGCGATCCCAATCCAAAGATCTTATGGCACAAGAATCATCAGCAAAGTTTTGAGATTGAACCGTCAACTTGTTATTAGTTTGTGCCAATTTAGAATTACTTGTCTGGGCAGAGGCTATCATAGAATAATTAGCTTTATAAATTAACTTTAGTTATATAGAATATAAATTCGCGTGATTATTTTTGCGAAATAACCGAAATTACGCTTTTCTTTAATTTTTAATCTTCTTTCTTATTCTGGATAAATGAAATCTCAACTAGTTAAAAAAATAGTTACTGGAGATGAAATAAGAAATGCTTTTTTAAAATTTTACAGTGAAAAATTACATAAAATTATTCCAAGTGCATCTTTGATTCCAGATGATCCTACGGTTATGTTAACAATTGCTGGAATGCTACCTTTTAAACCAGTTTTTTTAGGTTTAAAAGAAAGACCATCAAAAAGGGCTACATCTAGCCAAAAGTGCATCAGAACAAACGATATAGAAAACGTTGGAGTTACAGCTAGACACCACACTTTTTTTGAAATGCTTGGTAATTTCTCTTTTGGAGATTATTTTAAACGAGAGGCTATTCAATGGGCTTGGGAATTAGTTACTAATATTTATCAACTTTCTGTTGAAAATATAATTGTGAGTGTTTTTCACGAAGACGAAGAGTCTGCAAAAATTTGGAGAGATGAAATTGGTATTCATCCAGATAGGATAGTCAAACTAGGTGAGGAAGATAATTTTTGGTCATCTGGCAAAACAGGTCCATGTGGACCTTGTTCAGAACTTTATTATGATTTTCATCCTGAAAAGGGTCTGCAGAATATTGATTTAGAAGATGGAGATCGTTTTATTGAATTTTATAATCTTGTTTTTATGCAATATAATCGTGATTCAGATGGAAAATTGACAGATTTAAAATTTAAAAATATTGATACAGGAATGGGTCTTGAAAGGATGGCTCAAATAGTACAAAAAAAGCAAAATAATTATGAGACAGATTTGATTTTTCCTATTATTCAAAAAATTTGTGAGATTGCAAATATTGATTATTTTTCTTCAGATGATAAAAACAAAATTTCTTTAAAAATCATTGGTGATCATACAAGAGCTGTTATTCATTTAATTTCTGATGGAGTATCAGCAAGTAATCTCGGTAGGGGATATATATTGAGAAGGCTTATTAGAAGAATGGTCAGACATGGCAGATTATTAGGTATAACAAATGAATTTTTACCTCATATTGCTACTGTCGGAATTAACTTAATGCAAAATAATTATCCTGATTTAAAAAATAATAATGATTTAATTTTGAATGAGATAAAAATTGAAGAAATAAGATTTAGGGAAACTCTTGAAAGAGGAGAGAAATTGCTAGATGAGTTAATTTCTTCAGGGCAGAAATTAATTTCTGGTTTTAAAGCTTTTGAACTTTATGATACTTATGGATTTCCTCTAGAACTTACTGTAGAAATTGCTGAAGAACATAGTATCAGTGTAGATGTAAAGGGTTTTGAAGAAGAAATGAATGTACAAAAAGAGAGAGCTAAAGCTGCTTCAAGTAATATTGATTTGACATTAGAGGGATCATTAGAGCGAGAAATAGATGTTTTTAACAAAACTGTTTTTAATGGTTATAAGTCACTCCTTTCGGAAGCTGAAATTAAGGGTATATTCTTGGATTCAACATTAGTTAAGGAAGCAAGTGAAGGTCAGAAAGTTTTAATTGTTCTTGATCAGACAACTTTTTATGGAGAATCTGGCGGGCAAGTTGGTGATATTGGAACGATATTTTCAAACGATGTTGAGGTCTTGGTTGATAATGTCATGCGAAAGAAAAATGTTTTTTTACATTATGGAACGATTAAAAAAGGAAAATTAACTATTGGACAAAAAGTTAAGACTAATGTTAGCTCCTCTAATAGAGCTAAGGCTGCTGCAAATCATACAGCTACTCATTTATTACAATCTGCACTTAAATCAGTTATTAATGAAAGTGTTGGACAAAAAGGTTCATTAGTAGCCTTTAATAAATTACGATTTGATTTTAATTCCTCTAATCCTATTTCTAAAGATCAAATTTCTAAGATTGAGACTTTAGTTAACTCTTGGATTATAGAAAATCATGCTTTAGAAATAAAAAATATGTCTAAGAGTGAGGCTCTTGAAAAGGGCGCAGTCGCGATGTTTGGAGAAAAATATGATGATGAAGTGCGCGTTGTTAATGTACCAGGAGTTTCAATGGAACTATGTGGTGGCACACATGTTAAAACTACATCCGAATTAGGTTCTTTCAAAATAATTAGTGAGGAAGGAATCTCAGCTGGAGTCAGAAGAATCGAAGCATTATCAGGTCAATCAGCATTAGACTATTTCAGTGATAGAAATGCATTAGTAAACCAACTAAGTGATTTGTTAAAAGCAAATCCTAATCAACTTTTTGAAAGGGTTAATAATTTGCAAGCAGAGCTTATTAATAAGAATAAAGAGATACAAAAAATGAAAGATGAAATTGCATATTTTAAATACTCTTCTATAAAATCATCCGCAGAAATAGTAAATTCTTTTTCAATTTTAGTAAATCAGATTGATGGCTTAGATGGGAATTCTTTGCAATCTGCAGCACTTAATTTAACTTCTCATTTGGGAAATAAAGCAATAGTGATTCTTGGGGGAATACCAAATCCAGAAAATAGAAAGTTGTTATTTGTAGTTTCTTTAGGTGATGATGCAGTAAAAATAGGATTGCATGCAGGTAAATTAATTAATGAGATTGCAAGAATTTGTTCGGGAGGTGGAGGAGGAAAGCCTAACTTTGCTCAAGCAGGTGCTAAAGATATTGATAAGTTAAGTGATGCTTTAGATTATGCTAAAAATTATTTGCAAAAAACATTAGCTAGTCATTCTGATAAATAACTACTTTTTCTGAGACTAATTTCTATTTGATCCATTAATTTCCTTGCTTCTTCAATAGTTAATTTTTTTTGATCAATTGCTGATTCAGTATTTATTCTTATAGATTCAACTAAAGAAGCTGAACTGTAATCTAATAATTGTAAAATTTCAGATTTACTGTCCTCTTTAATAATATTTCTGACCTTATATGAATTATCTTGATTTATGTCTATGTGAACAACGTTGGTACTGCCAAATAAATTGTGCAAGTTTCCTAATGCTTCTTGATAGGCTCCAGTCATAAAAATTCCAATTAGGTAATCTTTATCTTCTTCTGGCTTATGCAAATTTAGTAGTGATTTAATTTTTCCATTATCAATAAAATTATTTAGTTTCCCATCTGAATCACAAGTTAAATCTGCAAAGTTGCCTTTACAGAACGGCTCCTCTAAGTGCCTATGTATTGGTACTATTGGAAAAATCTGATTTATTGCCCAGCTATCAGGAATAGATTTAAATATAGACAAATTTGCATAATAAGTTGATGCAAGAGTTTCTGTAATTTCAGATAAATCAGGGTGATTGATTTCATCATTATTCAGGTTATTAGAAATTTCTTTTGCGCAAGCCCAAGTAAGTTCTTCGGCATAAGCTCTTTCTGCCAAACTTAAAAATCCTAATCTAAAAGCGACTAAGCAATCTTCTTTAAACTTTTTTGCATCATTCCATAGTTCAATTATTTGAGATAAATTTATTTTTTTATTTTTAAGTTTTTTTAATTCATAGAAAGTATCAAGTAAATTTGAAATTATTAATTGTTGATTTTTTTTATCAAAAATTTGTAGTTTGGAACTGACATGACTTGTTCCTAAGACATTAAAAATTAAAACTGAACAATGACTAATTATTGCTCTTCCACTTTCTGAGATTATGGTTGGATGCTTGATATTATTTAATTCACATGAATCCTTAATAGTTGCAATTACATCGTTAGCATAATTTTGGAGAGAATAATTAGTAGAAGTGTTGGAGGAGGTTTTAGTTCCATCAAAATCTATTCCTAATCCACCCCCAACGTCGATATATTGCATTGGGGCTCCTAGTTTGCATAGTTCAACATATATTTGACTCGCTTCTTGTAATGCGTCTTTGATCACAGCAATATCACTTATTTGACTGCCTATATGAAAATGGAGCAATTTCATTTCGTTGATAAGATTTGCTTCTTTTAGTTCTTTTATTGTCAACATAATTTCTGGGATAGATAATCCAAATTTGGAATTATCTCCAATAGATTTACCCCACCTACCACTACTTTTACTTGATAACTTTGCTCTAATTCCTATCAATGGAGTCGCGTTAAGTTCTTGAACTGCTTGAATAATTCTTTTTACCTCATCTCGTTGTTCAATAACTATTATTGGATTTTTGCCGAGTTTTCTGGCCAAAGTAGCAATCTCAATATATTTTTTATCTTTATATCCGTTGCATATTAGTAATGAATTTTGGTTTTCAAGAAGTGCAAGGCCAATTAATAGTTCTGATTTACTTCCTACTTCTAAACCAAAATTCCATTGGCTACCAAACTCTATTATTTTTTCTAGGACATTTTTCTGTTGATTACATTTGACAGGAAAAACACCTTGATAAATGTTCTTATATTTATAGGTTTTTATTGCTTTTAAAAAAGAGTCATGTAATGCATTTATTCGATCTTTTAAGATATCATTAAACCTTATGGTTAATGGAGGATTTATTTCTCTACTCTTAAGTTCTTCGACAAGCTTAAAAAGATCAATCTTATTTTCAGATTTTACATCTTTAGTTACTGATATATTTCCTTTGGAATTTATAGAAAAATATTTATCTCCCCATTTGTCTATGCTATAAGTCGAAATACTATCTTCAATAGTCCAAATATTCTTGAATTTTTTCGGCTCAAAATTGGTCAATTTATGTCTTAGTAATTAATAAATGTTTTTGAAAATAACTTAAAACAATATCTTTTATTTTAATGACTACTTGCCAAGTTACCACCCAAAAGTTGAATATACATAGAGTGATTATTAACTAAATGACCAAAGAGAGAACCTTTATTGCAATTAAACCAGATGGAGTTCAAAGAGGATATGTTTCTGAGATTATTGGCAGATTTGAAAAAAAAGGATTTAAATTGGTTGGATTAAAGCAATTAATTCCTTCAAAAGAACTTGCTCAAAATCATTATGGAGTACATAGAGAAAGACCCTTTTTTGGTGATTTAGTAGACTTTATTTCAAGCGGTCCTGTTGTGGCAATGGTGTGGGAAGGCGAAGGAGTTATTTTGAGTGCTAGAAAACTAATAGGTGCAACAAAACCTCTGGAAGCAGAGCCTGGAACAATTAGAGGTGATTTAGCTATTGATATTGGGAGGAATATTATTCATGGTTCTGATGGAGAAGATACAGCAAAATTTGAAATTGATCTATGGTTTAATAAAGAGGAATTATGTGAGTGGGAAACTTCTGATTCGAAATGGCGATCTGAAAATTAAAATTTAAATCGCAAATCTATCTAAACTAAATTTTTCTAAAAAGCTTTTCTCTATTTCTTTGAGATTTTTATTTTGAACTATTTTCAAAAGAAGATCACTTGTTATTGCAGAAAATAAAACTCCATTTCTGTAATGTCCTGTAGCTATATAAAGATTTTCAATTTTTGATTTTCCAATTATTGGTTTTAGATCTGGTGTGCAAGGTCTAAAGCCCCACCAATGTTCCATTTGTGGCCAATTAATAGCTTCTGGCAATAAAGAGCGAATGCCTTCTTGCAGTTGTTTTATTCCATTAGGAGTATTACCTTGATTAAATTTTGAATCTTTTTCAACTGTCGCTCCAACTATAATAAGTCCATCATCACGGGGAACTAAATAAGTTTTTGGACCAAAAATAACCCTTTTCAAAAAATTTGTTGGACCTTGTATTGATAGCATTTGTCCCTTTACAGGAAAGACTGGAATCTTATTAAAAATTCTTTTACTCCAAGCGCCGCTGCATATAATTGCTTTTTCGCAGTTAATTTTTTTTATTTCCCCAGTGGCACATAAAACTGTTGCACCTGTAATTTTGTTTTTTTCGAATGTCAAATCCTCTACTTCTGATCCCTCTTG
>QCBK01000015.1 GCA_003281635.1 Prochlorococcus sp. AG-347-G22
TTTCAACACAAATACTGGTGGGTTTTAATGAAATGCTTATTAGAAACTTTATATATCTAAAAACTATTATAAATACTATGTTCTAGGCGAATTGCTACTTATGACAAAATGTAGGTGGTTAGTTTAGTCTTTCAGAGTCTACCCATTCTTTTAATTTATCCTTAAATAATTTCTTCCCTTGAATTATTGGTTGGCAAAATGGTGGTTGATCATCATTGAGGCCTAACAAATCTGCAGTTACTCTTACTTGCCCATCGCAAAAATTACCTGCACCGATACCTATTATGGGAATTGTTAAAGAATTTTGTATTTCTTTAGCAAGTAAATCAGGAATATGTTCAAGAACTATTGAAAAACATCCTAATTTTTCAAGAATTGAAGCTTCTTTCTTGATTTTTTCCTGGCTCGCTACGCTTTCTCCTTGTTTTTTTAATCCAATATTTAGATAGCTTTGTGGTGTAAGACCAATATGACCCATAACAGGGATTCCCATTCTTATTAATCTTGAAATAACTTTTTGTATTTCTGGTTCAGCTCCTTCTACTTTTACAGCTTTTGCATAAGTGCTTTGAATGATTTTCCCTGCATACTCAACAGCTTTATCCTCTCCACATTGGTAAGTCAGAAAAGGCATATCTGAAACGACTAAAGGTTGTTCCTCAATTTTTTTCCTAAATCCTCTTGAAACAGCATTAGTATGATAAATTATGTTTTCTAGAGTTAATGGCAATGTCGATTTGTATCCTAAGCAGACCATTGCTAATGAATCTCCTACTAGTACAAGATCAACATTTGCTTGTTCGGCAATGGATCCTGATATTGAGTCCCAAGCAGTTAGGGCAATGATTTTGCGAGATTTTTTTTTATAATTAACTAGGTCTGAAGGTAACATAATAAATTTATGTATCTTTTTTAATCAAGAATTGCTAATATGTTCATGACTCGGCCTTTCGCGGTTTTAACGCCTAAACCTGGTCAGGACCGGAAGGTAGCAGCCACAAGGGATGCTTGAGGCAGGCGAGATAACCGAGTCACTCTATTTTACCTTTTAACCTATATCTTTTTTATTTTGCCTTAATCTCAAAAACTCAGGGATACTCGCTCCAGATTCTTTATTGTCGGAAATATTATATAAGGGTTGATTAGATAATCTGTTTTTTATTCTTTGCTGGTTTAATGGTTGGGTCATTTCAAATCCTGTAGCAATTACAGTAACTTGTATCTCCCCTTCCATTGCTTCATCGACCACTGCACCAACAATAATATTTGCTTCTTGATCAACAACATCATAAATAATTTCAGATGCGGAGGTCATGTCTTCTAAAGTCATATCTTTGCCACCAGTTATATTTATAACGCAGCCTTTAGCTCCATCAATCCTAGCAGCTTCTAATAAAGGACTATTCATTGCTGCCTGTGCTGCCTCTATAGCTCTCGATCTTCCTGAACCTATACCTATTCCGAGAAGAGCAGTGCCAGCTTCCGTCATAACTGATCTTACGTCTGCAAAATCAACATTAACTAATCCTGGGCAAGTAATTATGTCACTTATACCTTTGACGCCCATCCTTAGAACATCATCAGCATTCCTAAATGCTTCTTGAAGGGGAGCTCCTGCTATAACGTCTTTTAATCGGTCATTTGGAATAACTATAAGAGTATCAACGTTTTCAGCTAGTCTTGCGATCCCCTCCTCTGCTTGACGCATTCTTCTTTTCCCTTCAAAAGAAAATGGTTTAGTTACTATGCCTACTGTTAGAGCACCGCTTTGTTTGGCTACTTCTGCAACTACGGGAGCTGCTCCTGTACCAGTTCCTCCACCCATTCCAGCAGCTATAAAAACTAAATCAGAGCCTTCTAAAGCTTGTTGAAGTTCTTCTTTCGATTCTTCGGCTGCTTTTTGCCCAATACTTGGATTTCCACCTGCACCTAAACCTCTTGTGAGGTTTTGTCCAAGCTGAACTCTACTCTCTGCAGAAGATTGCAGAAGAGCTTGTGCATCGGTATTGAGGACTCTGAATGAAACTCCTTCTAAGTCACTGTTTATCATTCTATTGACTGCATTACTGCCACCACCACCTACACCAATAACTTCTATTTTGGCATTTTGGCTTGGAAGGATTTCTCTCGATTGATCAAAGTTTGGATTGTTACCGAAGCTCATCTCTTAATAGGAATCTAATACTAGTATTGGATGCATTATGAACTTACTGAGCTCATATGTAGGAATTTGTTGAGGAAAATCCTAAAAATATTTATTTGTTAAATATTTTGTTTTGAATGCAAAACCCATATCAACACTACAATAATTAAAAAAAATTACTCAAAACCCTTCTCCAAATATTAGGGTTTGAACACTTTTATTTTTGGTTTATTTGGGTTAGTAAGATCAATATTATCTATTTTTACAGAAAAGTTATTTCTTTTAAATTCATTTTTTAAGTTATTGATTATTTGTAATTGATAGTTGATTAGATTTGGATTAAATCCAAGTAATATAGTTTGTAAATCTTTTTCCTCAACAGTAAGAAAACCATTTGGTGAAAAAGAAATTTTGACTATATCGAAATCATAATTCTCTTGGGCTATAAAAATTTCAGATAATACCTTTTTGAATTTTTCTTTCCATCCAAAAACTTTTATCGTTAATTCTTTAAATTTTTTTTCTTCAATATTTTGCTTTTCGATGAAAATCCCATCTTCATCAATAAAGCCAAATATTTTTTCTTTATTCAATAATCTTTCGCCGTAAGCTATTGGTGTTCTCGTACGAACTTTGACTTTCAATCCAAAAGGGAATAATTCTCTGTTTACAGAGATATTCTTGAGTGACAAATTTTGTTTTAACTCTTTTTCTAAAAAATACGTATTAATTAGAATTAATCGGATTGGAAATTTTAAAGATGAATTTTTTACAATATCATTCTGTGAGAATAATTCACTTCCAGAAATTCTAATGTCGTTAATATTTACTTTTTTTAGTGTTTTTAGGCTTATTAAGCTTGTTGCAAATAAAAATAAAAGTAGTAATAAAAAACTTCTATTGTTTATTGTTTTCTTGTATTTCACAAATCACATCTAGCTTTTTCCATCAATTGGTCCATCCATTCTCTCGCTTGGTCAGCATCTGAAAATGGCACATCCATCTCTTTACCATCGCCAACTAATCTCAACCTACACTTTCCTTGAGATTCATTTGTAAGGGGAGCTTCTCCGGAGGTCAAGGCCATTAATTCCACTAACTCTAGTTTCTTAATTGTGAAACTATCTTTTTCTTCAAATGTCCCAGCTTCAAATGCACTCCACTTTAATTCCCCATCCTTTAAGGATGCTGCACTTGAACTATCTAACTTACAAAGTTCAGAACCACTTGCCCAGTTCCTAAAAAGATTTTGCCTTCTTCTCTCTAACCATCCTAGAGCAGTTAATAATATAAAGATAAAAAGCAATGGTAACCATAGAAGTCCATGCAACATTGATTTGAATTATAAATCTAAAGATATATCTACCAGTTTAGCCACAAGTTGATCAATATTTAAACCTGAAGCTTTCCAAAGCATTGGAAACATACTGTTTTTTGTAAAACCAGGGATTGTATTTATTTCGTTTAACAAAATTTTATTTGAAGATTTTTCTAAAAAGAAATCTACTCTTGCAAAACCGAAAATATTTAGTGCTCTACAACTTTTAATAGCAATTTCTTTAATTTCTTTTGCAATTTCAGAATCTATTTCAGCTGGAATAGTTATTTTATTATTTGAGTAATATTTTGAATCATAATCGTACCAATCACTTTCGTACTTTACTTCACCTATTTCAGAGGTTAAGAGTTTTGACTTCCCAATTATTCCACATTCAATTTCCCTTACCTCTAAACCTTCCTCAACTAAGATTCTTGGATCTATTTCGCGAGCCTTTTCTAATGCTTGTAAAACTTCTGATTTATTTATCACTTTGGAGATGCCAAGAGATGATCCAGAGTTCGATGGTTTAACAAATATAGGAAAATTTAATTTTTCTAATATTTCATTAATTAACTTTTTTTTTACCCCCTCATCGTTGAGATCTTCATTTTGAAAAAATAGATACTTAACTTGTGGAAGTTTAAGATTTGAGAAAATTGTTTTCATCAATATTTTATCCATTCCAATTGAAGAGCCTATAATCCCACATCCGACTAAAGGTTTCTTTGTAAATCTAAGTAGGCCATGAATTGATCCGTCTTCACCATTAAAACCATGTAATATTGGAAACCAAATATCAACATTTTGAAATTCAATTCCTTCTAGGAAGTTAATTCTTTCTTTATTCGAAACCCCCTGTTTTTTTGTAATATTTTCAATTTCACCAACTAAAATTTTTTCTGAAAGATCACTATCAAGCCAATCTCCATATTTGTTTATGTAAAAGGTTTTAACAGTAAAGCGTTGCTTGTTTATTTCTGAATTAAAGGCTTGAAAAACTGTTTTTGCAGAGGATATTGATACTTCATGTTCATTTGATTCCCCACCAAATATTAACCCAATACATTTTTTCTTTCCCCCGATCATTTAGAAAAAAATTTATAAAGAAAGTTCTCCTGTTAGAGAAAAAGGTCTCGCTTCATTAATTCTGACATTAATCTCATCTCCCAATGAAAAATTAGAGTTAATATTTTTGTGAATCTCTACGAAAGTTAATCTATTTGTTCTAGTTCTACCCATAATTTGCGAGGAATTTTTTGGATTTAAACCCTCAATTAAAACGCTTTCGATATTGTTGATATATCTTTGATTTCTACTCCTAGCTGTTTTCTCGACCAATTCATTAATTTCCTGTAATCTAGCTTTTTTTACCTCTTCTGAAAGTTGATTCGCCCAAACTGCTGCAGGCGTATTTGGTCTTGGAGAGTATGCTGCTGTATTCACCTGATCAAAGCCAATTTCTGATATAAGCTTTAATGTATCTTGATATTGTTGTTCTGTTTCTCCTGGGAAAGCAACTATTGCGTCAGCTGTGATTGATGCATCTGGCATTAATGATCTGATGTTCTCGATTATATTTTTGTACTTTTTAATAGTGTATCCTCTGGACATTTGCTTTAAGATTTCATCATTTCCGCTTTGGAAGGGAATATGGAAATGTTCACAGACTTTGTCAAGTTCAAAACAAGCTTGAATTAGCCTTTTTGAAAAATATCTTGGATGACTGGTAGCAAATCTTATTCTGCGAATTCCTTTAACATCATGAATATAATACAAAAGATCAGTAAGGGTATTCTCTTTTCTCCCCTGTTTTGTGGTTCCTGGAAGGTCTCTACCATAAGCATCAATGTTCTGACCCAAAAGAGTAATTTCTTTAAAATTATCATCAGCCAACTTTTGGATCTCACTTTTTATCGCATATGGATATCTTGATTGCTCTTTCCCTCTTACTGAGGGGACTACACAATATGAACATCTTTCATTACATCCATAAATAATATTAACCCAGCCACAAATAGAGCTTTCTCTTCTAGCACTAGTTATATCTTCAGAAATGAAGGTTTCTTCTGTGGCAGCAACTTGATTTCCTAAATCTACTTTCCCCAGAAGATTCTCAAGATTATTTACGTGCTGAGGCCCCATAACCAGATCAAGTTCTGGGACTCTTCTTAGTAAGGACTCTCCTTCTTGCTGAGCAAGGCAACCTGCAACAACAAGTTTTAAGCCAGGTGTCTTGTGCTTTCTTTTTGCTTGTCTTCCTAGAAAGCTATAAACTTTTTGCTCTGCATTATCTCTAATAGTGCATGTGTTGTACAAGACCAAATCGGCATTTAATTCATTATCTGCTCTTATATATCCCATTTTCTCTAATGTTCCAGCCATTCTCTCAGAATCCGCCTTGTTCATTTGGCATCCAAATGTGGTTATCCAATAACTGCTAGTAATTGAATCCTTTCGTAATTTTTTTTTGTCTGGTTTTGTTTTTGTTAGCACTTTGCTAGGAATTTTTTATGATTATTTAATTCAAAATTACAAGTTAAATAATTTTGCTGCAATTTTTTTGAGGGCGAGCGAGGGGATTCGAACCCCCGAATAGCGGCGCCACAAGCCGCTGCCTTAACCACTTGGCGACGCCCGCCTCACATTTATAAATTTAACAACTCAAGGGTAATTTTTCATAGTTATTTTTATCTTTTGGCGAAATTTGAATTATTTTCTAATTTAGTTATGTTTTCTTATGATTTAAAATAAAAGTAAAATTAAAAATTTGAGTAATTCCGGCACCGCTGAGGTTCTTATTCCCAGAAGCCTTTGTTTAATAGAAGATATTGATAACCTCATTATTGATGAAGAGGATTTATGTTCACTTTCCATTAGTTGGGAGGATGGATTTGTCTCTGAGTTAAAACCTTCAGAAAATAAAGTTACAAAACCAAAAAATATTTTATTCCCAAGATTTGTTGAAACGCATTCGCATGTTGATAAATCATTTACATGGGCAGACTTTCCTAATTTGGAATCGAACTATGGAGGAGCATTATCAGTAAATCTTGAAGAACATAAAACTAGAACTACAGATAAGGTTCTTGAAAGAGTCGAGAAATCATTAAAACTTGCCATACAAAATGGATACCGAGCTATTAGAAGTCATATTGATACATACAAAAGTCAATCTATTGATATTTGGATTGAACTTTTTAAATTGCAAAACAAATTTTCATCTGAGTTGACCTTACAATTCGTTGCTCTAGCTCCATTGGAATTTTGGGATACTTCTAATGGAGAAGAGTTAGCAAAAATATTTTCCTCTAATGGAGGCATTTTAGGAGGAGTTATTGTACCCCCTTTCAACAAAAAAAATACAAGCAAATTTCTCGCAAAGATGCTTCTTCTTGCGAGTAAATATAAATTAGAAATTGATTTGCATATAGATGAGTCAATTAATGAGCCTGGAGCAGGAATAAAAGTTTTATTAGAAACAATCGAAAATTTAAAAATTAATAGTATTCCGATCACTTGTAGTCATTTGAGTAGCCTTATTTCTCTAAGTCATAGAGAGATTTTAAATTTAGGAGAAAAAATGGCTGAGAAAAATATTAAGGTTATTGCTTTACCCCTAACAAATTTTTGGCTGCTCAATCGAAGTAATAAAACTACATCATTAAAAAGACCAGTTGCGCCACTAAAGCAATTACAAAAATCACATGTGGATGTATCTCTGGGTAGTGATAATGTTCAAGACCCTTGGTACCCATTTGGTAATTTTGATCCTTTTTATATGTTGTCTTGCTCGATACCTATGCTTCAACTAAATCCTTGGGAAAGAATGACTCTATCTTCTATTTTTTTAGCTCCAAGCAGATTATTAAATTTAAAATGGGATGGTTTAATTAAAAAGGGTTGCCCTGCTGACTTTGTCATTTTAGATGCACAAAGATGGGCAGATGTTTTTTCGACTACTTTAAAGAGAAAAGTATATATAAAAGGCGATTTATATTGCTAATCGACTAATTTATATATAAAACATAGAAAACTTATTAATGACATCAAATTGTCTTAAATTTTTAGATAAATTTAGGGAAGTTAAAAACTTAGAGATTATTGAAAGCAAATCCGACGTAAAAAGACTTTCAAAAGATTTTTATAACTACTCTCCAATCCTTACTGAAAGATTAGACGAATGTATCGCTGATTTGGTAGTAAGACCTAGTGATCATAACGCGGTGAAGAAAGTAGCAAAAATTTGTTGGGAATTTTCTATCCCTCTTACTTTACGGGGTTCAGGAACAGGCAATTATGGACAAGCTGTTCCATTGTTTAAAGGAGTTGTAATGCAGATGAGTCACTTCAATAAGTTAGAAGCATTTGACCCAGATACAGGTTTTGTAAAAGCACAGTCTGGATGTGTCATGGGAGATTTGAATAAACAATTGGAAAAATATGGAAGGGAATTAAGGTTGCTTCCTAGTACTTGGAAAACCGCTACAATTGGGGGCTTTATCGCAGGAGGATCAGGAGGTATTGGGTCAATTAGGTGGGGATTTTTAAGAGATCCAGGGAACCTTATTGGATTAGAAGCTGTGACTGTGAATGAAGAACCTGATTTATTAAAATTTGATGCTAAAGAATCCGAACCTCTTAATCATGCTTATGGGACTAATGGAATAATTACTTCTTTATTACTTTCTACTGATATCAAACGTAAGTGGTATTCAGTAGTTATCGACTGTATTGAATTTGAAAAAACAATAGAAATATTAAAAACTCTTACAAGCGCTGCAATTGATCTGAAACTAGGGGCAATTCTTGAAGATGAAATTGTAGATCAAATGCCAAAATGGTTTAAAAGTAATTCTAGAAGTCACAAGATATTAATTCAATCTACTCTCGGAGGAACAAAAACGATCGAGTTGATTTGTAAAAAATTCAAAGTTGAATTTACCCTCCTTGGAGAAGAAGAAAAACTCGTTAATGGAATTTCTGAAATCGTATGGAATCATACAACTCTTCATATGAGATCAAGGGATAAAAATTGGACTTATTTACAAATGCTTTTGCCACTTAATAATGAATTAGGATTGATTAATTTTTTTAGAAAAAAATGGGGTAGAAAAGTTCTTTGGCATTTAGAGGCAGTTTCTCAACAAGGATCACCGCGATTAGCTGCTTTACCTGTATTAAGGTGGAATGGGATAGATGAATTAAATGAAATAATGGAAGATTGCAGGAAACTTGGGGCGTTTATTTTTAATCCCCATGTTTTAACTGTGGAAGGCGGAGGTCTAGGAGTGGTTGACGCAGATCAAGTAAAAGCGAAATTAAAATTTGATCCTAAAGGGCTATTAAATCCAGGGAAATTGGAAGGCTGGGAAGTAAAGGAACAATTTAATATTTAACATTTCTGTTTATTTGTAAATTTAATAAATTCAGCAACTAAAAAAATAGAACCTGTTAGAACAGGATGATTAGGTGGCCATTTTCCCAGAGAAAATAAATACTCAATGGCAAGTTCAAATGTTTTAAATTCAATTGTTTTTTGAAGGTTAATTTCCTTAATCTGAGAGAGATCGTTTAATTCCCAACTAGGGTGGTTTGGAACTGGTACAAGTAATAAGTGATCATTTTTCTTTAGAAGTGTTTTTAATATTGCGTGAATATCTTTTTGTCTTTGGACACCTAAAATCCAATAAATTCCTTTATCTTCATTCTCCCAATTACTTCGCTCATTAGAAAGCGCTTTTGCAGCAGGATAATTGTGCGCGCAATCTACAAGAATTTCTTTGTTGAAATAATTTATAATTTCTAGCCTTCCATTCCAAGCTGTCTTTTTAAGGCCTTCAGATATGTGTTTTTCTTTGATATTAAATCCCAAATTATTCAGCGCTTCAATTGCTCCAACAGCTACTGAAGCATTTTGCTTTTGGAAAATTCCTTTTAATCCAAGTTCATAGATATTTGAAATTGAATCTTTCCAGATAATTTCTGCTCCAACCTCTTTAACTTTTTTGGTTATTAAATTTTCAACTTTACTATTTTGGTTGCATGAAATGACAATTGAGTTTTGTTCAATAACTGCTAATTTTTCTTTGGCGATTTTTTCAATCGTATCTCCAAGAAATTCTTTATGGTCTAAGCCAATATTCCCAATAGCAATTATTGGTCTAGATTTATGAGCTGTTGTCGCGTCTAATCGTCCCCCTAAGCCAGCTTCAAGAATTAACAATTCAACTTTTTTATTGTCAAAAAAATTTAGTGCGCAGCAAATGATTTTTTCAAAAGGAGTTAATTCAAATCTTGAAAATTTTGTTTCTATTAATTTAATGATTTTTTCAAAATCAGTTTTGTTGATATTTTTTTTATTAACTCTAATCCTTTCGCATACATCAAAAAGATGAGGAGACGTCGTTACACCAAAATTCTTTTTAGCTTCAAAAAGTATACTTTCTAAATATGCTGCGATTGATCCTTTCCCGTTGGTTCCAATAATTTGTATCGCAGGGATATTTTCGCAAGGATTACCAAGTTCTTGAAGTGCTTTTTTAATTCTTGATAAACCTAATTTGATATTATCCCTTTCATATTTAGGCGATAAAAATTCAGAAATTTTTAAATTTTCATTTTTCAAAATTTAAATCGTTATAAATCTTCAAAAATTGAATTTAGCTTATCTAAGAGAATATTAATTTCTCTTCGAGATATAACTAATGGTGGGACAATCCTTACGACGTTTCCTCCTGCAGGAACTACCAGTAATCCTTTATCAAAAGCTTTTAATGTAATTGTTTTTGCATCAGCATAATCATCATTGATCACAAGACCTTGTATTAAACCTAAACCTCTTTTCCCGCTAATAATATTTGGAAATTTTTTTGACAATTTATCAAATCCAGCACTTAATTGTTCCCCTCTCAGATAAACATTATTTATAAGATTTCTTCTATTAATTTCTTCTAATACAGTTAGGGCAGCTTTGCAGGCGAAAGGGTTCCCCCCCAAAAGTGCTTGCATGATCCCCTGGAGAAAAAATGTTGGCTTTTTCTTTTACCAATAATGCTCCAATTGCATGACCTCCTCCTAATCCTTTAGCAAGGGTGAATCCATCAGGTTCAATTCCTAAATTCTCATAACCCCACATTTTTCCAGTTCGACCTACTCCACTTTGGACCTCATCTAATATGAGAAGAGAATTATTTTTATCACATATATCTCTCAGGTTTTTGAAAAATACTTTACTTCCAGGTATTACGCCACCTTCTCCCTGTATTGGTTCAACTAAAACGCCGGAAATTTTTTGATCATTAATTTCACACTCTTCAAATAATTTTTTTACCGAATCAAAATTGTTAAATTGAAAAAATTTGAAACCTTGAATCATTGGTTCGAACCCTTTTTGATATTTGGGTTGGCCAGTAGCACTTAAGGCTGCCAGCGTTCTTCCATGAAAGCTCGATTCTGCTGCGAGAATAATAGATTCTTTTCCTTTATTTGTTGTATTACCATATTTTTTAATTAATTTAATTGCTGATTCATTTGCTTCCGCACCACTGTTGCAGAAGAAGACGCTTTTGGCACAACTCATATTCGTTAAAGTTCTGCTTAATTGTTCTTGTTCTTCAATGTTGTAAAGATTGGAGATGTGCTGAATCTTTTTTAGTTGAGTTGATAGTCTTCTTCTCAAAACTCTATCACTATGTCCAAGACTACAAGTTGCTATTCCAGCGACTGCATCAAGATATTTTTTACCTGTTTTGTCCCATAGCCAACAACCTTTTCCTTTTTTGAAAGACACATCGAATCGACTATAGGTATTCATCAAAGTGGGAGCGGTCGGACTTGAACCGACATACCCGAAGGTGCCGCATTTTGAGTGCGGTGCGTCTACCAATTCCACCACGCTCCCAAGGTTTCTGAAAAAATGAACTTTTTTATTATAACAAAAATCAACTTGTTGACTATTGTTTAGGTCAAGGAACAGTGATCAAGATAACGTTTGTTAATAGTTAATCTTTTCTTTAAAAAGATTGAATTATATTTATTGAATTTGCTGACTATAAACAAGATTAATAAACATTATTTTACATTTCTGCCACATTTATGTAGCAATTATTCAATAAAAAAACCTATTTTCGAGAAGAAAGCTTCATACTCAGTAATATTATGTTATATTTAAAGAAAAAAATTAAATGACTAAAACTAAAGCAAAAAAATTATCTTTGCAATTCGTTCCCTATCTTTTCATCGTAGTCACAATTTTGACAGCATTTGGATCTAATAGCGGAACATGGGCATGAATGATCTCAAGATTACTGGTTTAAATAAAATTTGGTCTAGTCGCTTCTTAGTGTTATTTTTCATATTTTTAGGTTGTATTTCACTCATCAATATTGCTTACATTTAAACAGTTTATTTTTATCATATATTTCGCAATTTAGGCAGCTCTATAACTATGAATATCTGTTGGGTCTGAGCTAGTTTTTAATTCCTTATTTTTTAAAGTTTTTTTGTTAAACTCTCTTGATATTTTTATACCCAATATTTTTAACTTTGATTCAAATTTTTCATAACCTCTATCCAAATGCTCTAAACCATAAATTCTACTAGTGCCTTCGGCTATAATCCCAGCAATTATTAATGCAGCTGAAGACCTCAAATCAGATCCAACTAGATCCATCCCATTAAATTTTTTTACACCTTTGATATACGCTATATTTTTATTTAATTTTATATTTGCCCCCATTTTGTTAAGTAAATGAACATGGTTCATTCTGTTTTCGAAAATTGTTTCAGTTATCTTTGATTCACCATTTGCTATTGCCATTAAAGTTGTAAATGGTGCTTGCAAATCAGTTGGAAATCCTGGGAAAGGAGCTGTTTCAATATCTACCCCTTTGATCTTTTTACCCTTAATTGTAATTGAATTACCTTTAATCGTAATTTTACTTCCACTCTCTTGAAGCTTATTCGTGACAGCTTCAAGATGATTAGGAATGACAGGAGAAATTGTTATTGAAGAGGAAGTCGCAGCAGCAGCAATTAAAAAAGTGCCAGCTTCTATTCGATCTGGCATGACTTTATGAGTACAACCACACAGCTTATTAACACCATCAATAATTATTTTTTCTTTGCCAGAGTCGTAAATTTTTGCCCCCATTTTATTTAGCATTTGGCATAAATCCTGAATTTCAGGTTCTCTTGCAGCATTCTCAATCGTTGTTCTTCCATCTGCTAATGATGCGGCCATTATTAATGTTTCAGTAGCTCCTACGCTTGGGCACTTTAATTTGATATGGGTACCATGCAGTTTATTAGTCTCATCCTTTATTCTTGCTTTAACAATTCCTTCTTCAATAATAATTTCAGCACCTAAGGCTTTAAGTCCATTTATATGCTCATCTATGGGTCTTGAACCAATATTGCATCCTCCAGGTAAGGGGACTTTAGCCTCTCCATATTTACTTAATAATGCACCTATACAAAAGAAACTAGCTCTTAATCCATTAACAAGTTCATATGGAAGATCTTTAATAGAAATATTTTTTGGGTCTATCTCTAAGCGATTGTTTTTGTGTATTAATTTAATACCTAAACTCTTTAGGATATTCCCCATTTTTTCTATATCGGTAAGACGAGGAACATTTTCAAGAATTATCCTTTCATTAGTTAGCAATGATGAGGCCAACAAAACTAGGGCAGAATTCTTGGCGCCACTTATTTCAACTTTTCCGTGTAAGTTACCTTGGCCAAAAATCTTTAAATTTTGAGATTTAAGATATGACTTCTTTTTGCTTACGCAAATCATTAAGGGTTAATTTATTAGATTCATCATGACAAAGGAAAACTTGTAAGTCCACCCTATGTAACGTCATGAATATTAATTAAAAGTGAAAATGTATTTTTTTGATTTCTTGGGAGATAAAAATTTAATAAATAATTGATCAAAATATTTATATAATTAAAATAAAGTTCATAACTCATTTTTCAAATTACTCATAGAAAATACTTTTTTAAAAATAACTAGTAAAAACAATAATCTAGTTAAAAGATTTAGATCATTTAAAAGAGGATCATCTCTAAAAGATCAAGACTTTTTTTGCATAGAGGGTACACATCTCATTGAAGAATTGCTGAAGTCTGGGAAAAATCCCTCTAAGATTTTAGTTACCGAAAAATGGCTAAAAAAGAATCAAAATCTAAGCAAAAAATTTTATCAGTCATTAATAAATATTGTCTCAGAGGAAGTCTTGGCATCTGCGATTTCAACAATTAATCCAGATGGAATTGCAGCCTTAGTAGAGATTTCAGAAATACCTAATTATCAATTTAATAGAAAAGATGATTTTGTTCTTGTCCTCGATAGGATTCAAGATCCTGGGAATTTGGGTAGTCTTTTTAGAACTGCTTTAGCTGCTGGTGTTGATGCAATTTTTTTAGCTGGAGGTGCGCACCCATTAGGCCAAAAGGTACTAAGGGCATCCTCTGGTGCAGTTTTTCATCTGCCATTTTGCAGATTTGATGGAAATGAAGAAGAAATATTAAATTCCTTACTCAAGTCTTTGTCTGAATTATCAAATGTAGGATTTAAGATATTCTCTACTAGTAGCCATAATAAACGTTCAAAAAAACAGTCAAAACCATACTGGGAAGTTGATTGGTCTAGATGTACCGCATTAATTTTGGGTAATGAAGGTCAAGGTATTCATGAAAAAATTCAAGAAGCTTTTAATGAAACAATTACAATTCCGCATAGTGAGATTGTAGAATCATTGAATGTGGCTTGTGTTGCAGTTCCGTTATTACTAGAACGAAAAAGAGTCGCATACACCTCTAATAAAATTAATAAAAAGTGACTGATTCAAGTTTTGATTTTGATTTAATCGTGATAGGAGCAGGATATGGAGGTTTTGATGCCGCTAAACATGCTGCTGGTAAGGGACTGAAAGTCGCAATAGTAGAATCTTCTGATATGGGAGGCACTTGTGTAAACAAGGGTTGTGTTCCGTCTAAAGCTCTTTTGGCTGCAAGTGGAAAAGTTAGAGAAATCGCTGATTATGAACATTTAGCAAAATTTGGTATTCATGCTTCACCAGTAAGGTTCGAGAGATCAAAAATTGCAAATCATGCAAATAATTTAGTTTTAAATGTTAGAGAAAATTTGACAAAAACTCTTAAAAGAAGTGGAGTTGAAATTATTTTGGGTATTGGCAGAATTGAAGGAAATCAAAAAGTAGGTGTAAGAGATAAAAACGGAATTGATAAAATTTTCTCATGTAAGAATATTGTTATAGCAACTGGTTCTTCTCCCTTTGTACCCCGTGGAATAACTTTGGATAATAGGACTGTATTTACTAGTGATGATGCGGTTAAACTTGAGTGGCTTCCAAGATGGATAGCAATTATTGGAAGCGGATATATAGGACTAGAATTTGCTGATGTTTATACAGCTCTTGGTTGTGAAGTTACTATGATCGAGGCTTTGGAAAATATTATGCCAACATTTGATCCAGACATCACTAAAATTGCCAAGAAAAACCTTATTCAATCGAGAGATATAGACACAAAATCAAATGTCTTTGCGACAAAGATTACACCTGGATGTCCTGTAAAAATAGAACTGACAGATGCAAAATCTAAGGAAGTTGTAGAAACTTTAGAAGTTGACGCTGTACTTGTTGCGACTGGCAGAAGTCCTAATAGTAATAACTTAAATCTTGATTCGGTTGGTATTGAAACAGTAAAAGGGTTCATTCCTGTAGATGATCAAATGAGAGTTAAGAATGGTGATGAAATAATACCTAATATTTGGGCTGTTGGAGATGTAACAGGCAAACTAATGCTTGCCCATACAGCTGCAGCGCAAGGGACTATTGCTGTTGATAATATTTGCGGTGGTAATGTCGAAATTAACTATAAAAGTATTCCTGCGGCAACCTTCACTCATCCTGAAATAAGTTCAGTCGGTCTCTCTGAGGCTGAAGCTAAAGAAATATCTGCTAAAGAAAATTTTACTTTGGGAGTTGTCAAAAGTTTCTTTAAGGCTAATTCAAAAGCATTGGCTGAATTAGAGAGTGATGGATTGCTAAAGTTGATTTTCAATAAAGATAATGGGAAAGTATTAGGTGCTCATATTTTTGGGTTACATGCAGCTGATTTAATTCAAGAAATTTCGAACGCTATTTCAAGGAACCAAGATGTAATTGAATTATCTAAAGAAGTTCATACTCATCCCACTCTTAGTGAAGTAGTTGAGGTCGCATATAAACAAGCGGCTTCTCAAATAAAATAATATCTAAAATTAATGGAGATAAGACGCAGGCCACCAAATCCAACAGTAAGGGTTGAAAATTTAGAATATGCTGTACCTCATAGAGAAGCACAAGCAAAAAATATTCTGGAAGAAATTGTATGGCACAAAGACATTGAAATTAAGAATTTTAAAAAATTAGTCTCTTTAGAAGATCTCATCAAAAAGATTGAAAACCTTCCCGCTCCCAAAGATTTTTATAAAAATATCTTGGAGTCAAAAATAAAACCAGGAGTAATTGCTGAAATAAAAAAAGCTAGTCCGAGTAAAGGAGTCATTAGACGAGATTTTAACGCTGAAGACATAGCAATTTGTTATGAAGGATTAGGTGCCTCATGTATCTCAGTACTTACCGATAAAAGGTTTTTTCAAGGTAGTTATGAAATACTCGAAACTGTAAGGAAATCAACTAATCTCCCTATACTCTGCAAAGATTTTATTATTTCTGCTTATCAGATTTATAAAGCAAGGGTATCTGGTGCTGATGCAATATTATTAATCGCTGCGATTTTAAGCGATGACGATTTAATTTATTTAAAGAAAATAGCTGATAATTTAAAGATGAGTGTTCTCGTTGAAGTCCACAATTCTAATGAATTAGAAAGGATTCTACAGTTAAAATCTTTTAATTTGATTGGAATAAATAATAGGGACTTAAAGACTTTCAAAACGGATTTAAAAACATCAATAGAATTGATGCATACATATGCAGATATATTTTTAAAACAAAATATTATTCCCATAAGTGAATCTGGAATTAATTGTGCCGAAGATTTAGAATCGCTTAGATCTATTGGAATAAAGGGAGTATTAATTGGTGAAACTTTTATGAAAGAAACTGATATTGAACAATCGTTCAAGAAATTATTTAACTCAATTTAATATTGACTTCAAATCGTGCTATAAAATTGAATAAATAGATTTGTACTGAATATATGCAGGCTGTAATTTTAACAGGTATAGTTGCGGGATTTGTGCATGTAGTTAGTGGCGCTGATCATCTAATTGCAATGGCGCCAGCAGCGATTAATAATCCCCAAAAAGCTCTTAAAAATAGTTTCTCGTGGGGCTTGGGGCACTCTTCAGGTGTCCTCTTGTTAGCTTGCCTAGCGATTTTTATTAAGGATATTGCGCCATTAAACAAATTTTCTAATATTGCCGAACTCCTAGTTGGAATTTCACTTCTAATTGTTGGAGTATTTGCCATAAAAAATTCTTTTCAATTAAGTATTCACTCGCATTCCCATAAGCATGAGAATGGAATTGCCCATCGTCACTTTCACTTTCATGTTAAGGAACAAAAAAATAATAAGCACTCACATGCTTTGACTGGTTTAGGCTTGCTACACGGTATAGCTGGAGGTTCACATTTTCTTGCAGTTCTTCCTGCTTTAGCACTACCTCTAACAAGCGCTTGCTTATACTTGATTTCATATTTGATTGGTTCACTAATAAGTATGAATCTTTTTACTTGTTTAATATCTTTTACCACCTTTAAAGCAAGTCAAAAATTTATTAAAAGATCTATAGCTGCAGCAGGAGGGCTTTCCTTTTCTTTGGGATTATTTTGGATTCAAAGAAGTGCTTCTGTTTTTTTGAATTAAAAAATTTTTTAATTTAGGAATAATTAATTTAGAGGTGACAATCCCAATTATTTTTTCGTTATTGATTAATCCAAATTTATTACTATCCTCGCTAAATTCGATATTGTCTCCAATAACCTCAACGTTATTTTGATTTACTGAATTTATCCTTTTTATTAGATTTTTATTTTTAAATGGATGATTAAAAATAACTATCTGTCGATTTTTAAGTATTGATTTATTCTTTTTATATTTTTTAAAAAATACAATATCACCTTCCTTTAGGTAAGGAAACATCGATTCACCACTAATAATCGCGGTTTTTCTTAAACCTAAAAAAAATAAAATAAAATCAAAAAAACTTTTGAAAATAACTCTGATTAACTAGCTTTTACAAAAGCGTCTGATCTTCCTTTTGAAGCCCAGAAAATATTATGAATTTTTTCTACATAACTCATAAGTTCTTCAGCTTGTGCTAAGTCAATATTAACTTTGCATGCACTGCATAATTTGGCCGCCTTCCAAATGGTTTCATGTAAGTCTGGATAAGTTTCTAAGTGAACTGGTTTAAAATAATCTGTCCACAAAATTAGAATCTCTTTCTTTGTTTCTTTTGCTTGCTCTTCTTTAACTGCAACATATCTAGAAAATGTATTACTGTATGCAGCCCACTCTGCTGAATCAGTGCTAGAAGGAGCTTCTAATGCAATAAGTTTTTTTGTCATTGCTAAAACTGCTTCAGCTGCAACTCTCGTAGATGCTGGGTCGTAAACACCACAAGGACCATCGCAGTGAGCATGGACCGTTATTAGGGATTTTTTATCTAGAAAAGAATTGATGAATTTACTTAACATTTCAAATATTTGATGTTGTATATATATTACTTGGAGATTAACTAAATTGAAAAGTCTTAGATATTTTTCTTACTTAATTTAATTGACTTTTAATAATTCAACATCGAATATTAAAGTCGCATTAGCAGGTATTACATTTCCAGCTCCTCTTGATCCGTATCCAAGTTCCGGAGGTATTGTTAATTTTCTTTTGCCTCCAACTTTCATGCCTGCTACACCTTCGTCCCAACCTTTTATTACTCGTCCAGCACCTAAGGGAAAGCTAAATGGAGCTCTGCCGATACTGGTATCAAATTGTGTCCCGTCCTCTAGAGTACCTGTGTAATTAACAGTAACTGTTTGACCAGCACTAGCTTCATCTCCTTCCCCTTTTATGATATCAGCAATAATTAGCCCACTTTCTGTAGTCCTTGAATTGTTGTCTGATGATGTTTCTTCTGCCATAGCGAAAAGTATAGGATTTGGATCTGATGGGTCTAGTTCAAATAAATTATTATTTGAGACATTTGATGATTTTGCAACAGGTGTTTTTTGAACTGACTTAGTTTCTGATTCGGCAGCATTAACAACTTGAGGTGAATTAAATTGACTGAAAAGAGTTAATGAAACACAAAAAACAAAAACTGCAAAACTAATAAAGACTTCTTTCACTTAAATTTTGAAAGTTACTAAAACCTAGTTTACAGAATGAAGGTACAATAAATGGGTGATTATAAATTTAATTTCGTAATTTTAGATTGTTAATCCCAACTCAACTTAAAAGTCTAAGACAATATTTTTACTCTTGTTTAGGAGGGATTTTAGGAGGAATTTCAGTTTCAACGCATTTTTGGCTGATTTTTATGCCGATATCTTTATTTATTTTATGGAAGGGAAGTGAAAGGAGAATAGCAAATTTTTGTTGGGGTTTTTTCTTTATCTTGATAAGTCATTCTTGGCTTTATGATCTTCATCCATTGACATGGCTTGGGTTTTCATGGCTTGCAAGTTTAATAATTGCCATTTCAATATTATTATTTTGCGCTTTTCTGGGTGGGATATTAGTTTATTTATGGGGATTGTTAGTTGAAATTATTCTCTGGAAAGAGGATGTTTTCAAAATGAAAATATTATCTTTAACAGTAAAAGTATTTTTTTTATCCTTGACTTGGGGTATTGGTGAAATGATACTTTCTCAAACACCTTTTTTTTGGATAGGTTTAGGAGAGAGTCTTATCCCAGGTGATATTTATCTTGCTGGTTTAGCAAGATGGATTGGTGCAAGTGGTTTATGCGTATTACAAATATTGATTGGATTTTGGATTTTTTATATTCAAGGTAGATGGGAAAGAAAACTTCACTTTAAAAAAATATTTCTTTTAGGACTTTTGGTTTTTATTTTCTTACATTTATTTGGAGGTTTAACAACTCCATTAAAAAGAAATTATGAATATCCTGTAGCTATTTGGCAAACCAACCTCCCAACAAGAGAAAAATTAAAAATAAATGATGAATTTATTGAAGAAAAGCTATCAATCGCTCAAAAATTTGCTTTGTCAAACAAAGCGAAACTTCTTGTTGCTCCTGAAGGAACTCTATATAATAATTTTTATTTTTCTAGAGGCATTAAGGTTAATACCTTGTCAGGAGGTTTCAGAAATTCAAATAATGAGTTAAGAAGTTCTTTACTCGGATTTCAAATCGGAGATAAATCTTTTACCTCATTTATAGATAAAAATAGACTTGTTCCAATAGGCGAAAAAATACCTAGATTTCTAGATATTTTTTCAAGAGGATTATCTGCAGTAGGAGGAATTCAACCAGGCTCTGATTCAAGATTTTTTGATACTAAATTTACACCCCCACTAGCAGTAGCTATATGCTACGAAATTAGTGATGGACAAGAGATAAGAAAGGCTATTAATAGCGGTGCAAAACTAATAATAACTGCAGCAAATTTAGATCCCTATCCGAATAAGCTTTATAATCAATTCCTATCTTTGGCTAGATTAAGAAGTATTGAAAATAAGAAAAATAATTTACTAGTATCAAATACAGGCCCTTCGGGCTTAGTTCAAGATGATGGAAAAATAATTAAACTTTTAGATTATGATGTTGAGCGAAATGAAATAGTGTTTCCTAATTTTTCATCCGAAAAGACTTTCTATACAAAATTTGGAGATAAACCTATTTTGTTTTTGTTTATATTTTTTATGGGATTAAATATCTTTTGGAAAATTAATTAACCCTCCGCCTAATAAAATTTCTCCTTTATAAAAGACTGCAGCTTGTCCGGGCGTTACCGAACTTTGACTATCTTCAAAAATTAATTTAAATGATTTAGTGGGATTATCATTTTTTTTCAAAGGGATTAAAGTTCCTTTTACTGGATGACTTCTATATCTAATTTGTGCTTCTACTTCAATCTCTTGCTTGGGTTCTTCGATTGAAACCCAGTTAACCTCACTAATTATTGCTTCTTTATTAAAGAGATCACTTTTATCTGCTACATAGACAATGTTTTTTTCCCTGTCTAAATTTTTTACATATAAAGGTTCCGGCCAAGCAATGCCCAACCCTTTTCTCTGACCTACCGTAAAGTGCTGTATTCCATTGTGCGTCCCAAGGACTTTCCCATTTACATGCACAATTTCTCCTTCTTTGGGTTCTATGTGTTTGTCGATAAATATCTGCATTGATCCATAATGCTCAACTAAACATAAATCTTGACTTTCTGGTTTTTGAGCAGTTCTAAGGCCTAATCTGAGGGCTTCCCTTCTTGTGTCTTCTTTTTTCATTTCACCAAGAGGAAATTCTAATCTGCTTAGTACTTCTTGGGAAAGAGAATAAAGAAAATAACTTTGGTCTTTGTTTTCGTCAGCACCTCTGAGAAGAAGGAAGTCTTTAAATACAAAGTTCTTGCAATTAAGTTTTTCAGCATAAGATGATTTTTTTATCCTTGCGTAATGTCCGGTCGCAATATGAGTAAAGTCTTTTTTGCTTATTGCGTAATTAAGCATCTCTTCAAACTTCACATTCTTGTTGCACATCGAACATGGCAGTGGAGTGAATCCTTTCTCATAGCTTTCAGTAGTTTTTTTAATTACCTCTCTTTCGAAAATTTCTCTTGAGTCAATTATTTTATGATTAATTCCCAAATCTTCACAAAGGCCAGCAGCATCTACTAATCCTTCAGAACAACAGGAGCCTTGTCCTTGCATTAGCCAAAGAGTTAGTCCCTCAACATTCCAGTCTCTTTCAACAAGAAGAGCAGCTGAAAGGGAACTATCTACACCACCAGAAAGACCTACAATAATATTTTTCTTCTTTTTAGTTTTATTATTAGAAGAAAAAAAGTTTTCTAATTTTTTATCCTTTTGTGTCTTTAACATGGAAGTTTAAATTTTTGAACAGTTCTTCAATTGCTTTGTACTAATTATGAACGAAATTGTATGGCCAACAATTGATTCTAAACATTTAATTGTTGATTCCAAGCAAATGTTGATAGTAGAGAAAGAAATGTTTTCTGATGGAATGCCACAAGAAGCATTGATGGAAAAAGCTGGTATCCAAATTAGTAGATGGCTCTTAAAAAAGAAACCTCTTCTAGAGAATGGAATAACTGTTTTTATAGGTCCTGGGCATAATGGCGGGGACGGTGCTGTAATAGCAAGAGAGCTTTTTCTGAAAGGTTTTTATGTTCAGGTATGGTGTCCATTCCCGATAAAAAAAACATTGACAAATGACCACCTTAATTATCTTACATCTATTGGTGTCACAAAATTAGTAGAGCCACCTGATGCAAATAGGCAAGATCTTTGGATTGATGCAGTTTTTGGAAATAATCAAACAAGAAAAGTTGATGAGAAATTAATTAAACTATTCCATCAAAAATTTCATAAAAAATCTGGAAAGGTAATAAGTATTGATATTCCAACAGGATTATGTCCTAAGAGAGGAGAGCCTTTTTTAGAAAACGCAGTAAAGGCAGACTATACCTTGGCCATTGGTCTTTATAAGATTGGGCTGACCCAAGATTCTGCTTTACCTTTTATTGGAGAATTGCACCATATAGATATTGGGATCCCTACTAGTAAGCTGTCCAAAGTTGAAAAAAAGATTTTTAAGGTTACTTACAAAGATATAAAAAATATTGATTTACCTTCTTTACCAAAAAATTCCAACAAATATCAAAGAGGTAGAACATTATTAATAGCCGGAAGTGAAAAATATCCTGGTGCTGCATACTTAGCACTTAAAGGGGCTATATCAAGTGGAGCAGGCTTTATCTCCGCGGTCCTACCTGAGATGGTTGCTGAATCTATTTGGCAAGTTGCTCCAGAAATAGTTTTAAAAGAAACTATGCAATCTAACCAGAATGGAAATGCATCTTTATTTAGTGCATTAAAAAATATTGATTTAAGTTCATTTGATTCAATAGCTGTCGGCCCGGGAATAGGAATTGATTATGATGATTGGCAAAAATCAAAAGATTACCTTATGGCTTTTGAAGGATTATTGATCTTGGATGCAGATGCACTTAATAGAATTTCTGAATCTAAGTTAGGGTCAAATTTCTTTTTAGAGAGAAAATTTAAAACATGGATTACACCACATAGCAAAGAATTTCGAAGGTTATTCCCTAAGATCAACTCTGAGACCAATGTAGGTCTAGCTCTTGAAGCAGCAAAAGAATTTAACATTAGTATTTTATTAAAAGGCGCTAATAGCGTAGTTGCCGATAATAAAAAAGTATGGCAACTTTTTGGAACCGATTCTCAGACTGCTAGAGCTGGATTGGGTGATCTATTATCTGGATTTATAGCTGGCAGTTCTGCGATTGATTTAACCTTTTGCAGAAACATAACAACAGATTTTTTTGCTAAATACGTACTTTTGCATTCATTTGCTGCATCAAAGTGTAAAAAAGGGTCAAATGCTTCTGCTATCGGTGACGAATTGTCAAAATTAATAAGAAATATAAAAACGAGATAAATATCTTGAAAGAAACAATTTAAGAGAGTTATTTATAGTTTTAAACACATAAATGTATAAATATTACTTGAAATCTGAAGCGCGCATTAAATATTTGGCTATTTTCCAAAAAGTATAGGAAAGTTTTAATACCTAATTAGGTCAAATAATGGTTTCATCATTGCCAACACAAGCAGAACAACCCAAAAGGAGAAGTAATGATCCGATAAGTTGGTATTTGCAGAATATCGGTAGAGTCCCTTTATTAACACCCGCCGAAGAAATAGAGTTGGGTAATCAAGTCCAGAAAATGATGATTCTTACAGAAGATGGACAATTAAATGAAAAAATTAAGGAATTCACAACTCAGCAAAAAAGAACGATAAAAATCGGTCGAAGAGCTAAAGAAAGAATGATGAAGGCTAATTTAAGATTAGTTGTAAGTGTGGCAAAAAAATATCAAGGTAAAGGACTTGAACTTCTTGATTTAGTGCAAGAAGGTTCTCTCGGGTTGGAGAGAGCTGTTGAAAAATTTGATCCGACAAGGGGGTATAAGTTTTCTACTTATGCGTTTTGGTGGATTAGACAGAGCATGACAAGAGCAATTGCCTGTCAATCAAGAACGATCCGTTTACCTGTTCATTTAAGTGAAAGGTTGGCTTCCATTAGAAAAGTTAGTAGAGATTTGGCTCATAAACTTGGTGCTATGCCAAGCAGAATTGAAATTGCAGAGGCGATGGAAATTGATGTAGAAGAATTGGATTCTGTTTTAAGACAAGCCTTATCTACAAGTAGTTTAGATGCTCCAGTAAATGGTGATGATGGAAGAAGCTTTTTAGGTGATTTGATTGCAGATAGTAACAATGAAGAACCTTTAGATCAAGTTGAACAAAAAATGCATCAAGAGCAACTTGGTAAGTGGTTAAGCCATTTAAGCGAGCAAGAACAACATGTTCTCAAATTAAGATTTGGACTTGAGGCTAATGAAAGGCATACTCTTGCTGAAATTGGAAGATTATTAGAAGTTTCTAGAGAAAGAGTAAGACAAGTTGAACTTAAGGCACTAAGAAAATTAAGAAATTTAACTAGAAAAATTACATAAAAATATCCTAATCTTCTGCCCAAATATATTTAGTTAATTCTTGTGAAGGTGGTTCGGGAGCTTCAATGGCATTTTTAACTGACTCCGATATCTCTGCATCAATTTTCTTTTCAATAATTTTTAATTCTTCTTCGGTTGCGAATTTACCATCTATGATTTCTTTAGCTAATTTCTTAATAGGATCTCTTTTACCCCAGAACTCTTTTTCTTTTTCAGATCTTAATTCATCAGGATCTGCAAGAGAATGCCCTCTGTATCTATAAGTCAAGCATTCTAAAAGTGTTGGACCTTCACCAGCTCTAGCGCGCTCAATTGCCCTTTGTGCTGCCCCTCTAACTGCTAATACATCCATTCCATCAACTTCCTCGCCGTGCATACCAAAAGCAGAAGCTTTTCGCCAGATTTCAGGATTACTAGTAGCTCTATCGTGAGCCATACCAATAGCCCATTTATTATTTTCAACAACAAAAATTATGGGTAATTTCCATAGCTGGGCCATATTTAAACATTCAAAAAACTGCCCATTATTGCAAGTCCCATCACCAAAGAATGCTGCAGTTACAGCATCACTAGTACTATTATGAGCAACTTCCTTTTTGTATTTACTTGAAAAGGCTGCCCCTAAAGCAACTGGAATTCCCTCTCCAATAAATGCATATCCTCCGAGTAAGTGATGCTCTCTTGAAAATAAATGCATGGATCCACCTCGGCCTTTGCTACAACCGGTAGCTTTTCCAAAAAGTTCACTCATTACTTCAAAAGAGGGAACACCCGCACTTAGTGCATGTACATGGTCGCGATAGGTACTACAAAACCAATCATGTTTCTTCTTCATGGCACCAATAACTCCCGTGCTTATAGCCTCTTGACCGTTATATAGATGAACGAAGCCAAACATTTTTCCCCTGTAATACATTTCTGCACACTTATCTTCGAACCTACGACCAAGCGTCATGTCTTCATAAAGAAATAAACCGGTTTCTCGATCTAATTCGGCTTTTTTTATGTCTTGAAGATTTGAGATTCTCTCTACGTGTGTTTCCAAGAAAAATACCTTAATGAAGTTTTGATTTGTTAACATTCTAAGGCGTGAAGGGCGATTTTCATTATTTTTTTTAATAACTCTGTAAGACCTTGTGAAAAAAATTTTTAACTTGATAAAATTTGTCTAAGAAATTTCAATAGGATAATTGTTTGGAACTTCCTTTAGACCATTTTCGTTTAATTGGCGTAAGTCCCTCAGCAACTTCTGAGGAAATATTAAGGTCGTTTCAATTAAGGTTAGATAAAACACCTGATGAAGGTTTTACTTATGAAGTTTTAACCCAAAGATCCGAGTTGCTTCGCCTTACTGCCGATCTACTTACAGATCCAGAAAGCAGAAGAGAGTATGAAAATTTGTTGTCGAATGGGATATCTGGACTGGATTTTACCTCAAATAGAGAAGTGGCAGGTTTAATGCTTCTTTGGGAATCGGGTTCACCAAAAGAAGCTTTTAAAATTACCAGAAAAGCATTGCAGCCTCCACAAACTCCAGCTTTAGGAAGTAGTAGAGAAGCTGATTTAATATTATTGGCTGCTTTAACAGCCAGAGACTCTGCAATTCAAGAACAACAGCTCAGATCTTATTCGAACGCGGCAGACTTTTTACAGGAAGGTATACAACTCTTACAAAGAATGGGAAAGCTTGGAGATATAAGAAAAGAACTTGAAGAAGATTTGGTCGCTTTGCTTCCTTATAGAATTCTAGATCTACTTAGTAGGGATTTAAATGATCAGGAGTCTCACAAAAAAGGCTTAAATATGTTGGAAAATTTAATAATCAAAAGAGGTGGTTTGGAAGGAAATAATAAATCTGAATATAAAGATTATTTAAATCAGCAGGAGTTTGAAGCTTTTTTTCAACAAATTAAGCCATTTTTGACAGTTCAAGAACAAATTGATTTGTTTCTTGAATTACAAAAAAGAGGGTCATTAGAAGCAGGATTTTTAGCTTTTCTATCATTAACAGCAATTGGTTTCACTAGAAGAAAGCCGGAAAAATTATTTGAAGCTAGGAGAATTTTAAAGAAACTAAATTTATCCGGTTTAGATTCAATGCCTTTAGTTGGTTGTTTAGACTTGCTTTTAGCTGATATTGATCAGGCTTCTGCAAGGTTTTCAAGTAGCTCTGATGAGAATTTACGGGATTGGCTTAATAATTATCCTGGAAATAAGTTAGAAGCGATATGTATTTTCTGTAAAAATTGGTTAGAAAATGATGTTTTAGTTGGCTATAGAGATATTGACGTAAAAGAGGTGGATTTAGATTCTTGGTTTGAGGATAGGGAAATTCAAGAATTTATTGAAAAATTAGAAAAGAAATCTAATAAAACTGCAATTAGATCAAATCTTCAGAACCAACTAACAAAAAAGGAATCTTTAATAAAAACTACTGAAGATTTTGATGATACTTTAAGCAATATTGATGAAAGGAGATTGCCTTGGCCTGGCGGCATAAAACAAAACTATGAAAAGGTTGAGACCAAAGAAATCGAATTCAATGAGGAATACTTTAAGAAAAAACCAATAGAGTTTTATAATTTTTTAATTGAAAAAATTGCTGAATTAAAGTTTATTTTTGGGGAATTTTTAAAGGAAAAAGAGATTATTAATCGGTCATCTTATTTAATTTATATCTATGCGTTTTTGATTTTATTTGCATTTGGTATTGGTATTGGCTTTTTAAGAAATAATTTAAAAAAATCAATTCAGGACGAATCCATTGCTGAAAAATCTTTAATTGCTTTAGATAAAAATCAAAAGCTCACTACGACAGATATCATTCAAGAAATAAAAAAAAATCCTTCAAGTAAATTGAATTCTATTTCGGATAAATCTATTTCAATAAATTCATATGAATTCAAAGAACTTAATACAGCTTCACCTTCTTTGGAAGATATAAGAAATTTAATTAATGGATGGCTTCTAAGTAAAAGTAATTATTTAGCAGGAAAAAGTGAAATTAACCTTTCTAAGATTGTTAGTAAAGGTTTAATTGATCGAACAATTGAAGAAAGACAGAACGATATCAAAAAGGGAATTTATAAAAAAATTAATTCCCAAATACTTAAGATTGATTTAGAGTCGCAAACTTCATCTAGGATAGTTGTTTTAGTAGAATTGAATTATCTAGAGAGAATAATAAATAATTCTGGAGAATTTGTTAATGAAACATCATTAAATCCCCTAAAAGTTAAATATATTTTGGGTTTTTCAAATAAATCATGGAAATTGGTTGATTTCGTGAGCGGCTTGCAATAACAAACTTCAAGATCATTTATAATAGTTAAAAATTACTTTTAAATAATGTTTGATGAACTCTCGTCACGCTTTGAAGACGCAGTAAAGGGTTTAAGAGGCGAAGCAAAAATTAGTGAAAATAATATTAACGATGCTTTGAAAGAGGTAAAAAGAGCACTTCTTGATGCAGATGTTAGTTTGTCTGTAGTAAAAGAGTTTATATCAGATGTCAAAGATAAAGCTATTGGTGAAGAAGTAGTTAGGGGTGTAAACCCCGGTCAAAAATTTATAGAAGTTGTAAATAAAGAATTGATTAACATCATGGGGAATGAAAATTCTCCATTAAACGAAAATGAAAATAGTCCAACAGTAATTTTGATGGCTGGACTTCAGGGAGCTGGTAAAACGACTGCAACAGGAAAATTGGGACTTTATTTAAAGGAAAAAGATAAAAAAGTTCTTTTGGTGGCTGCAGATATTTATCGGCCAGCAGCTGTTGAGCAGCTTAAAACATTGGGAAGTCAATATGAATTAGAAGTTTTTTCAGCTAAAGAAAAAAATAGCAAACCAGAAGAAATAGCAAAGGAAGCATTGAATTTTGCTAGTGAAAATGATTTTAATTCGATAATTATTGATACCGCAGGAAGACTGCAGATTGATGATTCCATGATGAATGAAATGGTCCGAATAAAAGAAGTTTCTAATCCTGATGAGGTTTTGCTTGTCGTTGATTCAATGATTGGGCAAGAAGCTGCAGACTTAACAAAGTCATTTCATGAAAAAGTAGGAATCACAGGGGCGATATTAACTAAGTTGGATGGTGACTCAAGAGGCGGAGCTGCTTTATCAATAAGAAAAATAAGTGGTAAACCAATCAAATTTATAGGTGTAGGAGAAAAAATAGAGGCACTGCAACCATTTCATCCAGAGAGAATGGCTAGCAGAATTTTAGGCATGGGCGATGTATTGACACTTGTTGAAAAAGCACAAAAAGAAGTTGAACTTGCTGATGCAGAAGTGATGCAAAAGAAACTTCAAGAAGCGACTTTTGATTTCAATGATTTTGTAAAGCAAATGAGATTAATTAAAAGAATGGGTTCACTTGGTGGATTGATTAAATTGATTCCTGGAATGAATAAAATAGATGAAGGGATGATAAAAGATGGAGAAGATCAACTTAAGAAAATAGAATCTATGATCTCGTCAATGACTCTTGAGGAGAAACAAAAACCAGAAGTTCTTGCCGCTCACCCCTCAAGAAGAAATAGGATCGCTCTTGGTAGCGGTTATGAAGCAAAAGATGTAGATAAAGTATTA
>QCBK01000016.1 GCA_003281635.1 Prochlorococcus sp. AG-347-G22
GCTCAGAATAAGAAAATTTTTCTTTGTATTTCCCTCTTAAATCGCAAACAGCTAAAGCATCACCACATTTAAATTTTAATTTTTCCCAAATTTGATCTATATGATCAAGGTTCTTAATAAAATCTCTATTTTTGGCAAATTTATTTTTTTTAGAAAGAGGTTTGGCTGCAGACCAATACGCTAAATCGCCCATATTAAATTAATTTTGAAATTTTAATTTCTATTTTGATATAAAATCAAAATTAAATTCTTCCTCGATGGTTTTTTTAACAATTCTCTTGACTTCTTGAATATTTAAATTTTTGTTGTAATCAATCATATTTGCCATAAGACAATTTTCTATTCCGCAAGGAATAATTTTATTAAAGTTTTCTAATTCGCAGTCAATATTGATTGAAAATCCATTTATCGTAATCCATCTTTTACACCCAATTCCAATTGATGCGATTTTCTTATTTCCTATCCAAACACCAGTAAAACCTTTTCTAGAGTGACAATTTATATTAAAAGCTCCAAGGATTTTTATAATAATTTCTTCAATTTTTCTTAAGTACCAATTTAAATCTTTATAAAAATTTTTTAAATCTAAAACCAAATACGTTACTAATTGTCCCGGCATATGACAAGTTACCTCACCGCCTCTATCAATCTTAAAAACATCATAATTAGCATCATTCAGAGAAAATAGTAAATTATCGTAATTAGATCCTCTCCCAAGTGTATAACAGAGTTGATGCTCACCTATCCAAATAAAATCAGGGTTAGAGTTATCTAAGATCAATGCCTCCTGATATTCTTTTTGTAATTTATAAACATCATTAAAAGAAGAAATATTATCAGGTTGTTTAATTATTGCTGTTCTATTTTCCATATTTAAGTAGATTTAGTAAGTAAGTAAATATTTTTAGATTTGTTATGAAAATTTTAATCCATGGAAAGAATCTTGAGCTCACTGGAGCATTAAAAGAATATACTGAGGCAAAGATAGAAAAAGCAACACATCATTATAAGGATATCGTTAAAGAAGCTGACATACACCTTTCAATTGAAAAGAATCCAAGAGTTTCGTTCCAAACTGCAGAAGTTACTATTTTTGCAAATGGTACCGTAATTAGAGCTGAAGAAAAAACTGAAAATCTATACTCAAGCATTGATTTAGTTTCAAATAAACTTTGTAGAAAATTACGCAAATACAAAGAAAGAAACAATAAAACAATTCATAATAAACAATTTAAAAATAAAGATTCTTTACCAATTGAAAGTATGGAATCAAATTTTTTAGATAAAGCTTTATTTAAAGAAGGAACTGAAGCAAGTCTGCCTGAGCCATCTATTAAAAATAAATACTTTGAAATGACTCCAATGTCATCAGACGAAGCAAGAAAACAATTAGATCTAATTGATCATGATTTTTATGTTTTTCGAAACAAGAAAAATGATGAACTTCAAGTTATATATAAAAGGAATCATGGAGGTTATGGACTGATTCAATCAAAATAAGTTTTAAATGCCCAATATTGAATATGAATTAAACGAGAAAATTCATGCGATTATTATTAACCCTTATTTATCATGGGAAGATTTCTTTGTGAATTGCGATTTAATAAGAAAATACAATATCAAAAATATTTCTACTTCACTAAATTATTTAACTGATCTTAAAAACTGTTTAGGTAATTACAGTGCGGATATAAACGCACTTATTTCTTACCCTTTAGCAGATTTACCAGTTTCATTTATTGAAGAATTAGTTTGTTTTGCAAAAGATAAGGGTGCAAAAGGAATTGAATATATCCCAAACTTTATCAATTTATCTAAAAGAAATTTAGAAACTTTCGCTGCTGAAATTGAGCAAGTTAAATTATCTGGATTACCAGTTTCAATAATCATAAATAAATCAAAACTACAAAAAGAAGTTTTGTACAATGCCATAGAAATATCTTTAGAATTAGGAATAAAAAATTTTCAAATCGGAGACGGGTTTGGACCTCCTATTTCATTAAATGATGTAGCGGAAATATTAAAAATAACTGGCTCTCAAAATCACATCAAAGTTGTAGGTGGCATAAATAAACTGACGCAAGTAATTGATTTGTTTGATAATGGAATTAGTTGCGTGGGGACTTCCAATTTTTGTGAAATCTTTGAAGAAGTAAACGTTATTTAAATGTCTGGTTCTGGTGAGTGCAGACTAAAAGGTCTCTGTATTAAAGCTTCTCCATTAGGCGAGAATGATAGATTAATAACTATCCTTACAGATGAGCAAGGGATTGTTAGATTAGCTGTACCCGGTGCTAGGCGTCCTAAAAGTAGTCTTGCCGCAGCTACTCCTTTAACATATTTAAGTCTGCAGATTTTTGGGAAAAGAAATCTTAAATCTGTGCGTCAAATTAAAATATTAAAAAGCTATTCTGGTCTAGGGAAAAATATTGAATGTCTTGCTGCCGCACAAGCAATAACTGAATTAACATTTTTATTAGTAGGTAATAATGACAAGCAACAAGACTATTTATCTTGCGTTCTTGCACATCTTGATAGGATTTATTTATATGAAGAGTCTCAAGAAGAAGATATTAAAATGCTCTCAATGAGTATTCAATCTTTAATCCATCTATTAGCCATCGGGGGTATTAATTTACCAGTTCATCATTGTTGTAAAACTGGAGAACCTATTATTCCACCTTTAGGAAATTGGGAATGGAGTTGTTGTTATTTGCCAAGTGAAGGGTTTTCATCCATAGAAGATCCTCAAAGTAATCTAAAAATAAATGCATCTGAAGTTGCTCTATTACAGAGACTTCTTTTTCCAGAATTACCCATAAAATCTAATGGAGAGTTGTTGGGTCCCAAAAAAGTCTGGCTTAAAATATTATTTATTATTGAGACATGGATCTCTACTCAATTAGAGAAGGATCTATCTTCACTAAAAATGTTGAGAGAAATATATAGTTAGCCTTTTCATCAAGCATTAAAAAATTTAAAAAATATGATCATGGCGCCTTTGCCTGTTAACTTAATAAATAGTTAATTCAATTAATGTGGTTCATATTGCCTGGTTGGGGAAAAAATCCCCTTTTTGTGGAAATGTAACTTACGGTAATTCAACTACTAAGGAATTAAAGGCCAGAGGGCATAAAATTAGTTTTATTCATTTCGATAATCCCTCTAGTTCAAATTCATCAAACCCATTATTTCTTGCAAATGATCCTGATGTAAGTCTCCCATATTTAATTAAATCTCAAGTTTATACAATACCTTCGCCAAGGGCAGAAAAAGAGCTAAGACTATCATTGGAAAGATTAAAACCGGACATAGTACATGCAAGCCTAACTTTATCTCCTTTAGACTTTAGACTTCCAGAACTTTGTAATCAAATTAATGTTCCTCTTATAGGAACATTTCATCCACCATTTGATGCAAAAAATAGAAATCTAACTGCGAGCACTCAACAATTAACATATCAGCTTTATGCTCCCTCTTTAGCAAAGTTCGATAAAATAATTATTTTTTCTGAACCTCAAAAAAATGTTCTTGAGAAATTAGGAGTACCTACAAAAAAACAAATAGTTATTCCAAACGGCGTTGACGAAAATATTTGGAAACCTTTTTGCGAAAAAAGTAAAAAATATGATCAGGTTAAAAGCAAACTTGGAAATGAAAGAATCTTTTTATATATGGGAAGGATTGCAAATGAGAAAAATATCGAGGCACTTTTACGTTCTTGGCGCCAAACAAAAACTCAAAATTGCAAATTAGTTATTGTTGGGGATGGACCAATGAAGCCAACACTTGAAAATAGTTTTTCTAACCTTGGTAATGAGAAATTAATTTGGTGGGGTGTCGAATTAGATTTAGAAACTAGGATAGCAATAATGCAAATAGCAGAAGTTTTTTTCTTACCAAGCTTAGTAGAAGGTTTATCATTATCACTTTTAGAGGCAATGTCCGCTGGTACTGCTTGTGTAGCTACAGATGCCGGAGCTGATGGTGAAGTTTTAGACAACGGAGCAGGAATAGTAATTTCAACTGATAATGTGGCTGCACAATTAAAAACTATAATCCCAATTCTTGTAGAACATCCTTCATTTACAAAAGATCTTGGAGAGAAAGCTAGAGAACGTATACTTCAGAGATACACAATTACTAAAAATATAAATTCACTTGAAAAAGTTTATATGAACTTAAAAGATAATTCAAAAACCTAACGAAACTCCTTACTTCTATTACTAGCTGAAACTATTGATTCAATTAATGCTGACCTTACACTCTTTTTTTCTAAAACCCTTAAAGCAGAAATAGTTGTTCCACCTGGAGAGGTTACTAAATTTTTAAGCTCGGAAGTAGTAAGTTTATTTTCCTTTATTAGAAAAATAGTCCCTAGTATCATTTCCATAACAAGTTCCTCTGAAATTATTTTTGGTAATCCCCCGCTTAATCCTCCATCACTTAATGCTTCTATAATTAAGGCAATAATTGCAGGACCTGATGAAGTTAAAGCTAAAAATATATCAAGGTAATCTTCAGTAAATTCATAAATTTTACTAGTATTTTCAAATAATTTTTTTGTAAATTGTTTCTGATCTTCTGTAATTTTTTCTCCCCAAGAAATCCCTGTTAAACCTTTTCCAATAGTTATTGGAATATTTGTAACCACTCTCACACATTTATGATTAGGAAACTTTTGAGCAAGTCTATTTATTGAAACTCCGGCAAGAATAGAAACTATTAAATTGTCCTTATTTTTTATATCATGGGCCTCACTTATGTCATTTAATTGTTGGGGTTTTATCGAAAGAAGTTTATATTGACAATCCCAAATTATTTTTGAATCTTTAGAACCTGATTTATAAACGTTTATATTATGTTTATAATTATTTTTTATTTTTTCTAAACTTTTTTCTGTATTTACAATACAAAAAACATTCTCTGGCTGAATTAATTTGTTATCTAATAGAGGAGTAACTATAGCACTTGCAATATTTCCAAAACCAATTACCGCAATTTTATCTGTCACAGATTAATCATGAATAAGCACTTAATTTAGAATTACCCCATGCTGGTTCAGGAGTAGTATTTTTGCCCAAACTATATTGTGGTGTGTTTTCTGTAGATACAGAAGAAGGAGAAGCTTCTTCTGGGGAAGAACTAGTTACATTTACACAACTTGGAGCAAAAAGGAAAATACTTTCACCGACTCTCTCTTGATGTCCATCAATTGCATATGTGCCCCCAGCAATAAAATCAACCGCTCTTTGAGCTTGATCAGGATCCATCATAGTTAAATTGAGTATTACAGTTTTTCTTTCTCTTAATGCTTGTATCGCTTGAGGCATCTCATCAAAACTTCTTGGTTCCATTAAGCTTACTTCTGAGGATGAATTTGAGATTCCAGGCATACCAACTACTTTTGATGATCTGTTGTTATTCATAAAATCGAATGGATTAGAATTTGCAAGGGCATTTGCATTCTTTGGATTTTGTTTGAAATTATTAATATCATTTAATTCATCCTCTGAAGCATAATCCAACTCATCAAAATCATCATCGAGATACTCATCCCCTGCAACTACTGCCTTTAATCTAGAAATAAGTGACACCTTTTAAATCCTCTTGAAATTGATTACTAAGGTTTAAGAACCTTAAGTAATAGATTCATTTTTTAAATGAATAAACTACCTATACTTAAATAACGTTAGTTGAACTTAACTGCAAGTTTATAGATAAGATTTTTATAAAAAAATAACTAATTAGGATCTACCTCCAAAAATCAATGATCCTAATCTTAACCAAGTAGATCCAGCGTCAATAGCTTCCTCCCAATCACCAGACATCCCCATTGAACAATCTGGAAGTTGCAGTGAATCAGCGAGAGCACGACATTTTTTGAACAATCCTGAATTTTCTTTAGAGCTAAGTCCTTTAGGATTGATAGTCATCAAACCGGTTAATGAAATATTTTTCATCTCTTGAATTTCTCTCCATTTCATTATTAAAAATTCAGGATTAAAGCCTCCTTTAGTTGGGTCATCACTGAACTTAACCTGCAACATTATTAATGGATTTTTCTTCTCTTCACATGAAATATTAGAAATCTTTTGCAACTTTTCAAATGAATCTACTGAATGAATGTATTTAAAATTTTGAACTATTTTTCTTATTTTATTACTTTGTATTCTTCCAATAAAGTGCCAATTTATTTGTTCATGATCTTTTAAGGTTAATTGTTTTTCAAGCGCCTCTTGAACCTTACTTTCACCAAAATCGTTCTGACCTATATTTTGAATAGTCTTGATTTCTTGACTTTTAAATCCTTTACTGACAGCAAGAATATTTACATCTGAAGGTATTTTATTTTTTATTTCTAAATAATTTGCAGGGTTCACATTTTATAAGAAAGTTTGCGTAAATAAATTCTCCCATTTAGATAGTTCTTCAGATCCTTTTCTTCTAGCTTTTTGAAGGTTTAATTCCGCCTGATTACGAGCATCTAAGTAAGGTATAACTTCAAAAAAAACTTCTCTCTGTCTAACTTCTACCAAAAAAAACATTTTTTGAGCATATAAAGTCGCATAAATATCTCTCCCATCATTTCCAGGAGAGACTTGGTACAACATACCAAATGTTGGATGGTTTAAATAACGCTCAGAACTCAAACCTAAATATTGTGTTATTTATAATGCACCATACAGTTTTCTAAGAAAAATTGCTATGCAAATAAAACAAATCGATAATGTATTAACAATTACATTGAGCGATTTTGAAGGATAAAGAGTTCTAAATCTATTGGTTTTAATAATAATATTTTTTTTTGAGAGTAATGATTCTGCTCCATGATCAATTCTCAGAAATATATTTTGAAATAACCTTTCCACTAAGATTAACAAAACATTAAAAGATTTCTTTAATCCTAAATTTCGAAAATTTATTGATCTAACTGACACTGATTTAATGATATTTTGAAGTTCTTCCTGCACTAGAGGAATAAAACGTAATGCAATTAACAACTGAAACAGCCACTTACTAGTTGGCAATCCAATCTTTCTTAATGGATACATGAACCAACTTAATCCCCATACAATGTCTTCCTGCAATGTGGTTAAAAGCATCAAATTCACACTATGAATAACGGTAAATATCAAAGTGGAGGTTTTTATTCCTAGTTCAAAGGCTTTTCTTGATAAGTTATAGGGACCAAAATTAATAAACAATATCTTCTGCGAAGGAATTTGCAAAATATTCCATTCTTTTTGTCTTTCCAGTACTACTTGCAACTCATTGGGATTTCTCAAGTAGCCATCAAGAGATTGAATATCAGAAGAGGCAAGAATTGATATACATCCAATTAAAAGTGACAAGCATGAGAGAAAAAATAATGATCGCCACCATACTCTAGATGGCAATAAACTTAAAAAAGTAATTAACAGTAAAAAACCAACTAAACTCAATCTCCATATTGGACCTGCCCAGATTGGAGTGATTAAAAATATCATTACGATAATTATTTTTAATCTACTATCTATAATTCTTAGCCAACTTCTATTACCATGAACGTATTGACCAACAGAAAATTTGGTTAGCAAATTCATTAATCTTTTTGAATTAACTCAATATTTTCTCTTTCGACTTCTTTATTTAAAGCTCTTTGCTGTTTCCCTCTCCAAAGTAAAATGAGGGGCGTGCCTTCAAAGCCTAAATTTACTCTAATTTGTTTTTCAATGTATCTTCTATAAGTTATTCCGAATAATTTAGGGTCATTTACAAAAAGAGTAAAAGTGGGAGGTTTGTTCTTTACTTGAGTACCGTAATAAAGCCTACCTTGCTTTCCACTTCTCTTCGTTGGAGGACTTTTCCAACTGATTGATTCTTTAAGTACTTCATTAACTACAGATGTTGTAACTCTTCTTCTATGTTGATTTACAGCATTAAGAGCATGCTCAAAAATATTATCAACCCTTTGACCAGTTAGGGCAGATGTAAAAATCATTTTTGACCAATGTAAAAAATAAAGTTTAGATCTAAGTTCTTTTTCTACTTGATAAATTGTTGAACTATTTTTTTCTACAAGATCCCATTTATTAACAACAATTATGCAAGCTCTGCCTTGTTCTTCTATGCGCCCAGCCAGCTTCTGGTCTTGATCAGTTACTCCATCTATAGCATCTATAACTAAAACACAAACATCACTTCTATCTATAGATTTAAAAGCCCTATTAATACCAAAAAATTCAGTGCCATATTTAACATTTTTCTTTCTTCTAATCCCTGCAGTATCAATAATTTTCCAATGATTATCACCTTTTTTAATGAGCGTATCTATTGAATCAGTTGTCGTACCACTAATATCACTAACTATTGCTCTTTTTTCTCCACAGATTGAATTTAACAAACTAGATTTACCAACATTAGGCCTACCAATAATAGACATCATTATCTTTTCTTCATCATCCTGAATATTATTTTCAGGAAGTTCACCAATAACGAGATCTAAAAGATCTCCAGTACCTGAACCATGAATAGCTGAAACAGGGTTAGGTTCGCCCAATCCTAATTTCCAGAACTCTGAAGCTAGGGATATTCCTAGAGTAGTCGATTCACATTTATTAACAGCAACAATTGTTTTACAGCTTGAGTTTCTTAACCATTTTGCGATTGATAAATCACCATCAGTAATGCCTTGATTCCCATCTACCACTAGTAAAGCGAGTGAAGCCTCTTCTAGAGCTAAGAAAACTTGTGTCCTTATCTCTGGGAGAAATTCACTATCATCATCAAAAACTAAACCTCCAGTATCAACTATTTGAAATTCCTTACCTCCCCATGAAGCATTTTGATAAGTTCTATCTCTTGTAACACCTGGCTTATCAAATACTATTGCATCATTACTTTGGCAAAGACGATTAACTAAGGTAGATTTCCCAACGTTAGGTCTTCCGATAATTGCTATTGTAGGAAGAATCAATTCTTCTCTCCAAAGAAAGTAGTATTCATTACAACTATACCTTTAATAGAATCATTTACCTTTTTCAAAAAAACTTATTTAATTTCTGGATCGCCAAAATGTCCTTTAACTGGATTAACAGGGGGTGAACTAGGACTTGGCATTAATCCACTATCTTTTGAAAAACAATCATTTTCAATCGCCCAATAAATCAACCAATTTACTGCCGTCGCTCTTCTAGTTCTTCTTGGATAGAGTTCATTAATTTTATAACCTTTAAAATTAAGAAAATTTTTCAATCCCTGTTTATAGTCTTTTGGAATTGATCGAGTCAAATGTACTGAGGCTGGTCGCTCTGAAATGATTTGGGGTGCTTTTTCAAATTTTTCTGACCAATAAGAAGGAGTTAATGCACTAAAAGACCAATCATTTATAGATATTTCTTTAGTATAAAAAAGTCTTTCCCAAACTAATTCACAAACAAATACGTCACTAACCTTATCTTCAATAACAAGAAATAATAGATCCTTACATATTGGCCATGTAAATTGATTTTCAACAAATTTTTCTTTTTTATTCATTAATCGAACCTTATCAAAATCAAAGAGAAATAAGGCATAAATTCCTTTTTATATTGTGATGCATATTGAATAATTTGATCAGGCATCCCAACACTTAAGGCTATTAATGATGTATTGATAATATCCTCTTTTTTTAAAATTTCCCTGACTAAATTCCATCTTTTGCCAACTTTCATAATTGCCAATACCGTTTTATTTACCTTACTTTCCCTAATTAGGGTTGTTAATTCAGATTCTGAAGAAGGGCATTCTTTGATGATCAATGTCTCGCCTTTTTTTACCAAATCAAAATCATTCAAAGCTGCTGCTGCTGAAATAGAGGAAATACCAGGTATTGTTTTGGTAATAATTTCAGCATGATTATTTTTTATTAACCTCAAAATATTAGAAGAACTTGCAAATAGTGAAGTATCTCCAAGACAAAGTAAAACAACTGATTCGCCATTTTGTATAAATTTCACAATTTTTTCTACAGCATTAGACCATATTTCATCTGGATCAAAATCCTTCCTAGCCATTGGAAAGATGATAGGAATATTTTTTTTAAATTTGGTGTACTTCTTGACTATTTCCGCAGCGAAACTCTTTTTATTATCATCTGATATTGGGAAAACTATAACTTTCGCTTTTTTTATTGCATCCACAGCAGCAATTGTTAAAAGCGATGGATCTCCGGGTCCTACACCAACTATGGTTAATGATGCCGAATCACTTTTATAACCTTTAAATACTGTTAAAAATTTTTTTATTAACATTCTTAATTTTGTTATTTCTAGCTATGAACCCTTGGCATAATGAACGTTTCAGCAAGAATTTCTGACTCAATTTTTGATAATTCCTCTAACCTTATGAAAGTTTGATTTTTAGAGAATTTAGTTTGCGCTAGTTTCCAATAAACTCCAAAATGTCTTGCCTCACTCTCAAGCAGAGACTCATAAAGGGCTTGAAACGTTTTATCTTCAGAATTAAGAGCAAGCAAGCTTAATCTTTCATGACTTCTTGCTTCAATAAGTCCTGCGATTAAGAAACTATCAAGCATTCTATTGGGCTCTTCCTTTCTTATATTCTTAGCCAGCTCAGCTCCATATGGAGGCGGTTTTAAAGCCTTAAGAGAATATCCAAGATCCTTTAAAAAATAAAGTATTTTTTCAAAATGCTCTAATTCCTCTCTTGCAATTGGACTTAGAACTTCTGCCAGATTTGGCTCTGATGGATATCTGAACATCAATTGAACAGCTACTCCTGCTGCTTTTCTTTCACAATGAGCATGGTCAATAAGAATATCTATTGGATTAGATAATGCGAGGTTGATCCACTCATCTGAGGTTAATGAAGATAAATATTTAATATGAGAAGAAGGCCTTTTAAAATCGACTAGCATTTAATCTTTACTACTTAAATATCCAATGATTCCTTCAAGAGCTAGGGAATAACTTGATATGCCAAAGCCGCTAATTATTCCTATAGCTTTATCTGTAAGAAAAGATTCTTTACGAAAATCCTCTCTACTGAAAATATTTGAAATATGTAACTCTACAAAGGGAATTTTTGATCCAATTAAAGCATCACGAATAGAAATCGAGGTATGAGTAAAAGCGCCAGCATTTATGAGAATACCTTGGACACTTTTTACAGAATCCTGAATTTTATCTACTATTTCTCCCTCATGATTACTTTGAAAACATTCAAGATTAATACTTTTTTCTTTAGCAACTTTAGTTAAATCTTTTTCTATATCACTCAATGTTTTATGTCCATATATTTCAGGTTCTCTAGTACCCAAAAGATTTAGATTTGGCCCATTTATCAATAAGATATTCATCGTCAATTAAACCTTTTCTTTACAAATGCTATCTAGAAAGAAACAAAAAAACCAAAACATTTTCACAAAAAGTGTCCATTAACTGATAAGTTCAAATAGTGGGGGTCGGTGCCCGAGTGGTTAAAGGGGGCGGACTGTAAATCCGCTGGCTCTGCCTACGTTGGTTCAAATCCAACCCGGCCCACTTTAAAATTGCCCTTGTAGCTCAGCGGTAGAGCACTCCCTTGGTAAGGGAGAGGTCTCGGGTTCAAGTCCCGACGAGGGCATAGCCCGAAAGCAATCTACCGCAAAGCTTTTAAAGAATTAAGAAAGAATAAATAAATTTATAATCACTAATTACTAACGAATTAGAGCATAAATTAGAGCATAAATTAGAGCATAATTATTTCTTATTTAAATGCTTCACTCTTGGTAAGGGAAATGATTTCTCTACAAGGTCATTATGAAGATTAAAAATTTTATAAAGTAAAAATATTTTCAGTTAGTAAAAACCAGTCATATCGACAATAAAGTAATTCTGCTTTAATATCTTTTTTAATATTAAGGTTTCACTATTAAAGGAAAAATTTCAAATTCGACTTTTAATAGCAGGCAAAATATGGATGAACTTATTAGAAAACTAGATACTGATGAATGGTTGACATCTGCAAATGAACTTTATTTTTATTTGAAAGATAAATTTCAGGGACAAAAAGGCTCTATTAAAAGAGTTAGAAATATCTATGACGATGAGAGAAGAGCAAAACTTCTTTCTTTGAGAAGTAATTTTTTAAAAAATAAAGATATTTCCGAACTTGATCAAAGATTAAACAATTACACTACAGAGATTCAGAGAATAAATAACCTGGTTCAAACACGTATTTACTATGATTTATTGAATACTTTGATCAATAAAAAAGATCTTGAAGAATATCATCCTGAATGTTTTAAAGTTGCAAATTTTCTATCAAATACTTTAATAAGCGATATTGCTAAGTTAAGACTTAATGCAATAATCACAAGAATAATTACTGAATCAGGGGGGCAATCCAATAAAGCAAATGCAGGAATAGCAGGAGAAGATTTCACAAAGACTATTTTTGACGTAATTGGACTCAAAGAAAAAATTGACTATAAGGCACAACATAAATCTAAAAAAGGATCAGATACTGATTTCGTTTTTCCTTATGTAGAGGACTACAAAGATTTAGATGTTGATATTTTTATGGCAGTTCAATTCTCAAGTAATGATAGAGCAAGACTAGTTACTAGTGAACTGAAAACTGGAGCCAAAAAATATGCTGTCACTGGAAATGGCCTAAGTGCATCTTCAAAAAATCTTGGAGATATTGGAGTACAAATTATTGAGGACTACAAAAATAACAATATACAGATGGTTTGTTTTGGTCCCGAGATTGAGCGAGAAAAAGAAGAACTTAAAAGTAAAATTTCAAGTGGATCTAGTCGTGTAGATGTATCAGACAATATTAATAAATTAGATTATATAGAAAACTTTATGATCACATTTTCAGAATTAGCTGAAAAATTGCAATCTCGAATAAAGACTTTTTAAAACATTCCAAAAATTTAAAAACCATCTTTATTATTTTTTCATTTCAATTCAGACTGTCGAAATTCACATTCAAAAGCTTCATAATAAAAATCATAATTACTTAGAACAATAAAACTTCTTTCTGAAAATACTCCTACTTTTATTGACTTATTCGCTGGATGCGGGGGGCTTTCACTTGGACTGGAAAAAGCCGGTTTTTTTCCCCTATATGTAAATGAGTTAAATAAAGATGCTTTAGAAACCTATCTTATTAATAGGGATGAACATTATCCCCATTTAAGAAGAAATTTTTATTCCCAAGATATAAAAGAAGTTGTTAAGGATAAGAAATTTTTTTCAAATTTTTTCACCAAACTTAAAGAGGAGTTTGGAAGGGATTTTAAAAAAGATACAGTTGATCTTGTTACTGGAGGACCTCCATGCCAAGGTTTTTCCGGTATCGGAATAAGAAGATCTTATTCAGTTGATAAAGAACAATTACCTTCAAATCATCTTTATCAAGATATGGCTTATTTTATTCACAAAGTTCAGCCAAAAATATTTCTCTTCGAAAATGTAGAGGGTTTAATAAGATCTCGCTGGACAAAATCTGGAATTAAAGGAGAAATATTTAAGGATGTTTTAGAGACCTTTAGAAATCTCAAAGGGTATGAAGTTAAATCAAAACTTGTATATGCGAAGGATTATGGAGTCCCTCAAAATCGTCCGCGAATATTAATAATCGGAATAAAAAGAAAACTTCTTAAAAAGAAGAATATATCTCCAGACGCACTTGAAGGAGGTTTTTTACCAAATCCTACGAATGATTACCCAAACTTAGAAGATGTATTATCAGATTTAATTGATCAATCTTATGAGAATGGTGGAAGTACAGATATTTATCTTTCTGAACCTAAATCAAATTGGCAAAAACTTATTAGATCGAATGAATTTAGTGGCGAATCCCTTAACAAAGGAGATCAATTAAATGAACATAAATATAGTAATCACAAAGAATCCGTTCTTAATAGATTCGATTACATGATTAAAAATAACGGCGCGATTCCTGATACATATAAAACTAAGAAATTTGCACAAAGGGTTCTTCCAAAAAAATGGAATGAAAAAGGTCCAAATATTACTGCTTGTTCTTTAGCAGATGATTTTGTTCATTTTTCTCAACCCAGATCATTAACAGTCAGAGAATGGGCAAGATTACAAACATTTCCTGATTGGTATTTATTTGCAGGTAAAAGGACTACTGGTGGAATAAGAAGAGCTGGGAATCCTAGAGAATCTATTTTTGATAGAGAATTACCAAAATATACTCAAATTGGAAATGCTGTTCCTGTCAAATTAGCTTATGAAATAGGGAAACACTTTCTAAGTCTCATTTAAAAAATTTTTACTAATTAAGAATTTTAGAAATAATATAATTTAAAGTAATTATTTTTCTTGAATTTGAAAGAACAATCTGGAAACTCTAAAAATAATATCGGTTATGTTTACTTTATGACTGAAAAAGATCTCTTTGGAAATCCAAGCGGGCCATATGTAAAAATTGGCAGAGTTAAAGGTAATGAAGAAGGTAGATCATCTATTGATCGCAGAAAGGAACATCAAACTGGGAACCCTCGTCAAATAATTGTTCTCGATGAAGTTAAAACATATGCATCAGATTCGACTCTTGAATCAATAGTTCATCAAAGACTTGCTAATTTTAGAATTCATGGTGAATGGTTTATTTATGGCGATGATGGAATTAAACCTTATGTAGATTTAACAAAAAAAATCAACAAAAATTTAGAAGCAGAATTAAACAATGAGAATTTGCTTGAAAAACTTTCTGCTATTGAAGATAATGGCGAAGAAATAAATTCTTGTTCTGAATCTGAAGATATACATCAAGATTTACTTAAATTAAAAATTGATCTCCAAAAAATAAAAATTAGAAAAGAATTAGCAAGTTTAAAACTAAAATCTTTTAATAAAACAAGCTGTCAAAACATTGAGGGAATATGTTCTTTCGAGAAATCAAAACCAGTTGAAAAATTTGATAAGAAAAATTTTGAAAAAGATTATCCACAAATTTTTGAAAAATTATCAAAATTTTCAATCAATTCAAAACTTTCGATAAAAAAAGATATTAAATCTCTGGAAAATAATGAATTAAATGAAATAAAAGAAGTTATTGATTCTCAAATTTTTGATGAGAAATTGATCCCAAATAGTCTTGAAAGAGATAATATTTCTATTGCTCTTCACAAAGAGTGGATAGATGCTCACGTTGAAATGCAACCTTATGAATTTAAGAAAAAATTTTATGAGAATAAATTAAAATTAATAATTGGTGAAAAATTGGGCATTAAAAATATTTGTTCTTGGAAAAGAAAATTATCAAAAAAAATAAGTAAGACAGATTTAAAAAATTATGATCAAAAATTAGCATCAAAATATATTAAATTAGGAGAGCCTATTGTTAGGTTTAAAATAAATGATTTTCGACCATATCCATTTTCCTAATATTTAATCATGGCACTATCTTCATACCGGATGCACAGAATTTATCTTGCAGCGACCATGAATTATGGTCTCGGTTCTGATGATCCAGAGGAGTTGGCCTACTACAACAAAATCAGAAATGAGATGGATAATATGAAAAAAGAACCAATTAAAAAAGGGATACCCCTAAATTGGGATACCCCCGAAGAAATGGATAAATGACCCTTAATACTTTTTTATTAATTGATGGGAGTCTGATGCTTATTGGTCTGCCTTTATTGATGATTCTTAAAGGCAAAAAGAAGACTTCCTAAGTTACTTCTTAACAGCAAAAGTTACTCCCATAACCGCAGTGATGTCTTTCTTGATAGTAGTGGTGTCATAAGATCCCCAACTACTTACCTTGGTGGAATTCGGAACAGTTATCTGAAAAACTCCAGTATTCACTCTCTTTAAACCACCTACTTCAGAGCCTGCCTGAAGAGCAATGGCTTCAGCCCTAACTCTTGCATCCTTTGCTGCCTTGGCAAGCATATCAACACGTTTATCAGCCAGCTTTGAATAGGTGAATTCAGGACGGCTTGGTTTTACCCTTACCCCTTTCCCAAGCAATTCTGTTATCTGACTGTGAGTCTTCTGGATGTTATAAACATCCCTACTTTCAATCTCAATATTCTGATAAGTAATCCATTCAGTTCTAATAATTTCATTAGTCTTAGGATTCCTTGTTTTATATTCACTGATACTCGCAGGTCCAAGATAAACATCCTGCTTTACGCTGTCCTCAATTCCATTGGCTTTAAGGAATTCCATTGTCTTATAAATTGACTGCTTATGCTTGGTAAATGAGTCAATCTGAGTTTTCCCTGAAGTCTTTACCTGAACTGACCATTTTGCGATATCACTCTCAAAACTTTCAGTACTTGCACCTGTAACAGTGATAGTATTCTCAACCGTTTTGAACCCTCTCACAAGAACCGTGGAGGCACCTATAAATCCTCCGAGAGATAAAACAGCCATTGCAAAAACAAGTGGCGGAGTGCGGCGAATAACGTCCAGAGAATCGCCCGGCAGCGACCTGAGCCTCTTAAAAATTTTCATTGTCTATAAGTATGTGTGTAGGAGCTTTTTAATAGCTAAACCGAAAGAAAAATTTGGAAATCCCAGACTATTATTCCTTCAGTTTTATCTGGCCATTAAGGGGAACATCTTATATTGATGTACCAATTTTGAAGTCGGTTACTAATCTTGCCAAACAAAATCACGGTCCGCAAGAAGTAAATTTGTATTATCCAAACTGCCCAAAATTCCTATGTATTTTAACCATATTCAAATTCAATTGTTGATCCTTTATCCGTATATGTGAGTACCTCAAACCGTACATATTTATAAGTCGGATGGCATGTCTGACTAGTTAGAACATAGTTATAGTCGTCATGAGCAAATGTCTACCAAATCCAAACTAAAAGAAGATTATAAATCTGATCTTGAAGAAAGATCAGAGGATGAACTTCTTGAGGAAGAAATCAGAAATCAACAAACATTGGATAGCTTTGTTGAATCTGACAAAAACTGGAGCTAATCAAAACTAATTTTTAGGGAGATTGTTATGAACTTAAAAAGATCACCATTTTCAATACTTAATAAAGAAAGAAGAGAAATTGATTATATTAAGGGAGTTTATAAGAGAAAAATTCAAGCTGAAATTGAATCTTATAAAGACCCCGAAGATGAAGATAAGAGCGATACAATCCAAGCTCAAGATGTATTGATGCTTGATAGAATCTCAATTTAATTTTTATTTATTAATCCATAGATCAATAATCTTGCTATTAATTAAGTAGAGACTTTTTTATTAAATGCCATTAGACGTATTTCTAATGAATATGTGTGTCGTAGTCATAGCTCTACTTATTAGAAGAGAAATCAAACTTAAGAAAGCGAGATAAATTATGAAGACGCAAATTTTTAAAGAGCAATACATCCCAAATATCCATGCTATTACTCTTTTACTAATGCTTCTTCTATGTCTATGGTTACCTCTAGCACTCAGATTCTTATTAATAATTTAATCGAATTAATTAGTTAATACTCTTATCCTTAAACTCTGCTATATCCAAATTTTGTTTTAAAGATCTTATATGGAACTCCTGTTCCGTTCATGGCTTCAATAACTTTATCTCCCACAGTTCCGTAGAATTCAACAGCAAAATCAGTTCCTAGTTCAGCATGAGCCTCAAGATAAACACCTAATGCTGGATTAGCTAAATGAGCTAGTAAAGCATCATCATTTTTATAAACTTCTGACCATACGAAACGAAGAGGATCATCAGGATCTTGATCAAAAGTATGATGGAGCATTCCTGGTTCGTCAGCTTCAACAGCTTTATCTGTCTTATCTGCAATTTCTAAGTATTCTGCAACTTTATCTTCCTTAACTTTAAGTTTTGCAAGAAGCATAAATGGAGTGTCTGATCCAAAACTAGACATAAAAAAAAGACTCTTGCGAGCCTGAGTAATGGGGATTTCCATCATGACAAATTAATTAGAAACAAACAACTCCACTTATAGCAAATTTTTATGACTTACAAACACTATATGTAGTGTTAGGATTTTAAAAAGGCCGGGTAATGGGGATTATTCTGGTTTTTGACTGGGGCGAAGCTATCGCCCTTTTTTTATGGGTATAACTTTCTAATATCTTCTTGTTGTTCTTGTTTTTTTATTTCTTCAGCATCATAAACAGGACAAGTATTTTGATTAAGTGATGTGAAAAAAGCACTTTTTTTAAAACGTTTGAATATAGGAGTCAATAGTAAACTTTTCATTGCTTATAATTGCTAAATTGCTCAAACATACTTAAATACTGCAGAGGAAACACTCTGGATAAATTTTCTATTCTCTCTTCATCCAATACAACACCCTCTGGTAATTTCTTAATTAACTTTGGAATAGCTTTTTTTGTTTCCTCTCTGCAGAAATTAATTCTATAAGAAGCTTCTTTTTTTATATTCGTTTTAATTAATCCATCTTTTTCAAGCATTGATTTTAAATCAAGATTATTTCCTTTCAAAAGAGCAATTAAAACAGCATCTGAAATTTTTAAAGCTTCCGCAGGTTCTTTTTCTTCGTTTATTCCAAATATCCAGGTACAGGCACCAACTCCTAATGCTCTTGCAATACAATCATCATTTCCAATTTCATCACAAGGTAATCTAAAAGACTCCTCAATTTTTTTTAGATCATATCCATTCTCACCTTCTGGAAAACCAGCTTGAGCAGAAAAAGGAAATAATAATAATATTGCTTGAAGAATTAAGCTTTTCATTTAAAAATAACTGGATATAACCGTTGAATCGTAAATATGACCTGCACTCTCAATTAATGGTTTCACTGCAGGATCTTCAAACATAGATATTGATTTACCTTCTTCACCCTGCTCAATAAGAATTACACTTGTTGGATCATCTTTCTTTACACCTTTGTATAAGCAAATAATTCCGCGCTCTTTATTCATTTGTATATTTTCTTCGCTGTCATAAACCGCAGCCCATTCTTCAAAAGGGACGCTAATTTTGAATGTGAAAACGGTAGTTTCTAGAGACATCATAAAAAGGAGCTAATTGCTCCCTATTCTAGATAGACTGTCAATAATCAAGAAAAAACTGGTGGATAAGGTGTTTGTCCATTCATTAATGATGTGTCAATTGGTTTACAGATATTCATCAGAGCATCTTGTCCGAAATCTGGACCAGAGGGACCATCTATAAACTCCTGAAACTCCTCAGCTGAAATACCCTCTTTTACTTCCCAAAAACAATATAAAGGCCCAGTTTTAGTTACGGCATTTGCAGAGTGATTAAAAAATCCTTTTTCTTTATTAGCTGCTACCGCATCATCCCATCCGCCACCCGGTGACATTGCTGCATAAGCTGTTTCCCACCATTTTTCAGCTTTTCCTGCCTTAAATTCATGATGAACAATATAAAAAGTTGATGCCATAAAAATAATATTTGTGCTGATAATAAAGTTACTTGATGTAAGTAGAGGGAAGATTAATTTATTTTGAATTCCAAAAATAAAAAAGGGGCTTAAAGCCCCAAGCGATCGACTGTCAATAAAAACAATCTACATCAGAATCCAGATATTGCTTCATAGAAATCAGCGTCTGGGAGTATTTCCTTCAAGGGTTCAATCTCCTTAGCGGGGCCTTGGACCTGCACAGTTATATCTGAAACTTCAAAAAGCTTGGGAATCATATGTCCCATATTTTTGAGATGAAATAAAGCAGCGGCACCATCTTTATATGCCTCTCTTACATAAGCCTTATCTGGCCCGCATGTAGTGATATTAAAAAAAAGGCAGTCAGGTTCATTAGCTTTTGTCAGTACCAAAATTTCTTCTAAAAGAGCTATGCACTGGTCCATCTTCCCATCCTTGATTGTGAAGTGGGGATGGATAGAAACCATGGTTGTATCGAGAGACATTAATTTAAAGTTATTTCTCCTATCTTTTTAGCAACTAATATTGATGAACAAGTTAAAAATATGGATTATTTAAAAATTAAGAATTTTGATTTGGTAGCGCATGTACCGTTTATTCGTTTTTTGGAAGCTATTAATTGGATATGAGTTATTTTGCTGAACCAAACCATATTGAATATGATGCATGGTTCGATGAAAACATCGACCCAGTAGATCTTGTGAATTACTCAGATGAAAAGGAGTTCAGTGATTCGGTACACTTTAAGTTCCATAAGATGTCCACTAGAAATTTAACGATTGGTTCTTCCGACAATTTTTACTGGTGAGTAAAAGATTTTTAACTAAATAGATATTAATGAATCTTATGCAGAATAAGTTCCATCACTTTCTCTTCTTGCCTTAGCTAATACAATTTCATCTACAACTTTTTCGATCATGTAAGCACTTTTTTTACCATAACAATTTTCTTTTTTAATACTCTCAAAATCATTTGGGATTAAATCATTATGTTCACAACAGTCGCATTTAATATCAATTTTCTTACCTCTGAAAACCTCCAAAGCTCTAGAAAAAATCCATTGCTGAACTGAAATACTTTCCCAACTATCAAAATTTGACCATTCATCAAAATCTCTATTAAGGATGCCTTTTAATCCATCAGCCTGATTTACACACACTAAGTATGAATCTTTTCTTGGTTCATCATTTAAACCAATTGTTTTGACAAAATTTTGATTCATTAAATATAGAGTGATTAAGTAGCCTTATAAATCTAGAGGATAATTTCAAAAATATAAACAAAAAAATGTCTCAAATAAGATCATTAATTACTTTATCCAATCTAGAAGTGTGATTTGTATTTCTGAGTAATTCAAAATCCTTAAAATCAAAGCCCGGGCCAACACAACAACTCACTAAAGTAAATTCGCCTGTACTTTTTGCAGCTTGCCAATATCCAGATGGAATCATTTCTACTGGATTATTGGAATCTAAAATTAGATTTTTTATTAACTTATTATCATTATCTAGGCACCATAAATTCAGAGGATCGCCTTTAAGATAAATCCAAATTTCATCAGCATTTTTTACTCTGTGCCAAGCACTTTTTGCATCTCTCTCCAAAAGATAATAAATTCCCGTAATAAAGTTTCTAATTTGGCCATCTTGACAAATTAATTAGAAACAAACAACTCCACTTATAGCAAATTTTTATGACTTACAAACACTATATGTAGTGTTAGGATTTTAAAAAGGCCGGGTAATGGGGATTATTCTGGTTTTTGACTGGGGCGAAGCTATCGCCCTTTTTTTATGGGTATAACTTTCTAATATCTTCTTGTTGTTCTTGTTTTTTTATTTCTTCAGCATCATAAACAGGACAAGTATTTTGATTAAGTGATGTGAAAAAAGCACTTTTTTTAAAACGTTTGAATATAGGAGTCAATAGTAAACTTTTCATTGCTTATAATTGCTAAATTGCTCAAACATACTTAAATACTGCAGAGGAAACACTCTGGATAAATTTTCTATTCTCTCTTCATCCAATACAACACCCTCTGGTAATTTCTTAATTAACTTTGGAATAGCTTTTTTTGTTTCCTCTCTGCAGAAATTAATTCTATAAGAAGCTTCTTTTTTTATATTCGTTTTAATTAATCCATCTTTTTCAAGCATTGATTTTAAATCAAGATTATTTCCTTTCAAAAGAGCAATTAAAACAGCATCTGAAATTTTTAAAGCTTCCGCAGGTTCTTTTTCTTCGTTTATTCCAAATATCCAGGTACAGGCACCAACTCCTAATGCTCTTGCAATACAATCATCATTTCCAATTTCATCACAAGGTAATCTAAAAGACTCCTCAATTTTTTTTAGATCATATCCATTCTCACCTTCTGGAAAACCAGCTTGAGCAGAAAAAGGAAATAATAATAATATTGCTTGAAGAATTAAGCTTTTCATTTAAAAATAACTGGATATAACCGTTGAATCGTAAATATGACCTGCACTCTCAATTAATGGTTTCACTGCAGGATCTTCAAACATAGATATTGATTTACCTTCTTCACCCTGCTCAATAAGAATTACACTTGTTGGATCATCTTTCTTTACACCTTTGTATAAGCAAATAATTCCGCGCTCTTTATTCATTTGTATATTTTCTTCAGTCTCCCATCCTCCCTCCAACCACTCAAGATGCTCAAGTAATAAAGACTCACTTTCACTTTTGCTTAATTGCCCAATTCTATTAGCAATACCATCGAACCTTACTTTCATCAATTCCTCAATCTTGATGTTATTCAT
>QCBK01000017.1 GCA_003281635.1 Prochlorococcus sp. AG-347-G22
CCAAGTGAATTATTAACAAAATCAGTTTTAGATTTAGTAGAAAATATGGCTGTATATTGGCCTAAAGTTAAATGGAAATTAGAGAAAAATAATGAAAACTTTCATGAATCTGCTCTTTTAAAACTTAATTGTGATCTCGCATATGAATTTTTAAATTGGAAGCCAAAATTAAATTTTGCTGATACCACAAAAATGACTGTTTTATGGTATAAAAATTTTTTCGATAATCAAATAGCAGATTCAAAAGATTTTACTATTAACCAAATCAATGAATATATGAATAGATAAAAATAGTGGAAAAAATAATAATCACAAATTTAAGTAAAATTCCAACAGAAGGTGGGGATATTTTTCATTGTTTAAAGAATTCTGAAAATTCTTTCTATGGATTTGGGGAGGCTTATTTTTCTAACATAAAATTTTCTAAAATTAAAGCATGGAAAAGACATATGAAGATGACATGTAATTTAATTGTCCCATACGGTAAAGTAAAGTTTGTTTTCTATGATGAAGACAGTGATGCAAAAAGTATATTTGAAATTGGTGAAGATAATTATTGTAGAATTACAGTATTACCTAAAATATGGTTTGGATTTGAAGGACTGCATTATCCCTCAAGTTTAATTTTAAATATTTCAGATATCCCACATTCTCCTAACGAAATTGAGAGAAAAGAAATGGACGCTATTAATTTTGACTGGAGTACTTTATGAAAGTTGTTATTCTTGCAGGTGGTAAAGGTACAAGAATCTCAGAGTATACAAATATTATTCCCAAACCAATGGTTCCTATAGGGGAATTTCCAATAATTTGGCATATTATGAAAATTTATGCCCATTATGGATTTAAAGATTTCGTTATTGCATTAGGCTATAAATCTGAGGTTATTAAAGATTATTTTATAAAATATAATTCACTTAATTCAGATTTTACTGTTGATCTTTCAAATGGGAAAATAGAAATTCATCAGAATAAATCTCTAGATTGGAAAGTGACACTAGTTGATACTGGAGAGGAAACAATGACAGGAGGTAGATTAAAACGTTTAAAAAAATATCTTAATGATGATACTTTCATGGTTACCTATGGAGATGGATTAGCTGATATTAATATTAAAAATTTATTGGAGTTTCATCTTGCCAATAAGAAATTAGTTACTATGACAGCAGTAAGACCATCAGCAAGATTTGGAGAATTAGAATTAAATTCAAATTTAATTACCTCTTTTAAAGAAAAACCACAATTAAAAGATGGATGGATAAATGGAGGTTTCTTTGTAATGGAGAAAGAATTTATAGATTTTATTCATGATGATAACGAAATGTTAGAGAGAAAACCGCTCGAAATTGCTGCAAAAAATAATCAGTTAATAGCTTTTAAGCATAAAAGTTTTTGGCAATGTATGGATAATAAAAGAGACTTAGAAAATTTACAAAAATTATGGAAAGACAATCCTCCCTGGATTATAAAATAGTTAATTAATATAAAAAGTGAAGTATTTGATAACAGGTGCTAGTGGTTTTCTTGGAGGAAGATTAAGTACTTTTTTAGAAAATAAAGGTTTTGAAATTATCAGAGGTTCAAGTAATTTAAAGACTATAGAATCTTCGAATTATAAAAATTGGGTTCTAACGGAATTTAATAACTTTGAAACTTTAAAAAAAATATGTGAGAGCGTTGATTTTATCATTCATGCAGCAGGTCCAAATGCAGATTATTGCAAACAAAAACCGAAATCTTCATTTGATTTCTATAGTGTAAAAACAAAAATGCTTGTTAAAGCAGCCAAAGCTTCAAAAATACGTAAATTTATTTTTTTATCTACAGCGCATGTCTATAACAATAAATTTGAAGGCATAATAAATGAAAAATTACCTACCTTAAATAATCATCCTTATGCTTTGGCAAATTTAGAAGGAGAGAGAGTTATCAGACAAATATTTGGTAAAAATCCTGACAATTCTATTATTATAAGGTTATCAAACATTTTTGGATTTCCAGAAAGAAAAGAAGTCAATTGTTGGATGTTATTTATAAATAATGTTTGCAAGGAAATAGTAGAAAATCAAACGATAACAATTAAATCTAATCCACTCATTAAGCGAGACTTTCTTCCAATAAATGATTTTTGTGAAATTATGCCAAAATTATGTGAGTCAAATTTTGTAAATAAAGAGAATAATATTGTTAATTTTGGTTCAGAAAAAACATTATCTCTTCAGGAAACTGCAAAATTAATAAAACATATATACCTTAAGAAATATCACAAAGAAGTTAAGATTGTTATTAAGGGAAAAATGGAAAAGATCAAAGATTTTAGATTTTGTAATCAAATTTTAGAGGAAAATAATTTAAACTTAAAATTTAAAAATAGCCTATATTTAGAAATTGAAAGACTACTTAATAAATGCAATAAATATTTTTCTTCTTAAATTGTTTTTTTAAATATTTTATTAAAAGATTAATTGGTAAAAGTTTTATGCAGTATGGAAAATAAATAATCAATTTTTGATTAATTTAATATATTTTTCCAATGTATTTTCAATTGAGAATCTTTTCTGGATAGTTTCATTAAGATTACCCGCCATTTTTTCTAAATTGTATTTTTTATTATAAATTTTTTCTATTAAATTAGCCAAATCTTCTGGAGTTGTGTTTTTACTAATAAAAAAGGCATTCTTTTTGTCTTCTATATAATCATCATAATCTCCTATGTTTTTTGTAATAATTGCAGTTTTTCCTCCAAGAGCAGCTTCCTTAATAGTTTGATTACTTGACTCTTCAATAGATGGTTGAACAAGTAAATCAGATGCCTCTAGAAAATCAATAACGTTTGATTGGTTACCATACATTTTGATTTTATCTTCAAGTTGAAATTTTTTTATTTTTCCTTTAATTATATTTTGAAGCGGCCCCTCATCTAAAATTACCCACTTAATATCTAGCCCCCTTTGAATTAATATATTTAAGGCATCAAGTACTATCAGATGTCGTTTTGTTTTTGTAATTCTTGACATTGTGATAATAAGAAATTTACAGTAGTTTTCTTTTCTTATTTTCAAGGCGAGGCCTTTTTTTAGTTCAGCGTATTTTTTAAAATCATAACCAAGAGGAATATAAAATATTTTTTTTTGAGATGAAAAGAACTCATTTTTTAGCATAAAAATTTTAGATCTTTTAGATACAACAACTTGCTTTTTAGATAGTAAGTTAATCATAAAATCCTCTATTTTGGAATTATTACTTTTAGTTATAAAAGAGGCATCTACATGATGTCTTGTAGTTATGACTTTTATTCTTTTTAATGAGAATTTTTCTAGCATCAAAGCTATAAGATTTGCCCATTGGAGGTGGGATAAGATGATTCCAATATTTTCTTTTTGGATAACTTTTGACCAGAATATGTAATTTCTAAAATATGATTTGAATAATGGTTTTTTATTCACATTAAGGTAATAACATTTTATACCTTGTTTAGATAGACACTTTTGTAAAGGACCATTTGCTCCTAAGGATCCAAATACAATATTATAGCCTTTTGATTTTAGTCCTATAGCCAAAGATTCCAGATATATACTTCTTTGATTACCTTGAGTAAGAATTAAAATATTATTTTTTTCTGAATTCATTTTAAAAAAACTATTAATCATAAAGATGTGTTTATCCCCACCAAGACTTTGCCAAAGGCCTCCCAGTTAAGAATCTGTATAAGTTATATATTTTTCCTAATAAAAATTCATTATTAGGGTAGTCTTTGTACCATAATCCAGGTTGATTCATAATTTCTTTCAATTCAGAAGTTTCATAACCAAGTTTATTAGCTATGAAGCTTAATTCCTTTTCTAGATCTAGATTTTCCCATGGCGCTACTTTGAGAATATCTATTGCTTCTTTTCTACTAATTCTTTTATTGCAAATATCTGTTGATAAATGTGCCCTTCGATAATCCATCCCATGTCTCATAGGTTGATAGATTAATTGACAAAATTTAGTATATAAACATTCACAATGTTTCCCTCCATAAATTTGCCAATTTAGTTCTTTTTTTAAAATATTTTTTGCGCTTTCCTTGTCATAAAAAATAGAATTTAATGGATAAAGTGTTTTTAATTTATATAAAAAACGAAATTTAAAATCGTCGCGCAAACCAAACTTAAACTCTTTAAAAATAGCATTTGACTTTCCTGCGTTCTTGAAAATAGATTTAATAAATAAACTGTCTTTTGGATTATACATCCATGCCGCAGGTAATATACCTTCGCTGGAATAATTCCCTCCACTAAGAATTGTTTTTATACCATATTTAACAGATACCCTTGAGATTACTGCCGCTATTGCACTATCAGTTGGAAGCTCAATATCTGGTAATCCAGATTCAATTAAAGTTCTTTGAGAGGTTTTAAAATTGTTCCAATCAAGTACCTCACAATGGTATTCAACATTTTTTAGAGATATTAGATTATTTATATTTTTAATTGCGGTAGGTGTATCCCAACAGTTGTCCATATGTATAGCAAGAATTTTTAATCCCGCTTGATTAGCTAAATAAGTCACATATGAACTATCGACTCCACCACTAATCCCTATAGCTACATCATATTTTGTTTTTTTGTTTCTTAGTTTCTTAATCCCATCAAACATATCTACTAAATCTTCATTGTTTTTTTTGGAATCGTCTGAATTAAAAATTTTTTCTGAATAGGCTTTGCAATGGTTACAGATACCTTTTGAGTCAAACTCTATCCAAGGATCAGATGTATCCATTACGCATCTGACGCAAATTTGATAAGGCCTATTTTTTGTACTGTTAGTTTTTAAGAATTTATTCATTTTTTATAAATTTCTATAAACTGCTTGAAATTTTCCTTTAACCAAGTTGAAGTAGAAGTGTAATTCAACAAAACTTGCGAAGTTTCTGGAGCATAAACAAAAAAGGTGCCACATGATATTCCGGATATTGGCGTTTTTTTGAGTAAGTCGGATATATGCTTTTTTGATCCACAACCTCCTAAAGCAACTAATGGAATTGATACTTTTTCGTTGAGTTCTTGCATCAAATTCACATCGAATCCTTTTCTTGTGCCTTCATTATCAATATGATTAATAACTAGTTCTCCTGCTCCACAATCTTCACATTTTTTACAAATTTCATTAATGGGATAAAACTTTCTTGAAAATTCTGGACGGCCGAAACAAGCCATTAATTCACCTATATTATTTCTATATGTGTTAACAATAACTGATATCGAAGATGATCCATAACTATTGGCAGCCTTATTAAGTAATCTAAAATTATCATTTAAAGCACTGCTAAGTGCTATCCTTTCAACTCCTAGTGAAAGGATTTTATATATCTGATCTAAATTTGAAATCCCCCCTCCTACAGTTAGAGGAACTTTTGTAAAAGTTGATAAAGATTTTACAAAATCAAGTGAAATACATTTTTTGTTTTTACTTGCATCTATATCAAGTACTAATAATTCATCAGCTTCAAAAGCGCTAAATATATGGGCGATATTTAGAGGTTCTCCAAGATAATTTCTATCCTTAAAGCAAATAGTTTTTACAAGCTCTTGCTTTTCATTAACTAAAAGTGATGGGATTAATCTTGGGTAAAGCATTATTAATCTAGGAAATTTTTTATAAGCTGTAAGCCTTGTTTTCTGCTTTTTTCAGGATGAAATTGTACACCAAATATATTTTTATATTCGACTAAACCAACCATATCTTCTTCATGTGTATATTCAGCGAAAGTACCATTAAATCTTTTTGTTGCTTTTACACCATATGAATTGCAGAAATAAAATAATCTATTCTCTTCTGATATTCCTTTTAAGAGCTTAGAGTTATTATTTTTTAAAGATATAAGATTCCAACCTATATGTGGAATCTTGTAAATTTTTGGATAATCTTGCTTTAAACGTAATGTTCTAAAAGGTAATAAACCCATTCCATCTTTGCCTACTGCTTCTTCACTAGATAATGTTAATATTTGAAACCCCAAGCAAATTCCTAAGGTTGGCAAACCTTCTTTAACTATTTCTATTATTGGTTTTAATAAGCATTTTTTTTTTAAATTTTTTAAAGCATGTCCAAAATGTCCTACGCCAGGAAGTATTAAAGCATCAGCATTTTTTATATCATTTAAATTGTTTGCTAAATAAGCTTTTGCATTAAAAGAGTTTATTGCTGACGATAAAGAGGCTATATTTCCTGTACCATAATTTATAATCGCAACTTTAATCACTTATTTATTTAATAAATTTTTCTGATATGAATATTATATACTTGAAGGCCTTTTAAATAATTCATAATAGGTTACAAATTTTCTTTTGAAATTAATTTAAAGGTAATAATTCTATTTACTAAAGCGAAACTTAATTTAATAAAAATCTTTATTGATTTTAAAAATCTTGGATCATTAATTAACAATAATTTGAAAAATCTAAAAGCATTTAAGAAATCACCAGTCCTAATGTAAAGAGAAGATGCAAGATAATAAAGGTAAACTGGTTTAGTTTGTTTTTTTATACATAATTTCTCGAATCGCGGGATTATAATTTTTAATGCTTTTTTTAATTTAACTTCGTTTGAGAAATTATCCTCTCCTAAGGTTAAATAGCCTAAATTATTATTTATCACACAAATTTTATTTGTTATTGTGGATATTCTAACCCACATGTCATAGTCTTCTGATCCAGAAAGCTTTTTAGATTCAAAAAACCCTCCAAGGCTAGTTATGATATCTCTTCTTACAATAATGCTAGAAGTTTCTATTAAATTTCCATCTTTTAAAAAAGATTCGAAAAAAGGATTTTTAAAATTATATGTACTTTTTGTATATTCTTTTGCGAGTTTATTTCTTTGCGATCTGAAAATTTCTAGTCCGTGACATATAAAGTCATTTCCATTTTCTAGAAATTGAATAGATATTTTAAGTTTGTCCGGTTTCCACCAATCATCAGAATCAAGAAAAGCAATATATTTTGCACGAGATAAAAAAATCCCTTTATTTCTAGAAATAGCTATTACTCCATTATTTTCTATCTTCTGGAAATTAATTCTTGGATTATTATAAGAATTTATTATTTCTTCAGTATTATCGATTGAATTATTATCAATAACAAATATATCAAAGTCTTTAAATGATTGGTTTAGGACCGAATCTATAGTTCTTTTAATACAATAAGCTCGATTAAAGGTAGGAATTATTACTGAAACAATTGGTGCCAAACCTACATTAGTAACTAATTAATAAGTAAAATTTTAACATAAGAAGAAAATAAAAAAAATCCATATGATAAAGTAAGGAAAATTCCTAAAATGTCAAAAAATAGAGAAGAGTTTGCAGATAATATAGACATAAATACTGTTAAAAGTTTTGGCGAAGAATGGTCTCGCTATGATCAAGCATTATTGAAATATGAAGAAGCTGAAAAATATTTTAATGATTATTTTGCCGTTTTCCCTTGGGAAATGATTAATTCTGATTCTGTCGGTTTTGATATGGGATGCGGAACTGGAAGATGGGCAAGACTTTTTGCCGATAAAGTAAAATTGTTAAATTGTATAGAACCATCTAAGGCTATTGATGTAGCCAAAAAAAATTTAGAAGATAAAAAGAATTTATCCTTTATAAAAGGAGATGTCAACAATTCAGGACTCAAAGCAAATAGTCAAGACTTTGGATATTGTCTAGGTGTTCTACATCATATACCTGATACTCAAGCAGCAATTAATGCCTGTGTGAAATTACTTAAACCTGGGGCTCCTTTTTTAGTTTATATCTATTATTTCTTTGAAGATAAGCCAGAATGGTATAAAAAAATATGGATTTTTTCAAATATTTTTAGGAAATTGATAAGCAAAATGCCTAGAAGATTAAAACAATTATCAACAGATTTAATAGCATTAACTATTTATTTCCCTATGGCAAGATTCTCCAAAATTCTTGAAAAACTTTCAATTCCTCTGAATAAAATACCTTTATCTTATTACAGAAATTCAAGTTTTTATACTATGAGAACCGATTCTCTTGATAGATTTGGAACTCCATTAGAGCAAAGATTCAGAAAATCAAAAATTAAAGATATGATGAAAAAAGCTGGTTTAAAAGATATTAATTTTTCTAATTCAGCACCATATTGGTGTTGTGTAGGTTATAAGAAATAAGATATTTTATTATGTGTGGATTGGCTGGAATTATTTCATCATCATCCGATATAGAAATAAGAAGTATTACTGATTTGATGTCTAATGAATTAATTAGAAGAGGACCAGATTCATATGGAAAATATTTTGATTCAACAAACTTTAGTAACAATTTATTATCTCTTGCACACAGAAGGTTATCAATAATAGACCTTAGCGAAAAAGGTCATCAACCTATGATGAGTAAAAGTAAAAGATATATAATCGCATTTAATGGAGAGATATATAACTTTAAATCAATAAAAAGAAAAATAGATAATGTGAAAAATGTAATTTGGAATGGCAATTCTGATACTGAAGTTTTGATCGAAAGTATTGATGTTTTTGGATTAAAAAAGACTTTAAATTTTTTGGTAGGAATGTTTGCTTTTTCCTTAATAGATAAACAAGAACAGAAACTCTATTTAGTAAGAGACAGATTTGGTGAGAAACCTCTTTATTATGGTTTTATCGGAAATAGAAACGAAAAAAGTTTAGTTTTTGCTTCTGAGATTCATGCAATAAGAAAAATTCCGTTTTTTCAAGAAAATATTGATGAATTATCTTTGGATTATTTCCTAAGACTTTCCTATATTCCAAGTCCTCTCTCAATATATAAAAATATATCTAAGGTAGAGGCTGGGAATATGGTTATTTTTAATCTGAATGAATATTTGTTTAATGAGGAACCTAATATTATTAAATGGTTTTCTTATGAAAAATTATTTGCAAAAAATAGTAACTTAAAATTCTCTAGTGAAGATGCTGCTATTGCGGCTTTGGATAAATCAATTAAAAAAGCAACATTAGAACAATCTATTTCAGATGTTCCTTTAGGCTGTTTTTTGTCTGGTGGGATCGATTCCTCGCTAGTAGCTGCAACATTACAAAGCCAGTCAATTGAGAAAATTAATACATTTACGATAGGATTCGATAATAATGAATTTGATGAATCTAAACATGCTAAGAAAGTAGCAGATTATTTAGGAACTAACCATCATGAATTTATTCTTGAACCTAGTGATGCATTAAAAATAATTGAAGACTTACCTAATATCTATAGTGAACCTTTTGCTGATTCTTCTCAAATTCCAACCGCTTTAATTTGCCAAAAAATTAAAAGTAGTGGTATTACCGTGGCTTTAAGTGGAGATGGTGGAGATGAAGTATTCGGAGGTTATGTTAGGCATTTTATGGTCCCAAATCTTTGGAGTAAAATGAGAATTGTTCCATTTGAGATAAGGAAATTGATGGGAAAATTGTTTTTAAACAAACAATTTTCAGTTCTTAATAATATTCTTTTTTTTAATTCCTACAATTTTGAGAATAAATTAACGAAGCTTGCATCGCGACTAAGATTTGTTAGAAGTCAAGAGGAGCTTTTTAAGTCTTTGGTCCTTGATAATTTTAACGAAAAAATGTATACAAACAGTTGTTTAGATTCAATTATTAATTCACATAATAAAAAAGTTAATTTATTTCCTAATCTTAATTCTGAAAAGAATATAGATTTTTGTGAAAAGATGCTTATTTGGGATTCACTCGCCTACCTTACAGATGACATCCTAGTGAAAGTTGACAGGGCCTCAATGTTTTATAGTTTAGAAACTAGAGCTCCATTTTTAGATCATAGAATGATCGAAATAGCTAGCAGAATTCCTAGTAATTTTAAGGTAAAAAATAATTATGGGAAACACATACTAAAAGAATTACTTTATAAGTATGTTCCTAAAAAATTGGTAGAGAGACCAAAGGCTGGATTTGCTGTTCCAATTAATGAGTGGTTAAGAGGACCTTTGAAAATTTGGGCTTATGATTTAATACACAGTAAAGATCCTTATATTAATGATATCTTTGTGAAAAAGATCTGGAGAAAGCATTTAGAAGGCGACAATTCAAATTCAATAATTTTATGGAGGATTCTAATGTGGAAGTATTGGTTATTAAGTAATTCTTCAAATAATTCCTGAAAATAAAAATGGATCCTCTTGAGCAATATACTGGATTTCCCCTTTTATGGATTTTCATAAGTAGTATTTTGGTTTTTGTATTTGGTGCTTGGCAAACAATATTCATATCAAAGCGTTTAGGTATTTCACAGAGGAAAGGAATCTTTCTTTATTTATGGCATACATTAATTTGTTTAGTGCATTATCAATGGGTATCGCAAGTAGGTGAAAGTGACTTTTATGGGACATATCTTTTTTCTATACAGCCATCTTTAATTGGTTTTCTAAATGAATGGGGGTCAAATCGCTTTATCTTGTATTTTGTCCGTATTTTTAGTTACTATTTAAAATTTTCTTTATTAACTACATTTCTAGTGCTTAATATTTTTGGAAATAATGCAATATTATTAATTGAATATTTTTACAGGAAATTAAGTATTAATTTTACTCAGAGTTTGAAATTTGTTTTGGGTTTATTTATATGGCTTCCTACTCTTCATTTTTGGACAGTTTTGGGTAAAGATACATTAATAATTTTAGGCATACTTTTAATAATATACTCCCTAGAAAATCTAAAAAAACGTTTTTTATTCTTTATCCTATCCTTAATAATAATAACAATAGTAAGGAACTATATTTCGATAATGATTATTGGCTCTGTTATCTTAAGTATTTTTTTAAACAGCGGTTCAATAAAACAAACTTCTAAAGTAGGTTTATTAATATTTGCTTTTATCTCTTTATATTTTGTCTTCCCATTCTTTAATTCATTTTTGTTTAAAGGTAATTTCCAAAATATCAATTCAGTTTTAGAAGTAATAACGTTTAACGCAAGAGTGACATCAATGGGCTCTTATGCTATTGCCCCTGATGCAAACTTATTCTCAAGAATTTTTGCATATAGCTTTAGACCTTTATTTTTTGATGTAAAAAATCTATTTGGACTTGTTCTTTCTTTTGATAATTTTATTTTGTTAATAATTTTTTTGTATTCATTTATATATATGGTCAAATTAAGATGTTTAAGACTATCTTTTAAAAATCAAATAACTATCTTTTGTGCATCATTTTCTTTAAGTACAGCGTTACTTTTATCACTATCCACCTCAAACTTGGGAATTGCTGCTAGACACAAATATATGTTTTTGCCAGTGTTTTTTATTCTTATCTTGAGGATTTTTCAAAGTGCATTTATTAAAAAATCCAGCAATAATATAAGAGTACAAATCTAAACTCGGATGAAGTTATTTAGCTAAAAAATGTCATCAGAAAAAAAAGGAATTATTCTCTATGAACTTAATGAAGTGCCAAGAGCATTAATAGAGAAATATATTCAATTAAGACCTAACAGCACTATTGCAGAAATCTTAAATCATTCAAATTTATTTGATACTTTTACTCATGATGTGGGCGAGTTACACCCATGGACTACATGGCCAACAATTCATAGGGGCGTAAATAACAATTTGCATAATATCCAGTTTATAAACCAAGAACTAAAAATTAATAATAAATATCCCCCTATATGGGATATTCTTCAAAAAAATGAAATTAGCGTAGGAGTATATGGTTCTCTACAATCTTACCCGCCTATTAAATCTGAATTTATAAAATTTTTTCTACCTGATACTTTTTCACCAGATTCCGATGCTTTCCCAGAGCAGTTAGAGCAATTTCAAAGATTTAATTTAGCTATTTGTAAAGATAATAAAGCTGTTTCAAACCCAATTAAACCAATTTTATACTTAGAGTTTTTAAGTTTATTGGCTAAAAATTTAATATCGTTGAAGTCTTGTTTTAAGACTATTAAACATATCACTTCTGAGATTTATTCATCAAAGTATAAATCCAGAAGATCTTTATTACAGCCTGTTCTGAATTTTGATCTTTATATAAAGCAATTGGTCAAATACCAACCTAAATTTACTACTTACTTTACTAATCATGTCGCTGGAATGATGCATAGATATTGGATTTATCTATTTAATGAAAAAAGTAATAAAAATATTTTTAACAAAAATTCTTTAATTAAGTCTATGGATATTGCAGATAAACAATTAAAAAAACTTTTAGAGGTTTCGAAAAGTCATAATTACAATATTATTGTTACGACTAGTATGGGCCAAAAATCTAGAAATAATATATCTCCTAATTTAGATATATGTTTGAGTAGTTTATCAAAGCTTTGCAAAACTATTGGTATTAACCCTATTAATTATTGCGAACTTCCTGCTATGCAGCCTGATATATGTATTAAGTGCTCAACCAAGGAAGCTCTTACCTCTCTAAGAAATAATATTAGAAAGATAAGGGATACAAAAAATAATAATATTCTTGTAGAAAGATATGAACCAATAGATTTAAACCTAAATATTTCAGTAATAATGACAAGTAATTTTTATCAAGATCAAATAATAATGGTAGATGGTGCAGAAAAAGAAGTAGAGGATACTGGCTTTAAACTTTTTAATAGAGATCCTGGAACCGCCTATCACTGTCCTGAAGGTTTATTATTTACATTTGGAGATGAGACATTTAATAAGATGTTTCAAAGTTTAAATAATTCTGCAATTGACACTACAAAAATTGCACCAACAATACTCAAATATTTCGAGGTAAAGTTACCTTCGTACATGAAATCATAATCATTTAAAAGTATTTATTTTAGAAATAAATTTCTAATCAAAAATCTTAAATAAGGCGAATATGTTTAAAGCAGGAACTGTTGTTGCTTGAATTATGTCTGTCGTTTTGGTGAAATTGTTAGGTGCAATTCTTACGATATCTCCATCTTCAAGCATAGGATTTTTTAAAGTAGAACTAACTTTATTCAGATTTGTTTTATATTTCTTAAAAGTAATGCTCCCATTTGGATTTGTTCTAACTAGTTCTATATTTTTTGTATCCGCTCTTATATTAGTTGGTCCCCCTGCATAGTAAACGGCTTGGGCTAATTGTGTCCCATTTTTTATTAATATTTTACCTGGTCGTAAAACTTCTCCCACAACGTAAACTTCGATTAATGTTTCAGTGAAATTAGTTTTAGGAAGTTTAGCTATATTGTCGACTTTTGATACTTTTATAAAATCACCATCAAACAAGATTGGATTTTGAGAATGGTTACCATTAAAAACTAAATCATATAAATCTAATTTAGCTTTTTTATATCCACCTCCTTTTGATTCAGGTATTTTTCTTATTAATTCAATATTTCTTATATTTGAATTTTTTGTTAAGCCTCCTGACTTTAATAGCCCATCAATTACCCTGGAATATATTTTTTCGGGTGAATTTGATTCGTCCACTAAGGTATAAATTCCAGGAGATCTAACCTCTCCAATAATAGATAAACGTATAGCTCTAGCACGAATTAAGCTTAAATTAAATTCAGGATTTATTAATTCTTCTGAAAATTTACTTTTTAATAAATTATATGACTCACTAATAGAAAGTCCATTTAAATATATCTCGCCGATAACAGGTATGAAAGCTTTGCCTGTTTTCATTATTTCGAATTCTATATCTTTTTCTGAGATGACATTATTGCCAATAAAAACTATTTTAAAAATATCTCCAGGACCTAAAATATAATCATCATTATTAAGAGCAATATTACTATTTGAATTATTAAGATTTTTAATTAAATTATCATTATCTTCTTTAGGCAATATTTCTAATGGAAAGATACAAGAAGAAAATAAATATAAAACTAAAAAAAACTTTGCTATTAAATTCATACAAATTAAATTTAATCTTCATATCAATGAATCATACCTTTTAAAGGTAATAACTACAATTATTTTTTATTAAGAAGTCTTTGTAACAATATATAATGATTAAAAGATTAGCTAATATTACTTCTTGTTTTATAATAAAAGAATATTAATTTCAATATGTCAGAGTCATTTATACAAGAAAAAGAGATTGATTTTAATAAGTTATGGGAAGCTTTAATAAGAAGAAAAAGAATAATAATTTTTTCTACTTCATTAATCTTATTTTCTTCATTAATATATTCCTCTTTCAAAAGAATAATTAATCCCGTTTATAGTGGCTCATTTGTTTTTCTGGTAAATGATCCATTAGAAAGTTCTTCTACCTCTAAAAATCAGAATTTAAAAATAAGGGAAGGCTTAGAAGGGTTGGGAAATTTTGGATCTTTCTTAGATAAGCAAACTTCACAGGATATTCCAACTTTAATCGATTTTTTGACAAGCCCCTCTTTCCTTAGGCCTTTTGCAGAAAAATATAATCTAGATACTTCAAAACTAATAAAAAATTTAACATTAAATCAAAAATATATAGGTTTCAAGCAAACTTTCAAGCAAACTTCTAAGGGTTCTATAATTGTTAAATATGATTCTAATAGTCCTGAAAAGGTTCTAGATGTATTAGAAAATTTAAAAGAATATTATTTAGGTATTGCTCTTAAAGAGAAAAATAAAAAATTAACTGATGCTATAAACTTCCTTAATAGTCAAGAACCAATTTATGAACAACAAGCTATTATTTTTCAAAACGAATTAAAAGATTTTAGAGTTAAAAATGATTCAGTAGATCCTATCACTGAGAGCTTAGACCTGAGAAGGAGACTTACTGATTTAGAAATGAAAATAGCTAAATTAAATGTACAGGCTTCAGAGTTTTCGAACTACAAGAAGAAAATAGAGAGAGGTGAGCTAAGTGTTGTAGATTTTCAACAAGTAATACCAAGAGGTGATTCTGTTAGTGGTCTTGGTTTAACAGATTCAGATTCTGGTTTTTTTAAAGAATCACTAATATTAGAAGATGAACTATCAGCAGCGAGATTAACTTACCTACCTAATTCCAAAAGAATTATTAATTTAGAAAATAAATTAAAGTTATTAAAACCTGAGATACAAAAAAAACAATTAGAAACTATAGATATGTCTATAGGCTTGAATAAATTAAAACTCTCAGTACTAAATGAACAGAGAGAAATCCTAAATAATAAAATTATAAATAAAGGAAATTTAATTGACCCTTATACCTACATAACTGAAAAACTAGAAACGGCACGATTTGCACAATTAGATTTAAAAACCACAAGGGAAAAAAAATTACTAGAGAAAAAACAAATAAAAAATACTTGGAGGATTTTGCAGGATCCAACAGTTAAGCCTTATCCTACAGAACCATCTTTTCTAAGAAATATTCTTTTTTCTTTGCTTGCAGGATTATCAATCGGTTCAATATTAGCGCTTATAAGAGATAATATGGATAATGTTTTTCACTCTTATGAGGAATTAAAAGACTCTAAATTTCCAATTTTAGGCAAAATTCCATTTGTTAATATATTTGATAATTTTACAACTCCTGAAAATATAAGTAACTGGTATCTTAAAAATAATATAAGTTCTGTTGAAGTTGTTGACGACGATCAATCATATTATCTTGATGAATTCAGAAATTTGTTTACTTCACTAAAATTTCTTGGCTCAGAAAAGCCATTGCGGGTAATATCTTTAACAAGTACTGAGTCTAAAGAAGGAAAATCTTCTATATCTTTAATGCTATCAAAAACGTTATCTGAAGTTGGTCAAAATATCCTTTTAATAGATTGTGATTTACGCCAACCTCATTTACATGAAAAACTTAATTTAAAAAATGTAAAAGGACTTACAGATATTCTTACTGAGAAAGATGGCTTAAAAAATTGGCAAAAATATACTCAAGAAATATCTAATCATGTTTCTTGGAAATTAATTTCTAGCGGAACAATTCCTCCTGATCCCACAAGAATTTTAAGCTCAAGAAAAATGCATGATTTTGTAAAAATTTTGAAAGAAGATAATAACTTTGATCTGATTATATTTGATACCCCTTCCGTTGGAAGACTAGCAGATGCATCTCTTATAGGTTCCATAACAGATGGCTTAATATTTGTGGTCGCTCTCGAGAAAGTTGATAAAAAATTATTTTATGAATCTACTAATAAATTAACTAATTTAGGTAATAAGATTTTAGGTCTAGTTACAAACGAGATCCAAAAACCAATGATTCAAAAATCAAAAGAAATGAACAATTATAAGGAAGTTGGAAGAGGAAATATTACTAATAATCAAAAAGAATTAAATGAAGAAAAGCAAAATGAAAATCTAGGTATTTTGAAAAAATACTGGAAATATTTCTTGAGATGGATTGATGAATAAATTTGAAATTTTTTAGAATAAGTAAATTACTATTAGTTTTAATTAAAAATATTTTTTAATAATTTTTTTTAATTAATTTCTTTTATTTATTTTGTTCAACCAATTAATATTTTCTAAATACCAGTTAAGTGTGCTAATTAATCCTTTTTCAAATGTAATTTTTGGAATCCAATTAAGTTGCCTATTTATTTTTGTAGAGTCAATTGAATATCTTAAATCATGTCCAGGTCTATCTTTTACAAATTTGATAAGTTTGCTATATGAATTTTTAGCGGGAATTTTTTCATCTAGATAATTGCATATTAAATTCACAACTTCAATATTTTTTCTTTCACCAAATCCTCCAATACAATATGTTTCTCCAATATTCCCTTTATTCAGAACACTTAATAAAGCATTAATGTGATCATCAACATGCAACCAATCTCTTACATTTTGACCATCACCATAAATTGGGATGGCTTCACCTTTGAATGCTTTAAAAATTGAAAGAGGTATTAGTTTTTCAGGAAATTGCCAAGGACCATAATTGTTACTACAATTTGTAATTAACGTTGGAAAATTATAAGTTTTATTCCAAGCTTTAACCAAGTGATCACTAGATGCTTTACTTGCAGAATAGGGGCTGTTGGGAGAATATGGTGTATTTTCATTGAATTTGCCGCCATGGCCTAAAGAACCAAAAACCTCATCCGTACTAATATGTAAGAATTTAAAATTTTGTTTTTTTAATCTTGATAAGTTTTCCCAATATCTCAAAGAGGCCTCTAATAAATTGTATGTTCCTATAATATTGCTCTCTATAAAACTTGAAGGATTATAAATAGACTTATCAACATGACTTTCAGCCGCAAAATGAACGATAATGTCTGGCTTTATTTTATTAATAATATTATTGGTTTTTGATTTATTTAATAAATCACATTTAAAAAATTTATAGCGTTTTTTTATATCTGAATTATTATTTACAATTTCATTAATGCTTTCCAGATCACTAGCGTAATTTAGTTTATCTAAATTAAAAACGTTTGATTTTGAGTATTTTAAAAGTCTTCTAATTAGAGCCCCGCCAATGAAACCTGCTCCACCGGTTACTAAAACTTTCTTATTATCAATGAAACTAATACTATCCATTTTTTATTAATTTTTAAAGTATTATCATTAATATTCTTATGGTCTAATTACATTAAGATCTCTGGAAACAATGCCCTTTAAATCAAAAATAAAATATTTCTCTTTAAGTAATTTTTCCCAGTCTTTAAATTCCATTTTTTTAAATTGATCATGCCCTACAGCTACTATTACTGCGGAATATTTTTTATTATTAATGAAATTCTTATTTACTTTTACATCGAATAAATTTGCAGCCTCTTCTGGATCTACATATGGATCTATAATATCGATCTTAAAGCCGAATTCAATTGCTTTTTTCGTGATCGATAAAACACCTGTATTTCTTATATCAGGGCAATTCTCTTTGAATGTAAGTCCTAGTATTAATAAATCTTGGCCGTTTATATCTAGTGAATTCTTTAACATATTTAATACCAATTTTTCTACAATTTTTTCGCCCATTGAGTCATTTATTCTTCGGCCAGATAAAAGAACTTCTGGATAGTAACCAATCATCTGAGATTTGTATGTAAGGTAATAAGGGTCAACTCCAATGCAATGGCCTCCAACTATTCCTGGATGAAATTTCAGGAAATTCCATTTTGTGCTTGCGGCTTTTAAAACATCCAGAGTATCGATATTCATTTTTGAGAATATTAATGAGAATTCATTTACTAAAGCGATATTGAGATCTCTTTGTGTATTCTCAATAACCTTTGCGGCTTCAGCAATTTTAATGGAATCAGTTCTAAAAGTACCCGCTTTAACTATTGAGCTATAAAGTTTATCAATCCACTCCGAGCAGATTTTGCTATTACCACTTGTTAGTTTTACTATATTAGTAAGTTTTAATTCTGCATCTCCAGGATTTATTCTTTCGGGGCTATAACCATAATTAAAATCTATAGAGCCTTTTAAGCCCGACGCGTCTTCAATCTCTGGGATACATATTTCTTCTGTAGCACCTGGATATACAGTACTTTCATAAATTACAAAGGGATGGGGAGCATGTTGGTTTTTCTCTTTTCTAATTCTTAAAACTTCTCCGATCATTCTGCTAGCACTTTTTAGATGTCCTAGGTAAGGTATTTTGGATTCATCAATAGGAGTTGGGACTGTAATTATAAAAACATCAGCACTTGAAAGAGGTTCTAAGTCATTTGTGAAAAGAAAATTTTCTAAATTTTTTAATTCCTCTTCTTTAACTTCGCATGTCTTATCAAAATTTTGTTTTAAATCTTCTATTCTTTTTTTATTAATATCAAATCCAATAACGTTTCTAGATAGTTTAATTTTACTTTTTAAACAATACCTTGTTCTACTAAATTCAACTGCTAATGGTAACCCAACATAACCAAGACCTACTACTGCAATAGTGCAATTCTCAAATGATGGGTAGTTCATTTTTGATTTATTTCTATCCATAAAAACTTTTATACCAACTAACAAATTCTTTTACACCTTTCTCAATAGATGTATTGGGTTTGAAATTAACCCAATCCTCTAATAAATGAGTATCCGCAGATGTGTTCTCAACGTCACCAGGTTGCATAGGCATATATTTTCTTTTTGCTTTTAAACCAGTTGCTTTTTCTATAGCATTAATATAATCCAATAATTGAGTTGGATTCGAATTTCCTATATTAAAAACTTTATAAGGAGCCCAACTCGTTGATGGATTTGGTGCCATATAATCGAAATTTTTGTCTGATTCAGGTACCTTATCTATAATTCTTAAAAGACTTTCTATAATATCGTCAATATAAGTAAAGTCTCTTGTCATTTTGCCATGATTATAGATACTAATTTCTTCATTATTTAATATCGCTTTAGTAAAAAGAAATAATGCCATATCTGGTCTACCCCAAGGACCATAGACTGTAAAAAATCTTAATCCAGTAACAGGTAAATTATAGAGATGACTATAACTGTGGGCAATCAACTCATTAGCTTTCTTCGTCGCTGCATAAAGGCTTACAGGGTGATCCACATTGTCATTCTCATTAAAAGGTAATTTTTTATTACCTCCATATACAGAACTACTAGAGGCAAATACAAGATGTTTAACTGAGTATTGTCTCGATAGTTCAATAATATTACCGAATCCTTCTAAATTTGCCTTTATATAGGCTGATGGATTCTCAAGCGAATATCTAACACCAGCTTGTGCTGCAAGATTAACCACTTTTATTGGTTTATGTTTTTTAAAAATCTTTTCTATTTTCTTATAGTTTTCGATATCTTCTTTAAAAAACGTAAAATCAACTTTTTCTATTTTAGAAATTTTATAAAGTTCTTCTAATCTTGCTTTTTTTAAATTTATATCATAATAAGAATTTAGATTATCAATACCAATTACATTTATTTTTGATTCAAGTAATCTTTTTGTTAAGTGATAGCCTATAAATCCAGAAGATCCTGTAATTAAAATAGTCATTATTAATAGAAATATTAAATAAAATCCCTAGTTCTGAATTACATTACCATTAACCTAATTTTAAAAGTAAATAAATCCACAAATATATATACTCTTGAAATTATACTAAAAATTCAGAAATCAATATTCTTAATAGTATTATTAACTTAATGTATATCAAGGATTTTTAAAAAAATTATTATTAGAATTAATGAATACTAAGAATTTAGTCACGAAGGGAATAATACTTGCTGGGGGAAATGGATCAAGACTATATCCTATTACATTATCTACAAGTAAACAATTGCTAAATATTTTTGATAAGCCAATGATCTATTATCCTTTAACGACTCTAATGATGTCTGGAATAAGGAACATTCTAATAATTGTAAAGGAAAACAACATTGAAGCTTTTAGAGAATTATTAGGAAATGGTAATCATTTGGGAATCAATATTACTTACAAAGTTCAACCTAAACCAGAAGGAATCGCTCAAGCCTTTTTGATTGGTGAAGATTTCATTAATAGAGACCCTGTTGCTTTAATTTTAGGAGATAATTTTTATTACGGAAAAGATTTATTTAATCAATTAAATCAAGTGTGTAATGAAAAGGATGGAGGAACTGTCTTCGCATACAGAGTTTCAGATCCTGAGAGATATGGTGTACCAGAGTTTGATGTTAATGGTAAAGTTTTAAAAATTGTTGAGAAGCCATCAAGGCCAAAAAGTAACTATGCCATAACAGGTTTATATTTTTATGATTCAGAAGTTGTAGATATTGTGAAAACACTTAAACCATCGAAAAGGGGTGAACTAGAGGTTACAGATTTAAATCAAATTTACCTTAAAAAAAATAAACTGAATGTTTTATTAATGAGTAGAGGTATGACTTGGTTTGATACGGGAAATTTTGAATCATTATTTAATGCATCAAGTTTCGTTAAGGCTATTCAAGAAAGACAAGGTCTTAGAATAGGCTCTCCCGAAGAAGTTGCTTGGAGAAAGGGTTGGATTGATGATAAAGATATAAAAAACATTGGTAAATCATTTGCTAACAGTTATGGTGATTATTTACAAAGCCTCATATAAAAAATTAATTTTATGGCTGATAAATTTTTAAAAAGTAAAAATGGTCACACTTTAAAAGGGCCTATTATATTTTCAACAGAAACTTTCAAAGACGAAAGAGGATTATTTTATGAAAGCTGGAATATGAATCTTTTTGATAAAGAAATTTCTAGTAATATCAATTTTGTGCAAGATAATATTTCAATTTCAAATAAAGGTGTTTTAAGAGGATTACATTATCAATTAAATCCTTTCTCGCAAGGTAAACTAATCCGTTGTATTAAAGGGGCTATTTTTGATGTAATAGTAGATTTGCGCGAAGAATCTAAAACATTTTTAGAGTCGGCATCGATCGAGTTGTCAGATCGAGACTTTAAGCAACTTTGGATTCCCGTCGGTTTTGCTCATGGCTTTTTAACAATTTCTAATGAAGCAATTGTGAATTATAAAGTTGATAATTTTTGGAATCCCAAATATGAGAGATCTATTAAATGGGATGATAAAGAAATTAAGATAAAATGGCCCTTAAAAGAAAATGATATTGAAATTCCTAATTTATCAAAAAAAGATTCTTCTGGACAATCAATTTTAAAAGCTAAATCAAGAGGTGAACTTTTTAAATGAGGATCTTATTAATTGGTTCAAGTGGTCAACTTGGGAAATCAATTATTCAGAAAAAACCAAATAAGATCGATTTAATTAAAACTTCTAGAGAAAAATTTGATTTGTTA
>QCBK01000018.1 GCA_003281635.1 Prochlorococcus sp. AG-347-G22
GAAAAAAGGTTTTGCCGATTTATAGTTTCTATATTTTTACCTTTAAATGATATTATTATTAAAAATGCATTAATTAAAGATGATTAAATTGCGCCTTAAGCGCTTTGGAAAGAAAAAAGAAGCAAGTTTCAGAATCGTTGCATGCAATAGTACTTCTAGAAGGGATGGCAGACCTCTACAAGAACTAGGTTTTTATAACCCAAGAACCAAGGAAACAAGGCTTGACACGGAAGCACTAAGAGCAAGACTTACCCAGGGTGCGCAGCCAACTGATGTTGTGAGAACTTTATTAGAAAAGGGAGGTTTATTACAAAAAATAGAAAGACCCTCTATCTCAATTGGTAAGGCAAAGTTAGAGAACGAAAAATTAGCTAAGGCTAAAGCCAAAGACGAAGAAATTGATAGCACTAAAGCTGAAAGTGAGAGTAATGAAGCTGAAAGTGAGAGTAATGAAGCTGAAAGCTAGTGAGTTGATAAATTTTTATTCTTATAAAATAACTATATGAAGGAAGTTTCCAAAACTGGTCACTTCACAATAGATTTGCCAAGCTCTGATGCTGCTACAGCATTGTCTGGTCCAGGTAATGCTTTCTTAAAAAAGTTTGAGTCCCTAACAGGAGTTTCTTTAACCATAAGAGGCTTACAACTTGAAATGAATGGTGTTATTTCTAAAATTGAAAGAGCCTCAGCTTTAGTAGAACTAACAAGACCAATTTGGGAACAAGGGTTAGAAGTCCCAGAAGTAGATCTTAAAGCGGCTTTAAGCTCCTTAAATATGGGAGAATCATCTTCACATGCTGAACTTGGGAAAAAAGTTCTTGCCCGTTCAAAAGAAGGAAGATATTTAAGACCCAGAACTATAAGGCAAAAAGAATATGTTGAATCAATTGAAAATTTTGATCTTACATTCGCAATTGGTCCTGCTGGTACTGGAAAGACATTTTTAGCAACTGTTTGCGCAGCGAGAATGTTGAACGAGAAAAAAATAGATAAAATTGTTTTAACCAGACCAGCTGTAGAAGCTGGAGAAAGTCTAGGGTTCTTGCCTGGAGATTTGCAACAAAAAGTGGACCCATACTTAAGACCACTTTTTGATTCATTGCATAGTATTTTTGGATTTGATAGGACAAATTCGTTAATAGATAAAGGAATTATTGAAGTTGCTCCTTTAGCATTTATGAGGGGCAGAACCCTGGATAATTCTTTAGTAATTCTAGATGAAGCACAAAACACTACTTGTTCTCAAATGCGAATGTTTTTAACCAGATTAGGTGAAAGATCAAAAATGGTTGTTAATGGAGATATTACTCAAATTGATTTAAAAAAAGATCAGGAAAGCGGCCTAGTCGAAGCATCAAGAATTTTTTCTGAAACTGAAGGTATAAAGTTTTGCTATTTAACTGTACAAGATGTAGTTCGTCATCCTTTAGTTCAGAAAATTATTGAGGCTTATCAATAAATTTATAACTCTGGAGATCCGTACCCTGAAATTTTAAAAATCGAGTAGAATAAATTCATATTTAATAAAAAAATGCCAGCAAGTAGTAATTTTAATCAAGCTATTCGAGAAGCACAAACTAGTTCAATTGTTGGGCCTAATGTTGTTCAAAAAGCTTTACCTTATGTAGGTGGAGGTATGGTTCTAACTTCTTTAGGCGTTTTAGCAGGAGTCTCTCTCATAGCCACAAATCCTGGTCTTTTCCAGCCTCTTTCAATAGTTGCATTAATTGCGGAATTGATTTTGTTTTTTATAGCCACAAGTGCTGCAAATAACGCAAATAATGCGAAAGCCCTGCCCTTATTGACAGGATTTAGTTTGTTAACTGGATTCACCTTAAGTGGAATAGTTGCATTAGCAATAGGAACAATTGGTATTGGTTCGGTTGGAACAGCTGCCTTAGCTACTGGAATAACTTTCGTTATTGCCTCTTACACTGGCCAAAGAATGAGTGATAGTGTTGGTCAAGCATTAAGTGGGGTAGTTGGTCTGGGGCTAATTGGACTGCTTATAGCAATGTTCGTCCAATTAATTGGAGGATTCTTTGCTCCAGGAGTTTTTGGAGGTTCAGGACTCGAATTGATTATTGCAGGATTTGGAACTGTCTTGTTCGTTGCGATGTCTTTCGTAGATTTCTACACAATGCCAAGAAGATATAATGATGATCAATACCTTGCTGGTGCTTTAGGTATGTATCTGACTTATATAAATCTTTTTGTTTTTATATTGAGATTAATGATTGCACTCCAAGGTGGTGGAAGAAGAGACTAAATATATTACATAAATAACTAATACAAAGCGTAGATTTGTTTCTACGCTTTTTTATTGGGCGATATCAAGAATTTGTTTTTTTATGAATTCCTTTTGTTCTGAATCATACTTTACTGAATTATCAAAACTGTTGCCCATATCATCTAAGTTTCTAAGGACTTGATTGACAGACTTTGTTACTGACTTAGTTTCTAGCAGTCTTAAAATAGCCTTACATCTATCAGAAATGTTTTCCGATGTTATCTCATATTCATAATTATTATCTCTTCGATGAATAATAATTTGAGCAGAACTCATCATTAAATTTTTTACTACTATATCTGTTACTGCATCACCACCTTCGTTCAGTTTGAAAATTAGTGAAAAAGGAAGTTTATCTAACAAGAAACAATCTTTATCTGATAAAGCGTATGCAAAAAATCCTCTGATTCCATTTCTTGTTTTAATTAGCTCTGCGATTCTATCTGCTAAAACCTCTTCGCTGAGTAAATCCTCACCCCACTCATTGCACCATTGTGCGGAAATGTTAATTGCTTGCATGAACGAAGCTTCTTTTAAATTTATGGTTTTTTTTTCCATTTTTGATCAGAATTTTATTATTGATACATTAAAAGTCTTTGGCCAATTATAGATCTGGTTTTGTAACTTTACTAGGCAGGCCAAATGTCGGTAAATCTACTTTAATAAATAAATTAATTGGAGAAAAAATAACAATTACTTCTCCAATAGCGCAAACTACTAGAAATAAATTAAAAGGAATACTTACTACAGACAATGGGCAAGTAGTTTTTGTTGATACTCCAGGTGTTCATAAACCTCATCATCGACTTGGTGAGATATTAGTAAAAAACGCAAAATCTGCAATTAATGGAGTTGATATGGTAATTTTTGTAATTGATTCAAGTGAAGAACCTGGTAGAGGTGATGAATATATTTTGAACTTTCTAATCGCAAATAAAACTGAGTTTATTGTGGCATTAAATAAGTGGGATTTGGTTAATAACCAATTTAAGAATTTACGATTAGATCAATATAGAAGATTTTTTGGAATTAATAGGAAATTTCAAATTGTAAGTGCTTCTCAAGGAGAGGGTTGTTCTAAACTTGTCGATATGGCACTTGATTTTCTTCCAGAGGGACCAAAACTTTATGACGAAGATACAATTTGTGACCAGCCATTAGATAACTTATTATCTGATTTAGTAAGAGAGCAGGTATTAAAAAATACAAGAGAAGAGGTACCTCATAGTGTCGCAGTAAAGATAGAAAAGAGAGAGGAAATGAAAAGAAAAAATGGCAAAGTTTTTACAGCTATTTTGGCTACTATTATTGTTGAAAGATCAACTCAAAAAGGCATTCTTATTGGAAAGAAAGGTTCAATGTTAAAAATGATTGGTCAGTCAGCAAGATCAAATATGTCAAAATTAATTGATGGTCCAGTTCACCTAGAGTTATTTGTGAAAGTTGTTCCAAATTGGAGAAAAAAAGAATCAAGGTTGATTGAGTTTGGTTATGAGGAAGATTTATAAATGAGTGGTTTTAATTTTGATGTAATTACTTTGTTCCCTAAAGCTTTTGAATTAATAAGAAATTTAGGGGTCATCACAAAAGCTCTAGATAAGAATTTGATCGATGTAAACTTACATGATTTGAGAGAATATGGAGAAGGTTCTTACAGACAAGTAGATGATAAGCCTTATGGAGGAGGAGCAGGTATGGTATTAAAGCCTGAACCTATTTATAAGGCATATGAATCAATTAGAAAATTACCTAAAAGTAAAACTTTGCTGATGACCCCACAGGGTAAAGTCCTAAAGCAAAAGGATTTTGAGAGATGGTCTACTTTGGATCAAATAATAATTATTTGTGGTCAATATGAAGGTTTTGATGAAAGGATTAGATGTTTAGCTGATGAAGAGATATCAATAGGCGATTATGTACTTTCTGGAGGTGAAATACCAGCTATATCAATAATTAACGGTTTGACTAGATTACTACCAGGAACTCTTGGTGATCCAGACTCCTTAGTCGATGAAAGCCATAATTCTTCTTTATTAGAATATCCTCAATACACGAGGCCGTTAACTTATAAAGATATGAAAGTGCCAGATATTTTAGTTAGCGGTAATCATGAAGAGATTAAATCGTGGAGAAGAAGAAAAAGTTTTGAAAGAACATTTGAGAGAAGAAGTGACTTAATTTCAAATGAAAACTTCAAAAAATCCCCAGAAAGTAAGAGAATAATAAAAGAAAATAATCAATTCATGAAATTTAGAATAGGTAATGGATACGATATTCATAGACTAGTAGAGGAGAGAGATTTAATTATTGGAGGTGTAAAATTGCATCATCCTGAAAATTTAGGATTGGATGGTCATAGTGATGCTGATGTTTTAAGTCACTCAATAATGGATGCATTATTGGGAGCACTTTCGTTGGGCGACATAGGAAAGTATTTCCCCCCATCTGATGAAAAATGGAAAAATGCTGATAGCTTGTTTTTGTTATCAAAAGTAATTGACTTGATAAGACAAGATGGTTGGGAAATAAATAATATTGATAGTGTTATTGTTGCTGAAAGGCCAAAAATCATGCCACATATTAAACTAATGAAAAAAAACATTTCTGAAATATTAAATATTGATGAAAATTTAATTGGGATTAAAGCAACCACGAATGAAAAATTGGGTCCAGAAGGGAGAGAAGAAGGTATAAGTTGCCATTCAGTAGTTCTGCTTGAGAAAAAATGAGATTTAATTTAAATTTGAAAAAAAAATTTCAAAGATTTTGTTTATTATTAATATGCTTAGTAGTTTTAATTTTTCAATCTGATATTCCGAATTTAAAAGCTCTTACAATGGATAATAATCAAAGTGAAATGGTCATAGAGGAATTAAGACTTAAAGTAGCTGCCGATAGCAAAGCAGCTTGGTTAAATGCTGAAAAAGAAATATGGGAGCCATGGTTATCTTCTCAAGATGGTTTTTTGGGAAGAGAATTATTTTGGGATAAAGAAAAAGAGGAAGCTTTAATATTGGTAAATTGGAAAAGTAAGAAATTATGGAAAAGCATACCAATGTCAGAAGTTAATGTAGTTCAACAAAAATTTGAAGATAATGTTAAAGCTGCTCTAAATGTAGGCGAAAATCCTTTTGAATTAATTTATGAAGGAGAATTATACAGCCAAAGATGAATTTTGATATCAAGTTTGATTTTCAAAGAAAAGATAGGCTTGGAATTATTGAGGCTATTTGGGGGCAAGATAAGACTATCGATCAATTAGAGAGATTATCTGAAAATGTATTAAGTAAAAATGAAGTTGTTTTCATTACTAGGATTAATAGTGACAAGGCAAATTATCTTTTAGATTTGTATGATGATGCACGATTCTATGACGAAGCAAATTGCCTAATAATTGGAAAAAATCTTAATAAAATAAATACGAAAAAAAAGGTTGCCATCATTTCAGGCGGCACAAGCGATTTGGCCGTAACACTTGAAGCACAATTAGCGCTTGAAATTTATGGAGTGAATTGTCAATCTTTTATAGATGTTGGAGTAGCTGGACTTCATCGATTGATGAGTCAGTTAGAAGAAATTAATAAATATGATGTATTAATAGTTTGTGCTGGAATGGAAGGAGCTTTGGCAACAGTTGTGGGAGGATTATTGGCACAACCCATTATTGCAGTACCCGTCTCAGTCGGCTACGGAGTTAGTAAGGATGGAGAAACTGCTTTAAATAGTATGTTGTCAAGTTGTTCTCCAGGTATTGCAGTTATGAATATAGATAATGGTTACGGAGCAGCAATGGCTGCTCTCAGAATTATTAAAAGTATTTCTTAAATAATTACTTTTTTTCTATTTCGAGCAGGTTTTCTATCCATAAATTAAGTTGTTTTGATAACATTCCTTCTTCTCTCATTTTGATTGCTTTTATCACGACCTCTGTATTTACCCACTCTGGAAATCTTTTCGGCATTTATTTTTATATTCAGTAATTTTAATTTGGTACAAATTCTTATAAAAACAAGATCTTAGTAACAAATTTAATCTTTTTTGTTAGATTTTGAACCTAATCTTGATAACTCAGATGAGGTATGTTCACTTTCTACATTTTTTAATCTTTCAATGAGCTCAGAAAGATCTTTATGTGCTAACTCGCCATTTTGCTCCCATTTGAGGGATCTTGAGTTACTATCAATTTTTTCTTTCATTGTTAGATTTAGGTATTAAGAATATAAAACGAAAACAGAAAAATTTTGGTTATTGTTTCAAGCCTAAACTTAAAAAATTATGAAGATTTTTAATATATAAAAAATTTATCTTCTAACCACCACCAACTATTGAAACGATTTCTAAATTATCACCTTCTTTAAGCTTCACTTTTTCCCATTTCATTGAATTTATAATTAAATTATTTAACTCCACTACAATTGTGTTTGGTTTATAACCCATATGGTAAAGAGCTGTAGAAAGTAGAGCATTTTCTTGATCAAGTTCTATTCTTTTTTCTTCTCCATTTACCCTAATTTTCATGAGATAACTCTTTTAGAATCATGATAGCGTCTTCCTTAGGATCTTCAGAATTCATTAATTGCGAAACTAAGGCAACTTTTTTAAACCCATTTCTTTTTAAATATGAAATATTACTTGACTTGATTCCTCCAATAGCAAACCAAGGAATATTTAAATCCTTTGTTAGTGTTTTGATATTTTCAATACCAAGAGGTTGTTTATTCTTTTTTGTAGTTGTTTCAAATATTGGCCCTATTCCTATGTAATCACAACCATCCTTAAGAGCATTGGAAATATCAATTGCATTATTTGCACTTATGCCGATAATTTTTGAATATCCTAATAGTTTTCTTGCGGTTTTTAAGTCTAAATCGTCTTGTCCAAGATGAACCCCATCCGCGTTAGATGCTAGAGCTATATCAATTCTATCGTTAACGATAAACAAAGAATTATATCTTATACAAAGATTTTTAATCTGAATTGCTTCTTGAAGATGATCTTGATCATTTCCCGTTTTAAATCTATGTTGAATAATTCTTACTCCCGCAATTAAAATCTCCTCTATTATTTCTAATAAATTGTCCTTTTGATCTGTGATTACGTATAAGTCATTTTCTTTTAATATTTTCTCCGACTTCTTACATTTGCTATGACTTAATAAGTCAATTTCAATAGTGTAAATTTCATATCTAATTTCTGAAGCGATTTTTGAAAGCTCATGATTATGTAGCCTTGAGAATTCTTCTATGACTCGTAATGCTTCTTGAATTCGTGCTGAATTAGAACTTATAATTTGCTCAGAAGTTTTTCTGTTGATTTGCTCTTGATGAGTTAATCCTTTACATTTGTCCTCAATGTGATTTCTGGATTGTTTATAAACTTCTAAATGATTTTTTCCTAAAATTTGTCTAAAATTTTTAATCTTTTCAACATATTTTTCTTTGCCTAGGCCAAATCTAGCCCAATCCTCTAATACTCTTAGTCCTTCTCTAGCTCTATCTAGATTAGCATCAATAATTTGATAAATTCTTAAATCTTCAGCGTCTTTAGTATTGGAATTCAGCATTAGTAATTTATTTTTTGTAGCTTTTAAAAATTTTTAGAGCATCTTCTCTATCTTTTTTAATTTGATTAGAAAGTTGATCTATATTTTTGAACTTGATTTGAGATCTAAGTTTTTCAACTGGTTCAACAGATAAATTTAAACCATATAAATCAATATCTTTATTTATTAAATGAACTTCAACTGCAGACGGTAATAAAGGATTTATTGTTGGTTGAGAGCCAAGATTCATAATAGATTCAATTTTTTTGCTGGAATTTTCTATGGTTGTCCAAGATGCGTAAACTCCTTCACCAGGCAAAAATTTTCTGCCATCTATTTCAAGATTTGCGGTAGGCCATCCTATACTTTTTCCAATTCCTTTACCTTTAACAACCTTTCCATTAAAACTATAAGGCCTATTAAGAATTTTGAAAGCATTTTTCAGGTCACTTTTCTCTAAAAGATATCTTATTCTGCTGCTGCTTATTCTACCTTCCTTGTCTTCTAAAATTGGAGTAATTTTTAATTTAACGTCAGTATCCTTAATTATATTTTTTATTGTATTTATGTCTCCACTTCTTCTGAAACCAAATTTAAAATTAGCACCTACAGAAATTTTTTTTGCTTGTAATTGATTTATCAAAATATCTCTCACGAATCTTTCTGCACTTAATTTGGACAGTTCCAGATCAAAAGGAATCAGAACTAATTGTTCAATCCCCAGATCTTCCAGAATAGAAAGTTTTTCATAAGGGAGATCAAGTCTAAGACGCATCTCATTGTAAAGAACTTCTCTGGGATGAGGCCAGAAGCTTGCAATTGTTGGGGTATATTGAGTTTCTTCAACTACACTATTTATTAATTGTCTGTGGCCAGCATGAAGGCCATCAAAACTTCCTATGGCTATTGAGGTAGGACTCTTAACTTCAGATGGCGATATTAAAGAGATCAAAAGATTACGTGCAATTTTGTGATTTTAGTGGCAAATTTGGATTGATTACAGTTTATTCAATCAAATGAATGTCTGACAAAATTGATTTTCAGTCCCTTTCATTTGGAATGCGGCGCATTGGATGGATACGCTTTTGGGTACAGTCCATTTTAGGTGTTGTTGTTGCAGCTGTTTTGCTTTTTTCAAATGTTGTAAATAACAGCGAAGGACAGCTTGGCTTAGCGCCTGGTCTATCACTTACAACAATATCCCTGATTTTACTACTTTTTAGTCTTTGGCAAGGTTGGTTAATAGTTAGAACAGGAAGAGCAATCGCAAGTAATGCAAGACCCTCAAGAGGGCAAACCGGTAAATTGATAAAACGAGGACTAATAGTTGATTTATTGGGAATTTTGTTTGGATTGATTGGATATCAAGCTCTTATGGGAGCCTTATTTATACAAGCATCCTCTCAAACAACTGGACAATTGATAACAGCGACATCTGATATCCCAATTACTGGCCTTGAAATATTATCAGTTCTCAGTAACACTCAAATAATTGCTGCTCATTTTTTTGGACTTTGCTTTTCTTTATGGCTTTTAAGAAGGATTTACAAATGAATTACTAATTTTAGGTAAGTCGTCTAAATTACCCCTCCAAAATAAATCTGGTTCTACAGGTGTAAGAGATATTTTATTTTCTTGTATTTGAGATACATCACTAGGCCAATTCTTAGGACCGTAACCTTTCGATTTTAAATCTAAAACAACCTCACCTGCTAACCAATAATAATCATCACCCCTTGGATCTTCCCTTTTGGAAAATTGATTTTTATATTTTCTTACCGATAATCTTGTCCAGGATAATTCTTTAATTTTGTTTTTTTCGCATGGGGGGATATTCAAATTTAATAAAAGTGAAGCTGGCCAACAATCGTTAATTGCTTGTTCGGCAATATTCATTGCAATTTCTCCAGCAAATTCAAAATTCTTCCATTTAAAACTAGCAACACTTATTGCCATGGAGGGAACATTTTCTAAAGTGCCTTCCATCGCTGCAGCTACTGTGCCAGAACAAAAAATATCTGTCCCTAAATTGGGGCCGTGATTTATTCCAGATAGGATTAAATCAGGTTTATGATCCAAGAGTTCAGATAGTGCTAATTTGACACAATCAGCAGGTGTGCCGGAACATCCCCAAGCTTCAATCCCTTCTCCAAATAATTCGTCAGCTTTTTCCACTCTCAGTGGGGATTGTAAAGTAAGACCATGACCAGTAGCTGATCTTTCTTGGTCAGGACATACTACTTTTACCTTATGTCCTCTTTTTTGAGCTGATTTTGCTAAAGCTCTTATACCTGCAGCAAAAACACCATCATCATTGCTAATTAATATATTTAACGGTTTCATTAATCAATACATTTTATTTATGGACGATATTTAAGTAAGATAAAGCAATACTTATTTTTACTATATCAGTGAGTCAAATTGAATCATTAAGTCAAATTGAGGAAAAACTAAATAATCTTTCTCTAACAGCAAAAAATAATATAGATAATTCTAATACGCATGAAGAACTGGATCAATTGAGAGTTTCCTTGCTAGGGAAAAAGGGTGATTTATCAATTATCTTGAAAAAAATGGGTCAATTATCTTCTACTGATAGACCAATTATTGGCCAGAAGGCAAATTTAATTAAGATGAATTTGCAAGAATTAATAACCGAAAGAAAGAATAAACTAAACAACGAAGCCTTAGATAAAAAGATTAAAAAAGAAAAAATTGATGTAACTATGCCTTCAATTGGAACCCCCCCTGGAAATAAACATCCCTTGATTTCAACTCAAGACGAAATAATAGATATTTTTTGCGGTTTAGGTTACTCAGTTGAAAGTGGCCCTGAAATAGAGACTGATTTTTATAATTTTGAGTCTCTCAACATACCCAAAAATCATCCTGCAAGAGATATGCAGGATACTTTCTACTTAGATGAAAATCAACTTTTAAGGACCCATACTTCTCCTGTTCAAATAAGATACCTAGAGAAAAATCCTCCTCCAGTAAGAATTATTGCTCCTGGGAGAGTATATAGGAGAGATGCTGTAGATGCTACTCATTCCCCTGTATTTAATCAAGTTGAAGTTTTATGTATCGATGAAGATATTAATTTTAGTCATTTAAGAGGAACAGTTCTTAAATTTTTAAAGACCTTTTTTGGAGATATTCCTGTAAGATTTAGAGCTAGCTATTTCCCATTCACTGAACCTTCTGCAGAAGTAGATGTTCAATGGAAAGGTAAGTGGTTAGAAGTAATGGGATGCGGAATGGTAGATCCGAAGGTCTTAGAAAAATTAGGGATAGATTCTGAGAAATGGACTGGATTTGCAGCTGGATTAGGAGTTGAAAGATTTTGTATGGTAAGACATCAGATTGACGACATCAGAAAATTTTATACAAATGATCTTAGATTCTTAGAGCAGTTCTAATAAATTAAATTTAAAATTAGGATAGTCCATGAAATTAGTTTAAGATAGTCATAGTTTTAGTTTTTTGATTGGTACGTAAAGCAGGGCTAATCGTTAATGATGGGAAAGAACTTGCTGTTCAAACTGCAATTTCTGTTGAGACAAAGTTGAAAAAATCCGATTACCAAGTTGTAAGGGTTAGTAGTTCTGGTGGAATGGTTGGGTTTGCCAATCCTGATCAACATGTCCGTCCTTTGGGATATGCTAATTGTGTTCCTGAGGGTTTTGACTCGTCAATGGAATTTGCAATTGTTCTTGGCGGAGATGGAACCGTCCTTTCTGCCGCAAGGCAAACAGCACCAGCTAAAGTTCCGATTCTGACAATAAATACTGGTCATTTAGGATTTCTTGCGGAAGCTTATTTATCAAATCTTGATCAAGCTATAGATAAAATTATTGAGGGCAATTGGGATATTGAAGAGAGAACGTGCTTTATTATTAGCGTAATGAGGAATGATCAGAGGAGATGGGAGTCTCTCTGTCTTAATGAGATGGCTCTTCATAGAGAACCTTTGACAAGTATGTGTCATTTTGAGATTTCTATAGGGCGACATGCTCCTGTAGATATCTCAGCTGATGGAGTAATTTTATCTACTCCAACTGGATCTACTGCATATTCGTTAAGTGCTGGAGGGCCAGTCATAACACCTGATTGTCCAGTCGTGCAATTAACTCCAATTGCTCCACATTCATTGGCCTCTAGGGCATTGGTTTTTAATGATTCAGAGCCAGTAACTGTTTTCCCCGCAACTCCTGAAAGGTTGGTAATGGTTGTTGACGGAAATGCTGGTTGTTATGTTTGGCCTGAAGATAGAGTTTTAATAAGAAAAAGTAAACACTCAGTAAAGTTTATTAGACTTGAAGATCATGAATTTTTCCAAGTATTAAGAAATAAACTAGGTTGGGGGTTGCCCCATGTAGCTAAACCTAATAAGTAACAATTTTTTTATTTATTGTTTTCCTTTTAATAGGAAAACAGGATTATTTGGTTGTAATCTCATCCCCTCAGCAATACTTAAGCTTTTATATGTCTGAATTAAATTTAAATTTGTTTTGAAATTTTTTTCTTCTAATCCCACTTTCAATTCTTCAACAGTTTGAATGTCTATTATTGGGATAACGATAATATCTCCAATTCTCATGCTCTGACCCATGGTATTAATAATGTGAAGTTTAGTTTTTTTATCGCATCCTCCAATTACTAATCTGTTGGGTTTTTTAAAAGAACTTAAATTTCTCGTATTCAAGATATTGTTGATGTCTTCCTCAAAAATAAATTTTGGTTCAACGCCAAGTCTTTTTGAGTTTTCAAGTATTAATTCTTTTGAGCCAATCCTTTTATCGATACAAAATAAATCTAAATTAGGCCTTAATTTTAATGCCTCTAACCCAATTGACCCACAACCTGCTCCTATATCCCAGATGACTCCATTTTTAGGGAGCTCAAGATCAGCTAAGATTTGAACGCGAACCTCCCTTTTAGTTAATAAATTTGGTCTATCATCAAAAGTTTTAAAAAAATTGTCACTGATTCCGAAAAGAGGGAGATTATTATTGAAGTAATTTTTCTTTGTTTTTGTAAGAACAATAATGTTCAAACTTGATATATCAGAGGGCAATGACTCTTCGAGATTTAATTTTCTTATTTTTTCATTGTCGAAACCTATCTCTTCACAGAGCCAAAAATCATAAAAGTCAATCAGATTCAATTCTGATAAGTTTTTCTTGATTATTTCTAAACTTTTGATATTTGAATCTGTAATAATGGCCAAACTTGAGGGCCTTGCTCTAAGAGCTTCTATTAACTTTGTCGAATCTCTACCATGAATACTTATATAAACAGTATCTTGCCATGGGATCTTTAACTTACTAAATGCTAATTGAATGCAAGTATTTGAAGGGTAAAAACTTAATTCATCTTTTGAAAAATTTTCTAGTAGTATTCTCCCAATTCCAAACCAAAGTGGATCTCCTCTCGAAATTAAAATAACATCAGCTCTTTGAGATCTTAGATAGTCAATAAGTTCGTTATTACTATTGCTAGAAAAAAAAGATTTCTTTCTTTCTAAATCATTTTCGCTCCATGATTTAATTTCTTTAAAGTATGAATTTGGCACTGCGATATTTCTAGTCTTTAAAAATAATTCTTGTAATTTAGGGGGCAAATCTGAAAATAAATATGAATTAATGCCTACTACATGAATTTTTCTATTAACTTCGGTCATCAATATTTAAAGTAAAGGAACAAAAATGTTTGAATGTTTTATTGAATTATCTTATTATTGATCGAGTTATCATGGTAAATTAATTGTCTGAAAGGAGAAAGAGATTACATGATTTATTGTTAACTCTAATTAATAAAGATAGTGAATTTGAGTTTGTAGAAGAAGATTCTAGCGAATTAACATCTAGCTTTTCTGAAAAAGACACTTTGAACTTATCTCGAGTTATAGAAAAAAATCGTAAAATAATCAAAAGATATCAAGCTATTGTAAGAACAGCTGTAACTTTAGACGCATTGATGGATTCTGAAAATGAAGAAAATTACAAAATCAAATAAAAATATTTTTTTTAGAGGAATACTCGCTTTAATTTTATTATTATCCTTTATTTTTAACCCATTAAAAGTATTTGCAGAAGTAGCAGAAACAGAAATAAATGGGGAATTAATAAATGCTAGTAGCGAGTTTTTAAGGGACTTGGACTTTGAAACTTGGCAATTAGTAGCTTATAAGTCACCTCTTTTTGCAGATAAATTGATCCTTAGAGTAATAGGATATCCAGGAAATCTTAGAATTGATCATCCTACTGACTTAAAAGTTGAATCCGGTAGAAAACAGTGGCTTTTAGACGATAAAACATTACTTAATAAGGAATTAGCAAATGATGGGAGACAAGCTGCTGCAGAATTTGATCTAGATGAATTGATTAACAATTTAGAAAAAAATAGACCATTAAGATTATCATTATCAGGAGTTTTTTCTGAGTTACCTGTTCCCCCTTTTGTTGTTAAAGAATGGAGATCAATAAACTAAATTTGATTTTTGGAGATGTCTAAAAAAAATGTAAGCCATACAAAATGGATGAAAAGAGCAATATTTTTGGCTTCTTTAGGCAATAATTCAACCAGTCCTAACCCTAAGGTGGGAGCTGTGATACTTGATAAGAATGGAAATCTTATTTCTGAAGGATTTCATTACAAGGCGGGGATGCCTCACGCTGAAGCAATGGCTTTTAATAATTTAAAAAAAGATGCTAAAGGAGGATCAATGTATGTAAATCTTGAACCTTGCTGTCACCATGGTAAAACGCCTCCATGTGTAAATAAGGTGATATCCTCTGGGATTAAAGATGTATATATATCTATTGAAGACCCTGATAAAAGAGTTTCCGGTAAAAGTATTAAGCTGCTAAAAGAATCTGGAATACAAGTCCACTTGGGATTATGTAAAAAAGAATCCTTAGACTTAAATAAGTATTTTATTCATAGGAATATTACTAAAAAGGCATTTGGTGTTCTTAAATGGGCGATGAGTATTGATGGAAGAGTAGCTTTAAAAAATGGAAAAAGTAAATGGATTACTAATGAAGAATCAAGGTCATTTGTTCACTCTTCCAGAGCAGAATTTGATGCAATAATCATTGGTGGAAACACATTAAGAAGAGATAACCCACTGTTAACTACTAGAGGTTCAAAAAATCCTGAGCCTTTGCGAGTTGTTTTCACTAAAAGTTTAGATCTGCCTTCAAAATCTAATCTTTGGGATTGTAATAAAGCAAAAACTTTAGTTATTTATGATTCTTCTACAGCAAATGAAAATTACCTTACAAGGATCCCGAAATGTGTGGAGGTTGAAAAGGTAGCATCGGATAATCCAGAATTAATTTCAAAATTACTTGCTAAAAGAGGGTGTAATAAAGTTCTTTGGGAATGTGGCCCTAGATTGGCTACCGCAGCAGTTCAATCTAATTGTATTCAGGAAATTATTACTTTTATTGCTCCAAAAATTTTAGGTGGAGAAAATTGTATGAATCCCTTTGGTGATTTTAAATTTAAAGAAATGCATGAAATTATTAAACTAAGTGATTCCCAATTTAGTTTGATTGGGAACGATATATGCGTTAAGAGTTCATTTAAAAAATAATTTTTAAGACTTATTTTTATGGGTCAAAGTACCGTTCGGTTCTTACCCAAAAAAAACAATACAGGTACGGAAACTCATCGTTTAGTTTATAATAAGTTAAAAATTTATAATAACTATGCCAATAAGACAAGACGATAATCAACCTAATAGACGTTTTGGAATTGTAAATATCATTTTGATCGGTGTTGGAGCATTACTTTTATTCAGTAGCCTTTTCCCAAATCAGAATATGCAAATCCCAAGGGTACCTTATTCATTATTTATCGATCAGGTTAATGACGGGGAAGTTAAGCGTGCATATATCACTCAAGAACAAATCAGATATGAGTTAAATGGAGCTGAAGAAGGTGCGCCATCTGTTTTGGCAACAACCCCAATTTTTGATATGGATCTTCCCCAAAGGTTAGAAAATAAAGGAGTTGAGTTTGCTGCTGCCCCTCCCAAAAAACCTAATTTCTTCTCAACGCTCCTAAGCTGGGTTGTCCCACCATTGATATTTATACTTGTATTGCAATTTTTTGCAAGAAGAAGTATGGGGGGTGGTGGAGCCCAAGGTGCTTTAAGTTTCACTAAGAGTAAAGCTAAGGTTTATGTACCTGATGATGAATCTAAAGTTACATTTGCTGATGTAGCAGGAGTTGATGAGGCTAAAGATGAATTAACCGAGATAGTCGATTTCTTAAAAAAACCTGAAAGATATACTGATATTGGTGCAAGAATCCCTAAGGGTGTACTTCTTGTTGGCCCCCCTGGTACAGGAAAAACTCTCCTGTCCAAAGCGGTAGCAGGAGAAGCTGAAGTGCCCTTTTTCATTATTTCTGGCTCTGAATTTGTTGAATTGTTTGTCGGCGCTGGTGCAGCAAGAGTAAGAGATTTGTTCGAACAAGCAAAGAAGAAAGCACCTTGCATCATTTTTATTGATGAATTAGATGCTATTGGTAAAAGCCGTTCAGGTTCTATGGGAGTTGTTGGTGGTAATGATGAACGTGAGCAAACATTAAATCAATTACTCACTGAAATGGATGGATTTGCTTCGGCAGACAAACCAGTAATAGTTCTTGCAGCTACAAACCAGCCCGAAGTTCTTGATGCGGCCTTGTTAAGACCTGGAAGATTTGATAGGCAAGTATTAGTTGATAGACCAGATTTATCGGGTAGAAAGACAATTTTAGAAATTTATACTAAAAAAGTTAAGCTTTCCGACACAATTGATTTGGATTCTATAGCCCAAGCTACATCTGGGTTTGCAGGTGCTGATTTGGCAAATATGGTTAATGAAGCTGCTCTACTTGCAGCAAGAGCTAAAAGAAAAAGTGTAGAACAGCAAGATCTTAGTGAAGCTATCGAGAGAGTTGTAGCAGGATTAGAGAAAAAAAGTAGGGTACTTCAAGATGACGAAAAGAAAGTTGTTGCCTATCACGAAGTTGGTCACGCTATAGTTGGGCATTTAATGCCAGGAGGTTCTAAGGTTGCAAAAATTTCAATAGTGCCAAGGGGAATGAGTGCTTTAGGGTATACTTTGCAATTACCTACTGAAGAAAGATTTCTCAACTCAAAAGAAGAACTTAAAGGTCAAATAGCTACTCTTTTAGGTGGTAGATCTGCAGAAGAAGTTGTTTTTGGTAAAATAACAACTGGGGCTTCAAATGATCTTCAAAGGGCAACTGATATTGCTGAACAAATGGTGGGTACTTTTGGTATGAGTGATATTCTTGGCCCTCTAGCATATGATAAGCAGGGAGGGGGACAATTCTTGGGTAATGGAAATAACCCTAGAAGATCTGTTAGTGATGCAACTGCGCAAGCAATTGATAAAGAAGTTAGAGACCTAGTTGATGATGCTCACGAGACAGCTTTAAAAATATTAAGGAACAACTTACCTCTTTTAGAATCTATTTCCCAAAAAATCCTAAAAGAAGAAGTTATTGAAGGAGAAGATCTTAAAACCCTCTTAGCAGAATCAAAAATGCCTGCATAATAGAATAAATTAATTAACATCCATTTTCTTAATGTTAAAACCACAAAAGCTTGTAAGTGCAAATTTTTTATCAAGCTTAGATGTCTCAAAGGAAGAATTATTTCATGTCTTAGAACTTGCCAGAGAATTTAAAAATAAAAACTTAAAATTAGAATTTAAGGATAAAGTTTTGGGTTTGATTTTCGACAAATCATCAACCCGTACAAGAGTTAGTTTTCAAGTTGCAATGTCAAGACTTGGAGGAACCACAATAGATTTAAATCCTAATACCTCCCAGATAGGTAGAGGAGAACCAATCAAAGACACTGCAAGAGTTTTAAGTAGATATTGTGATGCTTTAGCAATAAGAACTTTCAGTCAGTCTGACTTAGAGGAATACTCAAAATGGTCTAGTGTGCCCATTATTAACGCTCTTACTGATTTAGAGCATCCATGTCAAGCATTAGCGGACTTCTTAACGATTAAAGAAGAATTTACTAATTTTAAAGATGTAATATTAACATTTGTGGGTGACGGCAATAACGTTGCTAACTCATTAATTCTTTGCGGGGCACTACTTGGTGCGGAGGTTAGAATAGCCTGTCCTAATGGTTATGAACCAAATGCATCAATAGTAAATAAAGCAAAACAAATATACAATAATGAAGATCTTTTGAAAATTAATAATGATCCTTGTGCTGCCGCTGAGGGTGCCAATGTTTTATATACAGATGTTTGGTCTTCTATGGGAGAAGAAATTAATCAAAAGGAAAAAGAGAGAGATTTCAACGGTTTTACAATAGATAATAATTTATTAAGTCGAGCGCATAAAGAGGCAATCGTCCTTCATTGTCTTCCTGCCTATAGAAATAAAGAGATAACAGACGATGCTTTTGAAGGTAAACAAAATAGAATTTTCGAGCAGGCAGAGAATAGAATGCATGTACAACAGGCTTTGCTGTCTTGCCTGCTTTCTTAAATTTAACTTGCAATTTTACGAGAATATAGGTACAAATGTATTAGTATACATTTGTTTTAGTGCTAAATACTACTGGTAAAACCCTCTCTGAAGCTCAAAATCAGCTTTATGAATGGATCAAAGAATATATGAGAGAATTCAACCACAGCCCTTCAATTAGGCAAATGATGGAAGCAATGGGCTTAAAATCCCCTGCACCGATTCAAAGCAGATTAAAACATTTACAACAGAAAGGATATATTAGTTGGCAGGAAGGTAAAGCAAGAACTATTCAGATAGCTGATGAAATTTTGGAAGGAGTTCCAATTATGGGCTATGTAGCTGCAGGAGGTTTAATTGAAACCTTCACTGACTGCAATGAAAGTCTAGATATATCTTATGTTTTAAAAAAGAAAGACGTTTTTGCTCTGACTGTAAATGGTGATTCAATGATAGATGCTTGTATTGCCGATGGGGATATGGTTCTTATGGAACCAATTCGGGACAGATACTCATTAAGAAATGGAGAAATAGTTAGTGCTTTAGTTCCTGGGCTGGGCACAACATTAAAATACTTTTTTAAAAGAGGAGATAAGATTTTTTTAGAAGCTGCCAACCCAGAGTATCAGCCAATTCAATTAAATTTAGATGAAGTTGTTTTTCAAGGAAAACTATTAGCTGTCTGGAGGAAAGTTCGCTAATGATCTAAATCTGATATCTTATTAAGAGAAATTAGCTCCTCTTTTTTTGCAATTTTTATACCTTCTATCTTGAACCCCTTTTTTGCTAAATGATTTACCACATATAAAAAACCATGTTCTTTTGATTTTAAACTATATTTTCTGTGCAAGTCTAACTTCAGTAAATTAAATACTTCATCTTTTCTAAAAATAAATACTCCTATATCTCTTTCTCCCTTTTTAATTGGAATATTTTCTTCTCTGGTCTCAATAATATCAATAACATCATCTCTTTTATTTCGCAGAACTCTGGTATAAGCCTTTTCAGTATCTGATGAGATAAAAGTAAAGGTATTGTTATTTTCAAAATGATTTCTAATCAATTTTTGTATGGTTACTTTTCTAATAAACGGAATATCTCCCCATATAAGTAAAATATTTTTACAAGAAGATGAAAAAGAAGATTTTTCAAAACTAAGAACTGCATCACCCATACCCTTTGGATATTCTTGGATTACTATATTTGCTTTTCTACTATTTTTTTTTAAAAAATCTCTAATATGTTTTTCACCATTAGGACTAACAATAATTGTGGGATTTTTATCAAAATCCACTAAATTATCTAAAATTCTTGCTAATATTTCTTTTCCATTAATTTTATAGAGAGTCTTTGGATATGGAAGATTTGCTCTTGACCCTTTGCCAGCAGCAGCAATTAAAACATTGATGTTATTGTCCCAATTCATTATTTAATCCTAATTTTCCAGTTATGCCTTGATAAATACTACTGTAAAAAATCTTCCTATCTTTGCCAATTAAAAGTGAAAGTAAAATTTTAAAATTATTTCTTTGGATGACTATAAATAGTATATGAAAAATACCCAGAGTACATCTTAGAAATTTATAGTTATAGTATTTTTTATAGTTGATTATACTATTTCTTAAAAAATAAAAAATCTTTGCTTTTGTAAAAGGTCTTTTTGATGCTTCTGGATGAAAATGTAATGCTTTAGATATAGAGAATACTTTGCCTGAGGTTCTTAATCGAAAAAAATAATCTACTTCATCTCCATACAAGAAATAATCTTTGTTGACATTACCTATTTTCTTAACTGTATTAATAGAAATTAAAGCACCATTAAACAGATGTACCCAAGGATAGCGTTCTTCCTTAGATAATAGATCAAATTCTCTTCGAGAGATGATGTTCCTTTTTTTAATGGCTAATTTAGGAAATCCTTTTGTATCAAGAATTGGGAATGGAAAAACAAATTTTGAATTATCATTCTCACTTATTAAAACTGATGAAATGCATGCAGTATTTTTTGTGAAATTATTTTTTAGGATTTCATATGCTTTTTGATCCGGATATCCATCATCATCCATTAACCATGCCGCTTCAAATCCATTATCAAGAGCATACTTTAGACCTGTATGCCACCCTCCAGCAGATCCTAAGTTTTCTTGGTGGATAACTTTAATATCAAATTTATTCAATAAGTCTTTTGTCCCATCAGTTGAACCATTATCAATCACTAAGATATCACTCAACTTTATGCTTTGAGATTGTAAGCTTTTTAGACAGCGTTTTAATAGATTACACCTATTGTGAGTAACTACTATTGCTATAGAATTAAGAGAATCCATTATTATTCATTACTTTTGTTAAGAGTTTATTATATGGGTGAAGAGTGACATCAATAACAGGAATTTTTGCAGCATTAGAAGCTTTGATCCCATTGTAGGAGTCTTCAAAAATTAATGCTTCTTCTCGTTTAAATTTTGCAAGTTTAATTATTTTCAAGAAAATTTCTGGCGATGGTTTTGACTTTTTTACATCCTCTGAACATAAAATATATTTAAAATATTTTATTAAATCCAATCTTGTTAATGCCAACTCTATAGTTTGACGAGATCCAGATGAAGCTATTCCTAAAGTATAGAGTTGAGATAATTTATTTATAAATTCTTTGACATAAGGAATAGATTTAAATGATGATGAATATTTTATTTTTTCTCTAACTAAAAACTGCTTTTTAATTATTAAATGGTTTTTTTCCTCATGATTTAATTCTAAATTATTTTTTCTTAGTATATATTCAAGTGCTTCTTTTGTACTTTTACCTGCTATTTCGCAATAATTAATTGAAATTTGAAATGGTTCAAATATCTTTTGAAAAGCTGCTTCATGTAGTAGAGATGTATCTGCAATGGTGCCATCAAAATCAAAGATGATAAATTTTGCATTTTTGATTAAT
>QCBK01000019.1 GCA_003281635.1 Prochlorococcus sp. AG-347-G22
CAAAAAAGATCTAGAGAGGAAGTAGTTAAGTTACAAAGTGGAGATATTAAATCGATTAAAGCTTGGAAATTATTATGTGATCAATCAAGGAAAGAATTTGATGAAATCTATAAAAATTTAAAAATAAAAATAGAAGAAAGAGGTGAATCTTTTTATAATCCCTTCTTAAAATCGGTTATTGATGATTTGAATTTACAAAAAATATTAGTAGAAGATCAAGGAGCAAAATGTGTATTTTTAGATGGAATGACTAATAAAGAAGGTAAACCTTTACCGCTAATTATTCAAAAAAAAGATGGAGGTTTTAATTATGCCACCACAGATCTTGCTGCTATAAGATACAGATTCAATAAAACTCCCAATGGTGATGATGCTTCAAGAATTATTTATGTAACTGATCATGGGCAAGCAAATCATTTTGCTGGAGTTTTTCAAGTTGCAAAAAAAGCAAAATGGATCCCAGAAAATTGTCAAGTAGACCATGTCCCTTTTGGGTTAGTTCAAGGAATTGATGGCAAAAAACTAAAGACAAGAGAAGGTGAAACAATACGCTTAAAAGATTTATTAGATGAAGCAGTTAGAAGAGCAAAAGAAGATTTATTGAAAAGATTAGAAAATGAAGATCGTTATGAGACCGAAGAGTTTATTGCAAATACTTCAAGAATTATTGGATTAGGAGCTGTAAAGTATGCAGATTTAAGTCAAAATAGGATTACTAATTATCAATTTAGTTTTGATAAAATGCTTTCCCTTAATGGAAATACTGCGCCTTATTTGTTATATACACTTGTGAGGATTTCAGGAATTAAAAGAAAAAATGATTTTGTTTATGACTCTAAATATTTTCAGTACATAAATTATGAACATAAATCTGAGTGGGAACTTATCAGAAAATTACTTAAGTTCGATGAAGTCATAATATCTATTGAAAAAGACTTAATGCCAAATAGATTATGCAATTATCTGTTCGAGCTATGTAAGACTTTTAATAGATTCTATGATCAAGTTCCAATCCTCAAAGAAGAAAAAAATATAAAAATTTCTAGGCTTAATTTATGTGACCTAACTGCAAAAACACTAAAATTAAGCTTAGAGCTTTTAGGAATTGAAACTTTAGAAAGAATGTAATGAATGATTTTGATCCATTAAATAATCTTTTCCCAAAACCAAGAGAAGAAATAATAAATATGCAGTCTTACTCTGCACCTTTAGAAAATAGAAGAAATTTACTCCGCTTAGACTTTAATGAAAATACTTTAGGTCCAAGTCCTAAAGTTTTAGAGGCGTTACAAGCGATAAAATTAGATGAGATTTCAATTTATCCAGAATATAATTTTTTAAAAAAATTTTTATGTGATAAATATCTTGATTCAAGAAAATTTGATAATGATGAAATCGGAATTTTCAATGGAGCAGATGCAGCAATAAATGCAATTTTCAATTGCTTTGGAGAAAAAGATCAAATATTTCTAACCACAAATCCAACTTTTGGTTACTATTCTCCTTGCGCAGAAATCCGAGGAATGAAAAAAATAAGTTGCTCTTACATTGGCGAAAATTTTTTATTCCCAATCGAAGAATTTAGGAAAAAAATAATAAAGCATAATCCAAAGTTAATATTTATTTGCAATCCAAATAACCCAACAGGGACTGTTCTAAGTTCTCATGAAATAATTAATTTAGCCAATATCAATAACGATTCATTAATAGTTGTTGATGAACTATATGAAAAATTTAATGGAGATAGTCTTCTTGAATCGATAGATTTTGAAAAGAATAAAAATATAATAATAATCCAATCTCTTTCAAAAACTGCAGGTCTAGCTGGTTTAAGAATAGGTTTTACTTTTGGCAATAAAAGTTTAATTAAGTACATTGATAAAGTTACAGGACCATATGATGTAAATAGCTTTGCTATAACAGCTGCATTAGCAGCACTCAAAGACAAATCATATATTGATAATTATGTTTTAGAAGTAAAAAAGGCGAGGGAATGGATTTTAGATAAATTTAAACCAACAAAAATCAGAACTCACTTTAGTGGAGGTAATTATTTCTTAATTTGGCCAAAAAAGGATCCTAAAATCTTAATACAACAAATGAGAGAAAAAGGTATTCTCATTAGAGGTATGGAAAACAAAAAAGATATCGGTAATTCAATAAGGGTTAGTATTGGAACTAAAAAACAAATGATTTTTTTCTGGGAGAATTACAAGATGTTAGATTTAAAAAATTAATTACTGAAAATATAAATTGTATTTTGATCGATTCTTTTAGGTTTTATTTGAAAATCATTGCCAACATATTTTACTTTAAAATCTTTCATATTTTCGATAAATAAATCAGCATTTGAGAAATCACATTCTTTATTAATTTGTTCACCGCGTTCAAAGTGAACAGGAATAACCGCTTTAGGCTTTAAGATCTTAACTATTTTTGAAGCTTCTTTACCATTGTAAGATTTTATTCCTCCTCCAATTGAAATAAATAATATATCTGGACGAGACAAAATAATTTGACTATTTATATCAATATCACCAGCAGCTCCTCCCATATGAACAATTTTAAGATCATTCTGCTCCCAACTCCAAACAGTTGCCATACCAAATCTTCTTCCATCTACTCTGTCATGTGGGACGGAAATTCCATTTAATAAAATATCCTCAAATTGATAGATTCCTGGCTCAACAAACATTAATTGATCATTAGGGTTATATCCTTCATCTGGAAGCCTAGAACTAGCCAAAATAAAATCTGCGTTGACTTCTTTTGGCTCCTTTAAATTGCTTGCACAACCTATTGCTTTAAAGGGATTTATAAGAATCGATTTTTCATTACTATTAATTAAAAAACTACTATGTCCCAGACTTTTTATCACTAAATTCTTTGCCAATAATGGAGTAGGTAATAAATAGCTAAATAATATAAAAAAGAAAATGTTTTTAATTTGAGAAATCATAATATTAATTTTTTTGTATTTTACTTTTGTTCAGCCATTTTTAGAAAATTACTAATTAATTTATGGCCAAATTGTGTCAATACACTTTCAGGATGAAACTGTACCCCATGTAGATGTTTATATTCTTTGTGAGAAATAGCCATAATAGTTGAATCTTCTAAAGTCGCAGTTATCTCAAAACAAGATGGTAATGAACTTGAATCAACTACAAGACTATGATATCTAGTCGCCACAAATGGAGTCTCGATATCTTTAAACAATCCTTTTTGATTATGAAATATTTTAGATGTCTTACCATGCATAAGTTCTTTCCCAACTACAACCTTACCTCCAAACGCTTGGGCCAAAGCTTGATGCCCTAAACAAACTCCTAATATCGGAATATTTTCAGAAAATTTTTTTAGTATTGGGAGACAAATTCCAGATTGATCTGGATTACCAGGACCTGGTGATAATAGAATGCCATTAGGATTTAGTTTGATAATTTCTTCTAAAGTAATTTCATCATTTCTTTTTACTATTAATTCTCTAGTTATTTCATGCTCAACAGAAAGTTCTCCTAGATATTGAACAAGGTTATATGTAAAACTATCGTAATTATCAATAACAAGAAACATATTTATATGGATTCAAATAACAACTTTATTTTAGGAACAAAGATATATACGGCAATAATAACAGAATTAATGGAAGCTAATAACACTGCTCCTGCAGAAGTATCTTTTGAAATTTTAGCCAAACTACTAAATTCTTTTTTCACTACTAAATCAACTATTGATTCAATTGATGTATTTAATATTTCTAATATTAAAACAGACATAATTGTGGCAATCAAAATTACATAATTACTTAAACTAATTTGCAGTAAAAAACCAATCAATAAACTTATAACTGCAAAAAATAATTGAACTTTAAAATTTCTTGAAGTTTTTAATACGTAACTTATTCCACTAAAAGCATACTTAAAACTTTTTAATACATTACTAGAGGTTTTATACGATCCTATTCTATTTTTTAAAGAGTTTATTTTTTTTTCCATAGATTTTTAATCTAATTGTTTAATTAAATATTCCTGAAAACTTAACATATTTTCTAAATCAAGATCATTATTATGTTCCCATCCCAGAAGATGTAAAAATCCATGACTAGCCAACCATAGCATTTCTTTATAAATTGAATGCTTATATTCATAAGATTGCTCAAGTGCCATTTCTAATGAAATAAATATATCTCCCAACTCTAGATGATCTAAATTATTTATAGATTCATCAGAAATGATTGGGAAAGATAGAACATCAGTTGGTCCATTTTTTTGCATCCACTTCTGATTCATAAAAGCAATTTCTTGATTAGATATTATCTGTAAGCCTAATGAAAAAGAATTTTTTTCAAAAATGAAATTTGGCAATTTATAATCGTCTTTTTTTAATATTATTTTTATCCAAGATAAAAAAACTTTTTCCCAAAAAATAGATTCAAAAATAAGCTTATTTTTAGAATCTTTTAACTTATTTGAAAATTGGGAAAATTCATTACATTTAAAAACCAAATCTAAATTTATTTCAGAAATAATTTTTTCTGTCATACCTTCTTATACAGGAATATTTGGCTTACCTATTGTGGCTACAAGTATTAATATCCCAATTAAAATCAGAAAGGTTATAGAAAAATGAGAAATACTTTTTGAACCCTTCCTTACCATATTTCGCATAGCAAGCTTTATAAAGCTTGGAGGAGCAACTTTTTTTTCTATATTTTCGTTTTTATTTTTCATTAGTTATTCAATAGAATCGTTAGAAGAAATATTCATGCGTAATAATTCATGAATAAATGCTTCAAGTCCACCATCTAATACACTATCTAAGTCGTTAGTCTCCTGCATAGTCCTTAGATCTTTTACCATTTGATAGGGATGAAAAACATAATTTCTTATTTGATTGCCCCATGCAGCTTCAACAATATCACCTTTAATATCAGCAACTTCTGCAGCTCGTTGTTCTTTAGCAATCACTAGTAGTTTAGACTTAAGAAGTAACATGGCTTTTTCTTTATTTTGTAACTGAGATCTTTCTTGGGTACATCTTACTGAAATCCCTGAAGGCAAATGAACAATTCTTACAGCTGTTTCTACCTTATTAACATTTTGTCCTCCAGCCCCACCGGATCTACTTGTTGTAATTTCTAAATCTTTTTCAGGTATATCAAGTGAAATATTGTCATCTAATTTTGGCATGACCTCTACCCCAGCAAAGCTCGTTTGTCTTTTACCATTAGCATTGAAAGGAGAAATTCTTACTAATCTATGAGTTCCTTTTTCATGTTGTAAATATCCGTATGCATATTTTCCATCAATTTCAAAAGTTACGCTTTTAATACCTGCTTCTTCTCCTTGAGATAATTCGTTGATGATTAAACTCATTTGATTATTATCGGCCCATCTCGAATACATTCTCAATAAGATCTCTACCCAATCCTGCGCATCTGTTCCACCAGCACCTGCGTTAATAGAAACTACTGCTCCTTCCTTATCGTATTCACCACATAACAACCTTTCAAATTCCCATTTATCTAAATTCTCTCTTAATTTCTTAAGGCCCTGCTTGGATTCCAAAATCATTTCCTCTTCTGGTTCTAAAGAATAAAGCTCAAGAGAGGCATTAGCATCAGAAATAAAAGTTTTCCATTTATCCAATAATTCGAGTTGAGCCTTAACATCATCAAGGATTAACATTTGTTTTTTTGCTTCTTCTTGATTCTCCCAAAATTCAGGCTGAGCAGAAATTTGCTCCAACTCTCTCCTTTTCGCTCTTAATCTTGGAACGTCAAAGACAATCCTGAGCATTACCCAGGCGCTCTGTTAGTTCCGAAAGATCTTTTTTGAAATCTGTAATATCTATCAAAATAGAATTTAATCGTTATTTATAATCTAACAGTCACTTTTGTTTAATAGTATAAACTAAGTATTATTTTAAAAAAATGTCCAAAGTTGAAATTTATACTTGGCAATATTGCCCATTCTGTATTCGAGCAAAATCTCTACTCAAGAAAAAAAATATAAATTTTACAGAATATAAGATTGATGGCGATGAAAATGCAAGAGCATTGATGACTGAAAGAGCCGATGGTAGAAGAACATTACCACAAATATTTATAGATAATGAGGGTATCGGAGGCTGCGACGATCTCTACACATTAGAAAATGAAAATAAATTAGACGCATTATTAAGCTAGATCTTATGAAATTTCTATTTGTAATAGATCCAATAAAAAAAATAAATCCCCTAAAAGATTCATCTGCTGCATTAATGCAAGCATCATCCAAAAAAAATATTGAAATCTGGAGTTGTACTCCTCAAGACCTTGAAGCTAGAGGTGATGAAGTATGGGCATCTTCCGTAAAAGTTGAAGTTAATCCATGGATTTCTTTCAAAGAGAATGATTGCATCCCTCTCGCCGAATTTAATTGTATTTGGATGAGAAAAGATCCTCCTGTAAATGAGGCTTATTTGTATGCAACCCATCTTTTAGAAGTTGCTGAAAGAAAAGGAGTAAAAGTAGTTAACAAGCCTTCATCATTAAGAGCATGGAATGAAAAGCTAGGTGCTTTGAGATACAGCCACTTAATGGCGCCTACAATAGTAGCGAGTAAGGTAAAAGATCTTATTAATTTTGCAAATATAAATAATGAAGTGGTCATAAAACCTCTTGGAGGAAAAGGTGGTCAAGGTGTTATAAGGATAAATAAAAATTCATTAGGTATTAAATCAATCATTGAATTAATCACTTCGCAAGAAGAATTACCAGTTATGATGCAAAAATTTATTCCTGAAGTTATAGAAGGCGATAAAAGAATAATTATCGTAAATGGAGAAGCGATTGGATCTATAAATAGAATCCCTCAAGGAGGTGATTTTAGGAGTAATTTGGCAATGGGCGGGAAGGCAGAAGCAACACTATTGACAGAAAAAGAAAAAAGTATCTGTTCAGAGTTATCTCAACACTTTAAAGATGAAGGTTTATTTTTTGTAGGTATTGATGTAATAAATGGAATGCTTAGTGAGATTAATGTTACTAGTCCAACAGGTTTAAGAGAAATAGAAAATCTATCCAATAAAAATATTTCAGGGGAAGTTATTGAAAAATTAGTAGAAATTATCTAGCATTTTTTGCGCAAAATATCTGTTTTACTATAGATTCAAATTTTAATTTAATCTCATCTATTTCTTTCTCTACAACGGAGCCTGAAACTATACCTGAACCTGCAGTAAATTCAATATTTTCTTCAATATACCTAGCTCCTCTTATTGCTAAAAGAAATGAAGCATTTCCTGATGAATCAACCCAACCCATTGGAGAAGCATAATTGCCTCTAGGAAAAGACTCAAGTGTGTTTATCCAATCCAATGCTGCATTTTTTGGGTATCCACAAACAGCCGGAGATGGATGTAGGTTTTTAAGCAATTCAAAAGGACAAATATTTTCAATTTTAGAGAAAATAAGTGTTTGCAAATGAGAAATATCTCCAAATGAATTTACCTTAGTATCACTTTTTTTAAAGTTTGTTATTTTTGAAACTTCTAAAGATTTAATCAAATATTGTATTACATAATTATGTTCCTTTAAGTCTTTAGTACTTTTTAGGAGTTTCTTAAAATTTGAATTAGTAGAGATAGTTCCAGCAAGAGCCTCTAAAGTTAAATTAGGTTTAGAAAAAGAAAATAATTTTTCTGGAGATGCTCCAAACAAAATATCCTTATTATTCCTTTTCCAAACATATCTGCATGTATTTGGTTGCTTATTTTTAAATCTTTTTAAAATTTCTACTAAATCTAATTTATTTTTAAGTTTTATTTTAATCCTATTCGCTAAAACTATCTTTTCGAGGATACCTTTCTCTACTAATTGAATTCCTCTATTTACTACTTTTTTCATATTTGTTTTGGAAGTTTCCAAGGAGCGTGAGAAATCATCAATAAAAGAGGAATCAAAACTAGTTTTTAAGCCAGATGATTTTATTAATTCTGTCTCAGAATTAATAACTTGATTTCTAATTGTCCATATTTCTTCAATTAATGTTCTTAAGGATGATTTACCTTCAACATGGCCATTGATTCTTAACCAGCAATTATTATCACTTTTAGTAATTAATATTTTTGGCAAGATGGCTTCCAAACTAGGGATATCTGAAGGTAAATTCTTATTATTCAAATTTTCAGAGAAAGAAAATAGATAAATTATTTTTGAAAGTGCAGAATTATGCGATTCATTAGTTAAGTTAATTAAATTTTTAAAATTCTCAGCATTAAACTCTTTTGCTACCTCAAATCTTTTTGGACCATCCAGAGTAACATATTTACACTTCTCGAAAGCTATATATGACATGCCATCAGATTCCTCCCAACATGAAGAAAACGGATATTTATTTATTAACAATTCATAAACTTGAAATAAATCAATACAAGGAATCTCAACACAAATACTTACTAATCCAGAATTTTCAACTTTCTCATCGAAAGAGGAAAATACATCTTTTAAAAAATCTGTTAAGTTTAAATCATTTTTCATTACTTTTTGAAAATAACTAAAAATCATGCAATAAAGTAAAAAATGTAACTCAATTTATAAACTACATTAAATAATTATCTAATTTTGTGTGTTAATTAAAAATGGACGAAGATAAAAAAAAATTATGGAAACAAGCAATAAAATGGCCTCTTTATTCTGTTGCCATACTTCCAGTTTTAATAACAGGGGCTTATTTGCTAAATCAATATGAAAAGGTAAAAATTTATAATTTGATTGCATTTTCTTTAGCTACAATTTTGATATTACTTTGGGAAAATCTTACTAATGATTTATTCGACGCAGAAACAGGAATCGATGAATTTAAATTCCATTCAATTGTAAATCTTGTAAAAAATCAAAAAATAATTTCATTAATTGCATATACATCATTAGTTATTGGTTTATTAATAATTTCAATTATTTCAGTATCAACAAGTATAAACATTTTGATTTTGGTGGCAGTTTGCTGCTTCATAGGATATTTATATCAAGGTCCTCCTTTTAGATTTGGCTATCAAGGTTTAGGAGAACCATTATGCTGGCTTGCATTTGGACCTTTTGCTTACTCTGCAATCTTAATTGCGTTAAATCCATCTGATATTTTCTTTGAAGATATTCCATGGAAAGTTTCTTTATTACTTGGTTCAGGACCCTCTTTGGCAACAACTCTTGTACTATTTTGTTCTCATTTTCATCAAATTTCTGAAGATAAAAAGCATGGAAAAAATTCACCCTTAGTTCGCTTAGGAGCAAAAAAAGGTTCTCAATTTGTGCCTTGGATAATTTTTACAATATATATTTTTCAACTTTTCACTATAGTTAATGGATTTATTCCAGTGTTTTGTATCCTCTATATGATTAGTTTCCCTCAAGCAATAAGACTTATAAATTTATTAAGATCTTCATATAAAAACCCTAGTGCAATAAAAAATTGTAAATTCATAGCAATAAAATTTCAAACTCTTAATGGAGTTGGCTTAATCACAGGATTAATATTTAATTACTTGCTTAATAAATGAACTTAATATTTCAAAAAAAATCTTATAGCTTTAAGTTATCCGCCAAATTAGAAAATTCTAAAACCACTTACACTACAAAATCTGGTTGGATAATTAAATTAACAAGTAATGATAAAAAAATTGGGTTTGGAGAAGTTTCACCGCTTCATAAAGAAGACTTAAAAAAGTGTGCGAAACAACTAGATATGATCCCTTCGTACGTAGAAGTATTTAATTTATCTGAGCAAATAAATATTTTTCACCCATGCATTCAATCTGCAATAAATTCTGCATTAGCCGAAATAAATGGAAAAATAATTTTTAAAGAAAACTACTACTTTGATGAAATTGATAAGACAGCCATATTGTTAAATAATGAAAATGTAGTTTCAGATCTAAATGAAATTAAAAAAAGACAATCTGATATTGGAAAATCATTAACCATAAAATGGAAAGTAGCATTAAAAAATAATCGTGAGGAAGAAGCTAGTTTAGAAGAAATTTTAAGCCAAATAGGCAATAATATTAAGTTAAGAATAGATGCTAATGGTTCTTGGGGAAGAGAGATAGCTAATAGATGGGCTGATATTTTGAAGGATAACAAAAATGTAGATTGGTTAGAACAACCTCTCTGTGTTGATGATATTGATGGACTCACAGAACTCAACAAAAAAATCCCTATAGCCTTAGACGAATCACTTTTAAAATTTCCAAATTTAATTAATGAGTGGAAAGGTTGGCAAATTAGAAGGCCTTCTCAAGAAAATAATCCAGTTAAGCTTTTAAGAGAATTAGAAAATAAAAAAGCTTTAATATCTATAAGTACCTCATTTGAAACTGGTATAGGGAAGAGATGGCTTTATCATTTATCGTCTCTACAATTACAAGGACCAACTCCAAAAGTTCCTGGTTTAGCAATGAACAAATTCCCTAATTCTTTTCTATTTTTAAATGAAGCAAAAAAGATATGGGATCAACTATGAAAAATAAAATTCACACTATTGAAGTTGTAAATAACGAAATTCAATCTGTAGAGAAAATTATTGAAAAAATTAAAGAGAATAAAATTATTTATATAAAAAACAAATTTTATGAAGACAAAGATGTATTAGATTCAATTACTGAAAATGGGCCAGCAATTATCTTAAACAGTAGTGGTAGTTCTGGAAAACCGAGACAATGTTTTCACCATTTAGATAATCTTAAATTATCTGCAACTACAACAGGTCAATGGCTAATAGAGCAAGGATTTGAATTGCAAAACTGCTTAATTTTAAATACTTTACCCCTGAACCATATAAGTGGATTAATGCCAATTTTTAGAAGTCAAACTTGGGGATGTGATTGTATTAATATTTCTCCGAATTTGATAAAAAAAACTCGAGAACTTTTACTTTTTACAATTAAATTTAAAAAAAACAAAAAACACTTGATTACGTCATTAGTACCTACCCAATTACAAAGACTTTTAGCTCAAAAAGATGGAATTAGTTGGCTAAAAATTTTTGATCTAATTTGGGTAGGTGGAGCTTCAATTTCAGACGACACTGCAGAAAAATGTATAAAAGAAAAAATAAAATTAGCACCTTGTTACGGCTCAACTGAGACAGCAGCAATGGTTACGAGTTTAAAACCAAAAGAATTCTTAATGGGTTTTAAAAATGTTGGAGAAATACTACCTGATACAAAAATAAGAATCAACGAAAAAGGATTAATCGAGATAAAATCAGCCAGAATTGGAATCGAAATAATAGACTCTTTAAAAACTGAAAATTTCAAAAATAAAAATGGGTGGTGGCAAACGAGTGATTTAGGTGAAATTAATCAAATCAATAATTCTCTCTATTTAAACTTTGTTGGAAGAAATGATAATGCCTTTAATTCAGGAGGAGAAATCGTTTTCCCTGAAGTAATTGAATCTAGATTAAATGATTTTATTATGAAAGAAAATATCCCAATTAATAAATTCAATATTTCAAAAGTATCTAACAAATTATGGGGAAATAAAATTAAAGTAATAGTTGAATTTAGAGAACTTACAAATGATAAAAATATTGAAATTTCTTTAAATTTATTAAAAAAATTTTCTCAAAGTTGGCCTAAACATGAAAAGCCTGAAAAGTGGATTGTTAAAAACAAAAATAGCATTACAGAAAAAATAAACTATAAATTTAAAAAATAAACATTAGCATTCTTTTAAATTTGTACTCACATTAGAAGCCTCTATCCATCTTTCTAACTGATCGGGAAGTTCTATTTTATTTCTTGAATCAACATCTAAAGAACAATGTATGATTTTCCCTTCGGCTACTTTATTTCCATTTTTTATAAAAAAGCTATTTACTTGGAACAAATGATTATTAATTTTATGAGGGGCAATTTTTACTTTTAAGAAATCTCCAATTTTTATAGGCGCAAGAAAGTTTGCTTCACAACTTATTATTGGAAAAATAATTTGATTTTTACGTATAGAAAAATCTGGAAAAATATCTTGAGAAGGAATCCCATAGATTTCAATACTTTCTTCCCAAGCTTCATGGGACCATTTTAATAAGTTATGAAAATGAATTACACCTGCAGAATCACAATCACCAAATCTTACCTTCTTCTGCAAAATCAACCAATCAGAGGGTTTCATTAAAAAACTTATCTATCAACAGATCCCATAATGACATCTATTGAACCAAGGATTGCCATAATATCAGCGATTTTGGCACCTTTAAGAATATGAGGCAATATTTGCAGATTATTTAAATCAGCTGCTCTTATTTTAAATCTCCATGGGGTAACTTCATTATTTCCTTGAATAAATACACCTATTTCTCCTTTTCCGGACTCTAATCTTGTATATAACTCTCCGTTAGGAATTTTAAAAGTTGGAGCAACCTTCTTAGCTACATATTGATAGTCTATACCAAATATTTCACTTTTCTTATCTTCAGTCGCCATTCTTTGAGCTTCTAAATTTTCTGTTGGACCTCCTGGAATCATTTTGCAGGCTTGGCGAATGATGCTTAGTGATTGTCTCATCTCTTCAACTCTTACTCGATATCTCGCATAACAATCTCCTTCTTTTTCTGAAGCAATCTGCCAATCAAAATCGTCATAACACTCATAACTATCGACTTTCCTTAAATCCCAGGAAACTCCAGAAGCTCTAAGCATTGGACCAGACAAAGACCAATTAATTGCCTGGTCTCTTTGTATTGTTCCTAGACCTTCAATTCTTTTTCTAAAAATTGGATTATTCGTGATTAATTTTTCGTATTCATCTATCTTAGGACCGAACCAATCGCAAAAGTCAATACATTTTTCTAACCATCCGTATGGGAGATCACATGCGACACCACCTATCCTAAAGAAATTATTATTTATTAGTCTTTGTCCAGTAGCAGCTTCCCAGAGATCATAGATCATCTCTCTTTCTCTAAAAATATAGAAAAATGGAGTTTGAGCTCCTACGTCTGCTAAAAAGGGACCAAGCCATAAAAGATGATTAGCAATACGGTTAAGTTCGAGCATAAGAACTCTGATGTAACTAGCTCTTTTGGGAACTGGAATATTAGCTAATCTTTCAGGAGCATTTACTACAATAGCTTCATAAAACATTCCTGCTGCATAATCCATTCTGCTTACATAAGGTACATACATTACATTTGTCCTATTTTCAGCTATCTTTTCCATTCCTCTATGTAAATATCCAATTACTGGCTCACAATCAATGACATTCTCACCATCAAGAGTTACAACTAACCTTAAAACCCCATGCATTGAGGGATGGTGAGGGCCAAAATTGACCACCATTGGTTCTGTTCTAGTCTCTAGCTGAGCCATTCGAAATCTAACTTCTAAATAAATCTTAGTCGAAAGTTATGCAAACTGACCTATCTGATTCATCTTTTTTCAATCATCAATCAGTTATGACAGATGAGATTTTAGCCTCATTGGAGCATTACCCTCTTATACATAACAATGAACTTAAGGGAATAGATGCAACTTTAGGCGGAGGAGGGCACTCTTATAATTTATTGAGAAAATATTCGGATTTAAATATAATTGGTCTTGATCAAGATCCATTCGCAAGAAAATCCGCATTAAAAAAACTTGAAGAGTTTAAAAGCAGGATTGATATAAGGGCTTCAAATTTTGCGGATTTTGTACCAAAAGAAAAAGTTTCTTTTGTGATTGCAGATCTTGGAGTAAATAGTAACCAACTTGATGACCCTAAAAGAGGATTTAGCTTCCAAAAAGATGGTCCGCTTGATATGCGCATGAATCCCTTTCTTGATATTGATGCAGAGAAATTAATTGAGGCTTTAAATGAAAAAGATCTAGCTAACCTGATCTATAAATATGGAGATGAGAGATTATCAAGAAAGATTGCTAGGAAAATAAAATTGGATTTGAAGGAAAATGGGAAATATTCTGGGACAAAAGAGTTAGCTTATTCTATTGCAGGCTGCTTCCCACCAAAACAAAGATATAAAAAAATACATCCAGCAACAAGAACATTTCAAGCACTAAGAATTGCTGTTAATAAAGAAATTGAAGTATTAGAAAAATTTTTGCAAGTTGTACCTGAGTGGCTTTTGCCAGGGGGCATTATTTCTATTATTAGTTTTCATTCCCTTGAGGATAGGTTAGTTAAAAGTTGTTTTAAGAATGATCAAAGACTAAAAAACCTAACAAAAAAGCCAATAACTCCTTCCGAAAAAGAAGTCGAACTTAATAAAAGAGCTAGAAGTGGAAAATTAAGAATTGCTCAATTAAATTAAAGCCAATAATTTCTATCGTAATGATCTGATCGTATTTGTAAGAATATGAATTGCCTGTTTTATATCTTTTGAATTAGTACTTAATCCAATACTTAACCTTATTGAAGATTCTGCTTCTTTAAGAGATCTACCTAAGGATAGTAAAACATGAGATGGTTCACCATTACTACATGCAGATCCAGTAGAACAAACTATTTTAGATTTTAAAAGTTTATGAAACTTTGCTCCGTTTAAATCCAATACAGTCAAATTTAAATTGTGAGGTAATCTTTTTTCTATGGAGCCATTAATTAATAAACCAGAATTATTTTTTAACAACCCCTCCAAAAGGTTATTTCTATAGAAAAGTAATTTCTCAGCATTATTTTTTTGATTAAGAACTGCTATCTCTATTGCTTTAGCAAAGCCAACTACCAATGGAAGAGGTAATGTGCCAGACCTAAGACCATATTCCTGACCTCCTCCAACAATTAAAGGCTCAAGATTAATTTCTTCATCAATCAAAAGAAGTCCTATCCCTTTAGGACCATATATTTTGTGAGAACTCATCGTTATCATGTTTACATCTGATAAAAGATTGTCTAACGCTATATAACCTAAACATTGTGCAAAATCAGAGTGAAATGTTATTCCTCTCGATTTACATATCTTTGAAATATTTTCTATGGGCTGAATAACTCCTATTTCGTTATTTGCCAACATGACACTAACCAGAAATGTATCTTCTCTTATATTTTTTTTGAATTGTTCTTCTGAAATTAAGCCATCTTTCTCAGGATTAATTTCTGTAACCATAAATCCCTCTTTTTTTAGTTGGTTTAAGGGCTCCAAAACAGCCTTATGCTCCGTTTTTAAGGTGATAATATGTCCATAATTTCCTGTTTTTTTGTAGTAATTTCTAGCAAAACCTAATAAAGCTAAGTTATTAGATTCAGTTGCCCCACTTGTAAAAATAACTTTTTTATTCTTAAGAAATAAACTTTGTTCTATTTTTTCTCTTGAGGCTTCTAATATAGCGCTTGCGTTAATCCCTGCCAAATTATTTTTGCTTGCAGGATTAGAAAATATCTCACTCCAAAAAGGTTTCATAGAATCAACGACATCTTTAGAGCAAGGAGTCGAAGATTGATAGTCTAGTAGTATGGGAGTTGATAGCATAATATTTAGTATATAAAATTCTTTTTATTACAAGAAAATCAAATTAAAGAATTAAAAAAATGAATGAAATTAATCAAATTAATAATGAACCGGTAAGAAAATCAAGAATTTTATTAGTTGATGATGAGCCTGGTTTAAGAACAGCTGTTAAAACATTTCTAGAAGATGAAGGCTTTGAAATATTTATTGCAGTTGACGGAGAGGATGGTTGGGAAAAAGCTCAAACAATTTTCCCTGATTTGATAATTAGCGATGTTATGATGCCCCGAGCCAACGGTTATGCTTTATTAGAAAAAATTAGAGAAGATGAAAAATTAGGAGGAACTCCAGTTATTTTTCTAACTGCAAAAGGAATGACCCTTGACAGAACAGAAGGTTATCTTGCAGGAGTTGATGATTATATTTCCAAACCTTTCGATCCCGATGAATTAGCTGCAAGAGTTAAAAATGTAATCAACAGGCAAGAACGATTACTAAAAGAAGCGGCACGATTCGCAGATATTGACGTAAGCAAAATGGCAAAACAAATTACTGAAATAAAATCTATGCTCACAGACCAAAACCATACTAATCCAGAAAATAAAATAAATCTTCCTAGTTTTACTCCTAGAGAAGCAAGTGTGCTTCAATTAGTAGCAGAGGGACTGATGAACAAAGAAATTGCAAGACAGCTTGAAACATCTATTAGAAATGTTGAGAAATATGTAAGTAGACTTTTTATCAAAACAGGTACATCTAGCCGAACAGAATTAGTTCGTTATGCACTTGAAAATCAATTAGTAAAATAAATTATTTAATTTTTTCAAATTCAATTAGTTTTGAAAAATAAAAAGGAGCTTGATTTAATTTCTTATTAACAACTTTAAACCCTTTTTCTTTAGCAGCATTAATAATACCCTTTTCTTTCAATGTATATGCTCTTGTAGTTTTACTTGGCCCAGGAAATAATTTTCCAATATTTTTTAGAACAGCAAGAACTGGGGTATAAGGGGCAAAGCTAACGATTAGTTTTTCTTTGCTTAAATCGCATAGATGTTGAACCATTTCTTCTGCGACCGGTTGAGGATAATGAATAAATACATCCAAACAAACTACAACATCAAATAATCCTTTTAATTTTTCCAGATCACAGACTTCATATTTTATTTTGCCTTGATTCAAACCTAATTCATGAATACGTTTTTTTGTTTCTTTAATCATCTCAGAAGAAATATCGCTCATCTGCAGTTCTTTTATACCGAGTCTTAGTAAAGGTATGGAAAGACTTCCTACACCACAGCCTGCATCACAATAACTTTTTTTTGTTAGTTCAGGATAATTTTTAATGTATGAAACTACATCATCTACAGTTTTTTGATGTCCTTTCCTAATATTTTTCTGAACTGTATTAATTTCATCAGATTTGCTATAAATTTTATTCCATCTCTCAAAGCCAGTACCATTAAAATACTCCCTGACTTCACTTTTTTCGATAATCTTATTTGACGTCATAATATTCTGTGAAAATTTCTTTTTTTCATACTAACTAACTGGCGCCAAATTAATTGCGCGCCATTATAGGAAAGAATTGAATTGTTATTTTGTCAGAATTAAATTCTAAAGAAATTTATAAAATTGCTGTCGTAATGGGTAGTGATTCAGATCTTAAAACATTGAAACCAGCTATTGATATTTTAAAAGAATTTGGAATAAAAACTGAAGTTTGTATACTTTCTGCTCATCGAACACCTATTGAAATGATGGAATATGCAAAAAATGCAGAATCAGAAAACATAAAAGTAATAATTGCCGGTGCTGGTGGTGCTGCTCATCTTCCAGGAATGCTGGCATCCATAACTTGTATTCCTATTATTGGAGTACCAGTAGAGAGTAAGACACTTAAGGGGATTGATTCTCTTTTATCAATCGTTCAAATGCCCGCTGGGATTCCAGTTGCAACAGTTGCAATTAATGGAGCTCAGAATGCTGGATTATTAGCAATAGAGATGATCAGTTTATTTGATGCATCCATAAAGCAAACTTTAAAAGAATTCAGAGAAAATCTACATACACAGGTAAGAACTAAAAATAGTAAGTTATCAACTATTGGACCTGACAATTATCTTCAAAATAAATGAAGTAATATTTTTTATTAGGCCTTTTTCAGAAAGTTTTCTTTTTTAAGGTAGTTAATAACTTTCTCAACGGAATCATTTAAATCTAACGAACCTGTATCAACAACAATTTCGGGATTATGAGGAGCTTCATATGGACTAGAAATCCCTGTAAATTCCTTAATTTCACCCAAACGAGCTTTCTTATAAAGACCTTTAGTATCCCTATTCTCACAAACTGTGATATCTGCAGCACAATAAACTTCAATAAAATCCTTAGATCCAATAATTTTTCTTACCTTATCTCTATCGCTAATAAATGGTGAAACGAATGCTGTAATAGTTATTATCCCAGCATTCATAAATAGATTCGCAACTTCTCCAATTCTTCTTATATTTTCTTCTCTATCTTCATCCGAAAACCCAAGATCTTTGCATAAACCGTGTCTAATATTATCTCCATCCAACACGTAAGTCGAAAAACCATCTAAGTGTAAAACTTCATTTAAAGCGTTAGCTAAAGTACTTTTACCAGAGCCAGATAAACCTGTAAACCATATAACCATACCTTTATGACCTCTCATTTTCTCTAACTTTTCTCTATCAATAGTTAGGTTGTGCCACTTTATATTGGTTGACTTTGTTTGATTTTGTTCTTTCATTTTTTACTTCATCAAAATTAAAAACCTATCCTAACCCT
>QCBK01000020.1 GCA_003281635.1 Prochlorococcus sp. AG-347-G22
TTCAGCATTAATCATTGTTAGCCTAGCTTCAGCCATTTGACTAGCTACAGTTCTTTTCCAAATTAAATCGTAAAGTGATAAATCTCTACCAGTTAGATTAGTTTCCTTTGGTGTTTTAAATACCTCACCTGCAGGCCTAATAGCTTCATGAGCTTCTTGAGCATTTCTTGCAGTTGAATTAAATTGTCTTGGTGAGTTAGATAAAAATTCTCTTCCATACATAGAACTAACACATTCTCTAGCAGCTCTTGTGGCTTGTTCGGAGAGATGAACTGAATCAGTTCTCATATAAGTTATGAAACCTCTCTCATATAGCCCTTGTGCACATCTCATAGTTTCTCTTGCAGACAAACGAAGCTTCCTATTTGCTTCTTGTTGTAATGTGCTAGTTGTAAATGGAGGAACTGGCTTACGAGTGGATGGCTTTTTTTCGATTTTTGAGACTAACCAATCCTCAGAGGAAAAGGTCTTCAATAAGTCATTTACTTGTTCTTCTCCAATTATTAAAGATTTGTTCCCTTCTTTTAATTTACCGGTTTGTTCGTCGAAATCAGAACCGTTAGAAATTCGTTGACCGTTTAAACTGAATAATTTAGTTTCGAAAGTTATATTATCTTTTACTAGGGAAGCTTTAATTCCCCAGTAACTAGCTTTTTTAAAGGATCTTCTTTCTCTCTCTCTTCTAACAAGAAGCCTTACAGAAACTGATTGAACCCGACCAGCAGATAATCTGGGGGCTACCTTCTTCCAAAGTAAAGGAGATAATTCATATCCAAAAAGCCTGTCCAAGATTCTTCTGGTTTCTTGAGCCTGAACAAGTTCCATATCAATTTCTCTTGTTTGATCTAAAGCTTTATTAATTGCCTTTTTTGTAATTTCATGAAAAACCATTCTCTTAGTTGGTATTTTAGGCTTCAGTATTTGCAGAAGATGCCAGCTAATACTCTCTCCCTCTCTATCTTCATCAGTTGCCAGTAAAAGTTGGGTTGCACCTTTCAAAGCATCTTTCAGCTCTTTAACAACCTTTTTCTTATCTTTGGGAACTATGTAAAGTGGTTCAAAATCTTCTGTTGTATTAACTCCTATCCTTGACCATTTTTCCTTTTTAACCGCAGCAGGTATTTCAGCAGCTCCTTTTGGAAGATCTCTTACGTGTCCCATTGAAGCGAGAACTTCATAATTAGAAGGCAAAAACTTTCTTATGGTTTTTGCTTTGGTGGGACTTTCAACAATAACAAGTGTGTGATCCAAGGTTTATTTCAAAAATTGGTGTTTTTGTTCTGTTAGGGCATATTATGATTATTTGAAGGTTTTTCAAGTAACTTCTTCTTAAAATTTCAAAAATCATACCCACAAATTATAATCAAGTTAAGATTAACTCTTAGACCCTTACAATCAAACATCTAATTTAATCCAATTTAATAAAGTGCCCAACGAAATCTTTACAATTAATCTAAATGCTCAAGCCATTATTCCAGAAGCTTTTATTTTATTAGGCATTGTTGGAACACTTCTTGTAGATTTAGCAGGAGAAAAAACTGCATCAAAATGGGCACCAATAATTTGCTATTTATCAATTGGCAGCTCTCTTGTTAGTTTGGCATTGCAATGGAGTAATCCTGTAGAAAGCGCATTCCTGGGGTCTTTTAATTCAGATAATTTGGCAATCGCATTTAGAGCAATAATTTCTTTATCAACCTTAGTATCTTTACTTATAAGCTGGCGATATACAGAACAAAGTGGTAGCCCTATTGGCGAGTTTGCTGCCATAGTTCTTTCGGCCACCCTTGGAGCAATGCTTTTGTGTGGATCTACTGACCTTATTAGTGTATTTATATCTTTGGAGACTTTATCTGTAGCAAGCTACTTACTTTCTGGTTACCTCAAGAGAGATCCAAGAAGTTCAGAGGCGGCCTTAAAATACCTCCTGGTTGGATCAGCTGCTGCTGCTGTCTATTTATATGGATCCTCTTTTCTTTATGGATTAAGTGGTTCAACAAACTTAGCGACAATAGGTTTTGAGATTATCAATAAGCCATCCTTCATTACGTCACTAGCTCTTGTATTTGTCTTATCAACAGTTGCATTTAAAATTGCTGCTGTTCCCTTTCATCAATGGACTCCTGATGTATATGAGGGTTCACCTACACCCGTAGTAGCTTTTTTATCTGTCGGTTCGAAAACAGCAGGCTTTGCATTTGCAATAAGAATATTAAGCACAACTTTCTCTTCTTTTGACGAAGAATGGAAACTTTTATTTACCATTTTGGCCATATTGAGCATGGCTCTAGGAAATGTTGTGGCTCTAGCTCAAACCTCAATGAAAAGGATGCTAGCTTACAGTTCTATTGGACAAGCCGGGTTTGTAATGATCGGAATAGTATCTGGCACACAAGATGGTTTATCAGCAGCAGTTTTATATTTGGCTGCATATTTATTCATGAATTTGGGTGCATTTTCTTGTGTAATACTTTTCTCACTAAGAACTGGTTCTGACAGAATTCTTGATTACTCAGGACTTTACCAAAAAGATCCTCTCATTACATTAGGCCTAAGCCTCTGTCTTCTATCTCTTGGAGGTTTACCTCCAATGTTAGGATTTTTTGGAAAGATATACTTGTTCTTTGCAGGTTGGGCAAATCATCAATATCTACTAGTAATAGTTGGATTAGTAACTTCAGTTATATCTATTTATTACTACATTTCAGTGATAAAAATGATGGTTGTTAAAGAACCACAGGAAGCTTCTGAAATAGTCAAATCATATCCTGATATTAATTGGGGAATTGTAGGATTACCCCCCCTGAGAATTGCACTTTATACTTGCGTCGCAGTAACTGCTCTTGGAGGAATCCTTTCTAATCCTCTTTTTAAATTAGCTAATACAGCAGTTTCAGAAACTCCTTTCTTACAAGATATTATTGCTACAGCAAATAATATTTCCTAGAAGAATTCTTCAAAAATGTCTAAGAAAGTCGCGAGTTTAGAAAATATATCTAAAACCTATGGGAAAGACGATCTAACTGTTAAAGCCTTAGACAGCATAAACTTAGAAATTTATAAAGGTGATTATTTAGCTGTAATGGGAGCTAGTGGCTCAGGCAAAAGTACAGCTATGAATATTATTGGATGTCTAGATAGACCATCTGAAGGTATTTATAAATTAAATGACATTCCAGTTGAGAATTTATCTGATGATGAGCTCGCGGAAATACGTAACCAAAAGTTAGGCTTTGTTTTTCAACAATTTCATCTTCTTTCAGACGCAACTGCACTTGAAAACGTAACTTTGCCGATGATTTATGCTGGTATTGATCCTGAAAAGAGATTAGAGCGTGGTAAGACTGCCTTAAAAAAAGTTGGCCTTTCAGAAAGAATGAATAATCGTCCAAACCAATTATCCGGAGGTCAACAACAACGAGTAGCTATTGCGAGGGCTATTATCAATAACCCTGCAATTTTATTAGCAGACGAACCTACTGGTGCACTAGATTCAAAAACCACTGAAGATGTATTAGATCTTTTTGACAAACTGCATGAATCTGGAATAACTATAGTTTTAGTTACCCATGAAGATGAAGTTGCAAATCGCGCAAAAAAAATAGCCAAATTTAAGGATGGGAAAATAGTTGATTTAAAAGTTAATTAAATTCAAAACCTTCTAATTACCTTCAGTTGAGTTTCATTTTCAATTCTTAAATTCCCATTGAAATCAATATCTTTAATTTTCCACGTATGAGGACAATAACCACTAGGTAAAAAACTTTTACAAAGAAACTTATTTGCAGATTTAATCACATATTCTTTCTTCTTATTACATTCAATTGCATCATAAAAAGCTTTAAGAACTTTAGCTGTCCAATAATGTTGATTAATATTCTTAGTTTGAAGTACTTTTGATAATGAAATACCTTCTGATGGAGTGTAATTTAAAACATTCATGCCAATTCCTACTCTTACATAGATAATTTCTTTCCCTCTTGTTATCACCTTTGGTAAAAATCCAATCAACTTTTTTGAACCAAAAAAAATATCATTTGGCCATTTCAAACAAACATTTATATTCTCTTGTCTAAGCATTTCACATAACTTAATCCCTAAAGACAAATTAAATATTTGACATGCAAATTCTTTTGAAAATATTGGGTAAGCTGCACTTAACCAAATCCCGCCTTTTGGAGAAACCCAAGTTTTTGAGTTTTGGCCAACCCCTGAGAACTGTTCTCTTGCGATTACCGCTACTGGCTGATTTTTCTTTATTGCAGAATATCCAAGCAAGTTTGTTAGCTCATTTTCGGTACTTTTACATTTTATTTTGTAGAGAAGTCTCCAGGTTGGATATTGACCCTGAATTTTTTTTAAGTAAAAAACTGTCTTAGATGCAGATCCAATAACTTTCACAAATTCTTTATTAAAACAACGAGCATCTTTTTGAAGATTAGATTAACTTTAGTCTTAATAAGTAAATTTTACAAATTGGACAAAAAGTATTTGCCAATAGTGAATAGAAGGAATCCGCATCAATTAAAAAATTGTCTTGATAATTTCAAAAAATCATGGAAAGACTTAGATAAACTTTCTAAAATTAACGATAACTGGAAGAACTTAATCGGATTAGAACTATTTCAAGAATGCAAACCATTAAATATTGAAAAAAAAATACTTACTATTGCAGTAAATCATCCACAGTGGCGTCAAGCTTTAATCTACAACAAGCATAAATTAAAAGAGAGAATCGAGAAAATTGGAATAACTTTGAATGAAATAAAAATAATACAAAATTATGAAATTAAGAATAAAAATATCAAATCTACTAATGCAAAAATAGTTTGGGCAAATCATCCAAGCAGAATCCATCAAAATAATATGTGCTTTTGTACTCTCTGTAATTCCCCTACTCCTGAGGGCGAAATCAAAAGATGGGGAAAGTGTTCTTTTTGTTGGAGAAAAATAAATAACTAAATTCTTTATTTAGTTAAAATTAGTATTCCCATTTGCCCCCCCAAAATTGTTCTATATTCAGCTTTTTTAAATCCAACTTTCTTAGCAATATTTATAAGCTCATTTTTAGTTGGGAAAATACTAATACTTTTTTCAATATATGCGTATTCTGGACCCAAATTAAAAAGCCGCGAAATGGTTACTACAATCAATCTCAAATAAATTTTCTGAAAAATATTAGATAAAGAATTTCTTTTTGAGTGATTAAAATCCAAAAATCCTGCCCTTCCCTTATCCTTCAAAAGATCAAAAACTTTTTTTATTCCTTCTTCAACATTATTCAAGTTTCTAAGTCCATATGACATGCAAATCCCATCAAAACTTTTTGAATAATCATTAATTTCTAATACATCTTTAATTTCCCACTTAATAAATTTATTTTTTTTAAGCTCTGATTTTTTTTTTGCAATGTTTAAGATATCTTCTGCGCTGTCAACCCCAGTAATTGAACCCCTTGGACTAACTCTCTCAGAAATTAAGAATGCTAAATCTCCAGTTCCACAGCATAAATCAGCCCAATCTTCACCATTTAAAGGTTCCAATAAATTAACTAATTTACTTTTCCATAATCTGTGCAGTCCAAAACTTAATAGATTATTTAAAAAGTCATATTTATAAGAAATCTTATTAAAAATATTTTTGACTTCGATAGTTTTTGTGAATTTCATTTTTAAATTTTTAACTTATTTCTTATTGGTATTAAATTAAATTTTTTATTCATATGGTCTAATTGGAAGTTTTTTTTCAAAGAGGAAAGTCTTTATTTCTCTTAAAGAAAGTTTCTTTTCATGAAGTAATGATGCTAGAAGTGCGGCAGATGCCCTGCCTTCATTGAAAACATCATAGATATCTTCTAGAGAACCTGCCCCTCCAGAGGCTATTACTGGGATATCAACGATATTTGCAACAGATTCAGTCAAATGTAAATCATATCCATTCTGCGTGCCATCACCATCCATTGAAGTAAGCAAAATTTCCCCTGCGCCTAACTCCTCAACTTTCTTTGCCCAACTTAATACATCTATTCCAGTGTTTTCTCTCCCTCCTTTTACATATACCTCCCATTCATCAGTCTTATTAACTTTTCTTTTAGCATCAATTGCTATCACGATACATTGATTGCCAAATTTTCTAGAACTTTTAGAAATTAAATCTGGATTTCTAACTGCAGAAGAATTCAAACTTACTTTATCAGCTCCTGCTCTCAAAAGATCATTGATAGAAGAAACAGAATCTATGCCTCCACCTACTGTAAAAGGAATTTTTACTGATTTTGCTGTCCTAGATACAAGGTCAACTAATGTATTTCTATTTTCCACACTTGCTCTAATATCTAAAAATACCAATTCATCTGCGCCTTCATCAGAATACCTACAAGCCAATTCAACAGGATCACCTGAGTCTCTCAAGTTAACAAAATTTACACCTTTAACGACTCTGCCATTGGCGACATCTAAACAAGGAATTAAACGAAGAGCTACCATTTTAGTAAAAATTGTCCAAATGCTGTTAATCTTGCATAATAGCTTCCATTTTACCTCTTATGGCTGAAACAAAATTATTACCCAAAATCGGTAGTAAAATCAAAATCAACATTAACAAAGTAAAAGATAGACTACCAGCGAAATTAATTGATCAAATTTCCTCTAATCCTAAAGCCGTAATAACAGGCTATAAGATGACAGACGGCAGGAGTATTGGAATCACCGCAAAATTTCAGAATGGTGAGCAAAACTGGTTTTTCCCAGAAGAAATAGAGAAAGGTTAAAGAGTCAAGTGAATGATCCAAAACAACTATTAGGCATTAAGGGTGCATCTGAAACTTCAAGTATATGGAAACTTCGTATACAGTTAATGAAGCCAATTACCTGGATCCCTTTGATATGGGGTGTTATTTGTGGAGCAGCTGCAAGTGGAAATTTTGAATGGACAGTTAGTAATGTTTTAGCTTCCCTAGCATGTATGTTAATGAGTGGACCTCTTCTGGCAGGCTATACACAAACCATAAATGATTTTTTTGATAAAGAAATTGACGCAATTAACGAACCAAATAGACCAATTCCTTCTGGAAAGATTTCAATTAAAGATGTAAAAATTCAAATCTGGGTATTACTTATTGCAGGCCTAATAGTTGCTTTTCTGTTAGATTTATATGCTAAACACAACTTTCCTTCTGTCTTACTTTTAGCACTAGGAGGATCTTTTGTTAGTTACATATACTCTGCTCCACCACTTAAATTAAAACAGAATGGTTGGCTTGGAAATTATGCATTAGGCGCATCATACATAGCTCTACCTTGGTGGGCAGGACAAGCCTTGTTTGGAAAATTAACTATTGTGACGGCATTACTAACACTTGCTTATAGCCTCTCAGGACTTGGAATTGCTGTTATTAATGATTTCAAAAGTGTTGAAGGAGACTCAAAGCTGGGTTTGAATTCTCTACCAGTAGTATTTGGAATTAAAAATGCAAGTAGAATAAGTGCAGGACTGATTGATATTTTTCAATTAGCAATGGTTGTAGTACTAATCATTATTGGTCAACATCTAGCCTCTGTAATTTTAGTTTTATTGGTAATTCCACAAATTACATTTCAAGATATGTGGTTACTAAGAGATCCTCTTAAGTTTGATGTCAAATATCAAGCAAGTGCCCAACCGTTCCTAATAACTGGAATGTTAGTTACAGCTTTAGCAATAGGACATAGTTTTTTAGTTGCTTAAGGTGCAAAAGATTAAATTCAAATCTTTTGTTTTAATTATTCCAATATTAATTTTTTCTGGAATATCTTTTTATTTTTTTAGTCTAATATTTAGTACCTTGAAATTTGACGTTTCTAAAAATAAAAAGTCTCGTGAAACCAAATATTCTTACGTAATATCATCTTCTGATAATAAGATCCTAAGCAAATTAAGCCGCAAATTTGAAATAGATAATAGTTATCATAAAATTCCATTTATTCTTAAACATTCTTTTATATCTTCTGAGGATAAAAGATTTTATAAACATAATGGAATAGATTTAAAAAGTATTTCACGCGCCCTTATTCAAAATATTAGAAGTGGTTATGTTAAAGAGGGAGGAAGTACGATTACGCAACAAGTTGCTAGAATACTTTTTCTAAATAATGATTTAAGTTTTCAAAGAAAAATCAAAGAAATATTTATATCACTCATACTTGAATTTAGATATAACAAAAATCAAATTTTAAAATTATATTTAAATAATATTTATCTAGGATCAGGAGCATACGGGGTAAACGAGGCTGCCCAAGTTTATTTTGGAAAATTTATAGAAGAATTGACATTATCAGAGATCGCATTAATTGCAGGATTAGCTCCAGCTCCATCAATTTATTCACCTTATCAAAATTTAGAACTAGCTATTAAAAATAGAAATGAAGTTCTTGAATCAATGTATGTTGATGGATATATTTCTCTTGCTAATAAGAATAAGGCTATTAAAGAAAAAATAAAGTTGAATTTTCAAACAGCTGATAATTTTTTAGATGATAAATTACTAATAAACTTTATTCTTCAGGAAACAGATAAAAAAATTGGAAGTAAAAATGATTATAAGTTTTTAAGAATTAAATCTTCTATCAACAAAGATTGGCAAGAAAAAGGTCAAAAAATATCAAGATACGCAGGGCCTAAAGAACTTGAATTTGGTCTGTTATCTATTGAATCAAACACTGGACTAATCAGGACAATGATAACAAGCAAAAATCCATCCATTAATGAATACAATAGAGTGATTTCATCTGTAAGACCTTTAGGTTCTACTTTTAAAATAATCCCTTATGCTGCTGCATTAATAGAAGGGATAAAATTAAGCGATAAATTTGAAGACTCACCAATATGCTGGGAAAGTTATTGCCCAAAAAATTTTTCAGAAGACTATAGAGGTTCAATATCTTTGATTGAATCGTTTAAAAGTTCATCAAATATCGTTCCAATATCAATAACAAAAAAAATAGGCTTAAAAAATATTATTAATTTAGCGAATTCATTTGGACTTGGTTACGAGCAAGAGTTTGAGGAATTCCCATCATTAGCTATTGGCGCCTACGGAGATAATCTTTTAAACATCACAAATGTATATTCTGCAATAAACAATAATGGGAAGATTCAAAGCCCTGAAATCATAGAAAAAATACAATCATTTAAAAAACAACCTATTTGGGAAAATAAATCTTTTTCCAAGAAAATATTAGATTTTAAAATTAACAAGAAAATAAATAAACTTCTTGAAAAATCGGTAAAAGAAGGCACTTCAAAAGCAGCCTCTATAAAAGGAAAGAAAATTTATGGGAAAACAGGAACATCTGATGGGAATAAAGATCTCTGGTTTATTGGTTCCATTGATAACCTTACAACAGGGATCTGGATAGGTTACGACGATAACAAGGAATCTGAATTATCTAGTGGGAATGCAGCTTATTTATGGAAGAATTTCATATCTGAAATTTATAAAATTCCAATTAAAAAATAAATTATATTTTTAAGATTTATAAGAAATTATTGCGGAATAAAATCCATCACCAGAATTATCCAAGCTAGGTAAAATTTGCTTTTGGCTAACCAATTTTAAAGTTTTGTTTTTTTCAATAAATCGTTCAATTAATAGATTATTTTCATCGGGACAAATAGTACAAGTTGAATAAACTAAAGTACCATTTTTTTTCAAAAGAGGGAAAATACTCTCCAAAAGTTTTTCCTGTAATAAAGTTAAAGATTTTATTTTTTCTTTACTTAAAGACCATCTAGAATCTGGATTTCTGGAAAGAGTTCCAATGCCTGAACATGGAGCATCTAATAAAATCTTATCAAAATAAGATATAAACTTAGGATTTAATTCAATCAAACTAGCAGCATCAGCCTTAAGAGTATTAACAGATTTCAAATTTAACCTTTGTAAATTTGATTGCAATATTTTCAATCTTTTTGCTGATCTATCTACGGCAATGATTTCAGCACTATCATTTGTTAATTCTGCAAGGTGGGTAGACTTACTTCCTGGAGCTGCACAAGCATCTAAAATCTTTTCACCTTCTTTTGGATTTAAGAGAGGTGCTATCCTCTGAGAAGATCTATCTTGAATTGTCCAAAGTCCATCACTATATCCTGGTAAATTTTTTATAGATCTTGGATTAGATTTTAAAGTAATTCCATTACGTAAATCTTTAATAATTTCAGCATCAATTTTATTTTCATGAAGTACTTTCAAAAAGTTATCTAAATTAGTTTTTAATTGGTTAATTCTCAAATCTATTGATGGTTTTTTATTAAATGCTTTAATGATATTTTCAGCCTCGCTATTGCCGACCCATTTATAAAGATCCTTGACAAGCCATAATGGAAATGATTCAAGATATGAAATTCTTTCTTTTCTATCAGAAGATAATTCCGGAAAGATTTTTTGTTCTAATTTTTTGGATGCATTTCTCAATATCGCATTTACAGTTCCCGCTAAACCATTTAAATCTGTTTTTTTAGCTACTTCCACAGTGGTAGAAATAGCAGCAGGAAATGGAATTTTATCCATTTTCAATAATTGATACAAACCTATATGTAGAAGCCATCTTAACTTTGGAGGCTGCTTTTTATGAAGAATTTTTGATGTATGATCCGTCCAAAGATCAAGAAATTTTCTATACCTTATGCATCCAAAAGATAATTCCGTAATAAAAGCTATATCAAGAGGATTAAATTGATAATTTTTTAAAACCTTTTCAAGAGCATGATCAGAAAAATCACCAGAACTAACTTTTAATAAAATTTCCCAAGCTGCCTTTCTTTGTAAATATCCTATGCTCAAAATATAATTAATTTTTTAAAGATAACTTTAATATACAAAAAAACTCAAAATTTTAAACTACTTTTTCAATTGCAGAATTAAACCAAATAAAACCTAAGACAGAAATAAGTGAAAGATTAAACCCTAAAAAAAGAAAGATATTTAGCGAGTGGATTCTTTCCTATAAAATATTTTTTTCTCTTTTTGATACATCATTATTAAAATAAAAACTTATTCAGGATTTTAAACGGCAACCAATATTGATAGATCCTGCATCAATCATTCTGCCTAATTTAATTGCTATGGATTCCTCCAACCTATTGAAATTAGATTGATGGGTAGTTATCCAATCTAATTCAGAAAAAGTGATAATTCCCGTTGAATTACTTTTTAAAAAAAGTGTTCCAATTTCCATTAGATAAATCTAATTTAATTTAAGCTAACATCCCTACTTAATATTTCTTCATAACATAATATTCTTTTAATTTTTCAAATACAACTGTAGGTTATAACTCTTAATTTATTGAATATCTCTTAAAAATTTATCGGCCGTTTTTAAGTGATTATTTAATTTTTCATCTGACATTTTATCGAGATTTCTCGTTAACATTGCCAGACGATATTGCTTTCTAAAAAAGCTTTCATTATCTTTAATAAATTTCCAAAATAAGCCATCCCATATTTCACACCATGGGCCACTTTTAAAATTAGACATTTTTTTTACATAATTAGAGCTTGATATATATGGCTTTGTTGAAAAGATACCACCATCACTAAACTGACTCATTCCGTAAACATTGGGGACCATAACCCAATCATAGGAATCAATAAACATTTCCATAAACCATTTATAAACTTGGTTGGGGTGAATTCTACATAGAAGCATAAAGTTGCCAACAATCATTAGCCGCTCAATATGATGACAATAACCAAATTTAATAATATTTTTTATAACAACGTCAACTGGTTCAATTCCTGTATTTCCTTGATAAAAAGATTTTGGAATTGGCTTATCTTCAAAATTCCAAAAATTACCGTTTCGCATCTTTGTTCCGTACTTTTTATAGACGAGGCAAATAAATTCTCTCCATCCAATAATTTGACGAATAAAACCCTCTAAAGAGTTAATAGGAACATTATTATTTTTTGCAAAAAGTAATGCTTTATTTACCACTACATCTGGGGTTAATAAGCCGCTATTTAAAAGAGGAGAAAGTAAACTGTGCCATAAAAAAGAATTTTCTTTAGAAATAGCATCCTCATAATCTCCAAATAAGAAAAATCTATTTTTAAAAAAATCATTTAACCATTCATCTGCCTCTTCAAAATTAGTTGGATATAAAAAGTTATCACTTTCTCCAATAAACTCAATATCAAAATTGGCTAATGACTTTTCTGCATTAACTACAAATTTATTTTTTTGTAATTTAGGTGTATCGGGTATATTTATTTTTTTTGGTAATTTTTTTCTGTTCATTTCATCGAAACTCCATTTACCACCTTCAGGTTTATCGTCAGGATTAACTAATATCTTTTGGCTCTTTCTTTGATTCTCATAAAATCTCCCCATAAGAGGTTTTTTTGCATTTGATGCAAATAAATCTTTTAAATCTTCACTGGTCATAAACATAGGAGAAGGCAAAATATTTAAAGCTAAATTATTACTTTCAACAAAATTATTAATCCTCTTCATTATTAAAAAGTCATGAGGGTCAATGAGATTTATTTTCTGATATTTATTTTTAATAAATTCCGATAAGTAATCAACTGTAGAAACATTATTCTTGTTTTCGATATATAAAACTTTAAAGCCAGATATTTCTAAATAATTTTTATAAGCGAGCATAGATGCTCTATGAAAAACTAACTTATTTTTATGGTTAATTAATTTATGAAATTTATCATTTCCAAAAAATAATGAGTCTTCCAAAATCAAAACTTCACAATTTATTTTTAAGATTGGGCTTTCTCTAAAAAGTTGATTCGGGAAAATAATTGATACTTGTTTCATCTTTGCGACTTCCTGTTACTGCATCTTTTTGAACAGTAGATAACATCATCCCAACAGTTTTTCCATTTTTTACGCCACTCAAACGGCCTATTGCAAACAGGACAAGTTTTAGTAGAAAGATTTTTCAAAATTTATAATTTTCTTTTATGAGTAGATTTAAATCTAGTTGAATCTTTAAGGGCCATATGTTTTGTATTTCTTCCCGAAACTCTCTTTCTCCAGACTTTGAAAGATTTGGGTTTAAGATTTTGACGCATAATTTTTATCGCATCTTCCTCTTTTAGACCAAATTGATACTCGATAGCTTCAAAGGGTGTTCTATCTTCCCAACACATTTCTATTATTCTGTCTATTTCGATACTTTCCATATTTATTGTTCACATTGTGAGGTACAAAGTTTTTCAATATCGGATCTACCTGTAATTTGAAGTCTATATTTTGCCCAATATCTGTAAACCAATCTCAATAATGGAGATAAGAGCTTAATCTTCAAGGGATAATAAACCCAACCTAAACCAACTAATTCATAAGAATATGCAAGTACATCTAGTCCCCTAATAATTTCACCGTTTTCAATAATCCCATGCAGATTTGACATAGCTTCTGAATATGAGATGTCATTAAAAAGACTTTGATCATAATCCTTACTATTAATATCTATAAAAGCAATTTGATTTGAGGTATCTCTTTTTTTAAGAAAATTTGTTTCTCTCAAACAAAGTGGGCAACCACCATCGAATAAAAAAGTTAATTTATTTTTCATATTTTTATTCAAATATAGAAATTAAATAACTTTTTTGTGGAATAAAAAATTTTTTTTAGAATACAAGCTTTATAAAGCCTTAATAATTGCCGGTTCTAATTTAGTGAAATTATATTATCTTATTAATTAATAAGCCATTGATTAAGGGATACATCAATGGTTTAAAACTATTAATAATCAGTCATCTAGAAGATGAACTCCTTCTCCTACGTCAGGAGTGAATTTACAATATTTTTCAAAAATAAGTCCAACACCTCTCATTTTTTCTCCTAATTCATCGTTAAATTTAATCCATTCTTCCGATTCACGATCAGGTAAATCCCACCCTTGTTTTTCTACCATACTTGTTATCACTGTATAGTCCCATTCTATGTATGCCATTGAGTTAATTTAAACTACCAAAATATTATAAACCAAGGGATTTAATAGGTAATCAATATTTTTTGAATATAATTTTAAAAGTGTGAAAAAATTATAAATGTCAATTTTGCCAAGAAGATTTGAACGAATCAAAAGTGTTTTAGATTGCAGAATGAAAAACTTGACTGTTTTAGTTGAGGATGTCAATAAACCACATAATTTATCAGCGATATTAAGGACATGTGATGCAGCAGGAGTTTTCGAAGCAAATTTTATTAACAAAACGAATGCCGTTAAGACTTTTAATAGTACTGCTCAAGGAAGTCAAAAATGGGTAAAACTGAATAATCATGAAAACACTATTGCGGCAATATCTGATTTAAAGAATAAGGGTTTTAGATTATATGGAACGACTCTTAATAGTGAATCAGTAGATTATAGAAATTTTGATTATTCTCAAAATACATGTTTTGTTTTAGGAGCAGAAAAATGGGGACTAAGTAATGAACTTATATCAATGGTTGATCAATCAATTTTTATACCTATGAGAGGTATGGTTCAATCTCTGAATGTTTCAGTTGCTGCTTCTATATTATTATTTGAAGCTGTTCGCCAAAGAAAAAATCAAGGTATATTGCCCACAAATGGAGAAGGGTTAAATATGGATGAATATCAAAAAACACTTTTTGAATGGTGTTACCCAGAATTAGCTGCGGTGTATAAAAAATCAGCTAAAGAATATCCAAAGTTGAATGATCAAGGAGAACTTGATCCTATTAAAGATAACTAAACTTATTCAGAATTTTGACTATCAAAAATTTCTTCAAGGTCCTCTCCTATAAAAGAAAGACCTAAAACTAAAAAAAACATTGCCAAACCTGGGAACAAAGCCGTCCACCAGATACCTGTAGGTAAAGCGGCAAGAGCCAGATTTAAATCACTTCCCCACTCTGGGACATCTGCAGGAACCCCAAGGCCTAAAAATCCTAAACTTCCTAATACCAAAACAGCATCTGCAGCATTTAGGGTAAGCAGAATAGGCAATGGTGTTATTACATTTGGGAGAATATATTTAAAAATAATTTTTTTAACATCAGCTCCTGCAACATGAGCTGCCTCCACATAAGTTTCGGATTTAACTAATATTGTCTGATTTCTGATTAATCTAAAATATTGAGGAGAGTAAACAATACACAATGCCAAAGCCGCGTTAAGGATACCCTTACCCAATACAAAAGCCACAACAACTGAAAGCAAAATTACAGGTATTGAAAAAATAGTATCCATTATTAATGATAAGCATTTATCAAAAAAACCACCAAAATATCCACTTAATAATCCCAATGGCAAACCCAAACTTAATGAAAAAAGAATAGCTAAAAATACAACTTCTATCGCCAATGATGATCCTTGCAAAGTTCTTAAGCAAACATCTCTTCCTAATCTATCTGTACCACAAAAATGATTAAGAGAAGGAGGGGCAAAGATATCATTGCTTAACATTGAAAATGAATAGCCAAAAAAATTATTGACCTCTAAAAATTTCATTATTAAAACAATAAGAAGATAAAAAAGTACAATTAAAAATCCAGCTTTTCTGATATTTGCGCCGACACGATTAAATGAGTTGATATCCAAAATCTTTTTTTAAAGATATAAATGAAATATACCCAATTTTTTTAAAAATAAATAGCTATAAAATTTAAATTAAAAGAAATTACTGGTTTAATTTCAAGACTGCCATAAAAGCTTCTTGAGGTACTTCAACTTTACCCATTGCCTTCATCCTCTTTTTACCTTTGGCTTGTTTCTTTAAAAGTTTCTTTTTCCTAGAAATATCCCCTCCATAACATTTAGATAAAACATCTTTTCGCAAAGCACTTATGCTTTCACTTGCAATAATCCTACTACCGATTGATGCTTGAATAGGGATTTTAAATTGTTGTTTTGGAATAAGTTCTTTTAATTTCTCAACTAAACTTCTGCCAATTCCATAAGCCTTATCTTTATGAACAATAGAAGTTAATGGATCTGCTCTTTCTGAATTTATTAGAACATCTAATCTTACAAGGTCATTTTTTCTATAGCCAATCAAATGATATTCCATTGATGCATAACCTTGGGTTCTACTTTTCATTTGATCAAAGAAATCTGTAACAACTTCTGCTAATGGAATTTCATAAATCAAGGTAACTCGATCTGTTGTTATGTATTTCATATCTATAAATACTCCCCTTCTTTCCTGACATAAACCCATTAATGTTCCATTAAATTCATTAGGAGCATAAATTTCCATTTTCACATAAGGCTCTTCTATTGATTCTCTAAGTTGTGGATCAGGAATTGTAGAGGGATTATCAATAAAGATATGTTCCTGCTGATTTAAATTAACTTTATAAATAACTGATGGTGCCGTTACGATTAGATCCAAGTCATATTCTCTTTCTAATCTTTCTTGAACAATCTCCATATGAAGAAGTCCCAGGAATCCGCACCTAAATCCGAAGCCCATTGCGCTACTGGTTTCGGGCTCATATTTTAAAGCTGCATCAGATAATTGTAATTTTTCTAGCGATACTCTTAAATCTGGGAATTGATCAGCATCAGTCGGGAATAAGCCGCAAAAAACCATGGGATTTGCTGTCTTATATCCAGGCAGAGGATCATTGGCAGGTGAATTTAAAAGAGTAATCGTATCTCCCACTCTCGCATCAGCAACTGATTTTATAGAAGCTGCTAAATAACCAACTTCTCCTGCATGTAATTCATCAACTTGCTGCTGATCAGGCGCCATTATTCCTATCTCATCTAGTTCATAATTTTTCTTACTTGCCATTAATAATATTTTTTCTCTCTTATTTAGAGACCCAGATATAACCCTGAAATAAACAATAACTCCCCTGTACGGATCATAATAAGAATCAAAAATCAGTGCCTTTGTAGGTAGTTTAATTTCATCTTGAGGAGGAGGTACTCTTCTTACGATTGCTTCCAAAATATCTTTAATACCAACTCCAGTTTTTGCTGAACAATTTATTGCATTAGATGTATCAAGTCCAATAATTTCCTCTATTTCTTGTTTTATTTTTTCAGCATCAGCCCCTGGTAAATCAACTTTATTTAAAACAGGAATTATTTCAAGATTGTTTTCTAAGGCAAGATAAACATTAGCTAAGGTTTGAGCTTCTACTCCTTGACTTGCATCAACAACAAGTAAGGCGCCTTCACAAGCTTGAAGAGATCTACTAACCTCATAAGAGAAATCAACATGGCCTGGAGTATCTATTAAGTTCAAAACATATTCTTGGGAATCGTCAGCTTTATATTTCATCCTAGCGGCCTGTAACTTGATAGTAATTCCTCTCTCTCTTTCAAGATCCATACTGTCCAAAAATTGTTCTTGCATATCCCTTTGCTGCACAGTACCAGTATCTTGAAGCAACCTATCTGCAAGGGTAGATTTACCATGGTCAATATGAGCGATTATGCAGAAATTTCTAATTTTTGAAACCGATATATCAGTCATATAGAAAGAAAAATTCTCCTCTTATTACATCTTGATTAATATTAGCTAATTAGAATTATGGATGGAAACCAAAAATGGAATTATTTCTTTTTTTAATTTCTTTTATGAAGGTACTGTAATTTCCAGAGACTAATAGATCTGGATAAATTAAGTCATTTATTTTTTTCTTAAGATTATGCTTATCGTTTAAAAATAAAACAGATTTTTCTAGAACCTCAACCATAATTGAAACCGCAGTACTTGCTCCCGGAGAGGCTCCCAACAAAGCAGATAATGATCCATCAGATGAATTTACAATCTCAGTTCCAAATTTCAAAGAACCACCACCTTCAGTTTTTTTAATTATTTGGACTCTTTGACCAGCATTCTTTAAATACCAATCAGAGGCATTAGCTGATGGCA
>QCBK01000021.1 GCA_003281635.1 Prochlorococcus sp. AG-347-G22
GGTTTCAAAACATGACATGGGCCGCAACTAGGAGAACTAAAAATTACTAAGATAGGTTTTTTACTCTCGTGATAAAGTTTCCTTAATGCATAACTGCCTTTTTGCCATTCAGAATTTGAATCGAAAGTATCTTCATTAACTTCTTCTTCATTAAAATCTGATGAATTAAGTTTTTTTTCTGGTTCGGGTGTTTCTCTGACTATAGTTTTTGCTAAGTTTTTCTCGGCTAGCCATCTTTCAGTAGCTAATGCTGCCATGCATCCAGTTCCTGCAGCGGTAACTCCTTGTCTCCACTCAGAATCAACAACATCACCTGCTGCGAAGATGCCTTCAATAGATGTTTCCGGCCTTCCTGATTTGCAAGCAATATAGCCTTTATTATCTAAATCAATTTTGTTGCCTAAGAACTTCGTATTAGGTGTGTGCCCTATCGCGTAAAAAAGACCTTTTATATTGATTTTCCCTTTACCTTCTTGAGAATTAATAGTTTCTATTCTCTCAAGCCATTCAGAACCATCCGCTTTATCGACTTTTGTGTTCCAATGAATTTGTATCTTTGGATTAGCTTTTACTCTATCAACCATTGCTGCGCTAGCCCTTAATTTTTCTGATCGAACAATCAAATGCACTTTGCTTCCATACTTTGTGAGATATGCTGCTTCTTCACATGCAGAGTCGCCCCCTCCAATAACAGCTAATTCTTCATCTCTAAATTGTGGGGTGGCTCCGTCACATATTGCACAAGCACTTATTCCTTTACTCCAGAATTTATCTTCATTTATAACACCTAATCTATTTGCACTTGCTCCAGTTGCAATAATGATTGAGTTAGATTTTATAGTTCCTTCTAAAGTTTTTAATTCAAAGGGATGTGAATCGGTATTGATTGAGACTACATCACTTTCGTATAAATTAGTGCCCCATCTTTCTGCTTGAGCTTTCATTAGATCCATCAATTCAGGGCCTAGTACTCCATCTGGGAAACCTGGATAATTTTCAACAAATGTTGTAGTCATTAATTGACCACCAGGAATTCCACCAGAATTAAATCCCGTTACAAGTAATGGTTGAAGATTTGCTCGTGCGGCGTATATTGCAGCAGTATAACCCGCAGGTCCCGAGCCTATAATTACAACATTTTCTACGTTTGAAATCTTCTCTTTATTTTCCATTTATTTGCTAATTTCACTTTTAATAATAGTAAACAAACCCAAATAATGTAGGGCGGATTTCACTGGATAGATTTATATCTCAATCGTTGACTTTTTGGTCTAATAACTTTTTTAATTCCTTAGGGAAGTTTAAAACAGAATCTTTTAAATTTTCGTTCTTTTCTCCAATATGTAATATCCACTCTCTAAATTCTTCTGCGATTGCATAACTGTCTTCATACCTTTCTAATGTATCCATTGCAGAAATTCTGTTGGTAGCCCAACAGGTGGCTATATCGATCCTTTTTCTAATGAAATTGTCCATTGAAAACTTTAAGTTGTATATAGATAAACACATCAGAGAACCTATGTATTGTCTAATAAGTTACAACTTTGTACTTCCAAACAATAATTTAATCTTTAATTTATATTTGAGCCGTTTTTTGGATGAATTATAAAGAAAATATAAAGAATTATAGTTAGACTGCCTCGCTGTGGTTTGCAAGTAGCCTTTCAACTTCCTCAAAACCCTCTTTAGCTGAATTTATTGCAAGTTCCTCACTAACTTTTTCTTCTGAAATTAATTTCGCGGATATTTTCTTTAAAAGAGATTCTTTCTTTTCTCTTAGTGAAATGACAATTTCCTCTTCAATGATAGATTTTATTGCTTTAGAAATTATTTTTTTGTCATTTGCTTCCTCAAATGTGCCCTGGACTAATTCCTGAATAAATAATCGATGCACCTCACTACTTCTTAGAAAGCTTTCAGTGGCATTAATAATTCCTTCAACAAGAGCTTCATCAGGTTCAGAATCATTTTCTGCGAGCTTAAATTCCCAATCTAAATGCCTTCTTTGCCAACCTGCTGAGTGAAGACTAGGCATGACTGTCTGTGAATAAGTATCAACCGACATTTCATAAATTCTCTCTGCTAATTTTTCGCACCAGTCCTTCCCATGCTTTTCTAGATTTTTCTGCATAGCTTGTCTTGGAACAGCATGACCACCATGATGACTGTGACATACTCCATCTGGACATTCGATTGCTTTTATACTCATTGGAATATTTAGTACATATATATATTCTAGATAGCTATTTTTTTTAGAAAAGAAAATATATTTTTAACAAAAAGCCAAGACTTTTGACTTTCTTCAATTTATATTTAGTATGTTAAAAAAATAAATAAATTGACAAAGATACTTATTCCTTCCGAAACAAGCTCTGGTGAAAGAAGAGTTTCAGCTACTCCAGAAGCGGTAAAAAAATTAAAAAGCCTTGGATGTGATGTTTACATTGAAAGTTCAGCGGGAAAATTATCAGGATTTAGTGACTTGTTATATGAAGAATCGGGTGGAAAAATAATAAGTAACTTAGATCAAAAAATTTGGGGTGAAGCTGACCTAATATTTTGCGTTCAAACTCCATCAGAGGATAATTTAACTAAATTAAAGAAAGGCGCTGTTCTTCTTGGTCTTCTTAACCCATATGGTAATAAGGAGCTTCTCAAGATTATAAATAGTAATAAGATTTCAGCTTTATCACTAGAATTGCTTCCGAGGATTAGTAGAGCGCAATCTTCTGATGTTCTTTCTTCGCAGGCCAATATCGCTGGATATAAAGCAGTTCTTTTAGCTGCAAGTGAGTTAGATAGATATTTCCCAATGCTTATGACTGCTGCAGGCACAGTTCAACCTGCCAAAGTAGTGGTTCTTGGTGGTGGCGTTGCAGGATTGCAGGCAGTTGCCACAGCAAAAAGACTTGGTGCAATAGTATTTGTATCTGATATTAGACCTGCTGTTAAAGAACAAGTAGAGTCCCTCGGAGCAAGATTTATAGAACTTCCTGAAGTGGATGAAAAACCTGGAGAAGCTGGAGGTTATGCAAAAGCTGTAACACCCGAATTTCTTTCAAAACAGAAGGCTACTTTAACTAAATATTTATCTGAAGCTGATGTTGCTATATGTACTGCGCAAGTTCTAGGTAAAAAGGCTCCTGTTTTAATAGACGCTCCCATGATTGAAAAAATGAGACCTGGTGCAGTAATAATTGATTTAGCAGTTTCTCAGGGAGGAAACTGTGCAGGAACAAAATCAAATGAAACTATTATGAAAGGTGGGGTAAAACTTATAGGAGCAGCCGAATTGCCCTCATCAGTTCCTTATGATGCAAGTTCACTTTATGCTAAGAACTTAACATCTTTGATTACACCATTTATAAAAGATGGTCTAATTAAATTAGATAAAGAGGATGAACTCATTTCTGGATGTTTATTAAGCGATGAAGGAGTTGTTCTTCAAAATAAAGTTTTTGAAAATTGAGGTTTTAAAATTATGTCTTTTGTAAGTCTTCTTTGGGTTCTTTTACTTGGTAGTTTATTAGGCCTCGAGTTAATTGGAAAAGTTCCTCCTACCCTTCACACACCACTAATGAGTGGAGCAAATGCAATTTCGGGAATAACAATGCTTGCAGCCTTAACTTTAATTGTAAAAGCAGAAGGTAACGTACCACTTTTAATCATTGGTTCAATTTCTCTTGGATTTGCTCTTTTCAACGTTGTAGGAGGTTTCTTTGTAACTGATCGAATGCTCGCGATGTTTAGTCGTAAACCATCAAATAAGAATTAATTTTTAACATGAATCTACCTGTAATCATTAAATTCGTTATTGACCTTCTAGCAGTACTTTTACTGGCGTTGGGAATAAAAGGTTTGTCAAAAGTAAAGTCAGCAAGGGATGCCAATAGATTAGCTGCATTTGCAATGTCGCTATCTGTAGTTGGATTGCTTTCTTATTATTTAGGCACTTCTGGAATTGCTATTCAGTCTTGGATTTGGATAATAATTGGATCAATCATAGGTAGTTTATTCGGAGCAATTCTTGCAAAAAAAGTACCTATGACCTCCATGCCTGAAACAGTGGCATTGTTCAATGGTTGTGGAGGAATGTCATCACTTTTAGTGGCCTTAGGAGTAGCTATTTTTCCTATATCTAGTGGCCAAGAAAATTTTGATTTTTTTAAGTCACTTATTAACGAAGTTTCAATATCTGTTTCTATATTTGTTGGTGCAATAACTTTCACAGGTTCAATTGTGGCAATGGCAAAGTTACAGGGTTGGTTGTCAACTCCAGGATGGACTCAGAGCAAAGTCAGACATTTTGTAAATATTGTTTTTGCAGTTGCTTCCTTGATAGCCTTTTTTGATTTGATAAACGGCAATACAAATTCTATATGGCTTTTAGTTATAGTTTCTTCTTTATTAGGTATTGGAGTTACTTTGCCAATTGGTGGAGCTGATATGCCAGTCGTTATATCTTTATTAAATAGCTATTCAGGTATTGCAGCAGCAGCAGCAGGTTTCGTTGTAGATAGTCAGCTTTTGATAGTAGCAGGCGCAATGGTTGGAGCGGCAGGTCTAATACTTACTCAAGTAATGTGCAAGGGTATGAATAGATCATTGGTCTCAGTTCTTTTTGGAGGATCTTTATCGGCACAAAGTACAGCCTCTTCTGGTTCAGGAGAATATACAAATATAACTTCTTGTAGTGTTGAAGAATGCGCATTGACTTTAGAGGCAGCCAATAAGGTAATTATTGTTCCTGGTTATGGTCTGGCAGTAGCTCAAGCTCAACATACTTTAAGGGAAGTGACAAAAAAACTAGAGCAAAATGGTATTGAAGTGGTTTACGCAATTCATCCTGTAGCAGGGAGGATGCCTGGACATATGAATGTACTTTTAGCAGAAGCAGATGTTCCTTACGAACAACTTAAAGAGATGGACGTTGTAAATCCTGATTTTCCAGCAACGGATGTTGTTTTAGTTTTAGGAGCAAATGATGTGGTTAATCCTCAAGCTAAAAATGATAGCTCTTCTCCTTTATATGGCATGCCAGTTCTTGACGTGCAGGAAGCAAGAACGGTATTTGTAATTAAACGTGGTATGAGTGCAGGTTACTCCGGAATAAAAAATGATTTATTTGATTTGCCAAATACCTCAATGGTCTTTGGTGATGCAAAAAAGGTACTGAATGATTTGATTGGAGAATTAAAGGATCTTGGGGTTGGAGAGAAATAATAATATATCTTTTAATTTTTCAGATTACGTAAAAAATAAGCCATTTCGAGAAGTTTTACCTTGGATAGGTGGCGACTTACAAACTTTGAGAGATACTTTTGTTATTGATTTTGGTAAATCAAAAAAAAATAAAAAAATACTCTTTCCGATTAATAAAATTCTTTCTAAAAAATTTGAATCTGATTATCTTCTAGGTGTTTTAGAATTACCTGAAAACTTAGACTTACTTAGGGGTTTTGTAATCGTTACACATGGTTTAGGGGGCTCAAGTAAACGGTTTGGTCTAAGAAGAATTTCTAGGAAATTAGCAAATAATGGTTTTGGGGTTCTTAAATTAAATCTAAGAGGATCTGGATCTGCGAGATATTTAGCTAAAGGAAATTATTGTGCTAGATGCTCCAGTGATGTTATTTCAGCAATAAATTATTTTAAAAAATTCATTAATTTAGAGTTTAAAGATCTCATTAAGATGAATAATCTTCCAATTTACGGAGTTGGATTATCTTTAGGCGGAACAATTCTTTTAAATGCCTGCCTAGATTACGATGAAGACAAAGGAGAAAAACTTATAGATGGCCTTGCCTGCGTGAGTACCCCTTTAGATTTATCTTCATGCAGTCTCTGTATTGAAAAACCTAGAAATTCTATCTACCAAAAATGGTTACTTCACCGCTTAAAAAATCAGTTATGGGAGGGATTATATGATGAAGGCAAACTCCTTGATAACGAGAAATTAGGGATAAAAATTAGAAATTTAAAAAGTATAAGAGAATTTGATCAGAAATTTACAGCTCCTAGTTGGGGATTTAATTCTTTAGAAGATTATTATATTAAAGCTTCTCCAATATTTAGGATCCAAAGCTCAATAAAAAAATTACCTCCAATGCTTTTTATTCATGCCAAGGATGATCCCTGGGTTCCATATAAGGATACTTTGAATTTAAGGAAAGAATCTATTGATAAATTCACTATTTTTATAACCAAAAAAGGAGGTCATAATGGGTTTCATTCGATTAATGGCTGCTGGTCAGACGAAGTCGTAAAGAACTGGTTTATTAGTATCTAGGACTATTTAAAAATGGTGTTTTTTTAAAAATCCATTTTTCTATTGGCTTACCGTTAATAATATGTGAGATAAAAATTTCAGAAATTTTTTCTGGAGAAACTTTCTCATACCAAACACCATCAGGCCAGACAAGAAGAATTGGGCCGTTCTTACATACTCTTAAACAGTCAGCTTTTGATCTTAATATATGAACGTTTTTTGTAGAGGGATCATTCTCAAATTTTTTTAAAGTCTTTTTCAGACATTCCCATGCTTTTTGACCTTCATTGCCTTTAAAGCATTTCTGTTTTGTGGGTGTTGCGCATAGTAGAAGATGTTTTTTTATATTCACTTTTATCCAATACTTACGTATTTTTTCCCTTTTTTAATTTCTTGCTTAACAAAAAGTCTGGCCCAATTGTCTACCTCAAGAATATCCTCCAATTCGGGACTCAAATTCAAATTCTCCATATGTGATTCACAAGCTTTACTTATAAAAGTTGGAATTTCTTGAAAAGAAATTTTTTCTTTGAGGAATTGTTCAACAGCCATTTCATTAGCAGCATTTAAGACTGCAGGCATAGTCCCAGAAGATTTTCCTGCAGCATAGGCAAGTCCCATGCATGGATATTTAAACTCGTCTGGCTCTTTAAAAGTTAATTTTCCAATTTCACTTAGGTTTAATCTTTTCCAATTTGTTTTAAATCTCTCAGGCCAACTCATCGCATATAAAATGGGCAGCTTCATGTCCGGCCAACCTAATTGAGCTAATACTGAAGAATCTTCCATCTCAATCATTGAATGAATAATACTTTGAGGGTGGATAACTATTTCGATATTTTCGTAAGAGGTCCCAAATAAATAATGAGCTTCTATAACTTCTAATCCTTTATTCATAAGAGTTGCAGAATCTACAGTTATTTTTTTGCCCATATCCCAATTAGGATGTGAAGTCGCATCTTCCACTGTGACATGCTTTAAATCCTCAATGGCCCAATCTCTGAAAGCACCACCAGAAGCTGTTAAGTGTATGGCTTTTAAACCTTTAGGCATCACTCCTGTTGAAAAATCTGCATTTTCATAATTAGGTAATCCTTGTAAACATTGAAAGATAGCAGAGTGTTCTGAATCAGCAGGTAATAGCCTACTATTATTTTTCTTTAATGCAGGAATAACAATTGGTCCTGCCGCAATTAAAGTTTCTTTGTTAGCAAGTGCAATATTTTTCCCCGCATTAATTGCTGACATTGTTGGTATTAAGCCTGCACAGCCTACTATCCCTGTTACCACAGTATCTGCCTTATCCCATGCTGCAACTGCGTTAATCCCCTGCTTTCCACCTAAAACCAAGGGAGCATCATCCAAATCTAAGTTATTAATATTATCTTTTAAATCTTCTAGAAGACTTTCATCCTCAATTGCAACTACCTCTGGTTTATGTGTTTTAACTTGTTGAGTTAATAAATTAATATTTCTTCCTGCAGAAAGAGCTACGGCTTTAAACTTATCAGGCTGCTCACTAGCTATTTCGAGAGTTTGAGTCCCTATTGAACCAGTAGAACCGAGCACTGTAATGTATTTCAATTTTCTCTGATATTTATAATATCTTCCCATTTAAAGGTGTATTTAAAAAACAAAAATTTCAAATTGGTTTTTTTCTTAAAATTTAGACCCTTATCCATGTTGTTATTTCCTTTGATTGATCAATAAGTTCAATACCTTTTTCTTTTAACAAATTTCTTATTTCATCGGCCTTCGCATAATTCTTTTCCATTTTTGCTTTCAATCTTTTGTTAATAAGAGATGATATTTCTTCTTCTGTTATTGTATTTTCTTTTACTAAAACTTCTTTTTTAAGACCAAGTACCTCAGTCAACTTTGCAAGAGTTTTAAAATTTTCAAGTAGAAAGAATTTTTGATTTAGGTCTATTTTAAAACCTTCAACCCTTTGAAATTGGTTTAAAAAGTTTTTTAATGGTTTCGCTAAGTCGTAAATAATTGCAATAGCACCTGCTGTATTGAGGTCATTTCCCAGAGCCTCAGAAAATTTAAGCGTTTTTTGAGATAATTCAAAACTTATTTTCTCTTTATATTCTTTTTCGATAGATTCATCTTTATCAATAGATCTAAAAACACCTTGTGTAAGATCCATAAAAGAAAGGGCAACATTAATATTTTTCCAAGCTTCTGAAGCACTCCTTAAAGCTTCTTCAGTAAAATCAAGTGGTTTTCTATAATTCACAGTCATAACAAAATATCGCAAAGTCATAGGGCTTATACCTGACTTAATTAGCTCTCTGATAGTTTTAAAATTTTTAAGGGATTTACTCATCTTTTGTCCATTTACATTGACCATCCCATTGTGCAACCAATAGTTCGCTAGCTTTTTGCCATTGGCTGCTTCTGATTGGGCGATTTCATTCTCATGATGTGGAAAAATCAAATCAGAACCACCTAAATGGATATCGATAGTATCTCCTAATTCATCTTTAACCATCGCCGAACATTCAATATGCCATCCTGGCCTACCTTTACCCCATGGCGAATCAAAAAATGGTTCATCATCTTTGGCTTTTTTCCATAGCGCAAAATCTTGCGGATTAAGTTTTTTACTATTTTCCTCATTAACCATTCTTCCTTGCTGATTGATATTTTGTTCTTGTAAATTTTGATTACTTAGCTTTCCATAATTTTTATTTTTGAAAACAGAATAATAAACGTCTCCGTCCTTAGAGTATGCGTAACCTTTGTCCTCAAGGATTGTTATGAAGGAGCAGATATTGCATATATGATTCGTTGCTCTTGGCATGCTATCCGGACGCATTATCCCTAAAGAATCCATGTCTTTATGAAATTCAATGATATTCTTTTCAGATACTTCCTTCATTGAACTGCTTTCTTCTTTCGCTCTTTTTAAGATCTTGTCATCAATATCTGTAAAATTTTGAACATACTTCACTTTGAAATCACTGTAAATTAAAAATCTTCTCAATACATCCCAAGCGATATAACTTCTGGCATGACCAAGATGACATAAATCATAAACAGTTACCCCACAACAATAAATTTTTACTACATCATCAATAGGCTTAAAAACCTCAACTTTTTTGCTTAAAGTATTAAAAAGTTTGATCATCTTAAAATAAGTATTTCATAAGGTTTATTTTGTCTCCATCCAATTGTCTCCAATCCCAATATCAACTAAAAGAGGCACATTTAATTTTACACAATCTTCCATAGTCTTCTTTACTAATTTCGTCGTAATTTCTAAAGAATCTGGTTCAACTTCAAACAATAATTCATCATGTACTTGTAAAAGCATTTTTGCTGGAACATTCATTTCTATGAATTTTTTATTTAGTTGAACCATTGCAATTTTAATAATGTCTGCACTTGAACCCTGAATTGGTGCATTAGCTGCGGCTCTTAATGACTGTGCTTCCATGCCAGCCCTTCTTGCAGATTGCAGGTCAATTTCGTAAGGATCTTTCCCTATTAATCTTCCAAGTCCATTTTTATCAAACTTAAATTCTCTTTTTCGACCAAAAATTGTTTTTACATACCCTTTTGTTAAGGCTAGCCTTTCTTGGAGTTCAAGAAATTTGAAAATTTTTGAATATCTTTCTTTGTATTTTATTAAAAATTCTTTTGCCTCTGGAGTACTTACTCCTGTTGAACGAGCAAACTTTTTTATACCCATACCATAGATAACTCCGAAATTTATTGTTTTCCCAACTCTCCTTTCTTCGGATGATATTTCTTCTTTCTCGAAAATTAATCTTGCAGTTAAAGAATGAATGTCATCATTTTTATGAAACGCATTAATTAGTATTTCTTCATCCGCTAAGTGAGCAAGTATTCTTAATTCGATCTGAGAATAATCAGCTGATAAAAGTTTCCAATTTTTTTCAGGCAAGAATGCTTTTCTGATTCTCTTACTAAATTCAGTCCTAACCGGGATATTTTGAAGATTAGGATTGCTACTACTTAGTCTCCCAGTCGCTGTAGCAGCTTGATTAAAGTTTGTATGAACTCTTCCTGTCTTTTCGTTTATAAGATTTGGAAGAGCATCAATATAGGTGCTAAGTAATTTGGTAAGAGTTCTGTGTTTTATTAAATGTTGGATTATTTCATGTTCGTCGACTAATCTTTCAAGAACTACTGCATCTGTACTCCATCCTGTTTTTGTTTTCCGTGATTTTTTCTTATCCAAATATAATTTTTCAAACAAGATCTCACCAAGTTGTTTTGGTGAAGATAGATTAAAAGTCTCCTCTGCTAATTCATAAACTTTACTTTCAATATCTTCTAAGGTACTTTTTAGTTCTTTTGAGAGTTTATCTAAATAAGGGATGTCAATGGTTATTCCATTCATTTCCATTTGAGACAATACTGGCTCTAAGGGCAGCTCGATTTCTTCGAACAATTTGATTAATTCATCTTTTTCCTTTGAAAAACTTTCTTTAAAAATTTTGACAATCTTAAAAGTTAGAAATACATCATAACCGCAGTAAATACTAGCTTCATCAATATCAACAAATGAAAAGTCTTTATTTTTCCCAACTGTTTCCTTAAATGAGGGTGGTTTAAATCCAAATAATCTAAAACTAATTTCACTTAACCCATGCTTCTCCTGATTATTTAGAAGATAGTCTGCTAATAAGGTGTCAAAGGTTACGCCTTTAAGATCAAGTCCATGATTAAAAAATATTTGCCTGTCAAATTTAGAATTTTGGAGTGCCTTTTCTTTTTTTGGATCTTCTATCCAAGTTCTTAGTTTTGAGAAAACATCTTCAATCGATAATTGAATTGGGATCTCTTTTTTTGTTTGATGACCAAGAGGTATATAAAATAAATCATCAGTTTCTTCTCCAAGGCATAGCCCTATCCCAACAAGTTCCGCATCGATTGGATTTAAACTATTAGTCTCTGTATCTAAAGAAACTATCTCATTGGTCTTTTCTAATCTTTGAATTAATTTATCAAGTAATTCAAAATCATTTACAACAGTTACTTTGATTTTAGGGATTTTATTTTCACTATTATGTAATTCACTTTTACCAGAGACCTTTGGATCTTTCTCCTCCTCTTTAGCTACATTATTTTTGTCAAAACCACCTTTACTAAAAGTTGAATTGAAAATATCAATTTGCCGGAGTAGTGTTGATAATTCAAGTTTTTGCAGTGACTCTGAGAGGAGTTCTTGATTTATATTTTTTAATTCATAATCATCACGTAATATCAAAGGCACTTCAGTATTTATTTTTGCTAAATCCCTAGAAAGAAAAGCATTATGCTTATCGTTTCTGAGCTTTTCTAAAACCGAACCTTTGATGAATCCTTTATATTTTTTATCATTATTCTGCTGAATCTTGTCCAAAGCCTGATAAATTCCATCAAGTGTATCGTTTTCTTTTAGTAGATTAATTGCAGTTTTTGGACCTACCCCTTTAATACCAGGAATATTATCAGAACTATCACCAGTTAGAGCTTTAAGATCAACAACTCTTTCTGGCGCAACTCCTAATTTTTCTTTTACTCCATTTTCATTCATAAGAGTTGGGTTACCACTTTTCGCATATGGACCACCACCCATATAAAGAACATAAATATCTTTTTGATCATCTACTAATTGAAATAAGTCCCTATCTCCAGAAAGAATATTCACGCACCATCCTTTAGAAGAAGCATCATTTGCAATTGTGCCTAGGAGATCATCTGCTTCGTATCCTGGAGATTTAAAAATTGGTAAATTAAGGCTTTCTTCTAAAATGATTTCTAGTTGTTCAATATCCTGAAAAAAAACATCTGGTGCTACATCTCTATTGGCCTTATAATTTGGATCTAATTCATGTCTGAAAGTTGGTTTTTCGGTATCAAACGTAATACAAACACCCTCAGGACTAATATTTTTGCAATTATCCAGAAGACTTTTTAGAAATCCATAAGTGACACTTGTTGGGAATCCTTCTTTAGTTGTTAACCCTCCATCAATCCCTTTGCTAAATGCATAGAAGCTTCTAAAAGCAAGTGAATGTCCATCGACTAAAAGTAAAATTGGTTTTTTAGAGTTTTCAGATTTTAAACTCATTTTCTTTTCTTAGCCCAAGGTGGAATATCAATAAAGATTTGCTCTCCAGGTTCTAATCCATCAATTACTGAAGTTTTATTTCCACTACTAATACCAATTTCGATTTTTTCAAATTTGGGAGAATTGTTTTTATCAACTTTCAAAATCAGTATGAATTACTCCTGCTGCCTGTGGCGCAGTCATCCCATCTTTTATGGTCCACGCTTTTGTCTCCTTTTCTCCGGTGGTGAAATAAGTTTTTAATCCCAATAATTTATATGTTGATCTAATTAAAGAACTTAATCCCCCTTCTTCTACTCCTAAACCAATAAGGTAGTCTTTTTTATCTTCTGGTTCTAACTCTATTAATTCAGATTCGACTTGCGCTGATATTTTTATACATTCTGTATTTTCATTACTTGCAAAACTCTGAACTTTTGATGAGAAATCATTACCTTCGGAAATAATTGGTTTAGCAGTTAGGAAGCCTAGTTGCTTAATTATTAAATTTTCTTCTTCACTCAAAGATATTGATCTAACTGAAAGGCCTTTTTCTAGCTCTTCTTCAATCTTTTCTAGTAAATTATCTTCTTTTGCTGCCTCTTTACTAGTTCTAACCTGTTTTTTAATTCTTTCTCTTCTTTTTTGGAGTTGGGATAAATCAGCTAAATTCAATTCCAGATTAATAATCTCAATGTCATCCAAGGGATCTACCTTTCCTGAAACATGAATTACATCACTATCTTCAAAGCATCTCACAACATGAACTATTGCATCAACCTCCCTAATATTTGATAAAAATTTATTTCCCAAACCCTCACCTTTACTGGCTCCTTTTACTAGTCCTGCGATATCTACAAATTCAATTTTTGTTGGGATAATATTTTGGCTAGAACTTAAATCACCTAACTCTTGTAACCTTTGATCTGGGACGGAAACTATACCTTTATTA
>QCBK01000022.1 GCA_003281635.1 Prochlorococcus sp. AG-347-G22
ACTTAACATCGCATAACCTCCCCCAACAGTTGCTTTTGGTGGGTTGTGTGAACCATCAGTAATTTTTTTGCAAAGTTCACCAAGAGGTTTTTTCTCAAAAATCGAATTTGTTTCTATGTATTTTTTGTATTTACTACTACCCAAGTAAAAGTTACTTTGCTCAATTTCTTTTTTTGGAACTATGAGGAATTCTTGGTCTGATTCAATAATTTTGTTTTGGTCTTTAATTAATTCTAGAACTCTTGGTAAATCATTTTTATTTATCGAAGACCTTTGTGCTCCAAGACTAAAACCATCGTGATTGACATTCGCAAAAAAGATAGTTTCTGAGTGATTGGACTTTTGTTTATCAATAATGAGTATAGAGGTCTTCACACCAGAGTATGGTTGAAATACTCCTGCTGGGAGAGAAACTACACCTAAGAGACAATCTTGAACCAGTTTCTTCCTTAAAGTTTTATATGCATTACCGGTTTGAAATATTATTCCCTCTGGAACAATAATTCCTGCACGTCCGTTGGGTTTTAAATGTTCAATAATATAGTCAACAAAGAGAACTTCTGCTCGAGTTGATTTAACTCCAAATTTTGAGTGAGGTTTTATTCCTCCGGTTGGTGAAAAGAAAGGCGGATTTGCAAGTATTACATCAAAGTATTCATTCCATTTATCTTCAGAGGAGAGAGTGTCATATTCACTAATATTTGGACTTGCAAAATTATGAAGATACATATTCACCAAAGATATTCGATTCATTGATGGGTCGATATCATATCCAATAAGATTTTCTCCAATTTGTTTACGCTCTGAAGCGTTAAGTTTATCCCCGATTCTCTTTTGAGTATTTTGAGCAAGAATATGTTTGTATGACGAGATTAAAAAACCAGAAGTTCCACATGCTGGATCAAGTATTGTTTCATTCTTTTGGGGGTTAACTATCTGAATAATGAAATCAATAATATGACGAGGGGTTCTAAACTGACCTGCATCCCCCTGTGATCCCATAAAAGACAGAAGATATTCGTAGGCATCACCTAGTTGTTCTGAATTAGAATAATGAAACTCATTTATCTCTTTTAGAAACATATTTAAAGTAGTTGGATCTTTAAAAGGAAGAAAAGAATTTTTAAAAATCTCCCTAAATATGTCTGGAGCACTTGGGTTATTGTATAAATTTTCAATCGCTTCACTATAAAGTTTTACTTTTTCAACTCCTCCTAATTTTGTATTGAACAGATTTTTCCAAGAATATTTTTCATACTCATCAACAAAGAAAGAGGGAACACCTCCCATTTCAATTGCTTCATTATCCATGTCATACATGAATTTATAAATTAACCCAGTAGTTATTTGTTCAACTTGACTTTGAGGACTTGGAATTTTTCCTACAAGAATATTTCTTAGATCATCGATCCTTTTTTTGATAATGCTATCCAACATTTGCTAACCGTTCTAAATCAACATTTTCTTTAATGTAATTTGGTATTCCTTGTTTTAGTTCTATAGGTAAAGTTTTAAATGCTTCTCCTGATGGATGCACTCCTAGTTCTGCATATCTCTTGCTTTCAATAATATCTCTGAACTCTTCGTCTATTGCATATGCTTCAAATACTTCTTTTACAATTGCATAAATTGAGTCATCTGGTTTTAATGCTTTATCTAATTTATCGAATTCTTCATCTAAACATTCACGTTGAGAAGGTATATGTGGAATATGCTCAAAGGCATGAAGAAGGATTTCTTTCATTGAGATTTTTCTATCTATTCCAAGAGATTTTCTAAGTTTTTCAAGAGAGAAATATTCATCCGCTTTGTTTATAACTTTTTCATAAAGATATTTTTCTGCTTCATTAAAATTCTTTCTTTGAACTAACTCTCTTATTAGTTCATTTTCAGTTACTTTTCTTTTGAAAGAGGGATAAAGATCTCTATCAATTTTCATACCTTTATTAGAAATAAAAATCTCTTTTATATCTGCTATAGGATCTGGGATAGTGCTAATTACTTCTTCGATAGGTGGGGGTGGCGGAGTTGGACCAGTTCTATTTGAGGGTTTAGATGGAAGTTTTATAACCTCGTCATAATCAAATTCTTTTTCGAAGTATTCATAATTCCCAAAAAAGTCAAATAAAAGAAATTGCTTTTTATTGGCATCAATATCATCAGGGATTTCTGATTTTGATATCCAATATTCTGAGAAATCACACTTTCTTGTTCCTCTTCCTTTCATCTGAATAAATTCACTTGGGGAGTAAACAGGACGCATCATACAAATATTCAAAATATCTGTGCAGTCGTATCCAGTTGTCATCATCCCAACTGTTACGCAAACTCTTGTTTTAGAAGTTCGATAATAGGAGTTGATTTTTGATTGTCCGTTTAATGAATTATTCCTAAAATTCACTGTCATGTCTTGAGAATTTGTAATATCTGAGGTTACCTGAACTGCAAAGTCTGAATTATATGTTTTTGGAAAAAATCTATCGGCAAGAATGTTTAATATTTGAGTTACTTTGGAAGCATGTTTTTGAGACACACAGAAAATAAGAGTTTTCCCTAATTCTCCTGTATATGGATCTCTTAGTGCATTTTCAATAAACGTTTCAGCGAAAATCGTATTTGTATTGTCTGAAAAGAACTTTTTCTCAAAGTCTTTTTGCTTGAATGTTTCTTCACAATCGTTTCCATCTTCATCTGTAATCTGCAAAACATAACCCTCTTCAGAAAGTAATTGAGTTGTAATTTCTGTTCTGGCATCAATGACTTTAGGGTTCAGTAAATATCCATCTTTTACTCCATCTTCCAAAGAATATCTAAACGTAGGTTCACCGCTTTCGCATCCAAAAATAGTATAAGTATCAAGCATTAATCTTCTTTCTAACTGTTTGGGATTATTGATTTCAACTTCTTCAATATCAACTGATTTTAGATAGTCTTTTGGTGTAGCAGTTAGACCTAATTTAAATCCAATAAAGTATTCAAAAACTTTTCTACTTCTCGCTCCAAGAGAACGATGTGCTTCATCAGAAATTACTAGATCAAAGTCGTTTGGACGAAAAACTTTTCTGTATTTGTTGCGATTAACAAATGACTGAACAGTGGAAATTACAATCTCTGCTCTTTCCCAATCTGATTGATTTTCCTTCCAAATTACAGAATTAAAATCATTTTTTAAAACATCATCAAATTCTTTCTGTGCTTGAGTTTCCAACTCAATCCTATCCACAAGAAACAGCACGCGCTTTACATCATATAGACGCAAAAACATCTTTATGATTGCAGACGAGGTAAGAGTCTTACCTGTTCCAGTTGCCATCTCTAAAAGAAACCTATCTTTGCCATCTCGTATATCTTTTTGGACTGCCTTAACTGCCCCTAATTGATAATCTCGTAATATTCTTAGTTTATTTTTTGTAAGAAAACGTGCTCTTTTTGTCTCATCAATATAATCAGGGTTTTGAAGAAAATTCGGTAGTTGAGTTTTAGCAATGTAGAAGTTATCAATTTCTTCTGATTCTTTTCTAGGCGGATTAAAACTTGCCTTCCATAATTCGAGTTGTTCTTGCGAATAAAAAGAATTAATTACTGTCGGATTTCCTTCATTAATATCCCAAAAATAATGTTTGAAACCGTTAGAAAGGATTATGAAGCGACAATTGAGAGATTGTGCATAGTCTCGTGCTTGTTCTTTGCCATTTAATGGTGATTTAAGTTCTTTTTTTGCTTCAATTATGCAAAGTGGGAAATTTGAACTGTCAAAAAGAACATAATCTGCTCTCCCAGATTTATTTGTTTTTTCTGTTTTTACATTTATATTGCCTTGATCACCTGGCAATATCCACTCTGCTTCCCTGAGTAATTTATCAATTATTATTCTCGAATCTGCTTCAGACATCCCTATATTTTATTGTTTCACCAATTGACCTAAATTATATTCTAAAAATTATAATTTTCTATTTTATTGGTTTTTAAAATTTAAACTATATTGAACTCAAAAGAGATAGTAATTCATGCAACCTGCTAAAACGCCTGATGAACTGGCAGAAATGTATCCTGATCTAGAACCGTGGCAAAGGGATGAATTAGAAGTTTGGCATAGAGGATGGATTACAAAATTGATGACTGGTGATGCGACATCAGAAGAATATAATGCAGCGATACCTCCACATCCAGACCCTCATCATCCTGAAGATGATGTATAAAATAAAAAGATTTCTAATTCTATGATGGAAAGAGAAAATGATTACGATAATGATGGATTAGATCCATCCGAAGAGTATTTCAGGAAGAAGAAAAAAGGTAATGATGAGGATACCTATTTCCCTCCAGAAGAATCAGAACCGCCCCATTATTAAAAACAATGAGAAAAGAAATAGATTGGAAAAAAGAATTATTAGAAAGCGGAAGATTTAACAATCAATTTTCTAAAGATCTTTTGGAGAATGGTGCAAAGAATTTCATGCAAGGTATCTATCTTGGTTATATGTATTCCAGATGGAAAAAGATCAGAGGTTTAGATAAGGATGATCCACTAGAAAATAAAGGACAAATGCAATCTTCATTTAAAGAGTTTGAACGGAAAATTAAATAAAAACTTGAGAATTACGATACAAAAAAATTGCCAAATAATTAATTTTCAAAATCGAACCTATTCTCCCAACACTTTAAAAATTCTCCCAACACTTCTCCCAACACTTTGAGATAAACATAATCTGACATTAACAGAATCTACCTGACACCATGAGACACAATTTTTAAGAAGATAATTGAAAAAACTCTTGCTAATACTGGTTTTTATAAAGATTGTGAAACTACCAGAATCCTTCAGACACTGTCAGACACTAAAAATAATCCGGAGAGGGTGGGATTCGAACCCACGAATAGTTTTAACTATTAAACGATTTCGAATCGTTCGCTTTCGACCACTCAGCCACCTCTCCGTCTGTTTATAAGTATGCACCTAAAAAGGAGAAATTATGAAGTATAAAATTTTTCTTAATTTTTAATTCCAACCTGCATCTCTCATCAATTTAATAGCTAGAGAATTTTTTTTCCCAAGATCTTCTACAGTGACACTATCAGATATAAACTCTCCAAAGTTCTTTACTATTTCATCCTTATTAACTTCCTTCAAAGGATGTTCAAAAGTTGGAGCAGCTAGACCTTTACTTCCTTCTGGAGATGCTAAGAATTCAAGCAACTTAATAGCTTCATTTTTATTTGTTGCATATTTTGCAACACCTCCGGCACTAATATTTACATGTGCAGGATTAGGAGTAAGGACCTTTGTTTTTTTTGCATACAAAGCATCTCTTCTTCCATTAACACCCGCTAACATTCTCGCGACGTAATAATGATTAACGATTCCTATTCCACATTTTTTCTTAGAAACTGCTCTAATTATTGAAATATCACCTGGGAAGAATGGTTGGGAAACGTTTGAAATCATTCCGCTCAACCAAGCTTTAGTTTCTGATTCACCTTTGTTAATTATTTGATTGGCAACTAAGGATTGATTATATGGACTTTTTCTATTTCTTAAACATACTTTCCCTTTTAAAGAAGGATCAGCCAAATCAGTGTAATCATTAATCTTGCTAACATCTACTAACTTTGGATTCGCGACCATTACTCTTACTCTTCTTGTTAATGCGTACCATTGCTTATTTGGATCTTTCATTCCAACTGGTACATCATTTTCTAAGTTAGAGGACAGTATTGGTTGAAGTAATCCAGCTTTGGCTGCATTTGTGATTCTTGCGGCATCTACTAGCAATATTAAATCTGCTTGAGAATTCTTTCCTTCTCGTTTTAATCTTTCTATTAAGGAAATTCCTGCTGCTTCTATAAGCCTAACTTTAATGCCTGTTTCTTCTGCAAATTTTTTGAAAACAATTCTATCTGTGTTGTAATGTCTGCCAGAATAAACTTTGACTTCTTTTTCTGTTGAGTTAACTGGAATATTCACATTCATTAAAAATGTACATGTTAAGGCTGTATAAAATAGTTTTTTGAATTTTTGCACTTTTTCAAATAAGTATCTATGGTTACTTTATCTCTAACTAACTAGGAGGGACTCTAAAAGACAATTTCTATACCTCAATTTGTATCATTTTTAATATAAGCAATGAATTATTTAACTCATCAACTACTAAATCCACAAGAAACAAATCTTCTAAAGAAAAATCTAACTCTACAAGATATATCATGGGAAGATGGTAAAAAAACTGCTGGAAGTCATGCGGCAAGAGTTAAGGATAATCTTCAACTTGATAGAAGTTCTAATATTTCAAAAAAGTGTACTGGATTGATTGAGAAAAAAATACTCAGTGATGTTCTAATAAAAAGTTTTGCCCTACCTAAAAGAATTCATGGAACAATGGTTACTAAATCATTGCAGGGAATGAAATATGGAAGACATATTGATAATGCCTTTATGTCTAGTGGAAGGGCAGATTTATCATTCACAATTTTTCTCAATGAAAAAGATAAATATTCAGGAGGTGAACTATTAATTGAAGGCCTTAATTCACAAGATAAATTCAAGTTAGATTCAGGTGGAATTATAGTATATCCTAGTGCATATCTACATTCTGTTCTAGAAGTTTTTAGTGGTGAAAGGTTAGTTGTTGTTGGTTGGATAGAAAGTTATGTGAAAAGTATTGAGGAAAGAGAATATTTATTTGATCTAGATGCTGGAGCTAGAAGTTTACTTGCTAAGCATGGCAGATCTGATGAACTAGACCTTATCTTTAAATCCTATTCAAACTTCCTTCGTACATTAGCAGATTAACAAGAATCATTTTATACACCAAATAGAATTTAAGACTTAATTTGATTAAGATAAAGAAAAATAAATATCAAATGCCTAAAAAAAGTTCTATAGCTATTTTCCTTGCTGCGACAAGTGCGCTAACAATTACAACATCTGAAACAAATACCTTAAATGCTGGTGAGAATGATCTAGGTGGCTTAAAGGAATGGAACACTGACATGCCTTTAGATGCTGATTTTATACTAGATGCAGAAGCTCAAAAGATTGCAGATGAAGCAACTAAGTCAAGTATGTGTATACCAATTGGTGAGGGTGAAAACTGCTGGTAACTAAACACTGATAGAACCCCACTAAAAGAAGTTTTAATAAAAAAACCACTTGAAAAATCAAGTGGTTTTTTGTTCTAAAAATATTATTGTTTTTTAGAACTTGAATGTTGTTTCAACAACAACACCATTGTTATCGTTACCTACAGTACCGTCTCTATCTGAGTTACCAAATACAGTAGTTCTCAATGTTGATGCATCATTAAGAGCGTACTGGTAATAAGCTTCGTAAGAGAATGGATCTACAGTATCGTTTTCATTTGTTTGTGGCTGACCAAATGCAAGCCCTATCTTGTCATCCGCGAGGAACATATCTGCCCAGTTAAAACCAACAAAGAACATGTCAGTTGAATCTGCTCCTGACGGTGCACCATTAATTGAAGAGGTGTCATAACCTACAGATATTGAAGGAGTAGCTGTACCAGTTTCCTGTGGCCTCCACCAAGCTCTTAAGCCAATATTTGTACTATTTAAACCAGAGGTGATGTCCCTATTACGTCCATTTGTTGTTGAGAAATAATAATCTTCCCAACCATTGTATTTCATGTTAACAATGGCAGAAACTGAATACTGAGGCTGTGTATAACCAATTTGAGTAGCCCAGCTTGTTTGAGCTTCGTTACTTAAGAAACCTGTACTCGAACTGTTTGTTTGTTTAGAAACAACGTTTGAACTAGCAGCAAAACCATTATCAGCATTGTATGCCCAACCTAAACCTGAATTAGTACTAGCACCATACGCAGAAGCATTACCACCAAGAGTAAATTGCTTCATTGTCGGACTATAAATAGAAGGTGTGGTTGCATGCATGTAATAGTTTTCAATTTCTGGTCCTATCCAGAAAGTATTACTCTCACCAACAGGGAATGTGTACCAAATTTTATCAACCTTGATAGCATCGCTACTACCTTTACCAGAGACCAAGTATCCACCTTGTTCTTCAGTAACTGTCCATCCTGCAGCATTACCTGTTTTAAGTCTTATATACAAGTTGTCATCACCTGTAAAACTAGTATTCAGATTCATTTGATACATATAATGACTCTGCACTGCTTCAGAATTGTTACTTGAATAACTACCGTTATGGTCAGCAGCAGCTATTGCAAAAACTGCTTTACCATCAAGAGTTGTTGTATCTGAGAAGCCACCTGCTTCAAAATTATTCTGCTTAGCTTCAAGTCCGTTAAGACGTCCTTTGGAAGAAGCAAGTTCTTTATTAACTTCGTTAACGAAAGTTTTGCTATCTAATCTAGACTTTGATTTTTTGCTACGAACATAGCTATTCATTTCCTCTAGATTGACTGTGTTAGCTTGAGAAGCTACTGGAGCAATTAAGCTTAAAGCAGTTCCTGCTACCAACAATTTTTGGAAGAGTTTCATTTTACCTCACACGGAAAAACCCAAAAAACTGGGTAACTATACTGTATCGTCAGTAACAAATTATGAAAGAAATAAAAGTTTCAAAGCTACGTATCTTTTGATACCTATAATTTTTTTTAAAAAAACTTTTATATTGTTACTTTCTCAGTAAAGGAAATCCCAAAAAATCTCTTTCCTCCATCCAAGATGATGCTACTTCTCTAGCTAATTTTCGAATCTTTTCAATATATTGTGCACGATCTGTGACTGAAATTACTCCTCTAGCATCAAGAAGATTAAATGTATGACTACATTTCAAAACAAAATCAAGCGCAGGGTAAGTTAACTTCTTTTCTATTAAAGAAATTGCCTCGGCTTGATAAATACCAAATAATTTCCTGAGATTATCTGGACTAGATTCAGTAAAATTATAAGAGCATTGACTTTTTTCAAATTGAAGCCAAATATCACTATATTTCAAATTTTTGTTCCAATTTAAGTCCCAGATACTTTCTTTATCCTGCAAAAACATCGCAATCCTTTCTAGTCCATAGGTGATTTCAATTGGGATAGGATTACAATCTATACCACCACATTGCTGGAAATAAGTGAATTGAGTAACTTCCATTCCGTCCAACCAAACTTCCCAACCTACTCCCCAAGCTCCAAGTGTTGGAGACTCCCAATTATCTTCCACAAATCTTATATCATGATTTCTAGGATTAATTCCAAGAGACTCTAGAGATGTTAAATATTTTTCCTGAATTCCTTCCGGTGAAGGTTTAATTATTACTTGATATTGAAAATAATGTTGCGCCCTATTTGGATTATCACCAAAACGCCCATCTGTAGGCCTTCTACATGGCTCCGCATAAGCTACACTCCAAGGTTCTGGTCCAATAGCCCTCAAGAAAGTATGCGGATTCATTGTGCCAGCACCCTTTTCGGTATCATATGGCTGCATGATCAAACAACCTTCTTCTGACCAGAAATTATTTAAATTTCGAATAATATCCTGAAAAAACATTAAATTAAAAAAGTAGGAAAATTTAGATCAATGCAAGTAAACATAATATCAAAGCTTCAAATTAAAAAATTTCAAATTCAAAGTTTCTCAAAAATATCATCCGATAAAAAGCTGTCATTCAATTAGATCCTTAATAAAAAATAAATGTGAACTTAATTATGTAAAAAAATCTAATGGCAATGGTCCAAAAGTATTAGATTCTTTAGCATCTTCGTCATACTGACATGTTATCAAAATTCCTTCACCCAGACCTTTTTCAGCTCTGACAAAAACATTACCAGTTTTTTGATTAGCTTTTAAAAAAACACCTCCATCAGCATTAAGGGAACCTAGATTCCCAAATTTAATTGAAGAATATTTCTCAGAGATTGATTGTAATACTTCAATAGCTCTATTATCACTAGGTGCCATTATGCCTATTGTTATCCAATCTGCATTAAAAATATTAGATTCTAGTTCCTCTAAAAGTTTTTTTACTTGAATACTATTCAATTGAGGGGAAGTTCTAAGATTATTTAAATCGACTAATTTTTTTATTTCCATTAGTTAATTCTTAAAAATCTTTAACCAAATGTTCTTCCATTCCAAGCCCACAATGAAGCGGGTACATCCTCGAAAGAGATATAAATCCTATCTATTGGGATCCCCATCCTCTTGTATATAAACTCGGATATTGGTTTTGCCATCTCTGAAGGTTTTAGAGAACCTATTGACTTGATTTCTAAAAAGCAAGAAGGTGTCTTATCGTCAAAATACATTAGGCAGTTATCTTCTATTTTCGCCATAACAAATCGTTTTGATTTATTAGTTAAAGATGAAACAAGAATCGAAATTTCTTCGAGAAGTTTTTCTTTATCATTTAATTTTGCGGAGGTAGAAACATTAATGTAAGGCATTAACTAAGCTGCAAAATAATCTTTTTTAGAGTCATTTTCTAGATAAACAGTTTTATTTTTTAAATTTCTCTTTGATGAAAGATATGCGATATCGTATGTACTAATACCATTTTTGTAGGGATTGAAAAGAGCGTTTTTTGACCTGTTTTTTTTACTCCTTTTTAAATCAATCATCATTATTTAATCATTAATTAATAATTTAACTTTTTTTGAATGGATGTCTAGTTTTTTGAGAATTTTTAATTTATAAAATGAAAATAAATTTCTAATACACAATTAGAATTTCTATTTACTAAATTTGGTATATAAGATTTTGAATTAATTATTTTGGAAGTTTTAAATAATTATCAAAGAAAAAAACTTGATGAGAGCAATGATGAAGAATTTTATTCTGATCCAAAATTTGTTTATCACTTAGATGCAAATTTCAGGCAAAATCTATCAAATTTATATGAAAGAGAAATTGATAATTTTTCAACTGTCCTCGATTTAATGTCTAGTTGGGATAGCTATTTACCTAAAGGGAAAAAATATAAAAAAGTTATTGGACATGGTTTAAACAAACAAGAACTTGAAAGAAACAAAATTTTTGATTCTTATTGGATACAAAATTTTAATTTCAGTCAACAAATTCCGCTAGATAAAGAAAGTGTTGATTATTGCTTGATGGTGGCAGCATGGCAATATTTACAATATCCAGAGAATTTAACTAAAGAAATTGCAAGAATTTTGAGCAGAGAGGGAAAGATTATTATTGCTTTTTCAAACAGAGCATTTTGGCATAAAGCTCCTAACATATGGACTTCATCTACTGAAGAAGAGAGGGTTCAATATGTAAGAAAAGTATTAATCTCAAACGGATTTAATGAGCCAAAAATTATCAAAAATTTCACTGAACCAGCACTTAATATCTTTAATTTTTTAAATAAAGACCCATTTTATTGTTTAATCGCAACAAAAGAGTAAATTTTTAATAGCATTGAACTAAACAACAACTCTAGGAAAAGTTATCAACTATTTTTCATAGCCATACTTTTAAATTTTTACTAATATTGGGTAGTTAAAATTAATCATATGGGTTCTAAAAGAGAAAAATATCCTGAAAAATGTCCTTGGGATCTTGGTCCTAATCAACATTTAGCAAAAGAAGAGAACTGGACTTTAAGATTAGGAGAAGCAAATGTATGTTTTAGTAAAAATAAATTAGATAATAATTATTTTCATGTAATTAGTAATGAAAATGAAGAGCAAATTCTAGCTTTTAGAGCAAGACTCTTATACCAAAAACTACTTGATAAAGGGTTTAGATTGGTTGAATAAAAAATATCTAATTTAATAAGCATAGATCCTCGAAGACAAACTGTTGTGTTTCTTCTTCTTGATTTTGGTTTAAGTATTTTATTGTCCTCGAATTTAATATCCAATAATCGTCTTTCCCCATATTTAGAAATTCATCCTCGTATTCCAATTTTTGAGAATTTGTCTCAAGTGTAACTGGATCAATTTGTTGACTACTATATTTTTTACTAAGAGAACCTATTCCTGTATCTAAAAATTCTTCAACAAAAATTTCTATAATGGTTCCATGAATTTTTCTGTAGACCATATTAATACGGTTATTTTTAACTCTATATTTATCACCTTGATTCTTGCCTGAAACACTCATTTCAATCCCACTTTCAGAATCTTTAAGTAAATTAAAATTATTTTCTAAGTGCACTGATTCGAAATCTCTCTTTACCCTATGTATAC
>QCBK01000023.1 GCA_003281635.1 Prochlorococcus sp. AG-347-G22
ATTGTTTGATTTCTTATGGAAATTATTATTATTTCTACTTCTATTGGAGAAATTTTGCTCCTCGGTAATCTTTGGAATATAAGCACGAGTTCCACTTGGAGCAGGTTGAACTAAACACAAAATAAGTGGTTCAACTTGTAATTCTCTTCTCATTCTTCTAGATAAACCATTTTCAATTTCTCTTTGTACACCAATCCAATCTACCTCAAAATTATTCGGTCCAGTTTGTCTGGATAATTGTTTCCATCTATTTTCTAAGACCCAGCTTATTTCTCGTTCTGTCCACATAGACATTTTTCTTGGCTCTGCAGTAGTAACAACTCCTCTTAAATTAACTCTAGGAGGCGCAACCATCTTCCCATCTGTACTAATAGGAGCTAATACAGTTACTACACCATCCCCAGCTAATTGCTGCCTTTCCTTTAATACTCGAGCATCTACTATCCCATTTCGTGAGTTATCAAGCAGTTCAACACCAGCTTTTACAGGATCACCCTTTTGAATAGAATTAGGTGTTAACTCAACTACATCTCCATTTTCAATAATTAAGATATTATCCTTTGGAACCCCCATAGTTTGTGCACTCTTCCCATGGCAAACAAGCATTCTATGTTCTCCATGAACAGGAACAAAAAACTTAGGTTTTGCGAGTGCCAACATTAACTTTTGATCTTCTTGAAAACCATGACCAGAAACATGAATATTCTCACCCTTGCCATAAACAACCTTTGCTCCGAGTTTCATTAATCTATCTATTGTATTAACAACAGAAATAGTATTACCTGGAATTGGGCTGGCTGAAAATATTACAGTATCAGTAGTCTTAAGACGAACATGCTGATGTTCCCCACGAGATATTCTGCTTAAGGCCGCTAGGGGTTCTCCTTGACTTCCAGTCATTAACAATAAGGTCTCCCTATCTGGCAAATCTCTAATTTGCTTGATAGGAACAAACAAATCATCTGGGCATTTCATGTAACCAATATCTCTTGCCTTAGCAATAACATTTATCATCGATCTACCTAACAAACCGACCTTTCTTCCATGTTTCATGGCCAATTCTAAGATCATTGTTACTCTATGCACAGAACTAGCAAAAGTAGTGAGTATAACTCGTTCTTTTGCCTCTGCAATATGTTTTTCTAAAGATGGATAGATAGTCTTCTCAGAAGGACAAAAACCTGGCACTTCGGCATTAGTAGAATCACTGAACATGCATAAAACACCCTTCTCTCCGTAATGCACCATTCTTTCAATATCAAATTGCTCTCCATCTACTGGCATATGATCAAACTTAAAATCTCCGGTGAAAATAATTGTGCCAACAGGTGTTGTTACTGCTAAAGAAAAGCTATCGCAAATAGAATGGGTATTTCGAATAAATTCAACAGAAAAATGTTGTCCTACTTTTACAACATCTCTTGGATTTACTGTCTGTATAGTTGTTCTATCAGATACCCCTGCTTCCTCCATTTTTCCTCTAAGCATTGACATTGCCAGTCTTGGGCCATAAATAATGGGAATATTAAAATGCTTTAGATGATGAGAAATACCTCCAATGTGATCTTCATGCCCGTGAGTGACAATCATTCCTTTTATTCTTCTTTGATTTTCTTTTAAAAAAGTTGTATCAGGCATAACAACGTTTACGCCATGCATACCATCAGATGGGAAAGCTAGGCCAGCATCAACAAGCATTAATTCATCACCATATTCAAAAACGCAAGTGTTTTTTCCTATTTCATGTAGTCCTCCAAGAGGTATTACTCGTAGAGCTGGCGTATTACTTTTAGATCTAGATGAATCATGAGTAGATCTATTTACAGTTGAATTTGTACTTGATTGCATAATTTTGAAATTTATGAAGGCCTGCTTGTAATCAAATAAGGTTTATTTAAATTTAATTATCAAGTTAAATATAGTCCCTATTATAGGGAATTCAGGATAAAAGATAGTTGCTTTTTCATGTCATTGGTTAAAGGTGACAAAGGACTTCTAGGATTACCTACATCCCATCCCGATAGCTCCAAAGCAGCCTTAATTGGGATTGGATTAGTAGTCATAAAGAGTGCTTTGAAAAGAGGCTGAAGTTTTTCATGAATAGCAAGAGCTTTGGAAACCTTTCCACTTTGAAAAGAATGAATCATCTCTTTCAATTGCAATCCAACTAAATGACTTGCAACACTTACTACTCCTACAGCACCTACAGATAACATTGGAAGCAACAATGAATCGTCGCCACTATATACAGAAAGTTCGGAGCCACAAATAGCTCTTAGTTCTGTTACTTCTTCTATTCTACCGCTTGCAGCTTTAATACTGAGAATATTTGAGAAATCCATAAGTTTCTTCACAGTATCAGGTAATAAATTGCATCCGGTCCTGCCAGGAATGTTGTAGAGCATAAGAGGCAAATCCTTTGCAGATTTAGCAATAGAACTGAAATGTTTATAAAGACCTTCTTGAGGCGGCTTGTTGTAATAAGGAACAACGACCAAAGCACCGTCGGCACCAGAGTCGTAAGCTTTTTTTGTAGCTTCGACAGCTTCGCTTGTACAATTGCTACCAGTGCCAACTATTACTTTACAACTTGCATCCAAAGATCCTTTTACCGCAATAAATAAATCATGCTGTTCCTCCCATGAAAGAGTCGGAGATTCTCCAGTAGTGCCGCACAACACAATTCCATCAGAACCGTTCTCAAAAAGATAATTGGAAAGTTTTATAGCTAGTTCATAATCTACATCTCCATTCTCAGTGAATGGAGTAACCATTGCAGTCAATATTCTTCCAAATAGTGGATTATTACACTCAGTTTTGTCTGTAATCATTTTTTTGGAATTAATAACTCAGCTATTTGAACAGCATTCAGAGCTGCTCCTTTTCTTATTTGATCTCCACATAACCATAATTCTAATCCATGAGGCTGACTTATATCAGTTCTTAGCCTGCCAACAGCAACATTATCCATTCCCATAACGTCATTTGGCATAGGAAATCTATTATTTTTGTAATCCTCAATAACTTCAATTCCAGGAGATTTTTTTAATTCTTTAAGAGCATCTTTAGGCTCAACTACATCGGCAAATTCAATATTGATCGATTCAGAATGTGCTCTCAGTACTGGAACTCGAACACATGTAGCAGAGAGCTTTAAATCAGCAATATTTAATATTTTCCTTGTCTCATTAACCATTTTCATCTCTTCTTCGCAGTAATTGTTTGAAAGCATAGGGGAATTATGTAAAAACAAATTAAAAGCAAGGGAGTATGGCAAAACTTCGCTTTTTTGAGGATTTCCTTGAAGATATTGTTCAGTTAAAAGTTTTAGTTCCTCCATCGCCAGTTGGCCTGCACCGCTGACAGATTGATATGTTGAGACAATAACTCTATGAATAGTCGAAAGTTTGTTTAGTGGAGCTAAAACTAATGTCAACAAAATAGTAGTGCAGTTCGGATTCGCTATTACCCCATCATGATTAAGTACGTCACTAGCATTAACTTCAGGGACTATAAGAGGAACGTTCTTATCTAATCTGAAAGCACTTGAATTATCTATCAGTAAAGCATTTTGATCAATAATGGTAGACAACCATTTTTTTGAAATACTTCCGCCAGCTGAAGCCAAAACTAAATCAAGATTCTTAAATTCTTCCTTAGTTGTTTTTTTTGTAACTAATTCTTCATCTTTCCAAATAATTTTTTTTCCTTCTGACCGCTCTGATGAAAGCAAGACCAATTCTGATATTGGGAAATCACGTTGTTCAAGAATTTTTAGCAATTCAGATCCCACAGCACCTGAAGAACCTAAAACAGCAACTTTTAATGGCCTATTAGGCAAATACGGAGATTGTCTCACACTTTAAAATGATTTTTATAAATAGAATGACTACTTTTTTTACTTTATCAAAAATTAACTTTCAAGGAAATCACATAATGTGAAATAATTAAGATTCGGCTCATAGTAATAACTTAGAAAAACATGGCTAAAGATGCACTAATAGTCAAAACAACTCCTCTACCTCAAAGTAGAATTTCATTTGAATTAGAAATACCATCTGAGACATGCAAAACGTGTGTAAATGAAACAATCAGTTCTATCAGTCGTTCCGCTAAAATTCCAGGATTTAGACTTGGTAAGATTCCTAAACAAGTCTTAATCCAAAGAATTGGCATCACACAATTACATGCTTCTGCTCTGGAAAAAATTATTGATAAATCATGGCAAGAAGCGTTAAAAATAAAATCTATAGAGCCACTAAGTGAGCCAGAATTGGTAGATGGATTTGAATCTTTACTTGCAAAGTTTAGTCCTGAAAAATCACTTAAGTTTACTCTTCAAACTGATGTTGCCCCAGAATTAAAACTCAAAAAGTCCAAAGGACTAAGTGTTGAAATATCAAAGACAAAGTTTGATCCTAAGTCAATAGATGAAGCGCTAGAAAAATCTAGAAATCAGTTTGCAAACATTATTCCAGTTACCAATAGAGCAGCAAAATTAGGAGATATTGCTGTAGTTAGTTTCAAAGGAAAATATAAAGATTCTGGTAAAGAGATTGATGGTGGAACAAGTGAATCAATGGATCTTGAGTTAGAAAAGAACAAAATGATTCCCGGTTTCGTTGAGGGAATCGTAAAGATGAAAATTGGTGATACTAAAACACTTAACCTTAAATTTCCTGATGATTATTCTCATGAGGATTCAAGAGGGAAAGAAGCAATTTTTGAAGTAAATCTTAAGGATCTTAAGGAAAAAGAATTGCCTGAACTTAATGACGATTTTGCAAAACAGTCTGGCAACAAAGAATCATTAAAAGAGTTAAAGAAAGATATTGAAAAGCAACTTAAAGACAATTTTGAAAAAACTCAAAAAGATATCAAAATTGAAGCTTTATTAGATGCCTTAACAAACGAATTGGTTGCTGAAATTCCAAAATCTATGATTGATATAGAAGTAAGGAATAATATTGAACAAACCGCTCAAAGGTTTGCTCAACAAGGTCTTGATGTAAAATCTACTTTCACTCCGGAATTAGTAAAGTCATTAGCAGAGTCCACAAGGCCTCAAGCTGAAAAAAATGTTCAAAGAAATTTAGCTTTAAAAGCATTAGCTGAAACAGAAAACATAAAAGTCGAAAAAGATGAAATTGATTTAAAAATGAAAGATTATGAAGATGCAATATCTCAATCTTCAAAACAAATAGATATTAAAAGATTAACAGAAGTAGTAAGTAACGATCTACTCAAAGAAAAATTAATAATTTGGCTTGAAAAAAATTCTGAAGTAAAAGAAAAAACTACAAAAACTTCTAAAGCTACAAAAACCTCCAAAACATCAAAAGCCGCAAAAACTGCGACTAAAACTACAAAAACTACAGGAACTACAAAAACTCGAAATAAAAAAGAAAAAAAATAATTTATGAAATTTCCTACTAATTAAACAAAAACCCCCTAAATTATTTATAAGACGAAAACTAATTTGTGAACTCAGAAAAAAAACATTTAATCCAAAGCTCAATAAGTTTTTACGAAAGTAATCATAAAACTATTGCCGCTGTTCCCACCGTTATAGAACAATCAGGTAGAGGAGAAAGAGCTTTTGATATATATTCAAGATTATTGAGGGAAAGAATAATTTTTTTAGGTACTGGAATTAATGATCAAGTATCTGACTCCCTTGTTGCACAATTATTATTTCTGGAAGCTGAAGATCCCGAAAAAGACATCCAAATATATATCAATTCTCCTGGAGGCTCAGTTACTGCGGGAATGGCTATTTATGATACCATGCAACAAATATCGCCTGATGTAGTAACAATATGTTTCGGAGTAGCCGCAAGTATGGGGGCATTTCTACTTTCTGGAGGAGCAAAGGGGAAAAGATTGGCTTTACCTAATTCTAGGATTATGATTCATCAACCTCTGGGAGGTGCACAAGGTCAAGCAGTAGAGATTGAAATACAAGCTAAAGAAATACTTTTTCTCAAGAAAACATTAAATTCACTTTTAGCTGAACATACTGGTCAACCTTTAGAAAAAATTAATGAAGATACAGAAAGAGATTACTTTTTATCCCCCTCAGAAGCAGTTGAATATGGATTAATTGATAAAGTTATCAAAAAGTGACAAGGAGTTCTAATTTTTTAAAAATATGATGACGAATCGATATTTATGAGCAATCCTAGGAAATAGGGAATATTTAACACCTTTCACATTAAAACTTATAATCGATGGCTAAATTCGACGCCCATCTTAAATGTTCATTTTGCGGGAAGTCACAAGACCAAGTAAGAAAGCTTATAGCTGGTCCTGGGGTTTATATCTGTGATGAGTGCATAGACCTTTGTAATGAGATTCTCGATGAAGAACTACTTGATAATCAAGCTAACACAAACAACTCTCCACAAGTAAAAAAGAAATTACCCACTGATAATCCAAAAAAATCTGTTCCTTTAGAATTAACCTCAATTCCTAAGCCATTAGAAATAAAAAGTTTTCTAGATAATCAAGTTGTTGGACAAGAATCTGCAAAAAAAATATTATCAGTAGCCGTATACAATCACTACAAACGATTAGCTTGGAAAGTTAAAGAAGACAGTAAAAATAGCAATTCAAATGATTCACAAGCAACTAAATTACAAAAATCAAATATTTTACTCATCGGCCCTACTGGAAGTGGAAAAACATTATTGGCGCAAACTTTAGCAGAGTTTTTAGATGTTCC
>QCBK01000024.1 GCA_003281635.1 Prochlorococcus sp. AG-347-G22
TTCAATACTTGATAATAATTCTGTAGCAACGTAATCCTTGATTAGCTCAGTTAATTCCACGATATTTTATTAAAGCAGAGAAGTTAAATCATCTCTTAGTATTTGTATAGCAAGATAAAAAAAAAGGAGCTAGTTTCTACCTCATCTTGAAACTCCTATAGATAATTAAGAAACTACATCATTTCGTATTGATCAAGTTTGGTTTTTAGTTTTGTTGCTTGTTTAATTAATGACAAAGATTCTTTTCTGCCAGTTGAATTATTAGCCTTGACTATAAGATCGGCGTATTTCTTTGCGATTTTTTTTTCCATGATTTAAGTTATATAAATACCGTTTTTGAATCATGAATCTAGCGAGTCAAAACTAGAAGTAGATAAGGAGTCAACGGTTAAAACCTCAGAGTCAACAAATTGGAACGGGTTAACTCGTGTTTTTAATTTATAATCAATTAATAAAAAAGCTGTTGGTATCTACAATTACATTGTTTTCAAACCCTGATTTAATTTGTAGTTGTACATGAATAGGATTGAAAGTTTTCAAATAAACAAAAATAATTTTTATTGGAAGGATCCCTTATCCGTAATTGTGCGATACTTCTGTCCATCCTTTTCGGTGAAGTTCGTGCCACTTTTTCCAAGCTGAATCTATGTTGAGTTTTTCAGAGGATTTGTACCCTCCTGGTTCTCCAAGGTGATTTGTGTAGAAAAGATGAGTATGAATTTTTAAATTAGGTTTAGGAGAATTTTTGCATTCTTCGAAAAAGATCATTCTGCTGCCTTCGGGATTTAGTAGACATCCGTTGGGTTTGCTAGTGCCACAACCAAATGAGTACTTAGGCTCCATAATTTATCTTATAATCGGCTGGTTAATTATTGATACGTTTGTACTATAAATTATATCCTCCTTGTTTTGCTGTCAATCCTTTTAAGGTTAAGTACTTATTTACTAATAATTTTTTTGTTTTTTAATAAATAAGATAATTTCTTTAAGCTTATGAATTACAGGGAAGATCTAGAAATCAAACTACAAAAAGTAACACTTGCAATCCAGGAAGTTGTAGATGATATCCACAAAACTGATCCTGAGAAGCAAAGAATAATTTCTAAACTTATTGAATTTAAAGAAGCAATCATTTCAAAGGGAATTGAACTTAATATTGAATTAGAGGCAGCCTAGAAAAATTCTAAATCTCATGAATGTTTAATAACTTTTAGAATAACGTTATTAACAAATAAGGGTTATTTATCAAATGCAGCCTGGTACTTTTGAATTATTGATCCTAGTATTTATCTTTTTAGGTCTTCAAGCCTGGTGGATTATCCCAATAGTTATTAAAAATAATAAATTAAATAAGAGAGGTAAGGATTTAAGAGAGGAAATTAAGCAATTAGAAAAGTTATATAAAAAATAAATTAGTTTATTATTTTTGCAAACTACCTATTATTAGTGAAACTTAAATATCTAATGCAAATAAAAACATTTATTCCTTTTTGTTTCCTTTTTATTGGGACTTTAGCTTTACAACAACCTTCTCTTGCTGAAGAAAAGATTGAAGTTATACCTATTATTCAAAGTTCAAAAGGACTTAGTGGTAAAAATTTTAATTATCTCGAGGGTAAGCCTGAATTAAGACTCTTAAAAGTCAAGATTCCAGTTGGCTTGAAAACTCCAATTCATACTCATCCTTCCCCAATGTTGATTCATGTCACCAGAGGAAGATTAAAACATGTTAGGGGTGAAGAAATTAATTTCTTTAAAGCGGGTGATGCATTTATAGAGAGTAATAATGGGGCCCCCCACTATGTGAAAAATGTTGGAAAGAAGCCGGCCATACTTCATGTGGGAGTTGTATCAGTAGTTGGAATGCCTACGGCCATAAATGAATAAAATTTTCTCTAAGTTATTCAATCTGCATTTTTAGGATTTACCTTTTACGAAGAACAACTGTAATGAGATACACCTCCATAGTTAAAATACTGGCTTGGCTTTAGTCGATTATATTTTTGATCTATTTCTGCGGGTTGTTCTACATATGGATTGCTAAAGATATCCTGTAACTCTTTTATTTTCTTGTAATTTCCCTTTTCAGCTTCTTCATATGCAGGAACGACCATCCATTCGCGCCAAGTATAGACTGGATTAAGGGATTTCATTGATACCGATTTTGCTTTAATATTTCCCTCTTTCTTCAACACTGATTGCCAGTTTTCAAGCCATACTTCCCACCTATTATTGAGCTCTTCATTAATTGGTAAATAGAAACAGTCTTTTAAAGAATCTAAGTTATCAGGGATTTCAGAGAGTTTACGGAACAAAATTGTATAGTCTGCTTTTGAAATGACCATGAGATTAAAAAATTCATTTATTAGAGTTTCGTTGTAATGTTCTAAACCAAGCTTGTTTGCCCACATTTTCATCAATTCCTTATTCATTAACTTAGAAAAGTCTTTTTCGATTTGATCTAACTTTTCTTGATCTTGTTTGCTTTGTGAAAGTAACGGACTAAGAGAGGAACAGAATGTTTTAAAGTTGATTGCCGCTGCAGAAGGCTGGTTAAAAAATGAGAAATGTTCACCTCCACCTGTCCATGGTTGAAATCTTGGATCAAATAATTCACAGAATCCAAAGGGGCCATAATCCAAGGTATAACCTCCAGCAGCACAATTATCACTATTGAAATTACCCTGGCAATAACCAACTCTCATCCAGTTGGCTATAAGTGATATAAGTCTTGATCTGTATAAAGAAGCCAGTTTTATTACTTTACTTTGAATCGAAATCTCATATTCAATTTCATCTTTATAATTTCTATCAATTAGATGTTGAACTATCATCTTTAGTTCATTGAGGGCCTCATCATGCGCATTATCGCGAACTCTTCTTGCAAAAAGTTCAATCTGGCCTACACGTAAAAAAGATGGAGCGACTCTCGTAGTAATTGCTGCTTGATTATCAATCATGATATCAGGTTCAAAATATCTGGACCCTTTGGAATACCACGGTCTTCTAACTATTTCTGAACGTGAGACATAAAGTGTTAAAGATCTTGAGGTAGGGATTCCCAAGGCATCCATTAATTCCTGTGCGAGAAATTCTCGAACGCTAGACCTTAGGACAGCTCTACCATCTGCTCCACGACAGTAGGGCGTTGGACCTCCTCCTTTAAGTTGCATTTCCATTCTTTTTCCATTGAATAAACCTTCAAAAACAGAAATTGCTCTGCCATCGCCATAACCATTGCCAGTGCCAAAGGGACATTGTTGGGTATATTCAGTCCCGTAAATAGATAATGCATAACCTGTTGCCCAGCCAACAGGACTCATTGGATAATTAGCAACAGAAATATCACCTGAGAAAAAACGACAAAATTTCTGGTCTTTAGTAAGATTTGAGCTTAGCCTTAGTTCTTTAAAAAGTTTGTTGCTATGGGAAATATATCTTGGTTCTGGAATAGCAGTTGGAACAACTGGTACGTAATGACCTGAATATACTGAACGCGGCTTATGATCATTTCCATCTTTTGTTGATTGAGGATCTGCTTTAAGAGAATTCATAAAAGAATAGTCAGATAGTTGAGAAAATTCGGAAAAATTTTCTGTAAGCTTTCCTTTTAATGAATCAGATTTGGTTGACATCAAATTTGTTATCTATTCTTTTAGGCGCTCTAATTCCTTTAAATTAAACACCTAAATTTATTTTATATAGATTCTATTAGGGATGGTTTTTGCCGATACGTTTGAGATTTAATATAAGTTAAATTTTAATACTTCATTTAAAAAAAGGTTCTGCAGTAAAACATTTTCTTGAGAAAAATATTTAAACTTTGGTAATAAAACAAAGCACTTAGTCTTCATATCAATTTTTTAATTAATAACCATTGCAAATACTTAATTATTGACTAATATTTTTTTGAGTTTGATCAAAAATAATGCGAAAAAGTTAAACTATTTTATCTTTTTTAGACTTGAACCCTCCCCCTATTTCCGTACTATATTGCAGTAAATTTATTCAATTTTATAAATTATAATTTTATTTATTTTTAACTTACCCAGCCTTTAAGCAAATCAAACACACTAATAAATAGTCCAAAACCAATAATTGGGGGCGCAACCCATCTTGTCATGAATTTCAAATAACGTGTCGTTTTGATTCCAACTTTTGAATCACTAAGTTCTTCATTAAACTTTCCAGGTACTACCCATCCCATAAAGAAAGTAACCAAGAATCCACCAAAGATAAGTAATACACCTCCAAAAATCGAATCAATAGTTCCAAGAATGTTTAAGTTTAATGCAGAAGGAATGCCTGCTAAGAATAAGAAAAGAGTTATCAGCAAAACAGATTTTTCTCTTTTAAAACCAAATTTATCCATTAAAGAGGAAACTGGAACTTCCAATAATGAAACAGAGGAAGTTATTGCTGCAATATAAGCTAATGCGAAAAATGCAACAGCTACAATTCTTCCTGCCGCACCATATGAACCTAAACCTGTTGGAATTGAGATAAATAAAGCACCAACAGTGGATTCAGAAATAGCGTCACTTAAACCGAATGTTAAAACTATTGGGAAAGTTATAAATCCAGCCATTAGTCCAACCAAAGTATCTAATGATGCAACTCCTACACTTAGTTTTGGAAGATTACTTTTTTTATTTAAATAGGATGCGTAGGTAACCATAATTCCAATCCCTAAGCTTAATGAAAAGAATGCTTGTGTAAAAGCGTTTCTTATTGTTTGAGGATTTCTCAATTCATTGAAGTCAAACTTAAGTAGAAATGTTTTATATCCTTCCCATGCACCTGAAAGTGAAGTAGCCCAAATTGCAAGAATCACAATAATTATGAAAAGGATTGGCATGAAATATCTAGTAACCTTTTCTATACCTTTTTTTATACCTGATGAAACTATTATTGCTGTAAGTACAAGACTTAATAGGTGGCCCAACAAAACACTGCTGCCACTACTAATCGAGCCAAAGAAGGTTTCTGCTTCAGTTAAATTCTTTGGTAATCCAAAAAATAAAGAATGGAACAAGGTATCTGCAGTCCATCCCATTATCACTGAATAATATGATGCTATTCCTAAAGGAGCTATAAAGAAAAGAATTCCTAATGGATACCAATTCTGCCCTGCCAGCTTTGCAGGGGCAAGCAATGTACTTGCCATTGCGTTTCTCCCTAGAGCCATTTCAGCAACAAATACTGGAAGACATACAATTAAAACAATCAATATATATAAAATTACAAACGCCGCACCTCCACCCTGAGATGCTCTGTACGCAAAACCCCAAAGGTTGCCTAGACCTACTGCACTACCAGCAGCTGCGAGAATGAATCCTAGCTTACTAGTCCATTGTTCTCTCTGAGAAATTTTTGAGTCCAAAATTAAAATCGTTTTTTATAGTTGATTTATAACTCATAAATGAAAATTAGTTAACACTTTGCTTAATAAAAACTAATTTTTTTAGATTAATTTTTTTGATAAAGATTTAGAATTAAAAAAATTTAATTATTCTTATGACTATTGAAACGACAATTTTAGATTTTCATCTAAGTAATACCTATGAGGAGTATGAATCACATATGAATGCAAAAGAACAGCAGACGATGTTTAAAGAAATGGGAGTTAAAACATTTTATATTGGTAAATCATTAGATGATCCTCAAAGGGCAACTGTAATTTTTCAAGGACCAGAAAATGTTTTATATGATATTTTTATGAATCCTGAAACAAAACCTATAGTTGAAGCTTCAGGACATATTTATGAAGGTACAAAAATAACACGCTGGGTTTCTTAAAAAAATAATTCTTTAATGAATTACCAACTTTTAATTGAATCATATTCATTTGGTTCAGCCCTTTCTGAGCAAGAAATAGAACTCTTAAGTCTTGAACTTGAAACTCAAATAATGAACATTAATATATCAACAGAATTTGGATGTTTTAAATCTGCTCCCTCTCATATTTGCGAAAGTCTTAATTTAAAAAAAGATACTTTTTGGATAATGTGCCTTGCTGAAATATTAGATTTACATAAGCCCCCACAATTTGGGAAAACGAAAAGTGTGGAGGTTTTCGATTTACTTCTTGAAAGAGGACTTGTTATTGGCTAATTAATTATTTATTTGATTATTAAAAATGAATACTTTTTTTCTTTAGGCTGATAGGATAGAGTTTGGTCACCAAAAAAAAAATGGAAAATTCTGGTGAATTGATATTGGGAAATATTATTAAGCTAACCCGATCAAGTGAAAAGAAATTTAAACTTGGAAATTTTAAAGGAGCTTTAGAAGACAAAATTAAAGCTAATGAGATATTGAAATATAAATCTTGTGATGAAAAAATTATTGAAAAGTATAGAGAAGAATTATCTAGTTTGTACTCTTCAAAATTCGATCTTATATTTGATCATAAGCTTAAAATTGATGCAATCAAGAGAAATGAAATAGTACAAATGTTGGAACGTAAAATTGAGGAAAAATTAAAAAATCATGATTACAGAGGAGCAATAAA
>QCBK01000025.1 GCA_003281635.1 Prochlorococcus sp. AG-347-G22
TAAAGCTGTTTTCATTATTTGGGAAATTTTTCAATTAGAATTACTTTAAACTATTACAGAACAAATACTTATGAGAATCAAAAAAAATTAATTTAACTAGCATCTATTAAAAGAAATTAATTTTTTTTGAAAATATTATTTGTTAAATGTTTTATAAAATTTCTATTTAAAAAATACCTAATTTGTTAAGCAAGAAACATATTTTTTAAAGTCTAAATAAGTCAACTTTGCTCTTAATGGTGAGAATATAGATCTTCTGTGAGTAAAAATAATAAAATAAATTGAAATGGGCAAGCAAATCAAATTAACAATCATATATGAAGAAGATATTTCTCTGTAAAAAGTTAAAATTTTAAGGATATTTGTCAAAATATTTTTTATTTTTCTTGGAGAAGTGTATTTAATAATATTTAATATTGCCAATATCACTGAAGCCTGTATTTGAAAGGAAAACAACAAACAAATCAATAAATTTTTTTCAAGTCTTCCCTTGATAAAAGCTTTAATTAAAAGATCTACTTTTGAAAAATTTAAATCGCATTTTAAATAATCTTGAGTATGACTATCTTCCCTTGAATTAATTATGACCTTAGGTGATGAAATATATAAATATTTTTTAGATTTGTTATTAATTTCATTTATAAACCGCCAATCTTCTCCTAGACGGCCCTCTTTACCTGTTCTAAAAAGAATATTACTCTTTTGAAGAAATTTCCTCGAAACTGTTAATGATGATAAGTTGTATGGAATGTTAAGGAGTTGATATTTATCAGCAACTTTAGATGACTTACAATAATAAGATTTTTTAAATGATTTCTTATTAATTTGTATTGAGTCTCCATAAATAAAATTTAAGTTTTGGTGTTGATTTAGAACTTTATAATCGCAAGATAAACGATCATCTGTAAGAGCATCATCGGAATCTAGAAATATCAAAAAATCACTTTCAATTAATTTGATTGCATAATTTCTTGCTTTTCCTATTGAGCATTTACCAATATCCTTAAAAACTAGATTTAAATCTTTTCCATATTGCAAGAAGTTTTTTTTTGTATTATCAAAAGATCCAGAATCTAATAAAACTATTTGCAATTTAAATTTATTTTTTTTTTGATTAACTATGCTTTTCATAGGTATATGAATAGTCTCTGCAGAATTCAAAGTAGGTATAGCAATCGTTAAACTTAGTTCATTTTGATTCATATATTTTTGCCTGATATCTTTAGATTCCAATTCTTCCATGAAGCATTTATCTGTAAATATTGTCTTTATTAGCTGTTAAAAAATTAAGTGTATTAATTATTCCATCTTGTATAGAAACTTGAGGTATCCACCCAAATGAGTTGGCTTTAGATATGTCCAAATGCACAAGAGGGGAATCTCCTATCCAGCCTCTCTTTGAACCGGTATATATGAATTTAGTATTTTTTAATTTTAAATAATTGCAGATGATTTTAGCTAATTGATTTATATTCATTACTTCAGTATGGCCAAGATTAAATATCTCAGTATTTTTTTCATGCTTTGTTAAATTTATTATACCCTTAACTCCATCTTGTACATCTAAAAAAGATTTACTTTGATTTCCGTCTCCTAAAATTTCTAATTCTTTCGGATTTCGAACTAATTTTTTATAAAAATCATAAATAACACCATGAGAATAACCAACTCCTATCCAAGAAACAAATCTAAAAATTGAACTTTTAAAATCAGCATATTCTGAATATGCTTGTACAAAAGCTTCACCAGCTAATTTACTTGCCCCATATAATGATGTTTGTCTTAAAAATGAAGATTCAGGTGTTGGGAATATATCAGGCTCTCCGTATACAGTTGCACTACTTGCAAAAACTAAATGTTTGCAATTATGAGTTTTTGCATAATCACAAACAGATTTAGTTACAATTACATTTTGTTTAAAGTCAATTTCTCTATCTTGGACACCGCCTCTTACATCAGCATTTGCAGAAAGATGATACAAATAATTTAAATTACTAATAACAGGCCAATCCTCGTAATTTGATAATAAATCAATATTAAAGAAAAATAATAAAGGATTTTCCAATTCTAAATTCTCTAATCTGCCAGTACTTAAATTATCAAATACATAGACCCTATTTTGATTATTTTTTAATAACTCACTTACTAAATTTGAGCCGATAAAGCCAGCACCTCCAGTTACTAATATATTTTGCATTATATTTTTTAAGAATGCTAAACTATTATATAGTAAATTTCTGGAGTCATATTTACAAAGAGGAGTAATAATTATGAGTATTAATCTTACTTATCCAAATCTAAAAGATTTAAATGTTTTCTGATAAAGATTTTGGTATTTTAATAATCTTATATAATCCAACAAAAGAAGATATTAAAAATACAAAAAAAAATATTTCATGTTTTAAATCAGGAATAATAGTATGGAATTCAAAAAAAATTTTTAGTATAAAAAATCCTAAAATTCGAGAAATTGAGCTAAAGCAAAATCTTGGTCAAGCTAAAGCTCTAAATATTGGATTCAAAGAGGCATTATCTATGAATATTAATTTGCTATTAACTCTTGATCAGGATTCTAAGTTGATTGAAAAATCTTCAAATTTGATAAAAATAATAAATCTTTATTCTAATAAATATGCTAATCCTGCTTGTTTTTCCTTTACATCCATAACAAATCCAATTATTAAAAAAGAAAAATCAAGCAAAATGAGTCCTAATATATGTCTTACTTCTATTACTGCAGGAAGTGTCTATTTAACATCAGCTTGGGAAAAATTGAAAGGGTTTAAGAATGAACTTTTTATTGAAGGAATTGATACTGAATTTTCAATAAGAGCAAAAAAAAATAAATTTAATTTTTATAAATTTTCATATCCAATAATTATTCATGATGCAGGTATTCCAATTAAAAGAAATTTATTATTTTTTAATTTAGTTATAAGGAAACATTCTGACATTAGAATATATTTACAATACCGAAATAACCTCCCTACATTCATCAAAAATTTACATCATTTCCCATTATGGTCTTTAAGATCATTATTTAATTTACTTATAAAAAAGTCTTTCCTGATAATGATAGGTTCAGATAATATCTTAAAGACTTTTTTATGGATTACGAAAGGAGTTTCTCATGGATTAATAGAAACCCTAAACAAACGAAATAATTTAAAAAAACAAGAGTATTTTCTAAGAAATTCAGACAACTAAAATACTTATTATTTACTCTAAACTATTCATAAATTTTCTTGAAAGACTGGACCAATCTCTTTGTTTTGAATAATTTCTTGCGTTTGTAATTTTTTCTTTATAAAAATCTGGTTTCTTTTTTAAAATTTTATTAATACAATCTAACAATGAAGATTCATCTTCAGCTTTAAAATATTCTGCTAATTTCTCCTCTTTTGCTAATCTTCCCATTTCAGAAACATTTGCAACAACTGCAAGTTTTTCATGAGTAAAAGCACCTTTCATTAATGGGCCTGAACCACCCCTATAATTTGACATATAAGGAAGAATTGCAAAGTCTGATTTTTGATAAATACAGCTAATTATCTCTAAAGGTACATAGGAATTATGAACTATAATATTACTAGATTTTAATAAATTTATATTTCCAAGAAGTTTTTCTTCATCATGTCCAACAATCCATAAATAAGGGTCTTTAGGAAGATTAAAGTATTTATTCCAAAAAGACGAAATGTATAAATATCCCTTATCCTTTCTAAAATTTCCAAAAAGAAGAAATATTTTTTTATTTTTTTTTGGGAAAACTATATTATTTTCTTTTAACTTATTTATTAAAGAAAATCTAGAAATTTTTTTTATAGTCTCACCTCCACCATCTTCAATGACAAGAATCTTATCACTCGGGATAAACAATTGCTTGGATAATTCTTTTTTATGCCATTCACCAATACAACTTATTTTGGAATCAAATAGATTAAGAGAATTTCTAAAAATATAAGATTGAATAAACTTTAATATTCCAAAAGGTCTAAATCCTTCTTTTTGGATATTGTAATTAAAATTTGGAGCATTTATTTGAATTGTAACTTTACCTTCCCATTTCAATAATCTTAATAAAAACAATAATATTGATATACATGTATATTCACAATCCAAAATAATAATTCTATTGAAATTTTTCCTAAAAATTATAAATCTCAAAATAGTAGCCATACATAAGGCAATGTATATTACAAGTCCATGAACTGAATATATATTAAAATTTAAATTTGAAGGCTTTTCCTTTTTTAATTCATCGTATGTTTTGAATGCAGATATTATCTTAACTTTCTTTTCATAAAAATAAATTTTTTCAAATAAAGATTTCGTATAAATAAAATAATGGCCTTTACGGAATGGAGTGGGCTGTAAAATTGCTATTTTCAAATCTAGAAAGGATTCTTTACATCAGATGGAATTCTCAAGCAACCCCTAGGAGACAAATCAAAGCTGAATATTTTTGGAGAATCAGGTATTATTGTTCTCTTAAATTGACTTGGAATAAATCTGTCATAGAAATTATTAACACTAAATTTCAATTGATCGTCGGAGACCTCAGAAAATAAATCCTTACAAATTTTCATAGCATCAGACCTAACCATTCCATACTTAAGTGTATAAAATAAACAAAAATCTATTATTGAATATAAACCAACTCTTTGTTCAGTAGTTTTTGCTGAATTATTATCATTATCAATCTCTAATTCTGGAGTAAAAGGTCTCTTAAGAATTTCATTTATTATTTGAGAATGAGATTTATTTTCAGAAATAATCTTTGCTACATCAATCAATATTGTTTTAGGTAATCCGCCATTAGGATTATACATAGACATATTATCGGCATTATAAGTACACCAACCAATCGCCAATTCAGACATGGTACCTGTGCCAACCATAATTCCCTGTAAATCATTAGCTAGTGTCATCAAAATGGTAGTTCTTAATCTTGCTTGTATATTTTCCTTTGCTATTGATGACTGCAATGAAATCTTGTTCTTCATATCTAAACTTAATTCTGAGATATCTATTTTCTTGAATTCAATCTTTAATGCTTTAGCTAAGTCAATTGCAAGCTTTTGAGATTCAGAAGATGATCCCAATGATGGCATAACGACAGCAATAGGCTTCACTTTAAGGCCCTTGCAAGCTTCTTTAAGGATCATTAATGAGTAAGCAGAATCTATACCCCCGGAGACACCAAGAATTGCTGATTTTGAGTTAGTATGCTTTAGCCGCTTTCTCAAAGCTTGAACCTGTATCATAAAGACTTCTTTAAGTTCTTGTTTACCACTAGATAATTCATTATGAAACGGTTTTTTCTCATAATTAGGTATAGATATATCAAAATTAGAAACTACTTCATCTAAATTAAAATTATATATTTCAGAAGCTTGTTTTATATTTTTTCCATTATTCACAAGAAACTCATTTAAAACTTTATTACTTCTTCGACCAATTTGCCTATTAGATGCTCTTATAGCATCAAAATCTACAAAAATTGAGGTTGATAAATTTTCACCTATTGATTCATATTTTTCTAAATATAAACTTTTATCAGAAATTATATGAATATTCCTAAGTAAGGAAATTGATGAACTTTCGCCATTTGATCCTGAGACATAAAAATAAGGGAATCTTTTTCTATCACTTATACCTTTAATCATATTTTTTCTAGCCTGACGAGATTGTATAGTATCTGAAGATGCTGATAAGTTAAAAACAATATCAACATTTTCATAAAGCATTGAGGGTGATACCTCTCCCCATGCATCCTCGCAAATTTCTATCCCAATCAATACTTCTTTATTATTAATTTTCAAATTTAAAGGGATAATAGTATTAGAAAAATCAAATCCATTTTTTTCATTATTAATACCTTCTTCATTAATAGCTATCCCAGATTTAAACCATCTATCCTCGTAATACTCTTGAGCAGTACATAATTCTATTTTTGCCTTATATATTATTCTCGATAAGCCAACAATAACTGCACAATTATAGAGAGCACCTTTGAATTCAAAAGGAGCTCCAAGTATTGCAATTTTATTTTTTTGCTTACAAAAATCATGAATTTTTACTAAATTTTTTCTCGCTTTATTTAAATAATTACTATTAAAAAAAAGATCGCCGCAGTTATATCCAGTAATTGATAGTTCTGGGAAAACGCTTAAATTAGAGTCTGAATTATTTATTAAATTAATATGAGTTTCCAAGTTCCTTTCTAAATTACCAGGCTCTATGTAAGGACTATGAAGACTAATAAACATTTTATTCCCAAATTCGGAATTCAAAATAATTCAATTTTTTACTATTGACTATATTTTTTACTATCAATAATTTTTCAATATCT
>QCBK01000026.1 GCA_003281635.1 Prochlorococcus sp. AG-347-G22
AAAAGATGTAGAAGTTGATTCTGCAAATTAATAAGATTTTTAATTAAATTAAATATTATTAGAAAGGTTAAAATCTAAAATTGAATATTTTAGAATAATTTTTTAATTTTTTTTTTAAGGGTCTTTATTTTTACTATTTTTATTTGAATTATAAGAAGGTTGTTATGAATCTAAAGCTACTTCTATAGCTGCTATTAAGTTTTCGTCAAACGGTTTAACACCTGGCTTGAATCTTGCAATTACTTTACTATCTTTCCCTATCAGAAACTTCTCGAAATTCCATTCAACATCTCCTTCAGGTTCAACTTTGTTAAGGGTTGTGTATGGTTCAGTGGTGTTGCCTTTGGCATGAACTTTTTCATAGATTTCAAACTTAACTCCATATTTTGTTGTGCAAAAATCTTTTATTTCTGAAAGAGAGTCGGGTTCTTGTTTTCCGAAATCATTACAAGGAAATGCAAGTATTCTTAGGCCTTTGCTTGAATATAAATCATGTAGCTTTTGAAGATCCTCATACTGAACAGTATTTCCACAATAACTAGCTACATTAACAATTAAAATTACTTCCCCTGAATAGTCACCTAGTTTTATGGATGATCCGTCTGCGGAAAGAACAGTAGTATTTTGTACGTCAACTTGCATGTCTAAAAAAAATCACCCTTTGAAGATAGCATTGTATAGACTTTATTGTGTTTAATTTATATTGTATTTTTGGTTATTTCTTTCATAAGTTTTAATTTTTCATATATTTAACCATTTATAATTAATATTATTAATCAGTTTAAATTTGGACCCTTTAGACCCACTTACTGAAATTATTAATTCCGGTCAAGGTTTTTCACCTGCAATTGCTTTAGAAAGAATTATTTGGGTGATGATTGGAATCTTTTTTTTAGGAGCAATTTCAAGATCAATAGTTAGTAGCATGCGAAGTCAAAATTGGTATGGTAGAAATTTTTTATTTAGTTATTTTAAAGATAAAAAAATTGCAGATGATATATCTTCACAACCTTCTGATGATGAGGAATAAGTTTTATATATATGAAAGAATCAATTTTTTCTAAAAAGAGAATTTTATTACTAGGAAGTGGAGAGCTTGGAAAAGAATTAGTAATAGAATCCAAAAGATTAGGATTAGAAGTTATTGCAATTGATCGATATGAAAAAGCACCTGCAATGCAAGTTGCTGATTATTCAAGAGTAATTGATATGGGAGATAAAAATATTTTAAAAAATGTTATAAAAGAATTTAAGCCTGACTATGTTGTCCCAGAAATAGAGGCACTTTCAATTGAGGCCCTAAAAGAACTCGAGGATGAAGGATTCAATATTGTTCCAAACGCTAGAACTGTAGAAATAACAATGAATAGAGATAAAATTAGAGACTTGGCTTCTAGAGATTTAAAAATAAATACTGCAAAGTTCGATTATATTTTTGAATTTGATGATTTAGAAAAAAAAGCAGATGAAATTGGATTCCCACTTTTACTTAAGCCATTGATGAGCTCTTCAGGAAAAGGGCAGAGTTTGGTTAAAACAAAAAATGATTTACAAAATGCTTGGAAACAGGCACAAGCAAATTCAAGAGGAAAGGTGAAAGGTGTAATTATTGAAGAATTTATTAATTTTGATTTTGAGTTTACTCTCTTAACAGTAAGAAAAGAAAACGGTGAAAATATTTTTTGTTTACCAATTGGACATCTTCAATCAAATGGAGACTATCAATGTAGTTGGCAACCTATTGAGATCAATGAGTCTCTTATTATTGAAGCTAAGAGAATGACAAGTAGAATATTAAATAACCTTAATGGAGCTGGATTATACGGAGTAGAGTTTTTTATAAAAGGAAGTGAGGTTATATTTTCAGAATTATCCCCAAGACCACACGACACTGGTATGGTTACATTAGTTAGTCAAAATATTAATGAATTTGAATTACATCTAAGGGCTTTTTTAAATTTACCAATACCGCATATAGAATTAATAGAACCCTCTGCAACCAGAGTTATAATTTCTAACCAAGAGTATCTAAATCCTATTTATGAAGGTCTTAATGAAGCTTTAGAATTTGAAAAGACTAAAGTGCTCATATTTGGCAAACCAGTTTCCAGAAATGGAAGAAGAATGGGTGTTGTTCTCTCATCGAATTCTGACATTAATTTGGCTAGAAAAAATGCAGATGAAGCTGCTCGCAAAATAAAAGTCATTACTACATAAATATTAAATAAAAATAACGAAAAAAATACTTATTTCCTTTGTTTTTGTTATGTGTCTCTATGGGTAATATTTGAGTATGTACTCTTTTTCTCAATGATAGAAAATTATAAAGGTTGGGATATAACTTTAAATTGGGATAATAAACATTATCTCGAGAGGGATACTACTAAAAATAATTTTTTTAATCAAAAAGAAAAATGGATTGGGGTTCACTTAAATGGTGAAAAAATCTATGGTTCTTCTCTAAAAGAAATTAGGCATATTATTGATTATCCTACCTTGCATGCAAAGTAGATAGGATAAAAGATTTTTTTAATTATCCTGATTATTTTCATTATCTTCAATTAGTTCATTAGCAAGTTTTCTTAAATCTCCCTTAATCGAGACCCATGTAAAGGCGATTATAAAAATTGAAGCAGATATTGCAACAGTGATTTTTTCGACAGGGGACATTCCAAGTGCAATAGCAAACATTTCAAACAAAATACTAATTTTTCATTATATTGAATTTTTATAAATAGTTAGAATCAAATTTTTTTTTGCAATGATATTTAATTATTCAAAATTTAATAAATAAATTTAAACTACTTATTTTATTTATTTTTTCTGATTGCAATTTTATTCAGTAAGATTAAATTATGGAAAAAAAAAAGTGCCCCCAATGTAAAAATTTAATTTTAAAAACTTCCCCAACATGTTTATATTGTGGCAGACCTAATAAATTTATAACTAAGGACTACGTAAATAAAAAGTGGAATAAAGAAAATAATACAAATGTATTTGATTATATTTTTATTAATAAGCATCTTGTATTTATTTTATTTTTAATATTTACTATTGTTATTATTATATTTAGTTGAATAACATCAATTAATCATTCTATTATTGAATCTAATACTTCTTTAGTATTTGTTGATAGTTTATTTTTTTTAATCTGCTTTATTGTTTCTACCATTCTACTTTTGTAAGGTTCTGAATAATAATTGTATCTACTAAATACTTTCACAAAACGGGAAATTACGATTGGATTTAATTTATCAAAGTCAATTATCTTTTTTGCGATATATTTATAACCAGAACCATCCATTGCATGAAAAGTACTATTTCTTGTTACGAAAGTATTTAATATAGCTCTCAAAGTGTTTGGTGATTTTGAATCAAAAAACTTATTTTCAAATAATTTTTCAATGCTGTTTGTTTTTTCATCAATTTCTATAGATGCATTGAATGAGAACCAACTATCCAAAACGACACTATTATTTTTCCATTTATTGAAGAATATATTTGAAATAATTTTTCTTTCAGGACAATTAATCCTACTGAAAGAATTCAATGCAGCTTTAGCTAGCGTCATCGAATTACTATCGACATAAGTTATTATTTTGCATTTAATTTCCTCATCATTACTGTGCAAGAGTAGTTTCCAAATAGTTTCGATGAGTTTTCTTTCATTTTTACCTTCTGGCCAAACTTTATCTAGATTTTTCTCTATTTCTTTGAGCTTAAAATATAATTCTTCTTTTAATTTGGTACCGAATAAATGATTTAATTCGTCAATAGTTTTATATATCTTTAAAGGGTCTATATTTTCCATCTCTGATTCAATTTCAGCAAATGTAGGAATACTTAGTAATTCTGATAAAAAAGATAAATTTATATCTTTATTTTTTATAAATGATATTAAAGTATTTATTAATTTATTTTCAACTTTGTCATCTGCCTTTTCATGTAATCTGCATAAAATGATTTTTTTAAATAATTCTCTTACAGTGTTAGAAAGTGTAAAAAGATCTTTTTCATATTTTAAGATTAAAAATTTTTCATCCAAAGTAGTGTCAGATTCCCACTCAACTGGTGAAGAGAATTCGCGAAAATAAGTTACAAAAGGGATTTGGAGGTTAGATCTAACATTCCTAAAAATAAATTCTTGTTGTTTTGTTTTTAAAACAACTGTTTTTTCTATTGTTTTATTGTCTCCAAAAAATATAGCCAGATTTATGGGAATTATTAGAGGTAAATCATTACATGGGTTCTTCTTTATTGGATTACTTTGAGAGGCTTTAATTGTGAGTTTTTCGTCTTTTTGATCCCAGATTCTCTTGAATTTAACTTTTGGTGTGCCATTTTGCTTGTACCAGACTTTAAATTCTTCAGGGTCAATTTCCTTATTATGCTCTAAAATTTTATCAACAAATTGGTCTATTGTTGCTGCCTTCCCATCGTATGTTGAGATGTAATTACTAAATCCTTTATAGAAATTTTCATCTTTTACAAGCTTGTTAAGCATTCTGATTATTTCTGATCCTTTTTCGTATATCGTGGTCGTGTAGAAATTGTCTATTTCTTGGTATCTTTCTGGCATTACAGGATGCGATGTTGGACCAGAATCCTCTCTAAATTGATTTCTTCTAAGAAATTTTGCATCCTCAAGTCTCTTGATTTCATGATTATGAAGGTCTGCTGTGAACTGTTGATCTCTGAATACTGTTAAACCCTCTTTAAGAGACAATTGAAACCAATCCCTACAAGTCACTCTATTTCCCGTCCAATTATGGAAGTATTCATGAGCGATCACACCCTCTATTCTCTCTAATTCCTCATCAGTTGTTGTTTCAGAATTAGCGAGTATTAGTTTTGAATTGAAAATATTGAGACTTTTATTTTCCATTGCTCCCATATTAAAGTGCCTGATTGCAACTATATTGAACAATGACAAATCGTATTCAAGGTTATATTTATCTTCGTCCCATCTCATAGATTTCTGTAAGGAACTTATTGCATGTTGGACATATTTTTCGTCACCATACTCAACATAAATATTTATTTTAACTTTTTTATTCGATTTTGTTATGAAATTATCTTTTACACATTTAAGTTTACCCGCTACCAATGCAAATAGATATGAGGGCTTTGGATATGGGTCTTTCCAAATAATTTCATGTCGATTATTTGTTAGATCATTTTCTTTTACGATGTTACCATTTGAAAGCAAAACAGGATAATCATTCTTGTCGGCCTCAATTCTCACAGTGTATTTGCTTAGAATATCAGGCCTGTCAGAGTGAAAACTTATTCTTCTAAATCCCTCTGCTTCACATTGCGTAGTTATAATCCCATTACTCTCATACATTCCTAAAAGGGATGTATTTTCTTTTGGTTTAATTATTCCTTCTATCTTTAATAAAAAATTATCTTTATTAATATTTTTAATTTTTAAGTTATTTTTTTGCTGTTTGTAGTATTTCTCTTCAAGTAATGAGTCATCTATAAATATTTTTTTTATTAATATATCAGTGCCATCAAGAATTAGGTTTCTGGTATTGTTATTTTTTTTTACCAATTTTAGTTTGGTCGTAACATTTACAGCATTGTTATTAATCACGAAGTCCAAAAAGATTTCTGGAATTTCATAATCAAAAACTTGGTAATCTTTAAGTTTTACATATCTTGAAATGCTTTTTTGGTTTATTGGATTGTTCATCTTTACATAGAAGTTTAGAAGTTAAAAAATCTAGAATATTTACTTTGAAATTATAAGTTAGAATTCTTATCTTCTGATTGACAGTAATGTGCTTTAACTTTTCCTGAAGGAAGTAATTCGTATAAAGAAGGATTAATAATATCAGGCGTTCCGTCTTTATTAAATTGGTACCTCCAGTCCCATTTTTTATCTGTAAAGGAAATATAATCTTTTCTGAGAGATAATGGAAGCATGAGCTTTTTTTTTTTCCAATTAATATTTATAAATGCTCCTGGCTTTAACTCAGATATCTTTTCTACTATGGAAAAGTCACCATTAATATTATTTCTCATCACAAGATTCAGATTTGAATTTTCACATACATAGCTACTATTTAAAGCTAATAAAAGTATTGAGGTAATAAAAAATGAATGAATTTTTTGAGCTCCTTTTAAAGTAGATTAACTTTCAAGCTAAATGACTTAATTAATGATCTTTTTTAATCGATTTAAATCATAATAGATTGCATACACTTTAG
>QCBK01000027.1 GCA_003281635.1 Prochlorococcus sp. AG-347-G22
TTTTTGAAACGAATACATTTTTGAAGAATAGTTGTAGCCAATACATCCTTGCTATGAAGAAGAGCAATAGATTTATAAGGTATACCATCTTTTGTTTTTAAAGAATAAAAACTTGGTTCTTTTGTGGTAGATAATTCCTTGATATTTGAATCTTCATTACTTTGGAGAATAAATTGTCCGTTAGGCTCCTCTGAAAGTTGATAATTAGATTTTTTAGATACGTGATTATAAACTGGCACCATTACAGTCTTCCCTTCAATTGTTAAAGCTCTATGATCGGACGGACCAGCGCCTCCTTTCCTGCCCCTGTTGCCCTTTTGAGGCGTGGAACTTATCCCATTAACTTGTAACTCAGTAATAATTTTACCTAGTTCAGACATGATTGATTTCCTCTAAATATTCTTTTGTAGTTAGATCTTTTGGTATGAAATCTTTCTCATTTGATATCTCAAATACCTTGTTGGGGGATGTATTTAGTTTTAGAGAAAGAAGATCTGGACGACTGTAGTGACCAACACTATCCATCATTCTTTTCCTTTTTGTAATTAGTGATAAATTAATTTCTGCTATGGCTAATCCTTCTCCTTCATCAAGTGGTCCTGCCAAATACTTGCCTTCTGGACTGATAATTGCTGTGTGACATCCTCCTTGAAATGCTTTGTGAAGATTGGTTTCGGACGTTATTTTTTCATAATCTTCTGGATCTAGCCAACCTGTTGAGCAAATTACAAAACAGCCTGCTTCTAAAGCGTGATGTCTCATTGTGACCGCAGTTTGCTCGGTAAATATTGGACCAACTAATGAACCTGGAAATTGAGCACAATGTATTTGTTCCCCTTTAGCCATAAGGGCAAATCTAGCTAAAGGGTTATAGTGCTCCCAACAAGCCAAAGATCCTATCTTGCCAAGTTGAGTATCTATAACTTCTAAACCAGAACCATCTCCTTGCCCCCAAATCATTCTTTCGTGAAAAGTAGGAGTTATTTTTCTTCTTTTTAAAACAATTTCACCTTTTTCGTTAAAAAGAATTTGAGTATTGTACAAACTTCCACCATCAAGTTCATTAACTCCTAGAAGAACTTGCATGTTGTATTTTTTAGCTGATTTCCCAACTATGTCTGTAACTGGACCCGGGACTTCTACTGCTTGCTCATATAGCTTCATATGAGATTTACCCATTAGAACTGGGGGCTCAACAAATGAAAAATATGGGTAGTAGGGAAGAAAAGTTTCGGGAAAGACTATCAATTTTACATTTTTTGTAGCTGCCTCTTGGATCTTTAAAAGTACTTTATTCAATGAGCCATTTAAGTCAAAAAGTACAGGTCTAACTTGAGCAGCAGCTACTTTAAATGTTTTAGTCATTTTCTTAGAACTTATTACTTACAGAGTCCAAGTATCCAAAATAAATGCCCCTTCTTTGCGATGCATTAACACGATATCGAGAACATCTAAAGGACTTATTGGTTTTATCCCTGGAGTAAGAGCTCCTTCCCCATGCCCGTACAAAGCTTGTAATGCAAATCGACAAGCATAAACTTTGCCTCCTTGACCCATAAATTTTTCTAAGCGAGCATTAAAATTTAAATGACCATCAAATGCTGCATCTCCAAGCTTTGGAAAGCCTCTTTGTAGTCCTAGAGTTACTCCTGGACCATATAGCAATATCGAAGTTTCAAAACCCTTATTTATAAGACGACTAGCTTGTAAAAGATTAACAAGACCAATAGAACCTTCAAAAGCGACAGTATGAAAAGTTAGTAAGGCTTTCTCACCTGGTTCGGCTTTAACATCTGGGAATACTTTTTCTTCATAATCAACTAAGAATTCTCCAGACTGATTGGCGGGACGAGTTACAGATGGCATGAAATTTTAAAAAAAACTCATGGTATTCTCTGATTTGATTTACCAAAAGAATGTAACCGATATCACTAAATTGATTAACTTAAGATTTCTGATTAAAAAACTTTTTTAGTGAGTTTTATAACAAATTAAAATTCATAAACATGACAACATATATTTAATAAAGAAAAAGATGGCTGAAGAATTTCTAAATCAAATCTCTGCTAAATGTTCTGTAATTATTATTGGTGCAGGACAAGCAGGATTGTCAATTGCTCATTCATTACAAAAAAAAGGGATAAAACCTCTTATTTTAGAAAAAAATTATGTTGGTTTTTCTTGGGAGGAACAACGTTGGGATTCTTTCTGCCTTGTGACGCCAAATTGGCAATGTACACTTCCTGATTATCAATATTCTGGTAAAGACCCTAACGGCTTTATGGATAAAAAAAATATAGTTAAATATTTAAAAAAATATTCTGAATTTGTTAAGGCAGATATTCTTGAAGGGATTGAAGTAAAACATTTAGTTAAAAAAAATGAAAAGTTTTTTATTTCAACTAATCGTGGAGATTTTGAAGCTGATCAAGTTGTTATAGCAACTGGAGCTTATCATGTCCCAAACCGACATCCTCATTCTGAGAGATTACCAACCAATATCCTGCAAATTGATGCGAGAGAATATAAAAATGCAAATTCACTACCAGATGGACCTGTCCTAGTTGTTGGCAGCGGTCAATCAGGTTGTCAGATAGCTGAAGATCTTTTTTTTGAAAAAAGAGAAGTTCATTTAAGCGTTGGGAGTGCTCCAAGATCTCCAAGAATGTATAGAGGAAGAGATGTTGTAGATTGGCTCGACAGAATGGGTTATTATTCAATGCCTATTGGGGAACACGATGATCCTAAAAGTGTAAGGAATAAAACTAATCATTATTTAACTGGAAGAGATAACGGAAGAGAAATAGATCTTAGAAGGAGAGCGATAGAAGGGATGAATCTTCATGGACGACTGGAAGAGTTCACAATTAACGATATTCAATTTTCAAATGATCTTTCTAAAAATCTTGATGGAGCAGATTCTGTTTACTGCAGAATAAGAAATAGTATTGATGAGTGGATTTCAAAAAATAATATAGATGCTCCCAAAGAAAAGAAATATTCTCCTTGCTGGGAACCAAAAGAAGATGTCAAAGGTACTAAAATTTCATGCAAAAACTTAGCAGTTGTAATTTGGTGTACAGGTTATAAAAGTGATTTTAGTTGGGTTGATATCTCAGTTTTTGATGGATCTGGCTTTCCTATTCATGAAAGAGGTGTGACCCAATCACCTGGACTGTATTTTCTTGGGTTACCTTGGCTTTATACATGGGGCTCAGGACGTTTTTGCGGAGTAAAAGATGATGCTAACTTTTTAGCAGATATTATTTCATTGAGATCAAATAAATCAGCTGCCACTAAAGAAATGTTGGAGTGCAAAGCTCTGCTAGGTTCTTAGATAATTTAAATTTCGTTAAAAGTTTGGATAGAAAATTATTCTTTTAAGTCTAGTTAAAGAGTTAGTGGTAGTACTTAAAAGTGATATCCAGCTAAGCTTGTTGGCTTAAAGAAGACTTATATTATTTATTTTTTAAAAATCTGTTTTTACATGATTGAATTTTTTACGTTTTTGTATAAATCTTTTATGAGGAGCTTGCGCCTTTTATCCTAAATAGACTGTTAGTGTAAATTTTTTCTTATTCTTTTTTATAAATTAAATCTTAAATAATGTAGAGAAACTTATATAGAACTCATTTTTATATAAGTTATATAAATCAAATTAAGTAGTCTTTTTTACCAATTAATTATACCTGTTGCTAAATAAATATATTTGTCCTTGAAAAGCTCCTAAAAAATACTTTTTCTTGAAATAAAGATTGACAAGACATTCATAAAAAAAACTTTTATAAAACATTAACTTCTTTTATGAAAATGTTTCTAACTAACAAGACTCGTCTAAAAATTAAGGATATTGTAAAGAGGATTTCATTAGATGAACCTGTCGCATTGGAAGAAAGAATTTATGTAGAAAAGTTTGCAAAACACAATTCAACTATTTGGACATGGCTTAAGAAAGCTAATAGCTTGAGGAGATATGGCAAGCAAAAATCGGATGGAATAAATGGACTCATACAGAATCTTGGCCTTGATGGTTTAGAAACCGAAAATCATTTCGACCCCAAAAATGATGATCTTGCTGATTGGTTTAGTGGATCTCCTGATTGGGTGAGGAGGAGCTAATTGCCCTTAGTTTAAAATGAATTCAAATCAATAATGAAAAAAGGGAACTTCCGCAACTTGTCTTGGAGCATAACCACAAATCCCGAATTGCATACATTCCATTTGAGCATCAGTTAGTTTTCTCTCAATTGATAACGAATCGAACAAAACACCAAATACATGTTGAATTTTATTTTTAATTAGATTTCCGTAAGTCATAATTAACCTTCTTTTTTAGGAGTTATTTAGTATGAGTTATATAAAAGAATCAAGAGTTGTAATACCTAAAAAATAAATCATGAATTAGGCGGTTTTAAATATTACACTATTTTTATAATCAGTATTTTTACTCTAGGAAATTTCAATTATCACTCCTAAGTTGGATCCACTGATTGAGGTATAACTTAATGAGTACGTTCAAAACGAAATACTTTAAAAATACAAAAAAGATTAACAACACTCTTTGGTTGGATAAATTAATTAATCAACTTGAAAAAAAATCAAAGGGAGTTTGATCATGAATACATTTAGAAATAAACAATTCAAAAATGAATTAGATCCCAAGTATGCCTTTTATGATTGTCTTTGTAGTTGTGAAATTAAGAGTGATACTGAAAAGTCTCTAGAAGAATGCGTCGAAAATTGTGAACATAGACTATTACCAGAGAATCTCGATGGCTAAAAATAGGAATTTAAACTCTATTTAATACCTATTTTGACGTTATAGGATTTTGATATAAATTTAAGGAGGTTAATCTTATGACTAACTTCGCAATTGACCTACTACTTCTAATTGTAGTTTTAGTTAATTTTGGAGGGATCCTTACCGCTAAATATATTCACGATCAATAAAAGAAATTTAACGTAAGAGATTATTTAGTAGTGAATCTATAAGTAACCCATATTGGTTTTTTGATAAATTACTTCTAAACTAATAGATCTCAAACTAGAGATCTAATATTAAAAGTTAAGGTTCACCAAAACTAAAAATAAGGTGTATAGGGTACTTCTGTTTTTAATGAATTTCCGTAGTAACTTTCAGCTGACTTTAACAAGATCCAATAAATGAAATTTAGAAATGATTTTTCCATAGAAACATCTATATCCTTTCCTAATTCAAATCAGAATCTCAAATAAAAACATCGTAGAAAATACTTAACTGAAGAGATTTAGATTTTCTTAGTTAATTTGCGTTAGTTAGGTTTGTATGAAATGCTACTAAAGCTTGTCTTATCAATTGATTTGGTAATATTGCTTATTGATTCCTGTAATTTCAAAAGATATATTAAATATATAATCTAAATGTAAGAAATTTATGAGTACTCAAAAAAGTCAAAGCCATAAAAGACAAGAGCAAAATAATACAGAATGGTTAGATGAATTAATCAATAAAATTGAAAATATGAAAAATAAAATATCTAATACTTTTTAACTAATTACTTCTTCCACCATTTATTCCGTTTTTAAATATTTTTAATACTTCTGTAATTAATTCAGCTGGCTTTTTTAATAAAGTTTTTTATTTCATTTTTGCGAATAGTTATTTAACAATGTTTAAATGAGAATCTTTTAAAGCAAGTTTATGGTTCATTTTAATTTTTATTGACAATATTGAGATAAGTGTAAAAAGAATTTTAAATTTGTGACTACCGAATCATCTAA
>QCBK01000028.1 GCA_003281635.1 Prochlorococcus sp. AG-347-G22
AAAACAATAGAGGAGATATCAAATTGCAAGAAGTTGACTTTGCATGAAATAAAAAAAGCAATAAATATTGTGAAAAGCAATTATATCTTTAATTTAGAGACATCTACACAACTCTCTTCATTCTTTGGAAATGAACTTCTTTGGGGGAGAAAATCTTCAATCATTAATTTAGAGAGTCATTTAAAATACTGGAATGACTTGAATAATTTCAAAGAGATTACAGAATATATTCGGGGAGAGAAATTCACTTTAGTTGCATCCTCCGGCAAATGTTAAAAAAATTTTTTTTAAGTAATAAAAAAAGGAATTTTTCAACTGCTTCAATTTGGATTACAGGGGGAAGTGATATGGATAGTGTTGGCAAAAAAGGTATAAACAAGTTCCTCAGTTCATTACTTACCAGAGGATGTGAGGGTTTTAATAATTTCACTCTTTCGGAGTATATTGAGTCCTATGGAGCAGAATTAAATCAAGAAGTATTTGAAGATGGTATTTCAATAAGCATTAAATCCTTAAATGAACATTTCAGCAAATTATTCCCCCTATTGGACTTAATAATAAATAAACCAAATCTCTTAGAAATTGAATTTCAAAAAGTAAAAAAATCCTCAATTAATTTTATAAAAAAAGATAAAGAGAATCCATTTAATATCTGTTTTGAAAACTGGAGAAGAATTGTTTACTCAAATCATCCTTATGCCTTTAATACAAATGGCAATGCAAATGATGTTTCAAAGATAACCTATGAAGATGTATTGCTTGAGTTTAAAAATTTCAAATGTCGAGATAAGTATTTAATTTCAAATAATCTAGAAATAAATGGAGTAAGTATAGAAACATTAGAGACAAAGCCTTTAGAAGAAAAATCAAGAACTATAAATCACGATTTATGCCCTAACAATAGATTTGATTACATTAATAATGATTCAAATCAAACAATAATAATGATGGGGGATCAAACTTGCTCGCGAAGAAGTAGTGAATATTTACCACTTAAGGTTTTGGAGTCATATTTATCTTATGGAATGAGCGCTGTTTTATTTAAACTTTTTAGAGAAAAACATGGCATCACCTACGATTTAGGTGTTCATTATCCTATCAGGAGTGGAAATGCCCCTTTTTTAATTTTTTTATCAGTATCTAATGAGCAAGCCCTTTTTGCTTTTGAACTTTTATCAACACTATGGAAAAATTTACTTTTAATTCCTTTGACTGATGCAGAAATATTTTTAGCAAAAGAAAAACTAAAAGGTTCTTTTCTATTAGGAAATCAATCACTTGATGAAGTTTTACAGAGAAAGATACAGTTAATTAGTTATGGTATTTCACCAATTTCTGAGATCGATTTAAATTCCAAAATAGAGGAAATATCTTCGTTAGGTATTCTTAAATTAACTAATAAGTATTTTTCAAAACCTTTTTTGAGTATTTCTGGAAATGAAAAAATATGTTTAGAGATTTCGAAAAGGTGGAAGAAAAACTTTTAAGTTAGTTTTTCTCAATCTTATCAACATCGATTAAAAACGAACCTCTTCTAAACTTTACCTCAACAGTATCTGGGGATTTGATTGATAGGATTTCACCAATTTCATCTATAGCCACTAAATCAGGAGGTCTTAACATAGGCATATTATCTGAAGTCTTTAAATATGAGACTGGAGCAATTAACTTAACCTTATCGTTAATTTCAAATTTCATTTATAAATTGGATACATACAAGGGTAGTATAGGCATAAAGTTAGATAAAATATCAACGAAATGTATGGATTCATTCTAGAATCTCATAATTAACTTTCTGCAAATTAATGAATCAAAAATTTAAAACATTAATTTTATGGGCTTTACCTATACTTTTAGTAATAGTGCTTTCCTATCAATTTTTAACTTCAAGCAATGTTGATTCACTCAAATCTAATGGCACTACTGTTGCACCTAGAAATTCTGCAGTAGCAAGAGTTAGTTACGGCAGATTTCTTGATTATATTAATTCAGGAAGGGTTACATCAGTTGATATTTTTGAAGGAGGCAGAAATGCGGTTATTGAGACAATAGATTCGGATTTAGATAATAAAGTTCAAAGGTTACGTGTAGATCTTCCCGGCTTAACTCCAGAACTTATAAATATCTTAAAAAATGAGGGAATCAGTTTTGATGTTCATCCAGTTAAAACAGCCCCTCCTGCATTAGGAATATTGGGTAATTTACTCTTCCCAGCTATCTTAATTGGGGGTTTGATTCTGTTAGCGAGGAGGTCAAATGGTATGCCTGGCGGACCTGGCCAAGCAATGCAGTTTGGAAAAACAAAGGCAAGATTCGCAATGGAAGCTGAAACAGGAGTAGTTTTCGATGACGTCGCAGGTGTTAATGAAGCCAAGCAAGATTTGCAAGAAGTTGTCACTTTTCTGAAAAAACCAGAAAAATTTACTTCTGTAGGAGCAAGGATTCCGAAAGGGGTTCTATTGGTTGGGCCTCCTGGAACTGGTAAAACCCTTTTAGCAAAAGCAATTGCAGGAGAAGCAGGTGTACCATTTTTCTCATTATCAGGTTCTGAATTTGTTGAAATGTTTGTTGGTGTTGGAGCTAGTAGAGTTAGAGATCTTTTCAAAAGAGCTAAAGAAAATAGCCCTTGTTTAATATTCATTGATGAAATCGATGCTGTCGGTAGGCAAAGAGGTGCAGGTATTGGTGGAGGTAATGATGAGAGAGAGCAAACTCTCAACCAATTACTTACTGAAATGGATGGTTTCGAAGGTAATAGTGGCATAATAATAATTGCAGCCACAAATAGGCCTGATGTTTTAGACTCTGCTCTAATGAGACCCGGCAGATTTGATAGACAGGTAACTGTAGACGCACCTGATATTAAGGGCAGACTATCAATTTTGAAAGTTCATGCCAGAAATAAGAAACTTCAAGAGGATTTAACACTTGAAAGCATTGCTAGAAGGACACCAGGGTTTACTGGAGCAGATTTAGCAAATTTACTAAATGAGGCTGCTATATTAACCGCCAGAAGGAGAAAAGACTCTATCAGTATCTCAGAAATAGATGACTCTGTAGATAGGATTGTCGCAGGGATGGAAGGTTCTCCATTAACAGATGGTAGAAGTAAGAGATTAATTGCTTATCATGAAGTTGGCCATGCTCTTATAGGTTCACTTGTGAAAGCACATGATCCTGTTCAGAAAGTGACAGTTATTCCAAGAGGTCAGGCTAAAGGGTTAACTTGGTTTACCCCAGACGATGAACAAACCCTTGTTAGCAGGGCTCAACTAAAAGCAAGAATAATGGGTGCTTTAGGAGGAAGAGCTGCTGAAGATGTAGTTTTTGGAAAAGGTGAAATCACAACTGGAGCGGGAGGAGATTTTCAACAAGTTGCCTCGATGGCCCGCCAAATGGTTACCAGATTTGGAATGAGTAATTTAGGCCCGATAGCTTTAGAAAGTGGTAACCAAGAAGTGTTTGTTGGTAGAGATTTAATGACTAGAAGTGAAGTTTCTGATTCAATCTCTAAACAAATAGATGAAAGCGTGAGAGTAATGGTTAAGGAATGTTATAAAGAAACGTACGATATAGTAAGCAAAAATAGAGAAGCTATGGATAAAATAGTTGACTTGTTAATAGAAAAAGAAACATTGGATGGTGATGAATTTGTAAGCATTCTTTCAAAATTCACCAAAATCCCTGAGAAAGAGAGAACACCTCAACTATTAAGCTAGACTTTAATAGGTTTCTTATCTAACACGAGATCAATTAGACCGTACTCAACTGCTTCATTGGGAGACATATAAAAATCTCTATCAGTATCTTCTTTTATAGTGTCGTAATCCTTTCCAGTTCTTTCTGATAATTCACTATTAAGTCGGTCTTTTAAGAAAAGGATTTCATCTGCTTGAATTCTTATATCACTTGCTTGTCCTCTAGCACCTCCAAGTGGTTGATGAATCATTATTCTGGAATGTCTAAGGCTACTTCTTTTGCCTTTGGTACCTGCTGCGAGCAAAAATGCACCCATACTAGCGGCTAAGCCTACACAAACTGTATGAATGTCAGGCTTAACATGTTGCATTGTATCAAAGATACCTAATCCATCATAAACAGATCCGCCGGGTGAATTTATGTACATATAGATGTCCTTATCTGGATCCTCTGCTTCAAGGAACAATAATTGAGCAACAATTCTATTAGCAGTTTCGCTTGTAACTTGTTCTCCCAAAAAGATTATTCTCTCTCTTAAAAGTCTCGAATAGATATCAAAGACTCTTTCACTACCACCAGATTCTTCTAATACTAAAGGGATCATAATAATATTTATCTGTTTATTAGATATTAACGATATTGAGTCAACATACGCTAACCTTATTAAGGTTTACATATAAAAAATTGAAAGAAAAATTGACTGTTTCAGATAGCAAAAAGTTATTTCATGAAAAATTCCCTTACGTCATTCCAGGTTTATATAAAAGAATAGTTGATGAAATGCTTGTCGAACTTAATCTTCTAAACCATCAAAATGAATTTACGCAAGATTACCTCTTTTGTGTCGGTCTCACCGAAACTTTCAAAGAATTAATGAAAGGATACAAACCTGAGGAACATTTGGATCTTCTTTTTGAATCTTTATGTAGTTCTACAAATTTTGAAGCGAAGGAAATTAATGAAATATCTCAAAAATCTCAAAAGGAATTTAAGGAGAAAACATCTAAAGATATATTGAAATTATTAATTGAAAAAAACAATTCTAAACTTTATCCTTCAAGGATTTTAAATTTAGGAATATATATATTAATTTCAAAATCCCAAGATCTCAATGAGAGTAATGAATCAGAAACAAATAAGATTATCTCTGATATTATTGAGAAATTAAGCTTATCTGCTAATAAAGCAGAAAAAGATATTGGGATTTACAAAAGTAGCTTATCAAAAATGGAACAAGCAAAAGAATTAATTGAGGA
>QCBK01000029.1 GCA_003281635.1 Prochlorococcus sp. AG-347-G22
TCAGTAGGACTAATAGTTCAATCTAAGGAAATTTGGCTAAAGTTAAACAACAAAGAAGAATTAAAAAAAAGACTGAAATTTATAATTAATTTAGAAGATGAACAATTTGAAAGTTTAATAAGTTGGAGTACATTCATAAGTTCAGTAGAAAAAGAAAATTCACAAAATAATAATCTTGAAAAATTTAATCCTAAAATTGATGACGTCGCTACTATTCTTTACACTTCTGGGACGACCGGAAAACCTAAAGGTGTGCCTTTGACTCATGCAAATTTTTTACATCAAATAATCAATTTAGCCTATATCGCTGATCCAGAACCAGGGACCTCTGTATTAAGCGTTTTGCCTATCTGGCATTCTTATGAAAGAAGTGCTGAATACTTCTTTTTTTCATGCGGTTGTTCTCAATATTATACAAATCCTAAATTTCTTAAAGATGATATTACACAAATAAAACCTGTTGTCATGGCTACTGTACCGAGACTATGGGAAGCAATACATGATGGTTTTTTTCAGGCTTTGAAAAAAATGCCTTCCAAAAAGCAAAAACTTATCAAGTTTTTGATAAGTAATAGTTCGGTTTTCAAAAGAAGTCTTAGAAAGATAAGAAATATAGATATAAATCAAATAACTTTTAAATCAAAAATCCCCTTACTTGGTTCTGTTATTAGCCGATATCCTTTACATAAATTTTCTACTATTTTTTTATGGCCGAATATTCTTAGACAACTATGCGGAGAAAAACTGAAATTTCCCATTAACGGTGGAGGTGCATTGCCAGAACATGTAGATCTTTTTTTTGAATCTTTAGGTGTAGATGTTTTGGTGGGATATGGACTCACAGAAACTAGTCCAGTATTAACTTGTAGGAGAAGAGAATTAAATGTTAGAGGGTCATCTGGTCAGCCTCTAGCATTTACTGAAATCAAAATAGTGAATGATGATAAAAAAAAGATTCTGAAGTTCAGAGAAGTCGGAAAAATTCTTGTTAGGGGGCCGCAAGTAATGAAAGGTTATCTTAATAATGAAATAGCTACAAAAGATGTTTTATCCAAGGATGGTTGGTTTGATACTGGTGATTTAGGTTTTCTAATACCAAATGGTTCTCTTTTTATAACAGGAAGAGCCAAGGATACAATAGTACTTTCAAGTGGTGAAAATATTGAACCAAATCCGCTAGAGGCTGAAATCCTTAGTTCTGAATTTATTAATCAGATTCAACTAGTAGGACAAGATAAGAAATGTTTAACAGCCCTTGTAGTTCCTAATGTCGAATTGGTTCAAAGCAAGTTTTTGGAAGAAGACCTTTCAAAATTAAACCTTAATAAGAATATTGGTAAATTTTTCAAATCACAAATTAATAATTTGCTTAAAAGTCGATTAGGAGCAAGATCAGAAGAACAAATATTAGATTGTTATTTTGTTGATGCCTTTACTCTAGAAAATGGGTTGCTAACACAAACTCTTAAACAAAAAAGAAAAGAAATAGAGAAAAAGTATTCATTACAAATAGAAAATATGTATGAAAACAAATTTAGTAAGAAAATTTGATTTGTTCTATCTATATTGAAAAGGTAATTTAATTTTTTATGGAAACAAAAAACTCAATATCTATAAAGCGCTCAATAGCTATTAAAGCTGTAGTTACACCAACTTGGAAGGAAGATGCTGAAAAAGAATTAAGTAAAGCAATTTCAAACATTGACCAGCAATTATCGCAACTGGAGCAGGAGGGGCAGCAAATAGTAAATAATATTAGATCCCAATCGGTTAATCCTCTAGATCCAAGGGTTCAAGAACAGGTTAGTCAGGTGCAACAACAAGTCGCAGCAAAACGAAATGAAATTGAAGAACAAAAAAGAAATCTACTCCAACAACAGAGTCAAGTTCGTGAATTAAAAATGGACGAAATTGTTGATCAAGGGCAAGTGGATAGTTTCTGTGATGTCACTGTGGGAGACAATCTTATTGAAAAAATGCAAGTCTCGATTACGGTTAAAGATGGAGTTATTCAATCTATAGATAATATTTGAGAGAAGATTTAGTATTTTTGATAAATATAAGTAAATCTTAATTTCGAAAAGTTTTAAATTCCAATCGATCTAAATTATTACTTTCTTAAGTTTTAAGAGTTCCCACTGTGAACATGATTTCGTATAATTAAAACAAGAGTTTAAAGGGTTCTTAATCGTAAAAACTTTAGGAAGTTTGGTAGAAATCCTTTGAAACTTATGCAATACTAATTTTCTTATGTCTCACGAAATATTCATGCCTGCATTGAGTTCTACTATGACGGAGGGCAAGATTGTGGAATGGTTGAAAAATCCAGGAGATAAAGTTGAAAGAGGTGAATCTGTTTTAGTTGTTGAATCTGACAAGGCAGATATGGATGTTGAATCTTTTCAAGATGGATATCTTGCGGCTGTTTTAATGCCTGCTGGCAGCACTGCACCAGTAGGAGAGACTATCGGTCTTATTGTAGAAAATGAGAATGAGATAGCTTCCGTTCAAGAACAAAATAAAGGAAAACAACCCGAAGTTTCTAGTTCGGAAAAACTTGAATTGGTAAGCAATAAAACTGAAGAAAAACCAGTAGTTCAGACAGAAAATATTAATAAAGAAGCGGAAGAAGTCGTCTTAAAGAGTGAAAAGCCTGTACCTTCTTTTAATACCGATCAAATTAATGCAGCTACAAGTAATGTTTCTTCGAGGATAATTGCATCTCCAAGAGCTAAAAAACTTGCCTCTCAAATGGGTATTGATTTAGCAAAGGTTCATGGATCAGGACCTCATGGAAGGATTCAAGCCGATGATATTTTAAAAGCTAATGGCCAACCAGTTTCCATACCATGGATAGGCGAAAGTGGTTCTCCTGCAAGTATCCCTGGTGCAAATTTGGGAGTTGAAAGAAAGCCAGAAGCTTCAGGAAATAGTTTTGGTAATCCTGGAGAAACAGTTCAATTTAATACTCTTCAAAAAGCGGTAAATAAAAATATGGAATCTAGTTTAGATGTGCCATGTTTTAGGGTGGGTTACTCTATCAATACAGATAAATTAGATAATTTCTATAAAAAAGTAAAACAGAACGGAGTAACTATGACTGCTTTACTTGTAAAGGCAGTTGCAAAGACACTAAAGAAACATCCTCAAGTTAACTCAAGTTTTTCAGAAAATGGAATTTCTTATCCAGAAAATATAAATATTGCAGTAGCTGTTGCGATGGAAGATGGGGGACTAATAACTCCAGTATTAAAAGAACCTTGCAATACTGATTTATTTGAATTATCTAGAGAATGGAAAGATCTCGTAAAAAGATCGAGGTCAAAACAATTGGAACCAGATGAATACTCAACGGGAACATTTACCTTATCTAACCTTGGCATGTTTGGTGTTGATAGATTTGACGCAATACTACCACCAGGTACCGGTTCTATTTTAGCCATAGCATCATCGAAACCAACTGTTGTAGCTAATAGTGATGGTTCAATATCTGTTAAAAAAATAATGCAAGTAAATCTTACAGCTGATCATAGAGTGATCTATGGAGCTGATGGTGCTTCATTCTTGAAAGACTTGGCTTCCCTAATTGAAAATGAGCCAGAGACACTTGTATCTTGAATTTAATTGATTTCTCAAATTAATAATGAAGGAACAGATTATAAGCTTGAAGCTTATGATTACTTTCTAGAACCTTCATTAATTGCTAATAAACCTTCTGCAATTAGGCATGAATCAAGATTAATGATAGTTAGAAATAGTGTTTTAGAAGAGAACTGCTTAACTAATAAATTTACCAAGAATCTTTTAGATGAATTTAGAAAAGGCGATCTTGTGGTTGTAAATAATACTAAGGTAATGAAGGCAAGGTTAAAGGTTGAATTAGAAAATAGAACGTTAGTTGAATTATTAGTCTTAGAGAGATCTCATGAATGTGTTTGGTTATGTTTGGCAAAGCCAGCAAAAAAATTAAAAATAAATAGAAAAATAATATTAAAATCTCCTTCTGCACAAGATATTAAATTGATGGTTGATGGAGTTGATGAAGAAACTGGAGGGAGACTTATTAAATTTCCGGAAAATATAACTGATCTCAATTCAATGAATGAACTTCTTGATAAATACGGTGAAATCCCTCTCCCTCCTTATATTAAAAAATCCGAAGAAGAATCTTTTCATGAGAAAAGTTATCAAACTGAATATGCAACTAATCCGGGGGCAGTTGCTTCACCAACAGCTGGTTTACACTTAAGTAAAAATCTTATTTCCAATCTAAAAAAAAAAGGAGTAATAATTTTACCGATAACATTGCACGTGGGCTATGGAACATTCAAACCAATTGATCAAGAAGATCTAAGTGACTTAAAACTTCATAAAGAATGGGTAAGTGTTAATAAGGAAGTAGTGGAGGAAATAAAAAAAATAAAGAAAACAGATAGAAGAATAATTGCTATTGGGACAACTAGCGTGAGAGCTCTTGAAAGTTGTTATTCTCACGAAATTAATGACTTTATTCCCATAGCGAAATACGTGGATTTAGTAATTAAGCCAGGTTATAAATTTAAGGTAGTTGATGGATTATTGACTAATTTTCATCTTCCTAAAAGTTCATTATTACTATTAGTAAGTGCAATGATAGGTAGAGAAAGATTATTAGATTTGTATAAAAAAGCCATAAAAGAAAAATTTAGATTTTTCTCTTATGGCGATGCCATGTATATTTCACCAGATTCATTACTGGAGATAAAATAGATTTAGGCTTTGACTGGTTCTTGAATGATTCCGCTTGGAACTTCAGTGAACATAATTGATGATAAATATCTCTCTGCTAAATCAGGTAGAACAACTACAATAGTTT
>QCBK01000030.1 GCA_003281635.1 Prochlorococcus sp. AG-347-G22
GAAATAAACCTAAAGAGAGATGAAATACAAAGGTATGAATTGGCTTTGAGCAAGGATGTATATTCTTTTGTAGAGTTTTCGCGGAGAAAAGATGAATTATTAAAATTGCAAAAACAGAAAATAAACCTTATCGGTAATCAAAAAATTATCAAGATAGATCTATTCAATTCAAAACTAAGAAGTCCAATTGATGGTTTTATACTTGGAATAAACACGAGAGTTGGTGAGAGGCCCAGTAATGAAGGGATTTTGGATATTGGTTCTAGTCAAAAAATGGAAGCTTTGATAGAGGTTTATGAATCTGACATCGATAGAGTCTTTATCTCTCAGAATGTTGAATTGAGCAGTGAGAATGGCGGTTTCCAAAAAAATCTTAAGGGAAAAGTGATTAGGATTAGTCCTCAGGTAAAACAAAGAAAAGTTTTATCGACTGATCCAACAGGGGATGCTGATTCGAGAATTATCGAGGTACTAGTAAAACTAGATCAAGATTCCATAGATATTGTTCAAAACTATGCAGGAATGAAAGTGATTGCAAAATTTATTCCCTAATGAGCTTTTCTTTTTTAAAATTTAGAAAAATACCATTAGCTTGGTTGTTATTAACAAGGCAACCACTAAGGCTAGCAGTTGCCATAGCTGGAATAAGTTTTGCAGGGATTTTGATGTTTATGCAATTAGGTTTTAGGGATGGTTTATTTGATACGAGCGTAACTATTCATAAACTTTTAGATGCCGATCTAGTTTTGATAAGTCCAAGATCAAAAAGTTCTATTAGCATGAGTGGATTCCCAAAAAGAAGGTTAATCCAAACTCTCGCAGTAGAAGATGTTGAAAAAACTGCTCCCGTAAATTTAAATTATTTACTTTGGAGAAATCCTGAAAATCTTAAAACTAGATCAATACTTGCATTAGGTTTTAATCCCTCTGATTCACTTCTTTTAGATGAGGGATTCGCAAAGAAAGCTTATAAATTGAGAAATCCATCAAGAGTTCTTTTTGACAAACTATCTAGACCTGAATTTGGACCGATTGAACAATGGTTCTTATCTGAAAAAAAAGTTGAGACTGAGGTGGCTGGAAAAAGAGTAATTGTTGAAGGCCTTGTGGAGTTGGGACCATCTTTTGGTGCAGACGGAAATTTGATAACTAGTCGAGAAACCTTCTTAAGACTTTTTCCTGCTAATCCTCCTGGCAGTATAGAAATTGGTTTGGTAAAGCTAAAAAAAGGATCTGATCCTGAATTGATTTCAAGGATATTAAATAACTCACTACCAAATGATGTTAGGGTCCTTACAAAAAAACAATTTATAGAATTTGAAAAAAATTATTGGAAAAATAGTACTGCAATAGGTTTTATATTTAGTTTGGGTGCGTTGATGGGTTTTGTTGTAGGGTGTGTGGTTGTTTATCAAATTCTTTATAGTGACGTCACAGATCACCTCCCAGAGTACGCCACTTTATTGGCAATGGGGTATAGACTTAAGTCTCTTTTTTTTGTTGTAGCAAGAGAGGGGTTTTTGTTGGCATTGTTTGGTTATTTACCTGCTTATTTCTCTGGTCAAATACTTTACTCAGTTATAAGAAGTTCTACTAAACTCCCAATAATAATGGACGCAGATAAAACTATTTTAATTTTCGTATTAGTTTTAGTTATGTGTATGGGGTCCGCTGCTGTTGCGATGCGTAAATTAGTTGACGCTGATCCTGCCGAAATATTTTAGAAAATTAAAGATAAATGGTTAAAGAAAATAATTCAATAAATAATTTTAAAAATCTCAAAACAGTCTCAATAAATAATTTGAGTCACTTTTATGGGAAAAATGAGAATAAAAAACAAGTTCTTAATCAAGTTAATTTAAATATTGATAAAGGAGAGCTGGTTCTTTTAAAAGGACCTTCTGGATGTGGTAAAACCACTCTTTTAACATTAATTGGCGCCTTAAGAACCTGTCAAAAAGGTGATTTAACTGTATTAAATAATCAGTTAAATGGAGCATCAAGGAAAACGCGTCAGATTCTTAGGAGAAGTATTGGAATGATTTTTCAAGGTCACAATCTTCTGAGATGTTTAACGGCAGAACAAAATGTCCAGATGGGCGCCGATTTAATAAAAGGTTTAACATATTTGCAAAGACGTGAAATAGCACGGAATTGGTTGTCAGCAGTAGGATTAGAAGAACATCATAAAAAGTTGCCAAATGACTTATCTGGTGGGCAGAAACAGAGAGTAGCAATTGCTCGAGCTTTATCTGCTAACCCAAAACTTTTATTAGCTGATGAGCCCACTTCTGCTTTAGATAGCGTCACAGGAAGAGAAATAGTAACTCTTTTGAGAAAACTAGCAAAAGAGCAAAATTGTTCTGTACTTATGGTGACGCATGATCCAAGAATATCTGATATGGCTGATAGGATATTAAATATGGAAGATGGTAAAATATATGGTGCTCATAGTGAGCTAATATAATTAAAAGTTAAAATTTTTATGTCTAAGAGAAGGAATCTAAAAAAAGAAAAGCAGGAACGAAATCGAGCCTATGCTAGAAAATTCAAAAAAAGGAAATTAAGAACTGATGGAAGACCTGATGGTGGAAACGTTACAGGTACAGCAAATAATGGCGGTGCAGCTGATTAGGAAATATCTGTTATTTTTTGAGTTAAATATTATGCACATTTAAGACATAATCATGAATGTAAGTATTGTTATACCGACTTACAATAGATTACCTATATTAGAGAAATGTCTCTTTGCGCTTGAGAATCAAAAATTAAATACAAATATCAGTAATTATGAGGTAATAGTAGTTGATGATGGATCAACTGATGGAACAACCTTTTGGATAAATAAAAACAAAGCTAATCTCCCACACGTTATTCTATTTCAGCAAGAACATGGAGGGCCCGCACTTGGAAGAAATCTTGGAGTAATCAAATCAAAATATGAAATTATTATATTTATTGATAGTGATCTTATTGTTTTAGACAATTTTATAAATTGCCACGTTGAAAAATTACTTGCCTCTTGGAAAAAAAATGATAAAAAATGTTTTACCTATGGCTCGGTAGTCAATACATCTAACTTTCTGAATCCTCAGAGTGAAAAATATAAAATAATGGACACCTCTTTTGCTTACTTTGCTACTGGGAATGTTGCGATATCAAAAGAATTGATTTTAAGTGTGGGATTATTTGATACTTCTTTTAGTCTTTACGGTTGGGAGGATTTAGAACTTGGAGAAAGATTAAAAAAAATTGGGACAAAATTAATTAAATGTCCAAATGCAGTAGGTTATCATTGGCATCCGCCATTTAATTGCGAACAAATAGATTCATTAATAGCTCAAGAAAAAGAGAGAGCAAAAATGGCTTTAGTGTTTTACAAGAAACATCCAAATTTAAGGGTTAGATTTATGATTCAATTAACTCCTCTTCATAATTTACTTTGGAAAATTCTTTGCTTGGGAGGACTAATCAGTGTTGATAGAATCCTTCCTTTATTAAGATTCTTAGTAAATATAAAAAGAAATAGACTTGCACTTGAGATACTTAGGATCCCTCTAAATATGATTTACATTAAACAGTTAACCAAATCAAGATAAAAAACTTTTAGAAATACACATCACTTGCTAGAATCATTGAAAATAAATCCACACATCTGACAGTTTCGGGTGATTAATTAATATTAATTCCCCGTCAGATGGAGGCTAACCCGAAACCCTTTTTAAATTATGGCTGTTGTATCACTATCAGAAATGATGGAAGCTGGTGCTCATTTTGGGCATCAAACTAGACGTTGGAATCCCAAGATGTCTAAGTATATATATTGCGCGAGAAATGGAGTTCATATTATTGATCTTGTAAAAACAGCATTATGTATGAACAATGCTTATAAATGGACGAGAAACGCAGCAAAAAGCGGTAAACGGTTCCTATTTGTCGGTACAAAAAAACAAGCATCAGATGTAGTAGCTCAGGAAGCCACACGCTGTGGAGCTGCATATGTAAATCAAAGATGGCTTGGAGGGATGTTGACTAATTGGACAACAATGAAAGCTAGGATTGAAAGATTAAAGGATCTAGAAAGAATGGAAAGTAGTGGTTCAATAGCAATGAGGCCTAAAAAAGAAGCTGCAGTATTAAGGAGAGAACTTGAAAGATTGCAAAAATACTTAGGTGGACTTAAGGGTATGAGAAGATTACCAGATGTAGTTGTATTGGTTGATCAGAGAAGGGAATCTAATGCAGTATTAGAAGCTAGAAAATTAGACATTTCATTAGTATCAATGTTGGATACAAATTGCGATCCGGATTTATGTGAAGTTCCAATTCCTTGTAACGATGATGCCGTTAGATCTTGAAATAGCAGCTGGAGTTATTGTCTTGATATTAATGTCCAGTGCTAATTTTTGAAGTATTGGAATAAGACCTTCTATATTTGAACTATGATTTAAAACTAACCTTCCCAATTTGATTTATTTATATTCTATTGAGAAAATTTTATTTATGAGAAATTAACTTTGGCTTTATATGGTTAAAATTTTTTGAAGTTCTGTTATATTTATAAAAACGATTTAAATCTAATGATCTTTCAAATAGGATGGGCAGCATTGGCTGCAATTTTTACTTTCTCAATTGCAATGGTTGTTTGGGGAAGGAATGGTGATGGATCCATTGATATATGATTTCATTTTTAACTAATGAAATCTATTTAAGTAA
>QCBK01000031.1 GCA_003281635.1 Prochlorococcus sp. AG-347-G22
TTACTTTCTGCAATTTCTTTAGCCTTAGCTATTGCTCCAGGCATACCTTTAGATGCCTCTGTTAAAACAATTTCAGCACCTAGCACTGCCATAACCCTTCTTCTTTCAATTGACATGGATTCTGGCATTGTAAGAATCAGTTTATAACCTCTTGCTGAAGCAGTAAAAGCTAGAGCAATTCCTGTATTTCCAGAAGTTGGCTCAACAATAGTTTTGTCTTTTGTAAGCTTCCCACTTTTCTCTGCATCCCAAATCATGTTTGCGCCAATCCTACATTTGACACTATATGCGGGGTTTCTACCTTCAATTTTTGCAAGTACTGTAGCTTTCGCGTTTTTAGTAACTGATTTTAATTTTACTAATGGAGTGTTTCCAATAGCAAAACTGTTGTCCTCATAAATTTTTGCCATTTATATATTGAGAAAATATATATTTATACTAACTATTTTTTTTGAAAAAGAGTATATAAGTTTCTATACGGTAAATACTAGGAATCTAGAAATTATTTAATGCTTCAGAAAAGCTTTTCCATAATTGATCTTGGTCTTCTAATCCAACTGATACTCTAATGAGGTGCGATGGTATACCAAAACTTTCAGCCCAATCCAACTCGTCATAATGGGCTAATAAAACATAAGGACAAACTAGAGTAAATTTTGTACCTAAACTCGGCCCTTTAGATACTTTTAGAGAATCATAAAATTTTCTAGCTTTGTTCAATCCTCCATTTAATTCAAATGATAATAAGCAGCCGTATCCTCCATCAGAAGTAAGTAAAGAATTGAAATTTGGACAATTTTCAGGATGGAAAATATTTTTAATCTCGCTATGGGTCTCTAACCTTTTTTTTAATTCTAAACATGCTTTATTTTGTTCAAAAACTCTTTGATTTACATCTCTACTAACTTTCTCTAGATAAACTGTATCTCCATCGGAAAGTGTTGGAAGATTAATCTCGTTTAATGCATTTCTAAATTGATCAATCCATTTGCTTTTTGGATTTAGTATTAATGATCCGGCAAGAATATCACCACTACCTGAAAAAATTTTTGTAAGTGAAGTAAAAACTATATCTGCATGTTCTAGGGAATTTATATTTAAATTTGAACCAATTGTATCGTCAACAATTAAGGGAATATTTAACTTTTTTGCTATTCTTGAAATTTTTTTAATGTTTACACATTTGAGCATTGGATTACTCGGTAGTTCAATAATTAATGCTGATGGCTTTATTCTTTTGATTTCTAATTCAATATCCTCACAATTTTCTTCTGTAATTAACTTAGCTCCATGAAAAATATTCATTGGTAATTTAAGTACATCTACATATGGAAAACCAATTTGGAGTGTTGGTTTAGCTGGAAATAATTTATATATGATTTCTAATGATGTATGCAATGCAGACATTCCAGATGAAGTTAAGTGAATATTATTAGAGTTAATTTTTGTAGATTTAGAAATTCTATTTTTTATTCTTTGAGAACATTCATTTACGTAAGATTTTGGAGGATAATCTTCAAGACCTAGTTCTATAGCAGCAGCCCTTGAAGATAAACCAAGACCAGTATGTTGCCAAAAAGATTTTGCATAAATACTTCCTTCTTTTTCAGTTATTAAGAAAGCTAAATTATCTCTTTTTTTTATTATTGAGAATTGTTCAGAAGTATTTTTATCAATGTATTTTTTGGCTTTAAAAGCTATGCTTTCATTAGGATATGGCCAGATACTTTTATTGTTGTAGTAATTTTCCTTTTTTACTTTTTCGCATAATCTTTTCACTATAGGATTTAGCCCGAATCTTGGATAAATGGACTTCAATAAATTCATGCAGTCTTGATTTTTTTCCTCGTAATTTATTACATCATTCCAAGTTGGTAATGCTACTGAAACAGCATGAATACTATCAGGAATAGAATATCCCAACTCTAAATTGTTCCATATAGGGGTTTTAAGTAAATCTCTCAATTTTCAGAATTTATTTAAAGCAAATAATATATCCGAGATTAAATCGTTTGTTTCTTCACATCCAATAGATAATCTTACAAGAGCATCATCTATCCCTAAAAGATTTTTTGTTTCATCATCAACAGAAGCATGAGTCATTGTTGCGGGGTGACAAATTAAACTTTCAACTCCTCCAAGGCTTTCTGCTAGCGAGAAATATTTAAGAGATTTGCAAAATTTAAAAGTATCCTCTTTTTCAAGCTTTAATTTTATGGTGATCATCGAACCTCCAGATCTCATTTGTGATTTTGCTAAATTAAATTGCGGATGTTTTTGATTAAAAGGATAAATTACTTTACTAATTATTTTATGATTCTCTAATTCTTCAGAAATGAATTTTGCACTTTGCGTTTGTTGTTCGATTCTTAAAGGAAGAGTTTTTACTCCTCTCGTAATGAGCCAACTATCAAAAGGAGATGGTTGAAGCCCTAGAGCTTTTTGAGAGAAAAGCATCTTACTATTCCATACCTCATTATTTGTCAGTACTGCTCCACCAAGTGCATCACTATGTCCATTAATGAATTTTGTTGTGCTTACGAGTGATAGTGTTGCACCAAGGTCCAATGGTTTTTGAATAAGTGCCGTTGAAAAGGTGTTGTCCACAACTACTGGGACTTGTAGTTTATTCGCTTCATCACAGATCGCCTTAATATCAAGTACCTTCAAGAGTGGATTAGTTGGACTTTCTAGCCATATCAAGCTTGGGTCGAAGTATGAAATCTTTTTGATATTATTTTCGTTTGTAAAATCTGTGTATAAAACTTCTAGTCCAAATTTTTTGAAAACTTTTTCGAACATCCTAACTGTACAACCATAGAGATTTGACTCGCAGAGTATCTTGTCACCTGATTTAAGTGTTGATGAAATTGCAGTTACCGCGCTAATTCCAGATCCAAAAACTGTACAGTATTTTGAATCTTCTATTGATTTAAGGACGCTTTCTAGAATTCTAAAGTTTGGATTACCTGATCTTGTGTAGTCGAAATTATCTTTATTTCCATGTTTGAAAGTAGATGTAGAAAAAATAGGAGGCATAACGCATCCGGTTTTTTCTGCAAATGTTTCCCCATGGTGAATAGATAAGGTCTTAAAACCTGGTTTTTTTATATTATTTTCCTTATTTCCCATTATTTTTAAAAATAAGAATTAAATTAAATCTCTCATCAAAAAAAATGAGAGATTTAATAATCCAAAGAAAAGTAGTATTAAACTTTTCTTGAATAATATTCAACAACTAGTAGTTCGTTTATTTCAAGAGCCACCCACTCTCTATCGCATTTCCCATTTATTTTCCCCGTTAATTTAGGTTTGTCTAAATCAAGATGAGGTGGGACATTTGCTAAACCAGGGAATTCTATATTACCTTCTACAAGTTTTTTGCTTGCTTTGTTTTCTTTAATTCCGATTACATCGCCTGATTTGCATTGATAACCAGCAATATCAAGAACCTTTCCATTAACGGTTACATGGCCATGATTTACTAATTGTCTTGAGCCTGGAATGGTACCTCCAAAACCTAATCTAAAACAAACATTATCAAGTCTGTTTTCTAGAAGTCTTAGTAGGTTAGTTCCTGTAGAACCTTCTTGAGCTCTAGCTTTTTTTACATAACGAACTAGTTGTTTTTCAGAAACTCCATAATTAAACCTAAGTTTCTGCTTTTCTTCTAGACGAATAGCATATTCTGATCGCTTGCGACGGGCTTGGCCGTGCTGACCTGGAGGATTAGACTTCTTTGAAGCTTTCCTGGTGAGACCTGGTAGTTCTCCCAAGCGACGCGTAACCCTTAATCTGGGGCCGCGGTATCTTGACATAATTTTAAATTAAATAGAAATTTGCAATAAATTGGATAATTGATTAAATTCAATTAAAATTATTACTATTAAAATATTTTACATCATTAAAGTGTTCAAAACTATTAATAAATCAATTACTTCTATACTTCTTTTTATGATTTCGTTCTATCAAAAGTGGTTTTCTCCTTTTTTCGGACCAAGATGTAGATTTATTCCAAGTTGCAGCTCTTATGGATATGAAGCAATTACTAGACATGGTCCCTGGAAGGGAGGGTGGTTAACTTTAAAAAGATTAAGCAGATGTCATCCTTTGACTCCCTGTGGATGTGACCCTGTGCCTGACTAAATGAATGAAAATATTT
>QCBK01000032.1 GCA_003281635.1 Prochlorococcus sp. AG-347-G22
GGCAATTACCTAATATTTGAAAAGACTTTGCTGATAATTTATTTATCATTTTTGGGACAGCAACTGTGCTAACAGTTATTTTTCTTTGGCTAATTTGAAAATCCTCATTTATAGATTTTATAGACATGAGCAAATCATTAATATTCAATAAGGGCTCACCCATGCCCATGAAAACAATATTAGTTACTTTTCTATTCATTTCATTTTCGATAAATAGAATTTGATCTAAAATTTCACTTGCTTTTAAGGATCTTTTCAAACCTTCCTTACCAGTTGCACAAAATTTACAGTCCATTGGGCAACCAACCTGACTAGAGAGACAAGCAGTTAGTCTTTTTTCAGTTGGTATTCCAACGCACTCAATACTTTCATTATCATTTGTAGTAAGTAACAACTTTAGAGTACCATCGTTAGCTAAGTTTCTTTCCTGAAAACTTAACTCACTTAAGTTAAAACCATCCTCTTTTAACTTCTTTCTGAAATCTAAAGGTAAGACTTCTATTTGATCAATACTTTTCTTCTTATTCCTAAAGTTATAAATCCAATTATAGATTTGGCGCCCCCTAAAAGCAGCTTGACCATAGCTTAAAGCCACATTTTCTAAATCTTTAACACTACTTCCAATAAGATTTTTCAAATTAAGTAGTCTTTATTTACAAACTATTTTTACCATAACAGCAAACCATGTTTTAAAAAGAATTCTGTAAGAATAAGAGCAATAAAACCAATCATGGCAATTCTTCCGTTTAGTCTTTCATTATAAAAATGAAATCCATAACGAGGTAATTTTCTTTTGGGGACAATCTCTGGCTTAATCATCACTTACAAATTTAAATTCTATTCTAGTAACTAAAAATGATAATAGATAATATTTATTCATCAGACAGAAGGCCCTCCTCCTGCAATCCCTCCAATGCAGCAGGATCTGGTAATTGATCCTCAGAAAATTGATTTTCAGCATTAGGTCTTGCGAAGGCAGCAAAATTACTTGAAGACGGATCGATTCCGTGCCGACTTCTCCTTGTCTCCAAATCTTCATCGCTAGGATCATCAAGTATTGCTGTAGAGCCTACAGCAGGTGATTGTGGCATATCAACTGTATAATCTGGCCTTAAGTTCTGTGCTCTTCTATAGCCACCAGATTCTTCTGCAAGGATATCGGGATGAGGACCAGCCTCTGAGGATAATTCCTCTACAAAACCGCTAAAACCAGTACCTGCAGGTATTAGTCTACCAATGATAACATTTTCTTTTAAACCTCTTAACCAATCAGATTTACCTTCAATTGCAGCTTCTGTAAGAACCCTCGTTGTTTCTTGGAACGAAGCTGCTGAAATAAAGCTATCTGTATTGAGGGAGGCTTTAGTAATACCCAACAAAACAGGAGTAAATTCTGCTGGAGCTCCTCCTGTAATTGCCATTGTTTGGTTTATGTCTTCCACTTGCCTCAACTCTATGAGTTCACCAGGCAAAAGAGTAGTGTCCCCAGCATCTTCAATGCGGACTTTACTTGTCATCTGTCTAACAATAACTTCAATATGCTTATCATCGATTGCTACACCCTGTGACTTATAAACGTTTTGGACCTCACTTACCATACTTCTTTGTAGTTTTGATATAGATTCTCGAGCTGCATCTATAAGAGGTTTCTGATCTTTTAAATCACTAAAATAACAATCTAATAGTTCATGCGGATTAATTGGACCATCAGTTAACGATTCTCCGCCTGTAACTTGTTGTCCATCACTTACCATTATATTTTTTCCAATTAATAGTTGATATTCATTCACTAAATCATCGTTTTCAATAACTGATAGAGAAACTGATTCTTCATCATTACCTTGTTTAATCTGAACAATTCCAGATTTTTTACATAGAATTGCAGAATCCCTTGGTCTCCTAGCTTCTAATAACTCTTCAATACGAGGCAATCCTTGTACGATATCTCCAGTTTTCTGCCTCTCAAAAACAAGTAAAGCTAAACCATCTCCCCTAAGAACTAAATCTCCATCTTTAACATGTAAAACTGAATTAGGAGAAACCATATAAGGCCTGCCAAGTCTTAAAGTAACTGAACTATTAGAAATTTCTTCTATTTCTCCACAAGAGGATGAATTTACAGACTTACTAATAGAATCACCATCAACAACACGATCTCCAACTTTAACTACTGCTTTATCACTAATTTTAATTTCAATTTTATCTTCTTCTCTTTCAACAATTAACCGTCTTATGGGCTCATCATCAACAACACTTGGTAGTTGAACCAATCCCCTCTCTTTACAAAGAATTTGCGTAGTAGCTATTACATCTCCTGCTTTTACTAATTGTTTATTTTTGACTTGCAGTTCAGTATGTGTGGAGCCATGACTGGAATCAGACATAGTATCTCTTCTTACAAGAATAGATTCCAATATTACTAAATTTAATCTTTTGATTGACGCATTATTTTCATCTTTAATTGACTCGACGTCAATAGTCATTTGAGGGGTAGCATCAAAGCTTTCAATACTTAAATGTGTTCTAAGTAATTCAACTCCTTCAACTGATTTAATCAATTCACCGTCTTTGTAGGTTAACCTTTGGATAGCTTTTAAACCCAAATGTGGTCCTTTATCCTGCTTCACATGTGATAGTTGGGGTAATTCCGCTTGATCAGGAATAGTAAATTCCTCAACTGTTCTTAGTAACAATCCTCGGCATTTTGGTGTTTCTAATTTTTGAACAAATAGAATTTCTTTATTGTCAACGCCATCTAAAATCTTTTCGCCTGGATTAACAAGATTTCCTTCTTCTGTAAATCTATTCAAAACTTCTTCATCATCGCACTCATGAAAAGTTCCATTTCTTACAGTTATTTCACGAAGGATATCATTTTTTTGCGTAACAGTAACAATTCCTGATGTTTGACTAAAAATATCTTTTACAACTTCTGTTCCTGCTTCAATCCATTTCATATCTTCGATCATTAGAAGAGATATGTCCTTATTTATTTCATGTGTCTCTTGAGGAATCCAAAGCAATGTTCCACCTTGACTTACTTCAAAACCATTTTTAGATGATCTTGCTTTTTTGACACTTAATCCCGGTGCATATTTTACTAGACCACCAGTTTTTGTACGGAACCTTTCATCCGTTAAATCAGCTATTACCTCACCATTACTGATTTTACTTCCAGGGGAAATATTTAAACGATAAGATGTACCATCATCAGATTCCAAATTATATATTTGACCTGAGTGAGTAGATTCTTCAATTAATTTAAAATTAGTTAGAGACATTGAAGTCGTAACAATCTGAACTTCTCTTGAATCGCCTACTGAATCTCTTAATCTAACTTCTCCTCCAAACTCACTTGATTGACTTGCTTCTGCCAAAACAGTTCCTTCATCTACAGATTTTCCAGATGAGATAACGGGTCTAGCATTAGGTGGTAAGTTGTAAACATCTCCAGCTAAAACCCACAATCTACCTAATCTTTGAGCTTTTAATGTAATATTACCCTGCCTATCTGTTACCTCATTTGGTTGAATAACCTTGTCATACCTAACTTGACCAGCCAAATCACAGATAACATCTTTTGTTGCTTTTTCAACACTCTTTTTCACGGCTCCAGCAGTAATTTGAGCGACTGTGATATCAGAATTAATTTCTTCACCATCCTCTACAAACAAAAGAGATCCACTAGAAACTTCAATTTTTTGAGCTTTACCAGAATTATTTCCTTGAGGAACTATCTTTAGTAAGAAATCAACTTCTGCTTGTTTAGCTTCTACACCATGTGGGGTTCTATAACCTCGAACCTTTGCCTTTGAACTAAATTCAACTTTTCCTGAAATTCTTGATCTTACTACTCCACTTTCAGCAGTTGATACACCTCCAGTATGGAAAGTTCTCATTGTCAATTGAGTTCCTGGCTCACCAATAGATTGAGCAGCAATAATTCCAACCGCCTCACCCAAATCAACCAATTGATTATGAGCCAGCGCCCATCCATAACACCTCCTACAAACAGATCTATTGGCTTCACATGTTAACGGGGATCTTATTTTAACT
>QCBK01000033.1 GCA_003281635.1 Prochlorococcus sp. AG-347-G22
AAAGGCTCGAGGGTTGAATCTATCAAAGAAGCGAGAAACGAATATAAAAAACTATTAGAGGAAGGGTGGAAAAAACTTATAGATTCAATAGTTTTTTTAACAATGGTTCATAGGTACTTTACCTAACATTTGACATTACTAAAAATTAATTGCTAGATAAGCTTCAGAATGGAAGATTAACCATGAAAAAAGACATTTATTCAAATATTAAAGATTCCGATGCTTTGGAAAGTTTTTTTGAATGTATAACTTCATGTAGCATCAATAGTGAGGGAGTAGATTGCACAACAGCTTGTTATGTAAAACATTTAGAACCAAACAATCTCGATTACCCTTTAAAATTTTCTTAAGCAAATCTTGTTGATAATTGTTATATTTCATTAATGTTATTTCCTCCTCCTCAAGTCATTTTTGGTCTATTGCTTTTATCTATAGCAGTAGTTCTAATATGGGATATTAGATACAATCCTTTTGGAGAAGATGAAGACGGAATTTAATCTTCAACTTGGTAGCTGATTTGTAGGTGGTGCGTGAAATCGCCGTTTCTTTCTTTTGAATCTTTTGTAAGCGACTAAAGAGCTTAATAAAAACAATGTAATAGCTATTGAGTTAATCATATCGAGTAGTTTTATACATATAAAAACAAATATGTCCTAAATATCAATGATTAAAGTTATTTTTTTTTAGTGAATAATTATTGACAAATTTTTAATATTTAGCTTTTTTCATTAGGTGCCCAATACCGCCAAGAGAAAATGCTTATCTGACCAATAGTAATTGCTATACAATAAGAATCACTTTTTCTTTTTTCTCATTTGATATTGGAGAACAGCTTTTAGATGTTGTATTTCTTTTTCTAAAATTTCAATTCTTTTTTCTAGTTCTTCATTACTTGCCATAGGTTTTAGGGATAAATTACTTGATATTTATATTATTAAAAAAGCGACTTATTACTCATGGTAAATCTCTAATAAGTAATAGAACCTATTGATGTGCATAATCTCTCTAGATAAATTATGCAGAGTATAAATTTAGGGGTAATTTATGAGTGGAGATTATGAGACACTAGAAATCAATCAACCTAAAATTACATATTTTCAGAAAAGATACGAAAATAATACAGAATGGTTAGATGAATTAATCAACCAAATTGAAGATATGAAAAACAATATATCCAAATCTGCTTAATTACAAAAAAAGAGTTGAAGAAAATAGATAAATTTTGAAAAGAAAATGGATACAATGACGAGCTAAAAGATATATATTTAAGAGAAATTATTGACAGAAATAAAGAATACGAATGAGATCAAATTTTCGACCAAATATTAGACTAGCTACAAACATTCTTTTAGTTATTGGTACTTTTGCTATTGCATTAAAGATTGCTCCAATAGCAATAGTATATCAGGAAAAAATTTTATGTATTAAATATTTAAAACATCAAATAGATCGAGACGAACTTATCAAAGGACTAAATATAGTTAAACAAGCAAATCCATCTAGTATTTGTGACTCTATCCTTAAAAGTTAAAAATGAAGATCAAGTCATTTACACCCTTAATTGCAGTCTTTGGTACTTCATTTCTGATAACAATTACATTGCTTAAAAGTTTCCAAATTTTTATGGGGATATCAATTTGTCTTTTAGCGATGCTCAAGCTTATGGATATTGAAGCTTTTGGAATAAGTTATAAGAAATATGATTTAATATCTTCTAAATTTGATGGCTGGATATATATTTATCCTTTTTGCGAATTATTAATTGGAATAAGTTTTCTTAATTCTTCTCCACCTTCTTCAATTATTTTTATTGCCTTGATTTTAGGAATTTCTGGAATGATTTCAGTATTTAAAGCTGTCTATTTGGATAGATTAAAATTATATTGTGCATGTATTGGTGGGTATGCAAAAACTCCTTTGGGAATAATTAGTTTCATCGAAAATCTTTTAATGGCAATTATGAGTGTCTTAATTTTGATTAAATAGCGATTTAATAAATTTTCATTTATGGTTAATCTAGATATTAAATTTAATCATATTAATTAGTATGGCATTGAATAAAATATTTATAAAAAGAGGATTTTTAAATTATCTAATTTTTTCTGGGATTCTTTTTACAAATATAATTAATCCAAATAAGAGTATTGCTTTAACTCAAGAAAATATAGATATCCCAAAAGTTGTTTCTTACAGATCAGCATCATGTGGTTGTTGCAAAAAATGGATCAATCATTTAAAAGATAATGGATTAGAAGTTGTTGATAATATAGTTGAGAATGTTTCAGTAATTAAAAACAAATATCAAATTCCCAATAATCTGAGATCATGTCACTCTGCTCAAATAGCCAACTACACTATTGAAGGACATGTCCCGATTGAATCAATCAACAAACTTTTTAGAGAAAAACCAAATATCAATGGTATAGCAGTTCCAGGCATGCCACTTGGCTCTCCAGGTATGGAAATGCATTCTCACGACTCGCACTCTCATGATTATGAGAACTACAAAGTAGTTTCATTTAGTAAAACTGGCAATACAAAAATATTTGATAAAATCTCTCCTTAATACAAATACTTAATTTAAAATAATGTATATTTTTCTTAGAAATTTTAAATTTTTTATTTTTTTATTTGCCTTATCTCTAAATTTCTATGGTCATTCACATGCACATATTAGGGGTACATTTCTTTCTGAAGAGGACGCCGAAAATAGATCTTTAGAACTTGGTTGCAAAGGAATACATAAGAATCAAGATAAATGGATGCCATGCAAAAACGAAAAAGAATTACATATTTATTTGAGGAAATAGATGGAAAAATTAAAAACAAATCAAAGAAAAATTCACAGAAAAATCACCGCAATTTCAGTAATCCCGTTACTAATTACTATTGTATCTGGGACTATTTATAGTATTCTTCAACCATTAGGAGTAGATGCTTTTTGGTTAATAAAATGGCATACGGGTAATTTTGGCATTATTAATTTGCAACCTTTTTACTCGATATTTCTTGGTATAGCTTCAATTATCTCAATAATATCTGGCGTTAAACTATTACAAAAAAAATTTTAGATATATTTTAAGCTAATCCAAAATCTAACTAATTTATACTATTTGCGCCCCCACTTACTAAGAAAATTATCGCTCCTAGTGCCATTGTTGCTACACCCATATAAGGGTATTTCTTGATTCTTGATTTAGTAATTGGAAGCCATGAAAGGTATCTATCAGATTTATTTAATTCATTTTTTTGTCTAGGTGGCAAACCTAATTCCTCTCTTCTTTTAGCTTCGCCCATAATCTTAAATTTGCTTCTGTATTAATATTAAAAATTATGTTCTGCACCTGCGAGTTAACTTTATTAAAAACAGAGGTTCTTTTTAGATAAACAAATTATTTAAAATTTATTTAGCCTTCTTTAAATATAGATTCTTTGTATTTGCCTGATCCGATGTAAATAACAAAATTAAGATAGTTCCAACTAGAAATGAAAAAATCATTGTCAAACCAACAACTTCAACCATTTCACTAGGCAGATAATTTAGAAACATTAATGAATAGATCTCTTATCTTAAACTTAGCAATTGTATTTTTTATGTAAAGTAAGTATTCCTCCTTAAATTTCTAAAAGAACTTTCTGAGACTTTTTAATCTTAATTTATTTTTATTAGCGGGATAAATCTAGTTCTAGCCGATCACAATTTTCTTACTTAGCTATTCCTATTTTCTTAAGCAATTTCAGGTAAGGCAAGGCCC
>QCBK01000034.1 GCA_003281635.1 Prochlorococcus sp. AG-347-G22
CATGGCAGTCTTTATCCAAAAGATCTAAAGAATTCCGAAGCCCAGCAAGTAAAGGAATACAAGAGGTGGCTATTTCAAATTTCCTTGCATCATCATGAAAAGGATTATCTGAAGGCTCATAAATGCCTTGTTCTTTTTTTAATGATTTCCAACCAATTATTGTTGGATCTGTTTCATGAATAAATCTATCTGAAACATAAATGGCTCCAAGTCCTTCTGGTCCACATGCCCATTTATGAGAAGTTATTGAATATAAATCAGAATAAAAAACTTCTTTTTCAAGATTTATGTGCCCAAAGGTTTGAGCACCATCAACAAGTAAATAAGAATCTTCTCGATTATTTTTTAATTCGATAGAAATTTGTTTTAAGGGGATTTTATATCCAAAGTTCCATAAGATATGAGAAATAATTAGGATCTTAGTCTTACTATTTAGATTTTTCAAAATCTCTAAAATTATATTTTCGTCGTTTAGATTTTTAATTTTTTGGATTGGTAAAATTTTGAATATTAATTTATTTCTTCTGCAAAATTCTCGACTTGCAGCCACTACTCCAGGATGTTCACAGTCACTTATTAACAACTCTTCACCCTCTTCTACTTTTATTCCCCAAAAGGGCAAAATCATACCGGAAGATATATTTTCGGTAAAAGCTACATTTTTTGAATTGACACCTAATTTTTGCGCAATGATTCTTTTTGTGGTCAATATTTCTTTGTAAATAAAAGGCCACATATCATTGGTAAATGGTCCTAAATCTTGGATAATTTCCCAAGTTTTAAATATTGCTCCTAGAGAAGATTTTGGTAATGGTCCTTGACCGCCATAGTTGAAATAATACTTATTTTTTAATGCGGGTATTTGATCTCTTAGATTGTTTCTCATGGAAATTTATATTATATTTTTAACTCTTGAATTATTTTAAATATTGCCCACTAAAGTTACTGTTCTAAATTCAATATCCTCAATTACTTTCCAAGGTTCAGCACTCCTTTCTGCAAATTTTAAATTTTTAAATCCTAGCTCTTTAAAATCACTTATAAACTCTGGCTCATACCATGCTCCACTAATACATCCTGTCCATAAATCATGATCATTTTGCAATCTTAAAGGAACTTTTTTGTTAGAGACGATATCGCTAATTGCAATTCTTCCATTATCGTTTAAAACTCTTTTTATATTATTTAGAAGGTTGTTTCTAGATTCTGGACTTACCAAGTTTAAAACGCAATTACTTAAAATAATATCAACTGATTTATCTGCGATTAATGGATTTAAATCTTTATCTAATTCATCAAGTTTTTCAATTGAACCTTCTAGAAATTCTGTATTGTTGAAACCTATATTTTTTGTAACTTCTTTAGAGGCTGATCTTGATAAAGAAAGCATGTCAGGATTTTGATCAACTCCAATAACTTTCCCTTCTTTCCCAACAATTTGGGCACAAATGAAAGCATTTTTGCCGCTACCACTTCCAAGATCTAAGACTATATCATTTTTTTGAACATATTTTGTCGGATCACCACAGCCATAGTCTCTTTCTATAACCTCTTGAGGAATTGCTTCAAGTAAAACGGGATTAAACCCAACTGGTGTACAAAGACAACTTTCTTTTTCTTGTGCGGCTGAGCCATATCTTTCTTGGATCGCATCTTTATGATCGAATTGATTAGGTGCTTTATTCGATGTGTTTGTATTACAGCAACTTTCAGACATATTTTTTAAAGGACTATTGATAAATATAGCCAAAAAAAAGCCCCTGAAAAAGGGGCTTTTAATTTGTTTAATTAAATTATTTAGTGTAATTAACACCTCTGTAATTTAATTCTGCTTTTTCATTACTTGAAGAAGCGTCATCCATTCTGTTGGTGTATACGTTTCTTCTGTAGGTAAGTTCAACAAGTTGCTTTTTAGCAGCTTCTTTGTTTTGAACGTAGTTTTTACCTCTGTAAGTTAAAGTAGTCATGTTTCGATGTGACAACACGGCCATCCCCCGTTCCATGGTATGACTCGAACTGCGCCCTCAAATGAGGGTGAACGAAAAAGTAGCAATTGCTACCAAATTATTATAAGCGTATTTTTGACTGCATGTCTAGCATTTACAAATAGAAACGAAGATTTAATGTTTTTTTAATTATTATCTTAGGTAAATTTTTTTATAAATAGTCTCTAAAAAGGTTTATGTTTATATTTGGTTTAATCTTCATGTAACAATTTATTTATGACAGGTTTTTTATATTTCTTGGGAAATACTTTAAGGTGGCCAGTGTTAAAGCCAAAAGAATTTTTTTCACTACATGCTTATTTTTCAATTATCTATTTGATAACTTTTACTTTGAGTAAATATGATGTAAGCCAATCAAATTTAGTTTTTACTTTAGGAATTCTTGCGCCTCTTTTAATCGCTATTGGTCAAGGTCTTCCAATTGATTGCCTTGATATGGAATCATCTTTGTTGAAGGAATTAAAAACTAAATAATATATATTTCGTTTAAATTTTTATAAAACCTGGACAACTTCGCTTATTTCAGGAATCATTTCTTTTAACTTTCTTTCAATACCCATTTTGAGAGTCATAGTGCTACTTGGGCAACTACCACATGCTCCTTGAAGTCTGACTTTGACAATTGGGCCATCTATTTCTGCAATCTCTACATTACCTCCATCAGAAATTAAAAAAGGTCTTAACTCGTCAAGGACTTTTTCTACGTTTTCGTTTGTCAGCGAGAGTGTTTCAGTACTCATAATTTTGGATTAACTTTATAATAAGCCTAGAAAGAAATCTGATTAATTGCAAAAAAGATAATTTTCTGTTGTGACTTCATCTAAAAATCCCACTAATGACAATAGCTACTTTGATGCAGTCTTAGTAGGAGCAGGGATAATGAGTAGTACTTTAGCCCTCCTAATTTCAGAAGTTTTACCAGATAAAAAATTTCTTATTATAGAAAAATTAAATGCTCCAGGAAGTGAAAGTACTGGCGCTTTTAATAATGCAGGTACAGGACATGCGGCTAATTGCGAATTAAACTATACCCCTTTAGATGAAAAAGGAAATCTAAAAATAGATAAAGCGCTCTCAATAAATCGTTCTTTTGAAACATCCATGTCTTTATGGGCCTCATTGTATGAAGCAGGGAAAATTGATATTAAGAAGTTTCTAAAATTTATTCCTCATATTAGCTTTGTGTCTGGTCAGGATAATATTTCTTTTTTAAAAAAAAGATTTCAGAAAATGAGCGAAAAT
>QCBK01000035.1 GCA_003281635.1 Prochlorococcus sp. AG-347-G22
TCTATTAATCTCAATGTCCTAGATCAACAAGCCAAATTAAACAAAATTCTAAATAAAAATTTCACTAGAATATTTTACTCTGGCTCTGCTTGCATGTATCCTGAGCATAATCAAATAAATCCTGACGACCCAAACTGTAAAGAAGATTCCGCTTATCCAGCAAACCCTGATTCAGAATATGGATGGGAAAAATTGTTCTCTGAGAGATTATATTTTGCTTATAGTAGAAACTATAATCTAAATGTAAGAGTAGCGAGGTATCATAACATATTTGGGCCAGAAGGCACATGGGAAGGAGGGAGAGAGAAGGCTCCCGCAGCTATTTGTAGAAAAGTTTCTTACTTGCCTGATGAAGGGGGTGAAATAGATGTATGGGGCGATGGTCTACAAACCAGATCTTTTCTGTATGTTGATGAATGCTTAGAGGCAACTAGACGATTAATTGATTCAGATTTTTCGGGTCCCGTTAATATTGGATCTGAAGAAATGGTATCAATTAATCAGTTAGTAGATATTACTGCCAAGGTTGCTAATAAAATAGTTACTAAGAATCATATTGATGGCCCTCTTGGAGTGCGAGGGAGAAACTCTAATAATGATCTTATTAGAGATAAACTTAAATGGGATTATTCACAAACTCTTGAGGAAGGTATATCAAAAACATATAAATGGATCAATCAACAAATAGCTTTAAAAAAAATGAGCATGGTTTAATAAATTTAGCATAATGAAAATTCTCATACTAGGCTCTGCTGGGCAAATAGGAGCACATTTATCTGAGTATCTAATAAACAAAAATTATGAAGTAATTGAATTTGATATCGTTAATGATCAAAAGCAAGATTTAACAATAATTCCAAATAAATCTTTAGAAGAATCTATAAACTCTTCAGATTTTGTTTATTTTTTGGCTTTTGACGTAGGAGGATCAAGATACTTAAAGAAATATCAAAATACCTATGAATTTATAAATAATAATTCTCGATTAATGGTTAATACTTTTAATTGCCTATCCAAATATAAGAAAAGATTCGTTTTCGCAAGTAGTCAAATGAGTAATATGACTTTTTCACCTTATGGAATTCTAAAAAACTTGGGAGAGTTATATGCAAAATCCCTTTCTGGTTTGATAGTAAAGTTCTGGAATGTTTATGGTATTGAGAAAAATATCGAAAAAGCACATGTTATCACTGATTTTATTAGAAAAGGGTTTAAAGAAAAAGATTTTATGATGCTTACAGATGGATTGGAAGAAAGGGAATTTTTATATGCTGAAGATTGCTGTGAGGCCTTAGAAGCGATTATGCTCAATTACCATGAATTCACTTCTGAAGATGAATTACATATTACATCTTTTAAATCAACGAAAATAATAGAAATTGCTTCCATTATTGAGAAACTATTTAAAAAGTCTGGTTATGATATACAAATTCATCAGGGCAAAGAGAAAGATCCTGTGCAACGTTTAGTTAAAAACAAACCAAACAAATATATTACAAAATGGTGGAAACCAAAAACTAAAATCGAAGATGGTATTGGGCAGGTTTTTGAATATATGAAAAATACAATCAAATAAATATTTGTTTGTATTTAATTAATCGTAAATGGAAGTAATAAGATTTTGAACATCCAATATATTAGTATTATTTAGAATATTCGAATAGGTTTCCTATTTCTTATGAAAGATAACTATATTATTCCTGTTATTTTATGTGGTGGAACTGGAACTAGATTATGGCCTTTATCGAGAGAATCATTCCCAAAACAATATTTAAAACTTCTTCAAGACAATGAATTTACACTTTTACAAAAAACGTTAATAAGGGTCTCAAAAATAAATACACTTTTATCTCCAATTTTTATTACTAATGAAGATCACAGGTTCATAATTGCTGAGCAAATAAGACAGATAGGAGTAAAAGAAAAATCAATTATTCTTGAACCTTTTGGAAGAAATACAGCACCTGCAATAGCAGTTGCGGCTTTGGAAGCAATTAGTAAGGGTAAGGATCCGAATCTGTTGGTGCTTGCCTCTGATCACTATATAAAGGATGAAACTAAGTTTCTGAAGGCAATTAAATGTGCTCTTAAAGAATCTATTAAAGAAAGGTTAGTTACTTTTGGAGTGGCCCCAACCTCTGCAGAAACAGGGTATGGTTATATAAAGTCTGAATCCTCCATAAATGCTGAAAGTTTAGAGGCATTAAATGTAACAGATTTTATTGAGAAGCCTGATAAAGAAAATGCAGAAATATTTGTCAAAAATGATCACTATTTATGGAATAGCGGAATTTTTATGTTTAAAGCGAGCACTATCTTAAAAGAATTAAAAAAATATGCTCCAAAAATTGTAGAGAGCTGTGAAAAATCATTAGAACATAATAATCTTGATTTAGAGTTTAAAAGATTAAGAAAAGAGCATTTTAGGGAATGTTTAAATATTTCTATTGATAAAGCTGTTATGGAAAAAACAAAAAAAGCAACTGTTATCCCGATAGATGTTGGCTGGAGTGATTTAGGAAGTTGGAGTTCAATTTGGGATATTTCAGAAAAAGATGCTGATGGTAACGTGAATATTGGGAAAGTTAAAGCTATTGATTCAAAGAATAATTACATGAGGAGTGAGAATCGCTTGGTTATAGGAATAGGACTAGAAAATCTTATTGTTGTTGAGACTAATGACGCTATATTA
>QCBK01000036.1 GCA_003281635.1 Prochlorococcus sp. AG-347-G22
TATTAATTAAAAAATGAAGGGATTTGGGGACAATAAAAATATAAATTCGGATAAAATTAATAATGTCAAAAAAAACAAAGATTTATTTCTGAAAAATAAATTGGATCTTGCTAAGAGCTATTTATTATCAGGCGATGTTTTACAAGCTAAAAAAGTTTATTCTCAACTTATTAATAAAGGAATAACATCTTATAAGCTACTTTTTTCTTATGCTTTGTTAAGTAGGAATTGTTCAGAATTTAAATTTGCGAAAGAATTACTTATTTTATCCATATCTAGATATCCAAATCAAGTTGATCACTATATTTTGTTGGCTGAAATACTTAGGTTAGAACAAGACTTTTCAAGAGCCCAAGAATTACTATTAACAGCTTGTAAGATAAATCCTAGAAATAGTAATTCACTCTATAATCTTTCACTCTTATATCGTGACTTAAATAATATCAAAGAGGCATTAAATACTATAAATAATGCTATAAAACTGGCGCCAACTAATCATATCTATAAGTTGTTAAAAGCTGATTTGTTTAAGGATTTAGGTAATTTTAATGAATCAACATTAATACTTTTGGATCTTTATTCTGATAAGAACATTAAAGATAAAAAAGATATATTATTGATGCTTTCTTCCGTAAAAAGATTAGATAATAATTTTAATGAAGCCGAAAAAATATTATTAGAAACTATCGAAAAATATCCTAATTTTGGTCAGGCTTACTTAAATTTGAGTGATTTATATTTTGACAATAAATTATCAATAAAAGCTAAAGAAATTGCTCTTAAGGGAATAAATACTAACCCAGAAATGCCGGAAATTCTTGTAAATTTAGGGTTTATTTGCAGAAATTTAGGCGAAATTGAAGACGCTAAAAAATACCTCTTGAAAGCATTGTCAATGAATAAAAAATTATTTAAATGTTATATGAACTTATCGACATTTTATGACTTTTCAGAAAACCCTAGAGAATTAGAATATTTAATGAATGTTCCAATAGATGGCCTAAATCAAGAAGATATCGTTAGGGTATATTTCTCTCGAGCTCACGTATGTCACAGTCAAAAAAACTTTTTTGAGGCAGCAAGAAATTATAAACTTGCCAATGATTCTAAAAGCATATTATACCCCTCCAATAAAACGCGTATTATTGAAAAGAGTATGATAATTAAAGAAAAATTTTTTAATGAGAAAGAAGAATTAAATAATTTTAACGAAACAAATCCAGACCTTATATTTATTGTGGGAATGCCTAGATCAGGAAGTACCTTGCTTGAAAATATATTTAGCCTTAATCAAGATGTTGTTGATTTAGGGGAAATTGAAATTTTGCCGGATATTATGGATCAACAAGTTCCCTTTAATAAAGAATTTAATCCCTATATAGAGTATATTGATCAAGTTAAAAAATTACATCCTCAAGCAAAAATTACTACTGATAAGAATTTATTTAACTACAGGTTTTGTCCTGTGTTAGATAAGTACTTCAGAAATACAAAAATGATTCTTTGTTTAAGAAATCCTTTAGATAATATCCTTTCTATTTATAGATCAAATTTTACTAAAGTTACATTTTCTACAAATATCAAAGATATCGCTGAACTATATGTGCACCATTATGAATTGATGAAACTTTACGCTGAAACTTATAGGAATAGTTTATTTATTTACAATTATGATGAGCTGGTGACTAATCCCACTGTTCAAATACGTAAAATCATTGATTGGCTAGGTTGGGATTGGTCTGAAAAATATTTATCACCTCACAAAAGTAAGAGGTCAGTATTCACTGCTAGTAGTGAACAGGTAAGAAATCCTATACATAGTAATTCTGTACGTGGTTGGGAAAAATATAGAGATCTACTCGAACCAGCTTTTCCTTATATCTCTAAAAACAAGGATCTAAGGAGATATCTTGATTATTAATATGTTTTTTAGACAAAAGCGTTTTTGTCACTATCATTATTGCAGCAATAATTAAACCTAGTTATAATAAATCTACAATTCATTTCTGTGTGAGGAATTTTTATGAAGCTTTTCAAAAGCTTACTAATAGCTCCAGCTGCATTAGGCTTACTCGCGCCTTTTTCCGCTAGTGCTAATCAAGTAAATATCAAAGACATTTCAAACTACACCGATATCGAGAATGTTGATCTTGCTAATTCTTTTGACAAAGAAGAATCCATTGAAAGTACATTGTTCGCTGGTGGAGAAGGCTTAGTTGATACTACTAGTTACGATGGAGGCTTCTCAGAAACAACAACAGCATCTTTCTCAGCTGATTTTGTAGTTGGTTCCGTTGACGGTGCTACTTCTGAAGCAACAACTTTCGATTACCAGTTCGGAATGAGTCTTTCAACTTCATTTACTGGAGAAGATTCTTTAGATTTAACTATCGAGACAGGTAACGCTGCATCTGCCAGTTCTACTGCTCTTAATATGAACGGTATGAGTGATGCGATGACTCTTGATGGAATCACATACACTTTCCCACTTGGTGACAAGACAACAATTATGGTCGGAGACTCTACAGATGTTAGTGCTCTCTATTCTACATCTTGTGTATACAGCGCTTTCACTGATCTACTTGGCAATTGTGGTTCAGGAAATGCTGCTGGTCTAGGTGGTGGTACTACTGATGAAAACAC
>QCBK01000037.1 GCA_003281635.1 Prochlorococcus sp. AG-347-G22
AGATCCAAAATGGTTCAGAGCATGCGTACATCAAATGACTACGGAAGCTGAGATTGATTTACTTGCTAGAGAAATAAAAAAAATATTGACTTAAAGATCTATTCATATAAAAAAAATTTTGTTTACCAAGGTATCTCCGAGTTGTCCCATGCAATAAATTTTCCTGTAGAATCTGGTGATTGGTTTTTAATAATATTGATCAAGAATTGGGAGGATTTTTCTTTACTAAATAATTTATGTTCTGGAACAAATTTATGAAAAGGTCTAGATAAATCAGTATCTACTGTTCCTGGATGAAGCAATGTGATAGTAGCCTTTGGGAAACGTCTAGCCCATTCAATACTTAAAGATTTAAAAAACTGATTTTGCGCAGATTTTGCAGCTCTATATGAATACCAGCCTCCAGTTTTATTATCCTCAATGCTACCAACTCTTGCACTTATACTTGCAAAATTAAAATCTAAATCTTTTGGTATAAATTCTTCAATCGCTTTAGCTAATAAAATAGGAGAAAAGGCATTTATCGAAAAACTCTCCATCATATTTTTTTTATCAAGATGTTGCAATCTTTTTTCTGGTTGAAGAGAATCACTATGAAGTCTACCTGTAGCATTCACAACTAGCCTTAATTTAGAAGGATGATTTGATATTTTATTTTTAAACTGCAAAAGGGATTGAGAATCCTCTATATCTAATTCCCAAAAAGGATTAAATTCACTTTTTCTTCCACATAAAACAACATCTAAATCTTTTTCACTTTTATTCAGATCTTTAGCTATTTGTGTTCCAATTCCACCTGCGCCTACAACTAAGGCTAAGCCTTTCATTTTATTAAAAATAACTTAATTGATTCTAAGAAACTTTTCTTGTAATTTGCGTAAAGATCTTTCTTATTTGATTAGGAAATTTTATTGAGATTTATTTTTTTCTTTTAATAATTTATAAGCTATTTTTCTATCATCAAAATTAATAACTTTATCATTAAGAATTTGGTAGTCTTCATGTCCTTTTCCTGCAATTAAAACAATATCTTTTTTATTGGCAATTTTAATAGATTCATTTATTGCTTTAAATCTATCAATTTCAATTTTTATTTTTTCTCTTTTTTTTATACCCATCAAAATATCATTTACTATCTTTTGGGGTTCTTCTGATCTTGGATTATCTGAAGTTATAAAAAGTTGATCAGAAAACTCTTCAGCTATTGATCCCATTAAAGGCCTTTTACCACGATCACGATCTCCGCCACAGCCAAAAACAGTTATTAGTTGCCCTTCACAAAGTTTTTTAATTGATTGCAAAACTTTTTTTAATCCATCAGGAGTGTGGGCATAATCAACAATTACTGTTGGAAGAGATCTTGAAACGTCATTATTATCAATTTGTATTTTCTCCATTCTCCCAGGAGCACCAGGAAAAGATTGTATTAACTTTGAAAGATCTTTTAAAGAAAAATTAAGTTTATACAAAATTGTTATTGCTTGAATCGCATTCATTAAATTAAATTCACCGATAAGTGGAACAAAAAGTTGAATTTTTTCCCTAGGTGTATGAAAAATACAGGTGGAACCACTTTCAGTAAATTTTTTATCTGTTACGAAAAAAAAATCATCATTTTCAAATTCACTTTCAGTAATCTTTGTAGAGACTAATAAAGATCTTTTTTCAAGATCAGATGATAGTTTGGATATCCAATGGTCATCATGATTTAATACACAAATCCCATCTTTTTCTTTTAAGTAAGGTGGAAAAAATAATTTTCTTTTTGTTTGAAAATATGATTCCATATCTGAGTGATAATCAAGATGATCTTGAGTTAAATTGGTAAAAATAGCCGCCTCAAATTCGCATCCTGATATCCTATTTTGAGCAATAGAATGAGAACTTACCTCTAATATCGCGAATTCAGATTCTGCCTCAACAGCAGCATTTAATTTCATTTGGATTTTATCGGCGAAATCAGTTGTATGAAGAGCAACTTCTGAAAAGCCAGGCCATCTATTGAGCAAGGTCCCAAATAATGCAGTTTTTTTTCCTAATTTTTTTAAAAGATATTCCAATAAAAAAGTAATTGTCGTTTTTCCATTTGTACCCGTAACACCAATAAGTTTAAGTTTTCTTGAAGGCCTGTTCCAAAATTCAGAGACTATTTGACCAAAAATATAATCTAAATTATCCTCTATAACCAAAACCCTTTCTCGATCAATAGATCCAATTTTCTCTTTTGCATCAGACCCAATTATGGCAGCCTCTGCACCATTTTCAATTGCCTCAAAACAATATTTCCCTCCATCAACATTTAAACCAGGCATACCCAAAAATAGAGTTCCCTTTTGTACTTCTTTAGAGTTAAAAGAAATATTATTTATTTCATGATCGATTAAATCTAATGAAGGAATAATTCCTACCAAATCTAAAAGTTTATGTAATTTTATAGATCTCATATGAAAATTCATTTCTCCAGAATGGTACTAATATTTTTTTGAAACCAATTCTTTAATTGATCATCTTTTAATCTTGGAGAAATGCGAGGCAATTCTATAA
>QCBK01000038.1 GCA_003281635.1 Prochlorococcus sp. AG-347-G22
GTTGATTTTTCTTCAGAATTCGTTTTTGTAGAAATGTATTATTTTTGGTACTTATTATGGTTATGCCTCAATCTACTTTAGAGAGCTTATTATTTTTTTTGATACTATCTCTTGTTGCAACTTACATTGTTAATTTAAAGTATTCTTCAAAGTTAAAAATACAGAAGTAGTTTTTTTATTTATCTTTTTTGAATTTGATTTATTTCTTTGGATCACTCCAAGTTTCTTTGTATAACCAACTCAAAAAAGTAAGAGTAAGTATATTCCCAAATGCATAAGTAATTCCTAATAATGGGTCATAAATATTGGCAATAATCGTCGACATTATAAAGATTATTAACCCTGAAACAATCAAATCCTGAATAGGCAAATGTTTAAAATCTACCGAATTTATCATTTGATAATTTTTTTTAAAAGATTAAATTAATTATAAAACAAACAAGTGACTTATTTATTTATAAGGCAACACCAAAGATATGAATAAATTTAGAATGGCAAAAATAATTATAGTTTTTTCATCATTATCTTATTTGAGTATTTCTTTTTTAAGAAATTATAATTCTCCAGAAAATATAGAAAAAAGATGTATTCTTAAATTCGAAAAAGATTTTAAAAATAATTTGGAAACATCTCATGAAGAATGGAATCAAATTTTAGATATAGCTGATAACAATTATTTAAAATGTATGGGAATTCCTCAGTATTAATTATGGGTGAGGCAAAGAGAAGAAAAAATTTAGGTATTCCGCCTAGAGAAAAAACTGAAGATATAAAGTTGCCTCAACTTGATAAAAAAGCCATACAACAAAAAGTAAGGACTATATTGTATAAATATCCAATTATCCCTTTTCTTTTTTATGGAGTTGCAATATTGATCTTAATAGGAGGTTTATTTTATGTTTTCAAATCCTTTAATATTGCTTAATTATTATGATTCTTTATTTTGCTATTAAAGATTTTTGGCATCATCAATTAAAAAAACTTGAAGGATAATAAATGAATAATTTTTTTGTGCAAATATAATTAAATAAGTAATATATAAGAATTATTTACGATTGACACCATCATATAGTGTTGTAATTTTGAATTACATTAAAACTATTTATGAAAAAAATAAATAAAAAATATGCTGAAATTATGCGTCAAGCTGATAAGGCAGTTGGAAGAAAAGAAGTAGTTAGTTTATTAAAAAAAGCTGCTATTATAATGTCTAAATCAGAGGAAAATTTAGCTGCTTAAATGATAAAGCTAATTTATTAGAAAAAATAAAACACCATAAAGAATAATAGATGAGGATGCAGCCATAAAGATAAATGGTAATATCATGCCTGAGTTTAACCATCTTAAAAGTCTAATTTTTTTGTTAATTACTCTTGGCATTTTTTCTTAATCTCTTATTTGCAAATTAACAAGTAAAAAAATTGTGTAAATGATTAATTAATCTTTTTAAATATCATTCTTTAGCCATTTTGGAATTAAATTTTCTAAAGAAAATTATTTTAATTGCATCAGGATTTTTTATCTTTAGAGAAATTTTTAGGTAATTAATACCTTGTATTCTTCAAATTTCTTATGCAAGATTTAGAAACATTAGATTTCTAAATAATGATTAAAAATTTAAAAGATGGCCCTGAAGAATTTAAAGATTATGATTCAGAACTGTTGCTTAAAATTCTAAATAAGACATCACTGGAGAATGAAAAAGGTGATGATAAAGAACTATTTGTAGATGAAAATTGGAAAATTAATTCAAAAAATATGAGTAATATAATTCCTTCAGATAATTCAAATTTGAAAAGAATATTATCAGATATTTTCCCAAATAAAAAAATAATTATTCAGGATAATAATAATGGATCGCAAACAATTTTCTTATCCTAATTTACGAAGAATTAAAAGCTTATTTATCCTATTTATTAAATATTTATTTTTTTGAGAAAATTAGTAAAAATTAGTCTCGCGGAATTTTTTTGGAGATGTTATCGTTCATTAACGTTCATCCAAGTTTATATCTCTGGACGCATGACGTGGGAGTAGGGAACGGGATTCTCATCAACTGCAAAAGACCATGAATAACCTCTTACAAATAAGAGAAAAAATCAAAAGAGCCAATAGGCTATATGAAGCCCAACTTTTGGCGACTAAAAGTGGAGAAGTTACTCCATATAGAAAATCTGTCTTTGAAGAAAGAATCAGGAAAACACAAAAAGAAATGAAATTGAAAGACTTAAAAAATTAATTTTTTTTTGTAACTGATCAATAAGAGAGGGTCTAATCCCTCTTTTTTTTTATAAACAACGTAATTATTCATTTATTTTTTCGATTATCGATTATTAAAAAGAATAAAATTTTGATTTTTTTACTATTGCGTTTAAGTATATAAATGGCAAATTTAATTCAATAAGTAAGAGGTAAATAGATATGTTTAAAAAGAAAAATAAACAAATTAAAACCTTAACTAATAAATCAAATTTAGATCAAGTTTTATGGTTTATAGAAAATTATTTGCCCCAAAAG
>QCBK01000039.1 GCA_003281635.1 Prochlorococcus sp. AG-347-G22
TCCCTTTCTTTCCACATTACATTCTTTATTCAAGACTAATTACACTATACCTTCAACAAAGTTTCTCAATAAATTTTTGAAGATAAAATTTTTAGTCACTCTCCCAATAATCAATAATCCCGCCAATTGTTAAATCGGTTTGAACTTCTGGATTAGGGCACGCAAATCTAGCGGCAGAGCCACTAGAAGTAAAAACCCAGTTACCTTCTCTAGCTCCAACAGGGTCAACAGCAACTAATTTCTTTCCTTTATTATTTTCTAAAATTCGTAAATTCATATGACCTAAGCCAGAGACTCTTTGAGTACATACCATCCTTCCTAATACCTTCATAATTTCCACAATTTATATCCTCCTTTTTATGACTTGTCAGGATCCCAATGATCAATAATTCCAACAATCGTTAAATCGCTTGGATAAGATTTACTTCCCGCAGCCTCTCTAGCAGCAGAACTTCCAACACAAATCACCCAATCTCCTGGCTTACAGCCAACTGCATCAACTGCAACTTTATTAGAAGAACCATCTAATACAACCTGCAGATGCTTATGTTCAAAACCAGGAATCCTATTGGTAGAAACAAGTGGTTTTACAACCTTGCAAATTAACATAATTAGTGAGCCTCCTCTGTTTTTTTATCTAAAGACATTCCAATAATTTGGGCGGAATGAATGTTGTCCCTGTCTCTAATAGTAGAGCAAGTATGTAACAAACCTTGATCAACTAAATTTTTATATCTAATTGATATCGCATTATTAACTCTTTCACAATCATTTATGGCCCTGTCTTTCGCTCCGGGGACTTTTCCAGAGTAATCAAATCTTATTACTACTGGAATAGGTAGATCTTGAGAAACATTTAATCCAGTAAAAATCTTTACTCCAACATCTAAATCTGGAGCCCCCTCTTCGACTGTATCTAAATGAGCAAAATAAGTTAAATTTCTGAGATGTACTTCTTTGAAACCTATACCTACTCCAATAAACCTCTCTGCATGTCCAATATCTTCATAAGAACCATTATGAAAACTCTTAACATAATCAATTTGAGAAATATTATTGACAATTAATTCATATGTAAATTTTTCCAATCCACTGAGTTTATCTTTTGAAGATTGATTAGAAATTGTCTGGCAAATTTCTCTTTCCGCATCCTCTTTTGAAAAATTTATTGTTGAATTATAAATTTCTAATGTAGAAATAGTTTTTTCTAAATCTATACCGCCATCGCTAGTTGATAAATGTATTTTTAATGAATCAGTGTCCGTATCAAGTCCAATTAACATTAAATCCACAGAGGCTCCGCAGCAAAAGCTATTCTCTACAGCCTCTTTGAAAGCGTATAATTTTTTTCTACCTTCTAATGCAGCTAACTCGTCATTACTGCCATGAGCTGCGCATCCCTGATGTAGAGGATCTACTGAACTAAAATGATAAGTTACAACTTTTAAGTACCTGGTATCTTTATGAGCTTCATTAGGAACATTCTCTCTATATCTTTTATGTTCAGTTTTTACCCATCGATTAACGGTATTTTCAATATCAAAAAGTGCTCCAGCATGGGATCTTCTTCTTACTGAACTAAAAGGTATTCTCATTACATAAGCAACTGAATGAGCTAACCTTCCATCTGAACAAGGAGTTATATCAAGTAAATGTATTCCACAATCTAAAAGAAATTTTTCAAAGTCTTCCGCATCCTTACTTCCAGCAGCACCTTCAAGTGGATCATTGTTAAAAAAATTGTCGCTAAGTTTTTCATGCTGTTTGAAAGCACACCATGCATATAAAGCTCTCATATCAAGAGGTTTAACCCAAGATTTATCTAATACATGGAGAGGCAAATCTATTCCCAAATTTTTTCTTGATATTTTCTGAGCTTTACTTATAAAATCTTCGTGATGTTGGATTCGAGCAATTTCCTTTAAAGTAGGAACAATTTCGTCAAAATCACTTTTTATTTTGCTTTCATACCTAAATAGACTTTCATTTTGAATATTATTGGTTAATTTATGAGACTTTCCAGAATTTCGTAAATTATTTGATTCTTTAGTTTGTGTATGTATATTTTCAGTAAAAGTTTTCATTGGAGCGGTTGGCCCCAATGTGAAGTTCTTGGCTTTAGCCAGTCCTCTTAAAGGCATTATTTACTTAACCTCTTGCACCACCTGAAAAGGTAACAAGTTGTCCTTCACGAGTATTACCACTTGATCCAGTTATCAAGAAATCTGGCTCTTTCATTTCATCATTCCTTTTTATATCCATCACTGGCATTGCACTTGTCATGCCTGGTCTTGTAGGATTTCTTTTTCTTGCTGAAGCTCCTTCAGTACCTGTTACCCTGTCTCCTCTTGCCCAATCATCCCCTGTTATCTTCAACCCGGCAGATTGACCCTCGCCAGTAATTCTGGATTGTGCTCTCTCTTTTGAAGAATCAAATTCCTGTAAATCTTTTTTTGTAGTAAGTAGGGAATTTTTGTTTTTATCAAACCTAAATTGTTCTGTCCCTGTT
>QCBK01000040.1 GCA_003281635.1 Prochlorococcus sp. AG-347-G22
ATCCATATTCGTAAAGTTTATCAGTATTTGTCCAACCATTAGGCCAATATAATTTTGAATCAATTTCTAGAATATTAAAGTTAATGATTTTATTTTCTTTAACATTTGAAATTAGTTCGATTATATTTTCATAATTAAGATCTGGATCACCTTGACCGTGTAAATAATAATCGTTTTTATTTTTAAATAAGGAAGTTTTTAAATTATTATTTAATTTATATTTACTTAAAACATAAGCTGATGAGAATAATTTTTGGTTAGATGCTGGCAACCTTGGAACATCCTCATTGTAGGAACTTATTATTTCCCCTTTATTATTAATAATTGATACACTAAAAGAATCATCAAGCGTTTGATCCAATAAAGCATCATAAGTAGGACATATTTTGTTTTTAGCAATTATTCCCGGGAAATTAAAATAAATACTATTTAAAATTGTAATTTTCTTATTTGCTAGTAAATATCTTATTAAGAAAGGAGATGTTACTAATACAAGAACAATAAAGAAAAATGAATATATTTTTTTTTTCACATTCAATCTATAAATTTACAAAAATAGATTCATTGTCGGGTTTAATTTCGAATTCTTTTTTAAAAAAATATCTTTTATTTTCTTCTTTGAAAAGCAACCAGTTATTTGGATAAATATGCATAAGAGCAGCTTTATTTAAAGGCTGCAGAAAATAAATATTTTTCCATGTTTTCACAAAGTTTTTACGTCGCTCTCTGATAACACTTCCTATACCAATATTGGCATCTTCAAATTTTGGATTTAATGAATAATGCGTACCTTGATAATTATCAGACATTGGTTCAAATGAATCGAAATCATATGGCTGAGGTAGTATCGATATCATTGCACTATCAATGTTATATATATTATTTGATTCATTAAATGATTTAAAAGTAAAGATTTTATCTTTGATATCTGGATAGTCTCTTTGGGCCAAAGCCACAGCACCTTGATCAGCAAATGTTATAAATACATTATTATTTTTAGACAATATCTTGTAGATAGTTATTCCAATTCTGTTAAACTTCAATCCTTCAAAATTAAATTCTATAGTAAATCTTTTATTTGAATCTAATAAACTTGGAATAATTGCATCCTCCATATTCTTAAGAGATTCATTTAAATCTTTAGGTAGTCTGTAATTGGTTTCCATTAAAATTTGTCAATACATATTTGAATAAGTTCTAAAAATTTATCTATTTCTGACTTATTGTTTATTGAACCTAAAGTAACACGAATATTTGAATATAGTTCATCCTCTTTTAAACCAATATTTTTAAGTGTTGAACTAGGTTTCCCAGATGAGCTTGAACAAGCACTTCCACTACTTATGGCTATTTTATTTTCTGACATGAAATTAACAATCTTATAAGCCCTTATAGGCTCAAATAGTTTATTTAATAGTAGAAAAGAAATATGACTGGGAAGTCTATGGTTAATACTACCCGTAATCTTTATATGATTATTATCTTTAATTTTTTGAAAAAAATAATTTTTAAGTTTATTAATATTATTAGAAGGAAATTCAGTTATGTAATCATATAATTTTATTTTTCCTTCAATATTCTTTAGTGATTCATACATTCCAGCGATTAATGGCAAAGCTTGTGTACCTTGTCTAATTGAAAATTCCTGAGTAAGTGATATGTCATTATTTTTTAAAATTTGTCTAGACTTTTCTTTTGTTAAAAGAATACCGATCCCTTTTGGACCTCCAAATTTATGAGCGGATAAACTTAAAAAATCACATTTAAGATCTTTCCAACTGAATATTCCATTACTTAATATTTGAGTTCCATCTAAATGAAACATTATATTTAATTCTTCACATTTGGAACCAATAAATTGGACAGGTTGTATTGTCCCAATTTCACTTTGTCCCCAAATAATTGATACAAGCTTAGTATCATTGTTTAAAAATTTTTCGATATTAGAAATATTTAAAATTCCATCATTATTTACCCTCCATTCGTAAATATCCCAATTTTGTTTTCTTAGTTTATTAGCACAAATAGTTGTTGCTTGATGTTCGACATTTGAAATAACAACCCTACCATTTTTAAATCTCTCATAAATATTATTAAATACAATATTTGTCGATTCCGAAGAACCAGATGTAAAAATTATATCCTCTGGATCTGCTTCAAATATATATGCAATTTTAGATCTAATTTTTTCAAGATATGTAGAGCATTTTATCCCAAGCTCATATGTAGATGAAGGGTTATGCCAATAATTCCTATAAGTTGAATTGATTATATTTAAAACATTCTTAGATAATGGAGTTGTGGATGCATTATCTAAATAGATAAAATTATTTTTCATTAATTTACTAACATTGATCCTGAGAAAACCTTTTTAGCATTACCGGTCATCATTACTTCACAATCGTCTTTTGACCAATCAATTTTAAGATTACCTCCTGGTAAGGTTACTATGGTTTGTGAATTACAAAGACCTAATTTATAAGCTGCCACATGGATAGCACAGGCAC
>QCBK01000041.1 GCA_003281635.1 Prochlorococcus sp. AG-347-G22
ACAATTAAATACATATTTGTTTAGAAACATATTTCATGTGTATTTGCACTGCAAGAATATAAATAATAATGTGTTTTAAGCTTTAAATGACAAGTACTATAAATAGACCTCTTGATGGAGAAGGAAGTGTTCAAGTAAAGCAAGATCCAAAAATAAATATTGAGGAAGGGGCTTTAGTTATCGCCGTTTATGGGAAGGGGGGCATCGGAAAATCAACTACATCATCAAACCTTTCTGCAGCATTCTCAAAATTAGGTAAAAAGGTTCTACAAATTGGATGTGATCCGAAACACGATAGCACTTTCACTTTGACGCACAAAATGGTTCCTACAGTTATCGATATTCTCGAAGAGGTAGATTTTCATAGCGAAGAATTGAGGCCAACCGATTTCATGTTTGAAGGTTTTAATGGCGTAATGTGCGTTGAAAGTGGAGGCCCTCCTGCTGGGACAGGGTGCGGGGGATACGTAACAGGTCAGACAGTTAAACTATTAAAAGAACATCATTTATTAGAAGATACTGACGTTGTTATTTTTGATGTCTTAGGAGACGTCGTTTGTGGAGGATTTGCAGCTCCATTGCAACATGCTAATTATTGTCTAATTGTTACTGCTAATGACTTCGATTCAATATTCGCTATGAATAGAATTGTCTCTGCAATTAAAGCAAAAGCAAAAAATTATAAAGTCAGATTAGGTGGAGTTGTTGCAAATAGATCAAAAGACACAGATCAAATTGATAAATTCAATGAAAGAACAGGTTTAAAAACTATGGCTCACTTTAAAGATGTCGACGCTATTAGAAGATCAAGACTAAAAAAATGCACCATTTTTGAAATGGAACCAAGTGAAGATGTTATTGAAGTTCAAAATGAATATTTATCTCTTGCCAAAAATATGCTTGAAAACGTAGAACCTCTAGAAGGTAATCCACTTAAAGATAGAGAAATTTTTGATTTATTAGGATTTGATTAGTCTAAATTAATCTAATCCAACCAATTGGCTTGTTAAATCATAAGTTTGTTGAGAGGTCTTCGTATCAATTATTCTTTTTGACAACTTTTGAGAAAAAGCTTTTCTGCCAGTTTTCTGACGATTTCCCCAGCTCCAATGGACTGATGATTTAGCAAATTCCTTATAAGTTGCCACTTGAGCGACCCTCTCTCCTGCCAGTCTTTGTGAAACATATCCTTTTGTTATGATTTTTTGAAATATCGGGAAAAGGAATCTAAATAACCAAGGCGTATCTCTAAAAAGTTTTGTATCAGCAACACATCCAGGATATAGAGAATTTACAATAATCTTCTCTGCAGGATATCTTTTTGATAATTCCTGAACGGTCACCATATTGCAAAGTTTACTATCCTTATAAGCCTTGCCAGGTTTAAATTTCTTTCCATTCGCCATACTTATTGGAAATAAAAAACCATTTTTGAATCCAGATAAATCTCCCAAATCAGCTGGGGCAGGGATAGGGATCCTTCCTCCAAGTTCTGAATAATTAGCCGTAACAGTCCCTAATACTGTAATTCTTGGCTTGAATACGGTTGATTTGCCATTTAAAACAAGTTCTCTTTCAGAAGATAAAATACTTTCCATAAGTAGGTTTATCATAAGAAAATGCCCAAAATGATTTACTGCCATAGAGTTTTCAAAACCCTGAGCAGACCTTTCAGGTCTCTTTAGTCTCGGTTTATAAATTGCTGCATTACAAATAAGAGAATTTATTGGCTTCTTAAATCTTTCTAATATTTCATCGCAACCTTTTCTAACATCATCCAAGTTAGAAAGATCTATTTCTATGAAGTGAACATTTTTCACTTCCTCTTTTGTCAAGAATTCTTTTGCTATTTTTATAGCTCTTTTATTTGATCGATTAACTGCTATAACCTCCCATCCAAATCTTAATAGAGGTTTTAGAGTATTTAATCCAACTCCTGAAGTTGTTCCTGTTATTAGGACTAAACCCTTAATGTTCTTACTCACTAGCAAAAAATTTAATTGAAAAATGAAAAGTAGAATGATTCAAGATCATCCTTATCATCGCCATATTACTCTGATAATGTCTCTAGAAATTATTTGATCCTGATCCTTCATAAATCTTTGCTCACCTCCAGAAGAAAATAAATCATCAAACTTATCTGTTAGAACATTAAATCTATATTTTTCGTATAAAAATGATTTTTCTATTTCCCTTAATCTGGTCAACCTTACTTTAGAACTATAGCCAAGCTTAATCAGGCTTATTATTGCTAAGAGGGAAAAGCAAATTTTTATAATTAAAAAAATCAATGATACATAATTATCGTTTTTCTGTTGTCTTTTTATAAATACAGGCCCTAAATATTTTTTGTAGAAAATACTATTTTTATAAAAAGATTTTGACAAATTAAGTACTTGATATTTTTACTGAATAAATCAATTC
>QCBK01000042.1 GCA_003281635.1 Prochlorococcus sp. AG-347-G22
ATAAAAATCATTCTTCCAGGTGTAACGATTTTCATAAGCATTTTTGAAAATCTCTTTACAATTAATTTCTTTTAGATTATCCATTAAATTTTTTGAAAACGTATATTAATACTACAAAAAAAAACCTCCCTGTTAGAGGAGAGGTTTTTTATTAGATAAAATTAGTTTTGAGTAATTTTTGTATTTTCAATATTGTCAAAAGCTTGTCCAATTTTTTTAAAGTCAAATCCCATTGCTCTTAATGCGTGCCAAAGATGACCTTGTAAGAAAAAGAAACCCAAATAAAAATGAGTATTAGCAAGCCAAGCTCTTGAGCTATATGCTCCTGAACCCAAATCTACTGTATCAGTAAAATATGGGGCGAATTCAAATTGAAGCTTCAAGGGTTCTCCATATAGATCAACTGGATATATGGTCGTATTTGAAGCACACCAAAAAGCAGCAACAAAAGCCATATAAGAAACACCAACAACTGAGTATGACAAAATCGCCTCAGCGCCAAGTAATCCTTTCCCTTTAAATTCAGTATATTCTCCAAATTGTTTAGTACAAATATGGAAAACACCTCCAATTATTTCAAGGAAAGCTAAGAAAGCATGTCCTCCCATAACGTCTTCAAGACTATCTATTTTTAAAAAATCAAATTGATGATTCCAGATAGCAGCAATATCTAGATTGTAAATAACTTGTCTTGTAGATCCTATTGCTGGGTCGTAAATTCCATGAATACGAGCCCATTCAACGAACATAATTGCTCCAAGCCCAAGAAAGATTAGATGATGACCAAGAATAAAAGTTAATTTATCTGGGTCATCCCATTCGAAATCAAATTTTTGTGGCTTACTATTTTCTGGATAGTCTCCAAGATCACCTGCAAATTTGTTTGAATGTAATAATCCCCCAGCACCCAATACTGCTGAGAAAATGAGATGTAATGTGCAAATTACAACAATTCCATATGGTTCTGTAATAACACCATTTTCAACGCCACCAATTCCAATACCGGCAAGGTGAGGCAAAACAATTGCTTTCTGTGCACCCATTGGGATACTGGCGTCATAACGAGCCAATTCAAACAATCCAAAAGCTCCTGCCCAGAACATCATTAGGCCTGCATGGGCAGCATGAGCAGCTATGAATTTACCTGAACGGCCAACAACACCAGAATTCCCTGCGTACCAGTCATAGGTAACATCAGTTTTTCCGTAAGTTTGTAACACTTGATTTAAGTAAACAGCAAATTGAGCATATTGCTTATAAGTTTTGTTTTTACATGTTCTTTACAGATTTAATTACTTATGTAAAAAAAACATATTGTGAAAGAACAAATGTTACAAACTAGGGAGGTAATATCTGAGTAAGCCTACGCCAACGAAGGGATTTCACCCTTAAGCTGAGAAGCCCATGTTTCAAGGCGCGAATCGGTCAAATCAGATTCACTATCCTCATCAAGAGGCAATCCACAAAAGCTTTCTCCCATAACACTTTTAGATTCTTCAAATGTATAAGAAGATTTATCTACGTAACCGACCATTTCGGCACCTGCTTTAGTGAAGTAGCTATGAAGTTCTTCCATTGCATCGCAATAGTTTTCTGTGTAGGTAGAAGAGTCACCTAAACCAAAAATTGCAACTTTTTTACCTGATAAACTTAGTTCACCAATATCCTCCAAGATTGAATCCCAAGCAGTTCCCGATCTTTCTTCATCGGCTCCAGTATTCCAAGTAGGTATACCGCAGATAATTCCATCAAGACCCTCAAATTCCGAAAGATCATCCACATCAGATACATCTTTGGGTGCTTCTGCGGAAGAGATAAAGTTGTGAAGACGATCAGCCACGTCTTCAGTTTTTCCAGTTGTAGTTGCGTAATAAATTCCTACAGTCATAACTTCAAAATGTTTACATTAAAATAATAAAATCTAAAAACGTTAAATTAATTTCTTTAAAAACTTTTTCATGTAAAATTTTATACTAATCAACGTAAGAAAATTTTTTTTGAGAATAATTTATAAAACATCTAATCAT